>NZ_CP018171.1:1572500-2194500 GCF_001889605.1 Aquibium oceanicum | reverse complement strand
GCGCAGCGACCTTCTTCTCGCCCTCACCGAGGTTTGCACGTGCTGCAGCGAGTTCCTGTTCCAGTTGCTTCAGCTTCTGCCCGCTGGCCGCAGACGCTGCCTCCGCAGCGCTCGCTTTTTGCTGAGCTTCCGACAGGGCCGTGCTGCGCTTGGCGATTTCGGCCTGCAGCTCGGACACCTTCTTATCACCCTCGGCGATGCGCGACCGGGTGGTAGAAAGCTCCTGCTCCAGCTTCTTGGCTTTCTCCACTTCGACAGCCGATCTTTCCGTGATGACGGAAACTTCTTTCTCCAGCTTTCCAACCCGAGAGCGGGCCACCCTGCCAGACTCGACCAGTCGACCGAAGGCGGGCGATGCCGCATTGAACTCGTCACGAATCCCGTCGAGCCGAGTTCTATCGTCGATCTGCTCTCCGGCCTTCGCCCAGTTCAGGAAAATCGAATAACTCTCTCTAAGCCAGTTCGTGACGTTGGGGTTCTCGACGATTTTTTCGGGCGGTTCCGTATGGTGCCGATGGTTCTTGGAGAGAAAAGCATCGATTTCCGCAGCCGTTCGATCGGAAAGCCGCGGCCAGGACACGCCAAGGGCGTTCTGGGCGTCCTCAACCAAGCGCCCCCATCCCTGCAAGAGTTGGTCATACGTGGTGAACATGCGGGGCACGTCTCGGGAAGCGGCCTCCGCTTCGAGGACATGGCGAATCCACAGAAGATATCCGAAAGCCGGGTCGAACCCGTTTCGCTTATGGAGAGATGCAGCAACTTCGAGAGGATTGCGAAGCGGAAGCAGGGCGACAGGTCGTACGTTCGACCGAGCCAGGATGTCGAGCCAAAAGGGAACAAGACGGCAGAGACGGGGGTCCTTCATGATGAACAGGCGTGATGGACCGTATTCCGTCGCCAGCGTCGTTATCGCCTCATCCCGAAACTCGTCGGCTTTCGGAGAGTCGAACCACCTGGGATTGAATTCCTGCCAGTCGTACCAGGTCGAACCTGCCGACTCCAGGATGCGGTCGTTCAGCCTCGCAACCGCCTTGGATTCCCAATGGCCGGGCTGATTGCTCGCATCGCCACCAATGAGGTCGTCCGGCAGATGGCATCCCAGCAAATTCAGTACACGCGACAGCGCCGATGTTCCCGATCGGTGCATGCCAAGAACGAGTACCGCCGTTCTTGGCTCCTGCTTCCTGGTAGTAATGCTTTTGGCCCTTTGGGGAGTTCTCGAAGCCACTATCTGTTCGTCCGGTTGTGCAACTCGATCCTGCGGGTTGCTTTTCGTTTATGCCAAGAGACGTTCCACCACGATCCGGCTCGATTCACGCCAGTCGGGCGCCACCCATCCGAAGGCATCCCGGAAGCGATCGGTCGAGAGCCTGGAATTGGCTGGACGTCGTGCCTTGGTTGGATACTCCGCCGTCGTTATCCCGCGAACCTCGGCCCATGGGCCCCCGAGGGTGCGGCTGGTGTCCAGAACATGAGCCGCGAACCCGGCCCAGTGGGTGTCGCCCGTACCGGCCAGATGATAGGTGCCAAACGGCGCCGCGTCGCTTCGAAGACGTTCTGCGGCGGTGAGGATAGCATCGGCGATGTCGTGCGCGGAGGTCGGGTTTCCCCATTGATCCGCCACGACGGTGAGGCTGTCACGGTCGGCGGCGACCCGCAGCATCGTCTTCACGAAATTCTTCCCGTAGACGCTGTAGACCCAGGCGGTCCGCAGGATCAGATGGCGGGGGGTTGCGGCCGCGACCGCTTTTTCGCCCGCCAGCTTGGTCGCTCCGTAGACGCCGACCGGGCCGGTCGGATCGTCTTCGCGATAGGGGCGATCGCCATCGCCTGAAAAGACGTAGTCGGTCGAAAGGTGGATGACGGGCGCGCCGATCTTCGCGGCCGCCTCGGCCACCGCGCCGGCCCCGCGCTCGTTGATCGCCGCGGCGATCTCGGGCTCGTCCTCGGCCTGGTCGACCGCCGTATAGGCCGCGGCGGAGACCACCACGTCGGGCCTCGCCGCGGCAATCGCCGCATGCACGCTCGCCGGGTCGGCAAGGTCCAGTTCAGGCCGGCCAATTGCGACGACCTCGATACCAGAGCGACCCGCCGCCGCCTCGACGAGGCTGCTTACGACCTGTCCCTGGCTGCCGGTGACGAGAATCCTCATGCTGCGCCTATCTTGGTCACCCCAAGCCGTTCGCCGGAGTAGCGGTCAGACCGGATCGGTCCCCACCACCATTCATTGTCGAGATACCAGTCGATCGTGCGTGCCAGTCCGGTGTCGAAACTCTCCTGGCGCTGCCAGCCGAGTTCACGCTCGATCTTGGACGAATCGATGGCGTAGCGGCGGTCATGTCCTGGCCGATCCGTCACGAAGGTGATGAGGTCGCGATAGCTCGCACCGCGCTTGCGAGGACGTTTCGCGTCGAGAATGTCGCAGATCGCCTGGACGACTTCCAAGTTGGTGCGCTCGGCGTGCCCGCCGATATTGTAGCTCTCGCCGACGACGCCCGTGGTCGCAACCAGTTCGAGGGCGCGCGCATGGTCTTCCACGTAGAGCCAGTCGCGCACGTTGGCGCCATTGCCGTAGACCGGGAGCGGCCGCTCGTCGAGCGCATTGAGGATGACGAGCGGAATGAGCTTTTCGGGGAAGTGGTAAGGGCCGTAATTGTTGGAGCAGTTCGACAGCACCACCGGCAGCCCATAGGTCTCGTGCCAGGCTCGCGCGAAGTGGTCGGACGCGGCCTTCGAAGCCGAATAGGGAGAGGACGGCGCATAGGGCGTCTCTTCCGTGAAGATGCCGGAATCGAACGGGAGATCGCCAAAGACTTCGTCGGTCGAGATGTGATGGAAGCGAAACTGCTCCTGCGCGCCCGACGAGAGCCCCTTCCAGTAGGCAAGGGCTGCATTGAGCATGCGGAATGTCCCGACCACGTTCGTCTCGATGAATGCGCCGGGCCCGTCGATCGACCGGTCCACGTGGCTTTCCGCCGCGA
Organism: Aquibium oceanicum; assembly: GCF_001889605.1. NCBI lineage: Bacteria > Pseudomonadati > Pseudomonadota > Alphaproteobacteria > Hyphomicrobiales > Phyllobacteriaceae > Aquibium > Aquibium oceanicum. The sequence goes on along the minus strand of NZ_CP018171.1, from coordinate 2,191,519 downwards.
GGTGCATGACGGTCCCGATCTCTTCGGCCTTCATGATGTCGAGTATCGCGGCATCGTCGCAGATATCGGCTTTCACGAAGCGGTAGTTGGGTGAATTGTCGATCTCGCGCAGCGACGCCAGGTTCCCGGCATAGGTCAGCTTGTCGACGTTGACCACCCTATTGTCGGGGTTGCGGGCCAGCAACCGGCATACGGCCGATCCGATGAAGCCGGCACCACCGGTGACGAGAATTCGCACTGTTCTACCTCATCAATCGAATATGTCTGCATCGGCGAGCGAAGGCGCACGCAGATCCTTCGGCGAAAGCTGCAACTCGTCCGCCCCCAGCGGCCAGTCGATCCCGATCGTCGGATCGTCGTACCGGATCGCACGGTCGTGCTCGGGCGAATAGAAGTCCGTCGTCTTGTAGATGACCTCGGTGTCTTCCTCCAGCGTCACGAAGCCGTGCGCGAAGCCTTTCGGCACGAGGAACTGGTTCCACTTGGTCGCGGAGATCTCGATCGCGTGCCACTTGCCGAATTGTGGCGAGCTTCGACGGATGTCGATGGCGACGTCGAAGATCGCGCCCTTGACCACGCGCACCAGCTTGTCCTGGGCGAAGGGAGGAAGCTGATAGTGGAGGCCGCGAAGCACCCCGCGCCGGGCCGAATAGGAGTGATTGTCCTGGACGAAATCCAGATCGACACCGGCGTCCTTCAGCACCTTCCTGTTGTAGGTCTCCGAAAAGAAGCCGCGGTCGTCGCCGAAACGCTTCGGAACGATCTCGAGAACGCCTTCAAGCTCGTTCTTCCTGATTTCCGTCATGCCTGCTCCAGTTCAGCGACGCGCCTGCGCAGATACGATGCATACTCGTTCTTTCCCAGGCGATCGGCCCGGGCATAGACCTGTGCCGGACTGAGCCAGCCCATCTCGAAGCCGATCTCCTCGGGACAGGCGATCTTCATGCCCTGCCGGTGCTCGATCGTGCGTACGAAGGAAGAGGCTTCGTGGAGGCTGTCGTGCGTGCCCGTGTCGAGCCAGGCGTAGCCGCGCCCGAGCTGGTGTACGTGCAGGCTGCCCTTCTCAAGATAGTGATTGTTGACGGAGGTGATTTCGAGCTCGCCCCGTTCCGACGGCTTGATCGAGGCGGCGACGTCGACGACGTCGTTGTCGTAGAAATAGAGCCCGGTGACGGCCCAGTTCGACTTCGGCTCGGACGGCTTCTCTTCGATCGAGAGTGCCTTTCCAGTCTGGTCGAACTCCACGACGCCGTAGCGCTTGGGGTCCTCCACGTAATAGGCGAAGACCGAAGCGCCGCTCTCGCGCGCCGCCGCCGCCTTGCACATGCTCGACAGGCCCTCTCCGAAGTAGATGTTGTCGCCGAGGATCATCGCGACGTTGTCGTCGCCGATGAACTCGCGGCCGATGATAAAGGCCTCGGCGAGACCGTTCGGCTGCGGCTGCTCCGCGAAGCTCAGATTGATGCCGAAATCTTCTCCGCTGCCCAGAAGCTCACGGAAGACCGGAAGGTCGCGCGGCGTCGAGATGATGAGAATGTCGCGGATCCCGGCCAGCATGAGGACGCTGAGCGGATAGTAGATCATCGGCTTGTCGTAGATCGGCAGTATTTGTTTGGAGATGGCCAGCGTAAGCGGATAGAGCCGCGTCCCGCTGCCTCCTGCCAAAATAATACCCTTGGCCATAGTCACCCCATCCTATTGGAAATGCAGAAGCGAAAGATCGTTCGCTCCGGCTGGTCGTGCCCCATTTCAGCCGGTCGAGTTCTTGCAGGAACCCTCCCGGAAAATCAATTCCCGACGGCCGCCCGGTTCGACGTGGGGGCAGCGGAAACGTCGGATGGGGCATTCTTGCCACGCACCCCTTCCGAAACGCCTCTTCCGACTCCGTAGAGCGTGATCCCCTGCCGGGAGGTCACGACAGGATCGAAGACGTTGCGGCCGTCGAAGACGACCGGCTCCTTCAACATCCTCTTCAACTCGTCGAAGTCGGGCGCGAAGAAGCTCTTCCACTCGGTGACGAGGACGAGGGCGTCGGCGCCTTCGAGCGCTTCCTCCTGCGTCTCGCAGAGTTCCAGTCCATCCACGTCGCCGTAGATCCGGCGACACTCGTCCATGGCCTTGGGATCGTACGCGCGTACCTTCGCTTTCGCCGCCCACAGGGCCTCCATCAGCACCCGCGACGGCGCCTCGCGCATGTCGTCGGTGTTCGGCTTGAAGGCCAGGCCCCACATCGCGAAGGTCTTGCCGGCGATGTCTCCCCCGAAATGCTGCAAGATCTTGTCGAACAGGAAGCGCTTCTGCTCGTTGTTGCGACGCTCCACCGACTTCATCACCGTGGCGTCGAAACCGACCTCGTCCGCGGTCCTGATCAGCGCCTGGACGTCCTTGGGGAAACACGACCCGCCATAGCCGACTCCCGGATAGATGAACTGGTAGCCGATGCGCGGATCCGAACCGATGCCGAGCCGGATCTTCTCGATGTCGGCGCCCAGGAGTTCGGCCAGGTTGGCAATCTCGTTGATGAAGCTGATCTTGGTGGCGAGCATGCAGTTCGCCGCGTACTTGGTCAGTTCGGCGCTGCGAATGTCCATGCTGATGATTTTTTCGTGGTTGCGGCTGAATGGCGCATAGAGCTCACGCAGGACCTTCTCGGCCGCCTCGTTCTCCACGCCCACGATGATGCGATCCGGCTTGCTGCAGTCCGCAACAGCGGCGCCTTCCTTTAGGAACTCGGGGTTGGACGCTACGTCGAAGGTGAGATCGGGCCGATTGCGCTCGGCCAGCCGGGCCTTCATCTTCTCCTTGACCTTGTGGCTCGTCCCCACTGGAACGGTCGACTTCACCACGACGATCTTGTGCTCATCCATCTGCGCCGCGATCTGGTCGGCGACGCCCAGCACGTACTTGATGTCGGCGGAGCCATCCTCGTCCGGCGGCGTCCCCACCGCGATGAACTGAAGCGTGCTGTGCGCGATGCCCTCGGCGGCGTCGGTCGTGAAGAGCAGCCGGCCAGCTGCGCTGTTGTCTCTGACGAGCCGTTCCAGACCGGGCTCGTAGATCGGCACCTGGCCCTGTCTGAGGCCTTCGACCTTACGGGCGTCGATGTCGACGCAGATCACATGATGCCCCGCCTCGGCGAGAACCGCCGCCTGCACGAGACCGACGTAGCCCGTCCCAAAAAATGTCACCTGCACTTCAAGTTCTCCACTCGCATAGTCGTCGGTTCCTGGCTTTTTCGCAGCACCCGAGCCGCTCTCGTGTCAAGAACGGGGCCGCGAACGGTCTGCATCATCCCCCCACGAAAGACTGCATTGAACCTATGAAACGAGAGGCCGTCAAAGGTAGGCAATCGATCAGCAAGAACTTATGTACATGGATTGGAAGATGCCGACCGTCACCGCCCGCCTCCTAGTACAGTCGTGCATGCGATGCAACGCCGATAGTTCCCTTACGACAGGCATGCCGCCTTGCCTTCTGCGATATCGCCTGCCTCGTGGCGCGATGAGCGCCGGCGGCAGAAGATCGAGGACGTGACCTTTCCACGATTTGTACGACACCTCCATCACCGAATGGTGGCCGCGAAGAATCGACGGTTCTCCGGTGTCACGGGCCATTCGATTGCGCAGATCGACGCGTTTCTCAAGCGGCCGCATCTCGCCGACTACCAGATGATATCCGAAAAGCTTTTTCGCCACACGAAAGGACCATCTGCCGACCGACTTCTGCGAACCGCCTGCCGGCGGTGACGTGGCAGACATCAAGCGAGCGAACTTAGCGATTGAATTTTGGCGATCCCGGCAGGATTCGAACCTGCGACCATCGGCTTAGAAGGCCGGTGCTCTATCCGGCTGAGCTACGGGATCGGCGGTCCGGCGGCGCCGGACGGGCATTCGCTACTGGCGCTCAGTGCGTCCAGGGTATCTTGCGGTCATAGCGGAAATTGTCCGAATAGGAAATCTGGCGACGCTTGATCTCCTTCGGCTCCTGGACCCGGAAGGCGAGCCCCTGTTTCTTGGCATAGGCCACCGCCTCTTCCCGCGTGTCGAAGACCAGGCGGATCTGGCTCTTCATGTCTCCGGAGGTCGTGTAGCCCATCAGCGGATCGATCTTCCTCGGCTGCTCGGGATCGAACTCCAGCACCCAGCGGCCGGTCTTGGCCTTGCCCGACTGCATGGCGGTTCTGGCTGGGCTGTAGATGCGCGCTGACATGGTCGATCCTTTCGCAAACTCGCGGAAGCATTCCGCGTCGGGGGCGAACCGCCCGGCGGCGGCTGGTCGGAGTGGCAGGATTCGAACCTGCGACCCTCTGGTCCCAAACCAGATGCGCTACCAGACTGCGCTACACTCCGACGTTTGCCTCGGAGCCGTGGGATACACAGGAAGGCCGCAAGCCGCAACTGTTTTGCGGTGTTGCCACCGGCCTCAGAGTTCGAACTCTCCCTGCCCCTGGTCCATCGCGGTCAGCACCTGCGCGGCCAATCCGCGGGTGATGCGCGATTTCTGCTCCAGGGCGGCGCGGTCGAGCCGCTCCACCACGCGGCCTGCCGTGGAAAGCGAACGCTCCATGCGCGAGACGAGATAACTCACCACGTGCGCCTCCACCTCGAGCTGGCGGTCGGCGAAGAGCTTGGTGATGACGCCGGCGAGCAGCATGTCGTCTGGTTCGCCGATTTCCACGACCGTCGCCGCCTTGAGGCGCGAACCGAGATCGGCGAGCTTGACGCCCCAGGCGTTGGGGAAGGAGCGCGACGTCATCAGAAGGAAGGAATTCGCCGACTGGACCGAGTTGATGAGGTGAAACAGAGCCGTCTCGTCAAAGCCGCGCGCCTCGAGGCCGTCGATCAGGATCGGACGGCCCGCCTGCGAAACCTGGCTCGCTTCGCCGAGCCGGTCGGTCGGTAACCGCCGCGCGTCGGCCGCCTCGGCCCAGACTTCCCCCAGGTGCGTCTTGCCCGATCCCGTCGGCCCCGCCAGGATGACGACCGGAGAGGGCCAGTCGGGCCAGCGGTCAATCAGCGCCACGGCCTTGGCGTTGGCCGGCGAAACCACCAGGCTGTCGCGCGATAATTCGGCATCGTGGCCGAGATCGAGCGGCAATTGCCGCGGGTTCGCCATGGCTTTCTCCGACATGGCATCAATCCGGGCGCCGGACGGGCGCTGCGACCGTGTCGTGGCCGCGGTACATCGGCGATTCCAGATAGCGCGACAGCGCGAAACGCACCAGGACGGCGACGGCCGCTGCGGCCGGCACGGCGAGAAGCAGCCCGACGAAGCCGAAGAGCGATCCGAAGGCGAAAAGCGCGAACATCAGCCAGACGGGATGCAGGTTGACGCTGCGGCCGACCAGCTTGGGCTGCAGGATGTTGCCCTCGATGAACTGGCCCGCGAAGAAGATGCCGGCGACGATCGCGACCATGATCCAGTCGGGCCAGAACTGCACGAAGGCGACACCCACCGACAACACCAGCCCGACCAGCGAGCCGATGTAGGGAACGAAGCTGATCAGTCCCGCGACCAGTCCGATCAGCAGCCCGAAGTTCAGTCCCGCCGCCGTCAGCGCCACCGCATAGAGGACGCCGAGAATGATGCAGAGCGTGCCCTGCCCGCGCAGGAACCCGGCGGTCGACTGGTTGATCTCGCTCGCCAGGCGCCGCACCGTGCCGAGATGTTCACGCGGGATCCAGTTGTCGACGGTCGCGACCATGCGGTCCCAGTCGAGCAGCATGTAGAAGGCCACGACCGGCGTCACCACCAGCAGGCCGCCGATGTTGATCAGGGCTAGACCGGAGGTCCAGAGCGACTGGAAGAGCCCCGTCAGGAACCCGGCGCCCTGGGTGATCAGCGTGCTCAGCGCCTCGCGCAGGCTGTCCGATTTCACGCCGATGGTGCGTTCCAGCCACGCCGGGTCGAGGTTCGTCACCAGCGACTGGAGCTGCGCGAGGTAGGCCGGAAGGTTCGCCGCGAAACCGGCAAGCTGCGTGGCGAGGATGGGCACGATGATCATCAGCGCCAGCACGAAGGACACGACGAAGGCGATCAGGATGGTGATGGTGGCCGCCAGCCGCGACATGCCGAAGCTCTCGAGCTTGTCGGCGACGGGATCGAGGAAATAAGCCAGCACCATGCCCGCCACGAAGGGAAGCAAAATCGAGCTGAAGATCAGCAGGAACAGGATGAAGAACGCGCCCGTCGCCAGCCAGAACAGCACCTGGCGCCGGAACGAGGCGTTTGCCGCCGCATCCGTTTCGGGTTCAGCCCCTGAAGGTTTCGCTCTCGCCATCGCCATTCATGTGCCTGAGCCAGGCGACGAGATAGGCCGCGCCGGAAGCCGCGGTCAAGATGCCCGACAGCACCACCAGTCCCAGGCGCAGCAGGCCGGGCTCCGCCTCGAAGGCGAGTTGGCCGAGCACCAGCGCCGCAAGCACGATCTGGACCGCGGTATTGGCCTTCGACACGAACAGCGGCTTCATGGCCACCGGATTTCCCATGATCGTCGAAAGCAGAACCCCGCCGACGATGAGGCCGTCGCGGGAAACGGCGGCGATCACCAGCCACAAGGGAAGTTCCCCCATGTAGCCTAGCACGACGAACACCGAGACGAGCAGAAGCTTGTCCGCCATCGGGTCGAGATAGGCGCCGAGTTCGGAGCGCTGGTTGAAGTGGCGCGCGATGAAACCGTCGACGCCGTCCGAAACGCCGGCGACGATGAAGCCCGCCAGCGCCCAGTCGACCTCGCCCCTCAGCAGCGCGAACACCACGGCGGGGACGAGGAGGAAGCGCAGGATCGTGATGAAGTTGGGGACGGTCAAATTCCGGTCTCGGCATGCGCCTTTGATTCGGACCAAAGATGGCCGTTGGCGTGGCCGCGTTCAAGGAGCCAGCGGTATGTGGAAATCCGTCCACCGATTTGCTCCCCGCCAGGACGACCGATGCGGGCCGGCTTCTTGCGGCACCGGCGTCTTCATGCGAAGGACCGGGCGGCAACACCGTCAACCGACAGGCACGGCTCAATGAGCGACGGCAAAAACGGGCTCACCTATGCGGATGCCGGCGTGGACATCGACGCCGGCAACGCCATGGTGGAGAAGATCAAGCCGCTGGTGCGCGCGACGCGCCGGCCGGGCGCCGACGGCGAAATCGGCGGGTTCGGCGGGCTGTTCGACCTCAAGGCGGCGGGATTCTCTGACCCCGTGCTGGTCGCCGCCAACGACGGCGTCGGCACCAAGCTGCGCGTCGCCATCGAAGCGGGCATCCACGAGACCGTCGGCATCGACCTCGTCGCCATGTGCGTCAACGACCTCGTCGTGCAGGGCGCCGAACCGCTCTTCTTCCTCGACTATTTCGCGACCGGCAAGCTCGACCCGGATCAGGGCGCGGCTATAGTGGCGGGCATCGCCGAAGGCTGCCGCATGGCCGGCTGCGCGCTCATCGGCGGCGAGACCGCAGAAATGCCTGGCATGTACGCGGAGGGCGACTACGACCTCGCGGGGTTCGCCGTCGGGGCCGCCGAACGCGGCCTGCTGTTGCCGACCGATGACATCGCCGAAGGAGACGTCATTCTGGGGCTCGCGTCTTCGGGCCTGCACTCGAACGGTTTCTCGCTGGTGCGCAAGATCGTTGAGAAGAGCGGCCTCGGATGGGACGATCCGGCTCCTTTCGCCGAGGACCGGAGCCTTGCCCGCGCCCTGCTCGAGCCCACACGCATTTACGTAAAACCCTTGCTCCATGCGGTGCGCGGCACCCATGGCATCAAGGCCTTGGCCCACATCACCGGCGGCGGTTTCCCCGACAACATCCCGCGGGTACTGACGGACGACTGGTCCGCCGAGATCGATCTCGAGGCGATCGACGCTCCGCCCGTGTTCGGCTGGCTGCAGAAGACCGGCGGCATCGCCGACCTCGAGATGCTGCGAACCTTCAACTGTGGCATTGGCATGATCGCGGTGGTCGCCGCCGGCCAGGCCGCACAGGTCGCCGCCGTACTGAACCAGGCCGGAGAGACGGTCTCGCCCATCGGTCGCATATGTCCCCGCCGCGACGCCGGCGTCATTTATCGCGGAGCCATCGAACTGTGAGCACAAAGAAGCGGGTCGCCGTCCTCCTGTCCGGCCGTGGCTCGAACATGGAGGCGCTGCTGGCGGCGGCCTCGTCGCCGGAGTATCCCGCCGAGATCGTCGGCGTCCTCTCCAACAACGCGTCGGCGCGCGGGTTGGCGACCGCCCGCGCCCGCGGGATCGAAGCCGTTTGCGTGCCGCAGAAGGGGTTCAAGTCACGGGCGGAGCACGACGCCGCGGTTTCGGAGGCGCTGTCCGAATTCTCGCCCGACATCGTGTGCCTGGCGGGCTACATGCGCGTCCTCACCGCCGACATCGTGACGGCGTGGGCGGGCCGCATGATCAACATCCATCCGTCGCTGCTACCCGCGTTCCCGGGCCTCGACACGCACCGCCGAGCGCTCGAGATGGGCGTTCTCATCCACGGCTGTTCGGTCCACTTCGTGACGGAGAAGACCGACGACGGCCCGATCATCGCCCAGGCCGCGGTGCCTGTGCTGCCGGAAGACGACGCCGAAACGCTCGGGCAGCGCGTGCTGACCGCCGAGCACCGGCTCTACCCGATGGCGCTGTCGCTGGTCGCGCGCGGCGAAGCGCGGCTGGAAGGAGACCGGACCGTCTTTGCCGGCGCGGGCGGAAGCGATCCGGACCAGCGGCTCTTCTCGCCCTCGCCGGAAGAGATGTTCCGCCGGCAGGAGACCGACCTGGAGCACCTGGCGCGGTTCACGCCTTAGGTCAGCCCGCCGCCCTAACCCACACCCGGTTGTCGTGGAACGCCGCGCCGCCATAGGGGGCCGCGGCGTCGGCGCCGGTGAGCACGTTGATCCCCTCCCCGCGTTCATGCGCTGAATTCGGCCAGATGCCTTCGGCGATGACGACGCCGCGCCGGACGCCGTCGAACACTTTCGCATGAAGCACGATCTCGCCGCGGACATTGCCGAGTTCGACGCGGTCGCCGTCGGCCACGCCCAGCGCCACCGCGTCGTCGGGATGGATCAGAAGCTCCGGGCGCTTTTCGCGCGTCACGGAGCCGGGCGTCTCTGAGAAGCTCGAATTAAGGAATGAACGCGCCGGCGATGTGGCCAGCCGGAACGGGTGGTTCTCGTCCGCGACCTCGATCAGGTCGACGTGGTCGGGATACTCCGGCAGCCTCTCGTGCGGCCCCATCAGCCCCATCGACTTTGGCGGCTTGTTGGGCGCGACGCCGCCCTGCCATTGCGGCTTGAACCGGAACTTTCGGTCCGGATGGCCGAAGCCTGATAGGTAATGGGCCGTCTCGAATTCCGGCTGCAGGTCGGCCCAGCGCTCTTCCATGAACGTATCGAACGTGCCGAGACCACGCTTTTCCAGCATGATCTCGATGTGCTCGCGTGCTGTCATGCCGAAGCCGGGCCGGTCGGCCACGCCCAGGCGTTTCGCCAGTTCGTCGATGACGAAGAGGTTCTGGCGCGGCCCTTCCGGCGGGTCCACCAGCTTCGGGCCGAGCGTGACATGCTGGTTGCCGCCGCCCTTGTAGATGTCGTGATGTTCCAGGAACATCGTCGCGGGCAGCACCACGTCGGCGAGCTTCGCCGTATCCGTCATGAACTGCTCGTGGACGCAGGTGAAGAGGTCTTCGCGCAGCAGGCCGCGCTTCACCAGGCGCTGCTCTGGCGCGACGTTGGCCGGATTGGTGTTCTGGACGAGCAGCGCGGTCACCGGCGGACCGCCCTGCAGTGCGTCGGCGTCTCCGGTGAGGACGCGCCCGATCTGCGACTGGTCGAGATGGCGGATCGACGGGTCCATCATTGCGCCGCCCTGGACTAGGGACGAATCGAGCTTCAGCACGCCGCTGTTGGAATGGAAGGCGCCGCCACCCTCATATTGCCAGCAGCCGGTGACGGAGGCGATCGAAAGCGCCGCATGCATGTTTACCGCGCCGTTGCGCTGCCGCGCAAAGCCGTAACCGAGGCGGAAGAAGGTCCGCTTCGTCGTTCCGACCAGCCGGGCGAAGGCCTCGATCTCCCCGACGGAGAGGCCGGTGATGGCGGAAGCCCATTCGGGCGTGCGCGAGACCAGGTGCCGTTCCAGCCCGGCCGGATCGTCTGTGTACTTTTCGAGATAGTCGCGGTCGGCGAGCCCGTCGCGGAAGAGCACGTGCATCACGGCGCAGGCGAGCGCGCCGTCGGTGCCGGGCTTCAGGATCAGGCCCATGTCGGCCTGCTTCATCGTCGCGTTGTCGTAGATGTCGATGACGACGATCTTCGCGCCGCGCTCCTTGCGGGCGCGCACCGCATGCGTCATCACGTTGACCTGCGTAGCGACCGCGTTTGTACCCCAGATCACGACGCAATCCGACTTCGCCATTTCGCGCGGATCCGGGCCCGCGAGCCGGCCGGTGCCCATCACGTAGCCGGTCCAGGCGAGATTGGTGCAGATCGTGTCGAAGAAGCCGGAATATTTCTTCGCGTGCCGCAGCCGGTTGATCGAATCGCGCTGCACCAGGCCCATCGTGCCGGCGTAGTAGTAAGGCCACACGGTCTCCGAACCGTGCCTATCTTCCGCCCTCAGGAACTTTTCGGCTACGAGATCGAGCGCGGCTTCCCAGCTCGCCTCCTTCCAGCCGCCCTCCCCCTTGCCGCCGGCGCGCACCAGCGGCTTCAACAGGCGGTCGGGGTGGTGGATCCGCTCGGAATAGCGCGCCACCTTGGCGCAGATCACGCCGGCCGTATAGGTGTTCTCCTTCGCCCCATACACCCGGCCGATGCGATCGGGTCCCAGGATCTCGACGTCGAGCGCGCAGGTCGAGGGGCAGTCGTGCGGACAGGCCGAATGGCCGATGCGGATGGGCGCGAGCTGGTTCATGCCGGGAGAGTAACCGCTTTCAGAAGCCCGTTACAGGCCGCCCGGACGATTTCGTTTGATCGGATCGATCACGCGTGGTGATGCATTCGGGAAAGAACGTGAAGCCGCAGCCATGAACTACCGCCACGCCTACCACGCCGGGAATTTCGCCGATGTCTTCAAGCATGCCGTGCTGGGGCGCATCGTCGAGTACCTGAAGCACAAGGACAAGACGTTCCGGGTGATCGACACCCATGCCGGCACGGGCCTCTACGACCTCTCGTCCGACGAGGCGCAGAAGACGGGAGAATGGCGGGGTGGTATCGGGCGGCTGATGGACGCCAGCCTTCCGCGGCAGGCCAGCGACCTGCTGGCACCCTATCTGGATGCCGTGCGCGCCCTCAATCCGGATGGAGGCGTGCGCCACTACCCAGGCTCGCCGACACTGGTGCGCCACCTGCTGCGTTCACGCGACCGCCTGACCGCCGTCGAGCTCCATCCCGACGATGCCTCACGCCTGAAGGCACGGTTCGCCGGCGATTTTCAGGTCCGCGTCATCCAGCTGGACGGCTGGCTGGCGCTGGGAGCACAGCTTCCGCCGAAGGAGAAGCGCGGCCTCGTGCTGATCGACCCGCCCTTCGAGGAGACCGGCGAGTTCGACCGCATCGCGGAGCGGCTGGGCCGGGCACACCGGCGCTGGCCTGGCGGCATCTATGCCGTGTGGTACCCGATCAAGGATGGCGGCGCGGTGAACGCATTTCACGACGCACTACGTGGCGCGAAGATTCCGAAGATTACCGATTTTTCGATCCTCGTCCGGAAACCATCGTCCGAACCGAGGCTCGACGGCTGCGGCATGCTCGTCGTCAACCCGCCCTTCACGCTGGAGGAAGAGATGCGTACGATCATGCCAGCACTGTCGGCACGCCTCGGCGAACGTGGCGCCGGGAACTGGCAGATCGAAGAGATCGCGGGCGAGGCCCCGCCCTCCGACGACGCTTGAGAACGCCGACTAACGGAAGACCCTTCGCTTCAACCTCTCCAGGCCCAGGAAGAAGCCGCCGATGCCGTTCGGGCCGTAGGGCTCGTAGGCGCGCATGCTGACGATCAGCCCGTCCTCCACGTCGACCACGAAGACCTGCGGGAAAGACAGTTTCTGACCGCCCTTCAGCACGTGGTTGGTGTCGATCTCGAAGGCCGCACTGCGGCCATCCGCGCCCTCGAAGACCCGCGCGATCCGGAAGCCGAACTGCTTCATGACCGAAAGTCCCCAGACCAGACCCTTCTCGATCTCGGTCCGACCGCGCATCTCTGGATTGGGATAGTGCGGATCGATCAGCACGCCGTTTTCTGCAAAACACCCGAGCGCTGCGGGTATGTCGGCCGCTTCCGCTGCCCTGAACAGGCGTTCGACGACGCCCCTGACGTCCTCTTGCATCGGCCGATCCCCCTGCCCATCGCAAATTCACGTTACGCTTCGGGGCGGGAAAGGCAACCGATCCGTCTTGACCGGTGTCCCTCCGGACCGCAGAGTGCCGCCTGAACTTGAAGCACCCCACAAAATCCGGCAGGTCCCCATGAACCGTCTCGCGGCTTTCGCAACATCAGCGGCAATCGCTGCCGGCGCGTCATTGCCGGTCACCGCACCGGCAAGCAGCGCCGATCTTTCCGGCGGCTACTATGTGGACAGCAGCATCTGCAGCGAAGGATGGGTGCTGAAACGCGTCTCGGACAATTTCCGCTATCAGGTCCAGCACGTCCCGAACCTTCCGGACGTCGCGATCGTCGATTTCCGGAACGTGCAACTCCAGCGCTATCTCGGTTCGTCCGAGACGTGGCCGGTACCGCGCACCTATTGCGAAGCCACGGTCACGCTGTCCGACGGACTGAGCCGCACCGCCTGGTACTTCATCGAGGAAGGCATGGGCTTCGCAGGCGTCGGCTCCAACGTCGAAGCCTGCATCGACGGGTTCGATCGCTGGAATGTCTACGACGGCCGCTGCCGCGTGGCGCGGTAGGGTTTCTTTCCCTTCCATCGAACCCAGCACCACGTTCCAACCGAACCGGATCCCGATGACGCGCATCCTCTTCTCGAATGCATCGCCCTACAGCGCCAAGGTCCGCATGGCGGCGGCCTATGCCGACATTCCGTTCGAATCGGTCGCGGTCGACACTAATGCCGAACCGGCCGTGCTGATGGACGCCAATCCGCTCGGCAAGATCCCGGTGCTCCTGATGGACGACGGCGCCGCGATCTTCGACAGCCGGGCCATCACCCAGCAGCTGAACCGCATGTCCGGCAACCGGCTCTTTCCGCGCAATGCCGCCAAGCGCGCCGAAGCCGAACGCCTGGAGGCGCTCGGCGACGGCATCGCGGATTGCCTGCTCGCGCATGTTTACGAGCGGCGCTTCCGCCCCGAAGACAAGATCCATCAGCCATGGCTCGACAAGCAGTGGTCGAAGGCGGTGCGCGCGCTGGATCATTTGAACGCGAACGCGCCGCGGCTGGGAAAGAAGATCAACGCCGGCCACATCGCGCTGAGGGCGGCGCTCGGCTATCTGTCGCTGCGATTCGGCGAGGACTGGCAGCGCGGCAGGCCCAAGCTCAAGCGCTGGATGAAGCGGTTCGACAAAAGCTTTCCCGAACTGCTCGAATACGTTCCGAAATAGCCCGTCGCGAGGAACGCTCTCCTGACACACGAAAGGCCGGACCCATGAGGTCCGGCCTTTCGCCGTTCTGGTTGGCTGGCCGACTGTGTCGGCTGCCGGGACTTAGAACTTGAAGCCGAGGCCGAGCAGGAAGTTGTTGGACGTCGAGTCCACTTCCGTAGCGCCGCCGGTCAGGGCGAAGTCTTCCTTGCCGAGATCGGTGTAGCGGTATTCACCGCGCACGAAGACCTTCTCGGTCACCTTGACGTCCGCACCGACGCCGGCTGTCCAGCCGAGCATGGTGTTTTCGTCGGAGGTCAGGCCGTCGGACACCTCGACACGGGCCGCGGCGCCACCGCCGGTACCGTAGATCAGGATGTTGTCGGTCGCGGCGACGCCCATGCGGGCACGCAGCGAGCCGTTCAGCCCATGATCGGTAGCAACCCCGGCATTGGCGCCGTCGCTCCAGTCATAGCCGATATCGCCTTCGAGACCGTAGACGAACATGCCGCTCTGGCCGTTCCAGCCACCGAACACGCTACCGTTGAAGCCATCGGTGTCGATGGAATTGCCCGGAACCTCGTCTTCGCCGCTGAAGTTGTAGCCGCCCTGGATACCGGCGTACCCGCCAGCCCACGATGCGACGGGAACCTGGTCGTACTGGATCGGCGCCGGTGCCGGCGGCTCCTCGCCGATGACGTCGGCCGCGAAGGCAGGCATGGCGCCCATGACGGCCGCGAGCCCGAAAGCAGCGGCAACGTTCCTGCCGGAGAGAATCTTGTTTGACATTGTCATAGCTCCTTAGCCGTACTTGCGGAGACGCTCGGTCTCCTACTCTGAAACGCGCCCCGACCCGCGGGGAGGAATGTTCTCGGGCCGGGCGTGTTCCCAATGTCGGTGACAAATGAGGCTGAACCGAAGGTCAAAAGGGGTCATCGGCTGGCGGCGAAATGGCGGAAAGATGACGTGTCATTCATGCAACAGGGTCTGACACCGACCCGTCTCCCGGCAATGAAGGCCGAATGCGAAATGCCGACAAGTTTATGAAAACTCTAGAGATTGCCGGCCAGGCCTTCTCGACAAGCCAAGAGGCTATCGCCGCCCTGACCGTGGCAGCTATCGGCGGGAGGCCGCTTTCTTTCGCGTTTCGGCCGCATATATGAATGGAACACTAACGAAGCGGGTGGAAATCATGGCGAAAAAGGCGGTTGCGCTGGTCACCGGCGCGGCGAGGCGCATCGGCGCGGCGATCGCGGCCGACCTCGCCGCGAACGGCTTCGCCGTCGCGATCCACTGCAACCGCTCCTGCGCGGAAGCCGAGCCACTCCGCGCCTCGATCGTCGAAAAGGGCGGTAGGGCTGCGGTCGTGCGCGCCGACCTCGCGAATCGCGAAGAAACGGCCGGGGTGATCGAGGCGGCGGAAGCCGAACTTGGCCCCGTCCGCCTCCTGGTCAACAATGCGTCTGCCTTCGACAGGGACGAAGCGCAATCGCCCGACTGGAGCACCTGGGACCGGCACTTCGCCCTGCATCTCGAAGCTCCGGTCCAGCTTTCGTCCGACATGGCGCGGCGGCTCCCGGAAGGAGAAGCGGCGCTCATCGTCAACATAATAGACCAGCGCGTCTGGAAGCTGACGCCGCAGTTCTTCTCCTACACCCTTTCCAAGTCGGCGCTGTGGACCGCCACGCAGACCATGGCCCAGGCTTACGCGCCGCGCATCCGCGTCAATGCGATCGGTCCCGGTCCGACACTGCGGAACCAGCGTCAGCGCGAATCGGATTTCGAACAGCAGAAAGAGGGCCTTCTCCTCAAGACCGGCCCGATGCTGACGGAATTCGGCGCCACGATACGCTATCTGTGGGAGACGCCGTCGATCACAGGCCAGATGATCGCGCTCGACGGCGGCCAGCATCTTGCCTGGCAGACGCCCGATGTGACAGGCATGCACGAATGAACTCGACCAAGACCGAACACCGCCCGCTTCCCGCGGGCCGCAAGGCGCGACCGGAAACCGAGAGTGACGACGTCGCCGGCTTCCTGCCCGGCGCGGAAGGAGACGATTCGGACGGCGACGAAGACACCGACCTGGAGGCCTTCGAAACCACGGCGGCAGCCTCCGACGTGCCGGCGGTCGAATGGGATTCGGCTTCGATCGACGCGGAGGGCAAGAGCGGCGCGGACGTCATCGCCCATTTCGTGAAGCGTCTGCCGAACGCGCCCGGCGTCTATCGCATGATGAACGCGGCGGGCGACGTGCTCTATGTCGGCAAGGCGCGCAGTCTCAAGAAGCGCGTCTCGAACTACGCGCAGGGCCGGTTC
Organism: Aquibium oceanicum; assembly: GCF_001889605.1. NCBI lineage: Bacteria > Pseudomonadati > Pseudomonadota > Alphaproteobacteria > Hyphomicrobiales > Phyllobacteriaceae > Aquibium > Aquibium oceanicum. The sequence goes on along the minus strand of NZ_CP018171.1, from coordinate 2,175,674 downwards.
CACACCAACCGTATCGGACGCATGGTGCGCGAGACGGTCTCGATGGAGTTCGTCGTCACGCGGACCGAGATCGAGGCGCTGCTGCTGGAAGCGAATCTGATCAAGCGCTTGCGGCCGCGCTTCAACGTTCTGCTTCGGGACGACAAGTCCTTCCCATACATCCTCATGACCGGCGACCATACCGCGCCCGGCATCTTCAAGCACCGGGGCGCGCGCTCGCGCAAGGGCGAGTACTTCGGCCCCTTTGCCTCCGCCGGCGCGGTCGGCCGCACCATCAACGCGCTGCAGCGGGCGTTTCTGCTCAGGAGTTGCACCGATTCGGTCTACGAAAGCCGGACGCGACCTTGCCTGCTCTACCAGATCAAGCGCTGCTCGGGCCCCTGCACCGGCGAGATCGGCGAGGCCGACTACGCCGAACTCGTCAATGAGGCGAAAGACTTCCTGTCCGGCCGCAGCCAGAAGGTGAAGGCGGAGATTTCCGGCGCCATGCAGGAGGCCTCCGAGGCGCTCGATTTCGAACGCGCGGCGGTCTTCCGCGACCGCCTCGCCGCACTCAGCCACGTCCAGAGCCACCAGGGCATCAATCCGCAATCCGTCGAGGAGGCGGACGTCGTCGCCATCCACCAGGAAGGCGGGCAGAGCTGCATCGAGGTCTTCTTCTTCCGCACCGGGCAGAACTGGGGCAACCGCGCCTATTTCCCGAAGGCCGACCCCTCGCTGGAATCCGCCGAGGTGCTCGGCGCCTTCCTGGCACAGTTCTACGACGACAAGCCGTGCCCGCGGCATATCCTGCTGTCGCACGTCGTCGAGGAGCAGGAACTGCTCACCCAGGCGCTCGCCACCAAAGCCGGCCGCAAGGTCACGATCTCGGTCCCCCGACGCGGCGAGAAGAAAGGCCTGGTCGACCACGCGTTGCAGAACGCTCGCGAGGCGCTGGGCCGCCGGATGGCCGAGACTTCCTCCCAGGGGCGGCTGCTGGCCGGACTGGTCGACGCCTTCGGTCTGCAGCGGCCGCCCCGGCGCGTCGAAGTCTACGACAACTCCCATATCATGGGCACGAACGCCGTCGGAGCGATGATCGTGGCGGGCCCGGAAGGCTTCGTGAAGAACCAGTACCGGAAGTTCAACATCCGCTCGACCGACATCACCCCCGGCGACGATTTCGGCATGATGCGCGAGGTGATGCAGCGGCGCTTCTCCCGGCTGCTCAAGGAACACGGCCAGTCACCCGGCGCGACGGCGGATAGCGGCGGCGCGGAAGGCGAGAGCGAGGATGACAGCGGCGCCTTCCCCGCCTGGCCCGATCTCATCCTGATCGACGGAGGCGCGGGACAGATGTCCGCCGTGCGCAAGATCCTTTCAGAACTCGGCATCGAGGACCGCGTGGCTGCCGTGGGCGTCGCCAAGGGCGTGGACCGCGACGCGGGTCGCGAACGCTTCTTCGTCGCGGGGCGCGAACCCTTCATGCTGCCGCCGCGCGATCCGGTGCTCTATTTCATCCAGCGCCTGCGCGACGAAGCCCACCGCTTCGCCATCGGCTCCCACCGGGCGCGGCGCAAGAAGGAGATGGTGCGCAGCCCGCTCGACGAGATCGACGGCATCGGCCCCTCGCGCAAGCGCGCTCTGCTGCACCACTTCGGCACCGCCAAGGCGGTCGGCAAGGCCGGCGTGGAGGATCTGATGACGGTCGAAGGGATCTCGGCCGGAATCGCCCGGCAAATCTACGAGCATTTCCACGAAAACTAGAACGCAACGCGCGTCGACGGGTTTGCCAAGGGGGAATCTGACGAGATAATCTCGTTCGTGCGCGCCGATTGCGCACCTTACGCACAAGCGAACCATTGTCGCATCCGGTTTCGACTCACAGCTTCAGCATCAGGATTTGATCCAATCCGATCGCCTTGTGCTTGGAAGGAAAAAACTGGACGCAAATTTTCCTGGGGAAACTATCTCTTGTTGCTTCTATTTTTATCAATTATTTCAATATCTTAATCGATTACAACTTCAAGGCCTCTGGGCGTCTAAAAATTTCCCGATTTTTTCCTTGCCAACCCCCGAAAAATGGCGTCCCTAAAAGTACTGCGAGACAGAATCCAAAATTGATCTTATCAATGAAGGATTCCGTCCGCCGATGTCCAAACGCCCCCGCCTCCCTGGCGATCCTCCCACTTCTCGAAAGAAGCGTTCAGCCCCGCCGAGTATCGAATCGGTGTTCCGGCTCATGGCCGCGATCTTATACCTGCTGGCCAGCCTGTTCTGAGGAACGATGGATGTTTCCCTGGGACTCTATGCCTTGGCACGGTCAAGCCCTCTGCAATCACAAAAAACAGTGTTCCGTCCGTGGCCCAAGAAGGCCCCGGCCGGTTGCGGTTGACCCCGGCCCACTCCATCTGGTTTGTGTAGCGCTCACTTCGGTCCGGATTTTCATGGCTAGACGCGCATTCAACCTGCCCAATCTGCTGACGTATGCGCGCATCCTGGCCGTGCCGCTGGTGCTGCTCTGCTTCTATCTCGAGGGACGCACGCGGCCGACCGACTTCTGGCGCTGGTCCGCCTTCGCCATTTTCGCCGTGGCGAGCATCACCGACTATTTCGACGGCTATATCGCGCGAATCTGGGCGCAGACGTCGAACATCGGCAAGATGCTGGACCCGATCGCCGACAAGCTTCTCGTCGCGGCGGTCCTGCTGCTGCTCGCTTATGATCGCACCATCGACAAGTGGTCGCTGTGGGCCGCGATCATCATCCTGTGCCGCGAGGTGCTGGTGTCGGGCCTGCGCGAATACCTCGCCGAACTGAAGGTGAGCGTGCCGGTCACCCGGCTCGCCAAGTGGAAGACGACGCTCCAACTCGTCGCGATCGGATTCCTGCTCGCCGGCCCCGCGGGAGACAAAGTTCTGCCCTATACGACCGAGATCGGGATCACGCTGCTATGGGTCTCGGCGCTGGTGACGCTCTATACGGGCTACGACTATTTCCGCGCCGGCATCAGGCACATCATCGACGAATGACGGCAAGCTCATGAAACTGATCTATTTCGCCTGGGTGCGCGAACGCATCGGCCTCTCGGAGGAAGAGGTCACGCTGCCGCCGGACGTCGCCACCGTGAAGGACCTGCTGCGATGGCTGAAGGCGCGCGGCGAGGGCTACGAGCACGCCTTACAGCACCCGGACGTGATCCGCGTTGCGATCGACCAAGAACATGTCGACCATCGCGAAACGATCACCGGCGCCTCGGAGATCGCGCTGTTCCCGCCCATGACCGGAGGATGACGTGCCGGACGCACCCGTGACACCGGTGGTGCGCATCCAGGCGGAGGAATTCGACCTCGCCGCCGAGGCGGCCGCCCTGTCTCGCGATCGCCGGGACGTCGGCGCGGTTGTCACCTTCTCCGGCATCTGCCGCGACGACGCGGGCACCCTCGCCGCGCTCGAACTGGAGCACTATCCCGGCATGGCGGAAGCGGAAATCATGCGCATCGCCCGCCAGGCCGCGGAGCGGTGGCCCCTGACCGGCCTCACCGCCATCCACCGTCATGGCAGGATCGCGCCGGGCGAGAACATCGTGCTCGTCGTCGCCGCTTCGGCCCACCGGCAGGCGGCGTTCGAGGCCGCCTCGTTCCTGATGGATTTCCTCAAGACCCGCGCGCCCTTCTGGAAGAAGGAACACCGCCGCGACGGGACAGAAGGCGGATGGGTCGAGGCACGCGATGCCGACGACCACGCCGCGTCGCGCTGGGCGTCAGGGGATCAGCCGGCGGAAATCAAGTCCTAGTCATCGCCAGCCCACCTGCGTCATCTCAGGGCGCAGCCGGAGCGATAGCGAAAGCGCAGACCCTGAAGGAAGTGGCGCTCCGAATGCGCCATCAGTTCGGGTTGCGGCTGTCGATCGCGAGCAGCCGACCCCCACCGCCCGCCGCCGACGGTTAGCGAGGACACCCCCCACCTTCGTCATCCCAAGGCGAAGCGGAAGGGATAGCGGAGGCGCAGACCCTGGGATCCACGCCTGGGCATCGCGGCCACGGGAGGTGGTGCAGAAAGCCCCTCCTCCGCCACCTCACCTTCGCCACCTCTCAGGCATGGATGCTCGGCTCTCCCTCCGCTGCGCTCCGGTCGGCCGAGGATGACGAAGCGGAGGGGGCTGCCGGCGTGGACGAGACCGGTGCCTACACCAGCCGGATCAACGACTTCCTCGAATTCCATCCACGCGCCCGCGACCGGCGGCACAATGCCCGGTGAGCGAAAGGACGCGACATGGACGTGCAGGCGGCAATGGTGGACGAAAGGATGCTGCGGCGCGTCATCGCGCTGCTCGTCTCGTTCGCCGACCTGGCCGAGCGCGTCGCCGGCCGGTCCGCGCCGGTCCGCTGGCTCGTGCTCCTCATCCTGCGCCATGCGGAGATGGTGGCGGAGGACTTCGTCTTCGACGCAGCGGGCATGCCGCCCGCCGCGCTCGAAGGAATCGCGGCGGTCGGGAATGACCCTGACGATGCTCTTTGCCTCGCCGCGCGCTTCTACGCGCTGGCGGTTGCGCTCTGCGCCCTGTTGCCGATCGGGGGCCGGTTCGACTGGCGGTCCGTGCAGCGCAGCTTGTCATCTGGCCCCGTCGCACCGGGCTCGGGCCGCGCCCTGAGCGGCTATGCACCGAAGCCCAACGACACGTCGTAAAGCAAGTCGGGGTAAGACAAGTCGGGCTCCCCGGACGGTCGAATTGCTTCGCCGTTCGTATGAGCTTCGCCGCGCCAGAAAAAAGGCCGGCGCAAGCGGCCGGCCTTCGATATTTTATCCGCGAGACGGATGATCAGCCGACGATCTCGATGTCGGAGAACCAGTACTTGATCTCCTGCGCGGCGGTCTCGGGGGCGTCAGAGCCGTGCACCGAGTTCTCGCCGATCGACAGCGCATGCGCCTTGCGGATCGTGCCTTCGTCAGCGTTCGCCGGGTTGGTCGCGCCCATCACTTCGCGGTTCTTTGCGATGGCGTTCTCGCCCTCGAGCACCTGGACGATCGTAGGGCCGGAGGACATGAATTCCGTGAGCTCCTGGAAGAACGGCCGTTCCTTGTGCACCGCATAGAAGCCCTCGGCCTCGCGCAGGCTCATCCACACGCGCTTGGACGCGACGACGCGCAGGCCCGCATCCTCGAGCATCTTGGTGATCGCGCCGGTGAGGTTGCGCCTCGTGGCATCGGGCTTGATCATCGAAAAGGTGCGTTCGATCGCCATCGTCTGTTCCTTCTGAAATCGGATTGGGAAAGTGGCGGCTCTATACAGGCCGCCCCCGACGATGCCAAGGGGACAAGATGGCGGGCAGGCAAGCTTCCAGCGGCCCCTCAGGCCGCCGCGGGAACCTTCGCGCCGAGGCCGTCGTGCAGGTGCAGACACCGCTCGAACCAGTCGCGGATGGGATCGTCCTCCGCGAGCGGCTGGTACGACGAGACGATGCGCGCCCACTGGAAGGCGCCGAAGACGATGTAATCGCAAAACAGCGGAGACTGACCTCCGATGAAGGGCTGCACGGAGAGCGTACTGCGCAGCGGCTCGAGCGAAGCCCGGAACGCCACCAGCTTCTCCTCGCGCCCGACCGGCACCTCCTCGATTGGTTTGCCGAAGCGCTGTTCGCGCGTGCGCCGGAAATGCGCCTTGTCCTCGGCATCGAGACAGTCATGGATGTCCATCAGCACCGCGGCGCCGAGATAGGTATGGATCGTTAGCTGGGTCCAGCGCTCCACGAAGCGCGCCATGGCCTTCCCTCCGTCGCCGCCAAAGAGCGTCGGCCGGTCCGGATAGGTCTCCTCCAGATAGAGCGCGATATCGAAGGAGTCCGACACCAGACGGTCGCCGTCCCTGATCAGCGGAACGGTCTTGGTCGCGCCCTCTTCGACCCTGGGAATGGCCGTGAAAGGAGCCGGCATGGACTTGTACTCCAGCCCCTTGTGGGCCAGCGCCATCGATATCTTCCAGCAATGCGGGCTGAACGGCCGCGCGGCGTCGGCACCGACGAGTTCGTAGAGCAGAATGGCCATTGGAACGGCTCCCCGGCAGGTGTTAATGGAGGCGGCAATTGAACCCGTCTCGACCGGAAAGAAAAGAGGATGAAGCACCATTTTCAGATGCTCGCCGCCTATAACGGTTGGGCCAACGGGCGACTCTACGATGCAGCCGCCGACCTGACGGACGCCGAGTTCGCGCAGGACGTCGGCGCGTTCTTCCGCTCGATGATGGGCACGCTGAACCACGTCCTCGTCGCGGACCGCATCTGGATGAAGCGCTTCACCGCCCACGGCGAGGCGCCGCGGTCTCTCGACGCGATCATCCATCCCAATCTCGACCCGCTGCGTATCGCGCGCGAAGCCGAGGACGAGCGGATATTCGGCTGGATCGACGGCCTCGGCGAGGCGGCCTTCGCCGGCCGCTTCTCCTACATCACCGTCACCGACATGCGGACCGTCAGCCAGCGGCTGGCGCCCGCCCTCGCCCACTTCTTCAACCACCAGACCCACCACCGCGGCCAGGCGCACACCATCCTGTCCCTGCTCGGCCGCGAACCTCCGAGCTTGGACATGATCTACTTCCAGCGGACGGAGGAAGGTCGGCAGTTCGCGTGAGGGGCTGCTGTCGCGGAGGGAATGCGGATCAGCGCCACACGGCCAGGCTCAGATGCCCCTCCATGGCGACGAAATCGCGATCATTGTGCAGGAGTTGCGCTCCGTTCCTGATGCACCACGTAGCGATGATCACGTCGATAGTGCCGCGCACCGTGACGCCGCGTCGCCGTAACGCGCGATAGTTCGCCGCTGCGTCAGGAGCGACGTCGGGGCCGCAGAGAACTACGCAGGGGATCGGAGACAGCTTGCGAGCGATCTGGCGAAGCTTGTGCTCACTCCCTGCGCCTTGCAGCACCTCAACGAGGATGAGATCGCCCATCACGATTTCACGATCCTCGATCGCCGCGTCCAGGCGTGCAACCGCACTGGTTTCGCGCCCGGCGAAATAGTCGATCCACACGGATGTATCGGCGAGGATCACTTGTCCCGGCGCATCGCGTCGAGGTCGCCTTCCCACTCGACGGTTCCTCGAAGCGATCTGATATCCTTCACGGCCTTGCGCCATTTGAGCTGGTCACGCAGAGCTTCGTCGACGACCTGTCTCTTCGTCTTCGCCCCGGTAAGAGCCATCAATTCCCGAACGAGTGCCTCATCGATTTCGATATTGGTGCGCACGGCCACCTCCGATGTGTAGCGTCAGCCTGAATATACACACCCGCGCGGCAGTGGCCAAATGCTCCTCCCCTTGCCTTTGCGGCGAGCGTCCGCCAAAAGCCCGCCATGATCACGCTTTCCGACATCTCCTTGCGCATTGCCGGGCGCCTTCTCATCGACCATGCATCGTTGTCGCTGCCCGCCGGCGCGAAGGCGGGGCTCGTCGGTCGCAACGGAACGGGCAAGACGACGCTCTTTCGCGCCATCACCGGTGAACTCGCGACAGAGACCGGCACCATATCGCTGCCGAAGAATGCGCGTATCGGTCAGGTGGCGCAGGAAGCGCCGGGCACCGAGGAGGCGCTGATCGAGATCGTGCTCAAGGCGGACAAGGAGCGGGCGGCCCTTCTGGAGGAGGAGAAGTCGGCGACGGACGCGAACCGGATCGCGGAAATCCACATGCGGCTGGCCGACATCGACGCACACTCCGCCGAGGCACGCGCCGCGACGATCCTGTCCGGTCTCGGCTTCGACGAAGAAGCTCAGAAGCGTCCCGCGTCGTCCTTCTCCGGCGGCTGGCGCATGCGCGTGGCGCTCGCGGCGGTGCTGTTTTCCGAGCCCGACCTGCTGCTCCTCGACGAGCCGACCAACTATCTCGATCTCGAAGGCACGCTGTGGCTGGAGAACTACGTCTCGCGCTACCCGCACACCGTGCTCCTGATCAGCCACGACCGCGACCTGCTCAACCGCGCGGTCACCTCGATCGTCCATCTCGACCAGAAGAAGCTCACCTTCTGGCGCGGCGGCTACGACCAGTTCGAGCGCCAGCGCGCCGAGCAGATCGAGTTGCAGGAGAAGGCGCGCGTCAAGCAGGACGCGCAGCGCAAGCACCTGCAATCCTTCGTCGACCGGTTCCGCGCCAAAGCCTCCAAGGCGCGGCAGGCACAGTCGCGCATCAAGGCGCTGGAGAAGATGAAGCCGATCGCCGCGTGGAGCGACGAGACCGTGCGGCCGTTCTCCTTTCCCGAGCCGGTCAAGAGCGTGGCCTCGCCCATCGTCGCCATCCAGGGCGGCGCGGTCGGTTACGAGCCCCGCAAGCCGATCCTCAAGAACCTGACGCTGCGGATCGACGAGGACGACCGCATCGCCCTGCTCGGTGCCAACGGCAACGGCAAGTCCACCTTCGCCAAGCTGATCGCCAGCCGGCTGGAACTCGACACTGGCGGCATGACCATCGCGCCGCAATTGAAGGTCGCGATGTTCGCGCAGCATCAGCTCGACGACCTGCGCCCGGAGGAGAACGCCATCGAGCACGTGCGGCGCCTGATGCCGGACGCGCCTGAGGCCAAGGTGCGCGCGCGCGTCGCCCAGATGGGGCTTGCGACCGAAAAGATGACGACGGCGGCGAAGGACCTTTCGGGCGGCGAAAAGGCCCGGCTGCTCATGGGGCTGGCGTCGTTCGAGGGACCGAACCTCTTCATCCTCGACGAGCCGACCAACCACCTCGACATCGATAGCCGCGAATCCCTCATCCACGCGCTCAACGACTATCCGGGCGCGGTCATCCTGATCTCGCACGACCGGCACCTGATCGAGGCCACTGCCGACCGGCTGTGGCTGGTGAAGGACGGCACGGTGGCGCCCTACGAGGGCGACCTGTCCGACTATCGCAGCCAGATCACGGGCGGGTCGGCGGACAGACGCGAGAAGCGCGAGGCGGACAAGGCGTCGAAGGCCGACAAGCGCCGCGAAGCCGCCGCCCGCCGCGCTGCCATGGAGCCGGTGGCGAAGCAGGTGCGCGCGACGGAGGGGCTGATCGAGCGGACCCGAAAGAAGCTCGACGGTGTCGAGGACGAGCTTGCAAATCCGGCGCTCTACGAGAAGGATCCGAAGAAGGCGACCCGGCTCGCCAAGGAGCGGTCTGAACTCGCGGCCGCGCTGGCGCGGCACGAGGAGACATGGCTAGAACTCTCCGCCGAATACGAGCAAGGAATAGCCGAATGAGCATCAAGGCCGCGACGCATGGCGAGATCAGGGTCGTCACCATCGATCGGCCGGAAGCCCGCAATGCGGTCGATCCGGAAATGGCGTCGCAGCTGTTCGCCGAGTTCACGGCCTTCGACCGCGACCCCGCGCTCAAGGTGGCCATTCTGGCCGGCATACCGGGCGCCTTCTGCGCCGGCTTCGACCTAAAGCGGGCGGCGGGCGGAATGGGCGAGACCTGGTATGCAGAGCACGAACTCGACGCGAGCTTCGACGGACATGACGACCAGCCGCGCAAGGGTCCGATGGGACCGACCCGGCTGACGCTTTCCAAGCCCGTCATCGCCGCCATCTCCGGCCCCGCCGTCGCCGGCGGCATGGAACTCGCCCTGTGGTGCGACATGCGGGTGATGGAGCGCTCGGCCTACATGGGCGTCTACTGCCGCCGCTGGGGCGTCCCGCTGATCGACGGCGGCACCGTCAGGCTTCCCCGCATCGTCGGGCACGGGCGTGCGATGGATCTGATCCTCACGGGAAGGCAGGTCGAGGCCGAGGAGTGCCTCGCGATCGGCCTTGCCAACCGGCTCTGCGACGACGGCGCCGCGCTGGAGACCGCCCTCGAACTCGCCGGCCAGATCAGCCGGTTTCCGCAGGCGTGCATGCGCGCCGACCGAAAGTCCGCCCTCGAGCAGTGGTCGCTCGACATTCCCCATGCGCTCGCCAACGAATGGAAGAGCGCGGAAACCTTTCGGGCGGAAGGCAGCGCCGGAGCCGCGCGCTTCGCGTCCGGCAAGGGACGCTCCGGCGATTTTTCCGAGATCTAGGAGAACTGGCGAGGCTCCAGCCGAAACGTCGGCCGCCTATTCTTCCTTGTCGGTGCCCTTTTCGGCTCCCCTGCCCCACTTCGGCTTCTCGGCTTCCGCCTTGCGATTGATAATGCGCCGGCGGCGGAACATGGCCACGAACCCGACCACACCGACGAGAATGAGAATGTAGCCGATGGGGACGGCCCGCGGGTCGAGTTCGAAAGCGCCCGCATTCAGGATTAGTACGACGCCTTCGAGCGGAAGGTCTTCGATATCTCCCTGTTCGACGGTGAAGACGTAGTTCTCGTCTCCGTCGACAGGATCGATGGTTGCCACGTCGGCGCGATAGACCATTCCGCCCTGCGGGCTTGCGGACCGCGATTCGGCATTCTCGAAGGAGACCGGGGTGGTGAGCACCGTCCGGTTGTCCGTTGTCGCGATTATCCTCAGGACCTCCACACCCTCGCCGGTGGTGAACGGCGCCGAGGTCTGCATCTCGACCGTGACGCTCACCGGCGCCTCTGACGGTGCCAGCGCGACTTCGGCGGGCACGAATCCGCCAGCCTGTCCGAACACCGGAAAGGTGCCGATCTCGTATCCGCTGACGTTCCTGACCGCCCAGGGATAGCCGACCCCCAGTGCGAGGCCGGCAAGAAGGATGATCAGGAAGAAGAAGCGCATGCTTGGCAGTCCGTTCTTGCGGCCATGTCGTCGATGCGCGATTTGGCACGCACCCGCGGCGATGTCCAGAAATGGGCCGCGAGGCGACCCTTCGAGTTCCGTCCCGGAAAAGCTTACGCCTTCCGCTCCCACCGGCGATCCGGTGTCTGCTGCCAATACGTCGCCTGATGCCCGGCGGATCGCACAGCCCGCCAGTCGTCGCGTGCCAGCGCCACCTGCGCTTCGTCATGTCCGTCGAACATGAAGACTGCGCGCTGGTATTCATCGAGGGTCGGGGCACGGGCGCCGTCGACGATGAAGCGTATCGCCGCTGCATTGGGATTTCCGGTGCCGGTTGTCAGCAGCACGGGCTGCTCCGCGGCATGTGGATCGCGATCGGTGCCGTGAGCGACGAAGGAATCATCCCGGAATGTCCACAAATGCTGGTCGAGCGAATCGCGGCGCTCGTCACTGCCGGTCTGCACGACCACCCGCCAGTCGCGCGCGAGCGAACGTTCGAGGAGCGGCGGAAGCGCATCCTCGAGCGTGGATTCCGTCAGGTGATAGAAGAGGATTTCCGTCACGCCTCGTAGTGGTCCCTGATCAGCCGGTCGAGCAGCCGCACGCCGAAGCCTGATCCCCAGGACTGATTGATGTCGCTCGCCTGCGATCCCATTGCCGTGCCGGCGACGTCGAGATGCGCCCAGGGCGTGTCCTTGATGAAGCGCTGCAGGAATTGCGCGGCCGTGATCGCGCCGCCGTAGCGACCTCCGATGTTCTTCATGTCGGCGTTCTTGGATTCGATCAGCTTGTCATATTCGGGCCCGAGCGGCATGCGCCAAACCTTCTCGCCGGTGGCGTGACCCGCGGCGAAAAGCCGTTGCGCGAGCGCGTCGTCGTTGGAGAACAGGCCGGCATGCGCCTGTCCGAGTGCAACCATTATCGCGCCCGTCAGCGTGGCGAGGTCGATGACGAAGCCTGGCTTGAAACGGTCGTTGCAGTACCAGAGCGCATCCGCCAGCACGAGGCGGCCTTCGGCGTCGGTGTTGAGCACCTCGATGGTCTGGCCCGACATGGAGGTGACGATGTCGCCGGGACGCTGCGCGTGCCCGTCGACGGCATTCTCGACAAGGCCGATGATCCCGATCACGTTCACTTTCGCCTTGCGCGCGGCAAGGGCATGCATGAGGCCGGTCACGGCAGCGGCGCCGCCCATGTCGCCCTTCATGTCCTCCATGCCGGAGGCGGGCTTCATCGAGTTCCCACCGGTGTCGAAGGTGACGCCCTTGCCCACGAAGGCGATCGGCTGGTCCTTCCCCTTGCCGCCGTTCCAGTGCATCACCACCAGGCGTGCGCCGCGCGGCGATCCCTGCGCCACGCCAAGCAGAGCGCCCATGCCGAGCTTCTTCATCTCCTTCTCGGCCAGGATCTCGACCCTGACGCCAAGGTCCTCCAGCTTCTTCGCCCGGTCCGCGAACTCGACGGGACCGAGGATATTAGCCGGTTCGTTGACCAGGTCGCGCGCGACACATACACCGGCCGCCACGGCATCCACGTCCGCGAAGGCCTTCTTCGCCCGCGAGGGATCGGCGCAATGGATCGTCAGCTTGGCGATCTTCGCCGGGGCTTCGCCCTCTTCGTCCTTTTCCTTGCCATCCTTCTTGGTCTTGTACTTGTCGAAGGAATAGGAGCGGAGCAGGAACCCCAGGGCGAAGGCCGCTGCTGCATCGGCGCCGGGCGCCTCGCCCGGCAGATCCAGCACGAGTGCCGCCTGTTCCGCCTTCTGCACCATCGCGCAGGCGACGCCGCCGAGCCTGATCCAGGCCTGTTCGTCCAGCTTGTCGACCTGGCCGGCGCCGACGATGCAGAACCGGTCGGCCTGCGCTCCCTCGGGCGCCCAGACCTCCAGCCGCGTAGCCATCTTGCCCGTGAACTTGGCCGCACCCGCCGCACGTGTCAGCGCTCCGGACGGATCGACCGAGCCAACTGCATCGCCCAGCCCGCCCTTATCGGCCATGAGGAGAACGACGGCGCCGGACTTCGGTGCGGCGGTCAGCTTCGCGAAAGCAATCGATGGTGGCTTGTGCATGTCAATCCGGTTCTGTTCGAGGGCCCGAGTCTGAGATCGAGCACATATCTAGAACAGGCGGGCGGTCTCGTGAACCTGATTGTGATCGCATTTGCCTCCATTGGCGGCTAACGAAGCCTTAACCATGCTTCTTCGCCCTTTTTTAGCCCTGCTGACCCATCATGAATGTGATCGGGGACGATGGTTTTCTGAACGCAGATCGAAGCGCGAGCGGTTGTAAGGCCAGCCTCGCGCGGATAGCCTGCCTGGCGCATCGGAGCGAAGGGCTAGGGACAGGAGCGCTGGCATTCATCCTATGAAACTCGTCGAGCGATACGTCTTCTCCCGTGCGATGAAGGTATCGGCCAGCGCTCTCGCGGTCGCGCTCGGCATAGCGTGGACCACGCAGGCGCTCAGCCGCATCAATCTCGTGACCGACAGCGGCCAGACGGCCATGACCTTCTTCGAGGTGGCGACGCTGCTGCTTCCAACCGTCGTCGGGGTCGTCATGCCCTTCGCGGTGATCATCGGCGTGACCCAGACGCTCGCCGCGATGAACCAGGATTCGGAACTCGCCGTCATCTCGGCATCGGGAACCTCGCGTTGGACCATCGTGAAACCGGTGCTCGTTCTCGCGCTTCTGGCAAGTACGCTCTCGTTCTTCGTCGACAACGCGATCGAACCCGCGGCACGCCAGCGCGTTCGCGACATCATCGCCAACGCCAATGCGGACATCCTCACCTCGGTCATCGAGGAAGGGTCGTTCCGAAAGATTCAGGACGGCCTCTTCGTCCAAGTCGCCGAGCGACTTCCAGACGGTCGTCTCGGCGGAATATTCGTGGCGGATTCGCGCACCAAGAACATCGACCTGGCCTTCTATGCCAAGCAAGGAGAAATCTACAGCGAAGGCGACGACCGGATACTCTTCATGCGCGACGGCGAAGTTCACCGCAAGACGCCGGGAGGCGATGTCTCCGTCATCAAGTTCGTGTCCTACGCGTTCGATCTCTCCGAGTTCAAGTCCAAGTCGGACAGCGTTTTCCTGTACCCCAAGGACCGAACCCTGGGATACCTGCTGGAACCCGATCCGGACGACAACATCTATCAGCAGGTCCCGCTGCTCTACGTGGCGGAATTGCATCGAAGGCTCACCGACTGGACCTACTCCATCGTTTTCGCCCTGATCGCGCTTGCCGCCGCGGGCGATGTGCGCTCGCACCGGCAGGCGCGGATTCACCCCATGGTCACGGCGATCGCCTACGCATTGCTCGTGCGGTGGGAAGGGTATTTCCTCGCCGACAAGGTTGAGGACAGCCGGGCTTTCATACCGCTCCTCTATGCCGTGCTTCTGGGAAATTCGCTCTTTGCGCTCTACTTCGTCGTCACCGGGCGCCTGCTGGAGCTTCCCGCTTCGTGGGCCGAAGCCCTGGGCAACCGGATCGCATGGCTGGCGGCGTGGTTCCGGCGCATGATCGGTTGGCTCAATCCTCTGCGTCCGATGGAGGGCAGGTCATGATCGGCTGGACCCTCGGGCGGTACTTCTTCCGACGCTACGTGGTGATCACCCTCTGGTTCTTCGCCGGGATTTCCGCGCTCATCTTCATCATCGACTTCACGGAGCAGGCCAATCGCTTCGGGTCGCTTCCGGGTTACTCCCTCGAGTTGGGCATCCTGATGACGGCCCTGCGCATTCCACTGATCCTCCAGCAAACGGTGCCGTTCGTCGCGCTTTTTGCGGCAATGGCCACTCTTATCGCCCTCAACCGCAAATACGAACTCGTGATCGCCCGTGCCGCCGGCGTTTCGGCGTGGCAGTTCCTGCTGCCCTCCTGCATCGGCGCGCTGATGTTCGGGCTGCTGACGATCTTCGTCCTCAACCCGATTGCGGCCCATGGAGTGGCGCGGATGGAGCAGATCGAGAGCGAACTCCGCTCCGGACACTCCAACGCGATCTCGGCTTCCTCGGCGCCCTGGTTGCGGCAGAAGACGGAGGATACCGAGACCATCATCGGCGCACGCGCCGTGCTGGATTCGGGCCTGACCCTTTCGGACGCGGTCTTCATCCAGTTCGGCGAGAACGGCGACATCGTGATGCGCCAGGATGCCCGCCGGGCGAACCTGACCGATGGATACTGGGAGCTCCACGACGTGCGCGTATCAGTTCCCGGCGAAAAGCCGGTGTCGGTGCAAACCACGCGCGTTGCAACGAACCTGCGCCCGGAGTTCGTCCAGGAAAAGCTCGCCCGCCCCGAGGCGACGCCTTTCCTCGAACTTGGCGAAAAGATCGAAGTGGCGAAGGCATACGGCTACGCTGCGAATGCGTTTGCCATGCAATATCATTCACTTGTTGCGATGCCGGTGCTACTGGTCGCAATGACGCTCATCGCGGCGACGGTGTCGATGCGGTTCGTCAGACTCGGCCAATCGGCGACCCTGATTCTGGGTGGCATCCTTGCGGGCTTTCTGCTTTATGTCGTCACGACTCTGGTCAAGGCGTTCGGCAGTTCGGGGATCGTGCCGCCGGTCATCGCAGCCTGGATGCCTGTGGTCGTCGCGATGTTTTTCGGGGTGACCTTTCTGCTGTACAAGGAGGACGGTTAGTTGGGGTTGGTGAGGGGTAGCGGACCAGCCGCTCGCGCGCGGCTGCTTTGCGGCGCGACCGCTCTGGCGTTGCTTTGCGCGCTCGGCGCTACGAATGCGCATGCCCAGAACCTGCCGTCGTTTGACGCCGGGGCGGACGAGGATACCCAGATGTACCTCGAAGCGGACACGGTGATCTACAACAACGACCTGCAGACGGTGACCGCCCAGGGCCAGGTCCGAATCAAGTATGGCGGAAGCCGCCTGGTCGCGGAGCGGGTGGACTACAACCAGGCCACGGGGCGGATCGTGGCGTCCGGCAACGTCCAGATCGTCGACAGGCAAGGCACACGAATCTTCGCGGACGAAATCGACGTGACCGAGGACTTCGGCGACGGTTTCATCAACGCGCTCTCGGTGGAGACGACTGACGACACCTATTTCGCCGCGGAAAGCGCCGAACGGCGCGGCGGCAGGGTCACCGTCTTCAACCAGGGCGTCTACACCGCCTGCGAACCGTGCGAAGATCGTCCCGACAAGGCGCCGATCTGGCGCGTGAAGTCGCGAAAGATCATCTGGAACGGCGAAGAGAAGGTGGTGCGCTTCGAAGGAGCTCGGTTCGAGTTCTTCGGACTGCCGATCGCCTACCTTCCCTATTTCGAGATGGCGGACCCGACGGTCCAGCGCAAGAGCGGCTTTCTACGGCCGGCGATCGGCTATTCGAAGTATCTGGGCGCGAGCGTATCGATCCCATACTTCTTCGCCTTTTCGCCGACATACGACCTGACCGTTACCGGCACCTATTACGGCAAGCAGGGCTTCCTGGCCGAAGCCGAATGGCGCCAGCGCTTCAACAACGGTGCATATTCGGTGACCATTGCCGGGATCAGCCAGAAGGATCCGAGCGAATTCCCGTCATCTTACGTCGACACCACCGTCGAGCAGCGCGGCATGATCGGCACGAGCGGCGCGTTCACCATTAATCCGCGCTGGTCGTTCGGATGGGACGTGATGGTGCAGAGCGATTCGCGTTTTTCCGCCACCTACGGCATCGTGGGGTATGACGCGTACGAGCGGACGAACGAGATCTACCTCACCGGTCTGAACGACCGGAATTATTTCGACCTTCGCCTGCAGAAGTTCAGCGTTCAGGATCGCAATTTCCGGGGCACGCAACTCGACTCGCTGCAGCCGTGGGTGCTTCCGTCCCTGGACTACTCCAAGACAGTCGACGAGCCCGTCGCGGGCGGAGAACTCAGCTTCGATCTCAACACAGCGATCGTCCATCGCAGCGACCGGGACTATTCGAGCGGCGTACCCGCGCTACGGGGCATAGAGGGGACGACGGGGCGGATCACGCTGGAATCGGAGTGGAAACGCAGTTTCATTACCGGAGGCGGGCTTCTTCTGACACCGCTGCTCAGCGTGCGCGGAGACGCGATCGGTGTCGACGCCTCGGATTCCACCATCTCTGCCATCAACCACATGACCGGCAAGCTTGGCGGGTCGCGCTACTCCTATGACGGTTCGACCTATGGCACCGTGGCGTCCGACATCCGCTCGTCCTACTACCGGGGCATGGCGACCGCGGGTCTGGAAGCGCGGTGGCCGGTGATGTTTTCGACGACGAGCGCATCGCATGTGCTCGAACCAATCGGGCAGCTTTTCATCCGGCCTGACGCCCCCTACGGGGATACGCTCGGCATTCCCAACGAGGATGCGCAGAGCCTCGTGTTCGACGCGGCATCGCTTTTCGAACGGGACAAGTTTTCCGGCTACGACCTGATAGAGGGTGGGACCCGGGCTAATCTCGGTATCCGCTATGTCGGATCTTTCGGCAACGGCTGGAATATGTCGGGTATATTCGGGCAGTCCTATCACATTGCCGGCACCAACCCCTACGCTTCGCCGAACTTCGTAAATGCCGGCGCCTTTTCGGGGCTCGAGAGCGACGTGTCGGATTTCGTCGGCTATGTGGATCTCGACACACCGGTGGGTCTCAAGTTTTTCGCTGGCGGGCGCTTCGACGAGGAGACTTTCGAAACCAGACGCGCCGAGGTCGGCGCCACGACGGAAATCGGCACGACGAAACTCAGCGCGACCTATGCCTTCATCCAGGAACAGCCGCTCTACGGCTTCGACCGCGACCGCGAGGAAGTGCGGCTGAGCGCATCGAACAAGCTCGACGAGAACTGGCGCGTTTTCGGAGGAGGCGCGTACGACCTGTATTCGAACACGCTCGCCACGAGCAGCATCGGGCTGGAGTACGAGGACGAGTGCTTCTCCTACGCGCTCACGTTCAAACGCAAAGAGGGCACGACAACCAAAGAAGTCGACTACAATGTCGCGTTCCGCATTTCGCTAAGAACACTCGGCGAAATAGGCACGTCGACCGAGGAAGTGTCCACGCAACTCGGCATCGAGTGATCGCGTCATGCTTTCGCCGCATAGGAAACGCATGCATCTTCGCCGAGACTTCGTATAGCCAGACAGGATTTATCGCATGATGACTGCCACGAGGCGCCTCACCTTCCCGGCACTTCTGGCCGCTTTCGTGATCGGCTTGACGGGGATTTCCACTGCCACGCGGGCATTTGCCAGCGAGATCAAGTACATCGTGAACGACGTCCCCGTCACGAGCTACGACATCGCCCGGCGCGCCGCCTTCCTGAAGCTGCAGCGACGTTCCGGCAGTGCCTCCGAAGCAATGATCGAGCAGGCCCTGCAGGTTTCCGAAATCAACCGCAGGCGCATCAAGATAACCGACCAGCAGGTAAACGACGCCTATGCCCGTTTCGCCGCGGGCAACAAGCTCTCCGTTGCCCAGGTCGACCAGGTCATGGCCCAGAGCGGCGTGACCAAGGCACATTTCAAGGACTACATCCGCGCCCAGATGGGATGGAGCCAGGTGCTCGGTGCCAAGTTGCGATCGGAGGCCCGGATCAGCGAGCAAGATGCGGCTCAGCGCATGCTCCAGCAGGGCGGAAACAAGCCGACCGCGACCGAATACCTCCTTCAGCAGATCATTTTCGTCGTCCCGGCGGCCGAACGGTCCGCGCAGCTTGGCAAGCGCAAGCGCGAGGCTGAATCCATGCGTGCGCGCTTCAATGGATGCAACACGACACGTGAATTCGCGAAGGGGCTGCTCGACGTGACGGTCCGCGACCTCGGCAAGGTGCTCGCGCCCGAACTTCCGCCGGACTGGGCGGACAAGATCAAGGCCACGAAGCCGGGCCAGGCCACCCCCGTCCGCGAAACCGACCGCGGCGTGGAATTCATCGGTATCTGCAGCGCGCGCGAAGTGTCCGACGATCGCGTCGCCCAGATGGTGTTCCAGAACGAGATCGCCGGCGAAGAGAAGCCTTCGAAACTGTCCGAGGAATATCTAGCGGAACTGCGCAAGAATGCGCGGATCGTCCAGCGCTGACCAGCCGCCGCTCGCGCTGACTTGCGGCGATCCGGCCGGGATCGGGCCGGAAATCACGATAGCGGCGTGGCTGGCAAGGAAGGAGCGGCAGGTGCCGCCCTTTTACCTTATCTCGGACCCCCACCTCATGGAGGCACGGGCCGTTCAAGTCGGCGCCTCGGTTTCCTTTGTCCCCTGCGCCGCGGAAGATGCGCCCGGGATTTTTGCGCAAGCCATTCCGCTCGTGCCTCTCCAGGCGACAGTGCGTGACGATCCCGGCGTCGCGGACAGCGGCAATGCGGCTGGTATCCTGGAGTCCATCGACAGGGCTGTCGCCGACGTCAGAGCCGGAACCGCGTCTGCGGTCGTCACGAACCCGATCGCCAAGAAACCGCTCTACGATGCCGGATTCCGTTTTCCCGGCCATACCGAATATCTCGCCCACCTCTGCGTAGAGGCGTCCGGCATTTCCGTACAGCCTGTCATGATGCTCGCAGGGCCACAACTGCGCGCCGTGCCCGTAACCATCCACATCGCGCTTGCGGACGTGCCGAAAACGCTCACGACCGATCTCATCGTCTCGACCGCGCGGGTCACGGCACGGGACCTGCGGGCACGCTTCGGCATCGAGAAGCCTCGACTGGCGATCGCCGGCCTCAATCCGCATGCGGGCGAGAATGGTGCGATGGGTGTCGAGGACGAGGCGATCGTTCGGCCGGCCGTCGAGTTGCTGCGGGCGGAAGGCATAGAGGCTTTCGGCCCGCTGCCCGCGGACACCATGTTCCACGCGCGGGCCCGGGAGGGTTACGATGCCGCGATCTGCATGTACCATGACCAGGCGCTCATCCCGGCCAAGGCACTGGC
The DNA here is from genome assembly GCF_001889605.1 of Aquibium oceanicum. Taxonomy (NCBI): domain Bacteria; kingdom Pseudomonadati; phylum Pseudomonadota; class Alphaproteobacteria; order Hyphomicrobiales; family Phyllobacteriaceae; genus Aquibium; species Aquibium oceanicum. Next base: position 2,156,107 of record NZ_CP018171.1, on the reverse strand, counting down.
CTTCGACGAGACTGTGAACGTCACGCTCGGCCTGCCCTTCATCCGTACCTCGCCCGACCACGGAACGGCCTTCGATATCGCCGGCAAGGGCATCGCGCGGCCGGACAGCCTGATCGCGGCGCTGCGGATGGCGGCGGAGATGGCGACGCGTCAACGTAACGTTTCGCCGACATGAGTTCCGATGGATTGCCGCCGCTGCGCGAGGTCATTGCGCGGCATGGGCTGATGGCGAAGAAGTCGCTCGGCCAGAATTTTCTGCTGGACCTCAACCTGACCGGCAAGGTCGCGCGCGCGGCGGGAGACCTCGACGGGGCGACCGTCATCGAGGTCGGTCCGGGACCCGGCGGCCTAACGCGGGCGCTCCTGTCGCACGGCGCCAAACGCGTCATTGCAATCGAGCGGGACGAACGATGCCTGTCCGCGCTGGCCGAGATCCAGGCGCGCTATCCCGGCCGGCTGGAGGTCCTGCAGGGCGACGCGCTCCGGACCGACTTTCATACTCTCGCTGGCGGAGAGACGGTCCGGATCGTCGCCAACCTCCCCTACAACATCGGCACTGAGTTGCTGGTCGGCTGGCTCACCGCCGAGCCTTGGCCGCCTTTCTACGCCTCGCTGACACTGATGTTCCAGCGCGAGGTCGCCGAGCGCATCGTCGCCGCACCTAGCAGCGGCAGCTATGGCCGTCTGGCCGTGCTGGCCGGATGGCGGACAGAGGCCCGTATCGCCTTCGACCTGCCCGCCCAAGCCTTCACGCCACCGCCCAAGGTCACGTCCGCGGTCGTGCACCTGGTTCCCCGGCCGGAGCCGCTTCCCTGCGACGCAAGCAAGCTTTCGCGGGTGACGCAGGCAGCGTTCGGTCAACGCCGCAAAATGCTTCGGCAGAGCCTGAAGAGCCTTGGCGGCGAGACATTGCTGGGAAAGGTCGGAATCGACGGCACTCGGCGCGCCGAAACACTGTCGGTCGAGGAGTTCGTCGCGCTGGCAAACGCGATTTGAGAGGCGCTACAGCTTCTCGTCGAGCAGCCCGGATACGAACTCGAAGAGTCCCGGCCGTCGGTCGCGCCGCAGCCGCTCCGCCGCCACGATCGCCTTCACCGACGAGAACGCCGCGTCCAGATCGCTGTTGATCACGATGTAGTCGTATTCGCGCCAGTGCTCGATCTCTTCGCGAGCATTGCTCAGCCGGGCGGCGATAACGGATTCCTGGTCCTCGGCGCGGCGGCGCAGCCGGTCTTTCAACTCGCGCATCGAAGGCGGCAGGATGAAGATGGAGACGATGTCGCCCCTCATGCGCTCGCGCAACTGCTCGGCGCCCTGCCAGTCGATGTCGAACAGCATGTCGCGGCCTTCCGAGATCGCCCTCTCCGCCGGCTCGCGCGGGGTCGCGTAGAAATTGCCGTGCACCTCGGCCCATTCGAGCAGTTCGTCATTGTCGCGAAGATATTCGAACTCGCGCCGGCCGCGGAAATGGTAATGGACGCCGTCGATCTCGCTTGCCCGGCGCGGCCTGGTCGTGACGCTGACGGAAAGCTCGAACTCCTTGTCGCTCTCCAGGAGATTGCGGGCGATCGTCGACTTCCCGGCTCCCGACGGGGATGACAGGACGAGCATGAGGCCGCGGCGGCGAATGCTCTCGGCCGGATTCTTGTCGACCATCCTCTTCTACTCCAGGTTCTGCACCTGTTCGCGGAACTGATCGACGACCGCCTTCAGTTCCAGACCGATCGCGGTGAGCGCGGTGGCGTTGGACTTGGAGCACAGGGTATTCGATTCGCGGTTGAATTCCTGTGAAAGAAAATCGAGGCGCCGGCCTATCGCGCCGCCTTTCGCGATCATCTCGCGGGCGGAGGCGACATGGGCCTTGAGGCGGTCTATCTCTTCCCGGATGTCGGCCTTGGTCGCCAGCAGCGCCGCCTCCATGTGCAGCCGCGTTTCATCAAGCGCCGATCCCGTCGCCTCCATGATCATGCTCACCTGGGCCGCGATGCGCTCCCGAATGACCGCGGGATCGCGGGAGGGATCGGCCTCGGCCTTCAGCGTCAGTTCTTCGATCGTATCGAGTTGCCTCAGGAGAACCTTCGCGAGCGCCGCACCTTCGGCTAGCCTCGCCCGCTCGAGATCCGTAAAGCCGGCCGCGAGTGACCGGAGCACCGCTTCATCGACTGCCGCACGCGCCTCCTCGTTTTCGATGAGATCGGGCACCTCGAGAACGCCCCGCAAGGCCAAGAGACCATCGGCGGTCGCCGGCCGACATCCGAACCGCTCCTCGAGGTCGCGGGCCAGCTTCGCCGCCGCCTCCAGGAATGCCTCGTTGAGCACGGGTTGCGCGGCGGCACCCGTGCGGGACACCGCAAGCGTGGCCTGGACGTTGCCTCGCGCAAAACGTTTCTGCGCGACCTGCTTTGCCGGCTGTTCCAACCTTTCGAAGCCGGGCGGCAGGCGCAATCGCACCTCCAGCCCCTTGCCGTTCACCGAGCGGATTTCCCACGCGATGGCCATTCCGTCGTGTTCGGCACCGGCGCGGGCAAAACCCGTCATGCTTTGAACCGCCATGGAGTCCCCCCCCGCCCGCGATGAGCTCAGTCGCCGCTGCCTGCTTCCCCGCCGGCCGGGGCGGCGCTTTCCTTCTGCGTCCGCTCGACCGCTCGCCAGCGCGCAACGTTGCGGTTGTGCTCGTCGAGCGTCTCGGCGAAGACATGGCCCCCGGTGCCGTCGGCGACGAAATAGAGATCGTTCGTCTGGGACGGGTTTGCCACCGCTTCGAGAGAGGCCCGGCCCGGCGTGGCGATGGGCGTGGGCGGCAAGCCGTCGATCTGGTAAGTGTTGTAGGGTGTGTGGTTGTCGATATCGGACCTGTAGATTGGCCGGTCCGATGGCTTGCCCTTGCCGCCGAAGAGGCCATACACGATCGTCGGGTCCGACTGGAGCCGCATGCCCTTCCTCAGCCTATTGATGAAGACCGCGGCCACGCGGGACCGCTCATCGGGCTCTCCGGTTTCCTTTTCTACGATCGAGGCAAGGGTCACGAACTCGTTGATGTCCTTGAGCGGCAGGCCCTCGACCCGGCGCTCCCAGACACTCTCGACGAGTGCCTTCTGCTGGGCAATCAGCCTTTGGATGACTTCCTTGCGCGTGGTTCCGCGCGTGAAGCGCTGGGTGTCGGCCACGATACTGCCCTCCGGCGGCATTTCCGCCGGCATCTCGCCGGTCAGCGCCTCATGCTCGGCGATTCGCTGAAACGCCTGCTCGACCGTCAGGCCCTCGGGAACGGTGAGCGAATAAAGGACCGATCGCCCACTCTCCAGGAGTTCCATGATGTCGCGCATCGAGGCTGCCGGCTTGATCTCGTACTCGCCGGCCTTGAGGCTCGCATCGTGCCCGTAGGCCTGGACGCCGTAGCGAAAAATGCGCGCGTCGCTAATCAGGCCGCGCCGCTCGAGCAGGGAGGCGATCTCCCTGACGCCGGAGTTCGGCTGAACCATCACCACGTCGCCGGTCAGCGATGGACCCGGTGATTCGAACTCGCGCTTGCCGAAATAAAGGAGTGCGCCCGCCGCCAGCGTCAGGAGCACGATGGAGGACATGACGAAATTCAGGAAGACCACGAACTGGTTGCGCGAGCCGCGCGACCGTCGAACGCGCTTTGGCGGAGGCGTACCCATCTCGGGCCTCAGCGCCTCTGTCGCGGATTTGGGGACAATTGGTTTGGGAACATCGCTTCGCCTGCCGAACGTTGCATTGTCTTCGGTCGTCATCCTCGTCCCAAGGCTCCCTCGAACGGCGTTCGTCTCGTTGCTACCGCGAACGTCCCGTTCCGTGCTGTTCCAGCACGGCTGCTTGTGTGGTCGGCTACGCTCCGTCGGAAGGAAGCGGAATCACGACATGGTCACCGGACCATATCGACGAATATGGCAAAATTCGCGGCTCGCGCCGGTCAGCCATTGTATCGCTGGAATACCAGGGAGGCGTTCGTGCCGCCGAAGCCGAACGAATTGGAAAGCGCAATGTCGATCTTGCGCTCGCGCGGCGTGTTCGGGACGAGATCGATGGCCGTCTCAGTCGACGGGTTGTCGAGATTGATCGTCGCGGGCGCAACGTTGTCGCGGATCGCGAGCACGCAGAAGATCGCCTCTGCGGCGCCGGCCGCGCCGAGAAGATGACCGATCGACGACTTAGTCGAGGACATCGAGATCTCCGACGCGGCATTGCCGACCAGCCGCTCGACGGCGCCAAGCTCGATCGTATCGGCCATGGTCGAGGTGCCGTGGGCGTTGATGTAGTCGATGTCCGACGGCGAGATGCCGGCACGCTTCAGGGCAGCCTTCATGCAGCGGAACGCCCCGTCTCCGTCCTCGGACGGCGCGGTGATGTGATAGGCGTCACCCGTCAGCCCGTAACCGGTGACTTCGGCGTAGATCTTCGCGCCGCGTGCCTTTGCGTGCTCCAGTTCCTCCAGAACGACGACGCCGGCGCCCTCGCCCATGACGAAACCGTCACGATCCCGGTCATAGGGGCGCGATGCCTTCTCGGGCGTATCGTTGTAGGCGGTCGAAAGGGCACGACAGGCGGCGAAACCGGCGATCGACAGCCGATTTATCGGCGCTTCGGTTCCACCTGCGAGCATGACGTCCGCGTCCCCGAGAGCAATCAGCCGCGCGGCGTCCCCGATGGCATGCGCGCCGGTGGAGCACGCCGTCACGACAGCATGGTTGGGGCCCTTGAGCCCGTGCCGGATCGAGACCTGGCCCGAAACCAGGTTGATGATGTTGCCCGGAATGAAGAAGGGGCTGATGCGGCGCGGGCCGCGCTCGTGCAGGATCAGCGCATTCTCGGCTATGCCGTCGACGCCGCCGATGCCGGAGCCGATCATCACGCCGGTGGCATAACGGTCGTCCTCCGTCTTCGGCTCCCAGCCGGAATCCCGCAGCGCCTCGTCGGCCGCGGCGATGCCGTAGATGATGAAATCGCCGATCTTGCGCTGGTCCTTGGGTTCCAGCACCTGGTCAGGATTGAAACTGCCGTCGCTTCCGTCACCGCGCGGGATTACGTTGGCGATCTTGCAGGCCAGGTCGCCCGTCTCGAAAGTTTCGATACGGCGCGCCGCGCTCTTTCCGGAAAGCAGGTGTTTCCAGGAATGCTCGACGCCCGTTCCGAAGGGAGACAGGAGACCAAGGCCAGTTACGACGACACGTCTCATGCGAATTCACTCGACGGGCGCTTGGTGCGCCCGACGCCTTCAGGCCGAAGCCTTCTCGATGAACTTCACGGCGTCACCGACCGTCAGGATGGTTTCGGCCGCATCGTCGGGGATTTCCACGCCGAACTCTTCCTCGAAGGCCATCACGAGTTCGACGGTGTCGAGGCTGTCGGCGCCCAGATCGTCGATGAAGCTCGCCTGCTCGGTCACCTTGTCCGCGTCGACGCCAAGATGCTCGACAACGATCTTCTTTACGCGTTCTGCAGTATCGCTCATTTCAAAACCCTCGACTTCGGTTCAAGTTGGTCTTCGTTAGCGGCAGGTCAACCGCTAATCAAGCTGAAAGATGGCCCCGCTCTCGCCCTTCAACGGCGCATTCCCGGCGGGACGGTTCGGTGCTGGAAACCTGCCGCAGGGGCGGCAACGGCCGCCTCTCTCGCTGGCTCGCGCCGCATATCACGAACCGGCATGTGCCGCAAAGCAGTATTCCTCCCCGGCGCCACGAGCGACATCAGATCATCGCCATGCCGCCGTTCACGTGGAGAGTCTGGCCCGTCATGTATGCCGCCTCGGCGGACGCCAGATAGACCACGGCCGACGCGATCTCGTCGCCCACGCCCATCCGCTTCATGGGGATCATGCCCAGGATCGCGTCCTTCTGCTTGTCGTTGAGCTTCTCGGTCATCGCCGATTCGATGAAGCCGGGTGCGACGCAGTTCACCGTCACGTTGCGCGGCGCGATCTCCTGCGCCAGCGACTTGGAAAACCCGATCATGCCGGCCTTGGAAGCGCAGTAGTTGGCCTGCCCCGGATTGCCGGTGACGCCGACGACCGAGGTGATGTTAATGATGCGGCCGTAGCGGCGGCGCATCATCGGATGGGTCAGTTCGCGTGTCAGGCGAAACACCGATGTCAGGTTCACCTCCAGCACCGAATCCCAATCGGCGTCGGACATGCGCACGAACAGTCCGTCCTTGGTAATGCCGGCATTGTTGACGAGGATGTCGACGCCTTCGAGCTCGGCCTCCGCCTTCTGCCCGAGCGCTTTCACCTCGTCGCGGCTGGAAAGATTGGCGGGGAAGACCTTGACCCGATCCCCGAATTCGGAGGCGAGCGATTCCAGCTTTTCCTGCCGCGTTCCATGCAGGCCGACCGTCGCGCCCTGCTTATGGAGAGCCCTCGCAATCGCTTCGCCGATACCGCCGGAGGCACCGGTGACGAGGGCCTTGCGCCCACTGAGATCAAACATTTTCCTCTCCTTCGGTCCTTCGCCCGGGTCTTCCCGAACTCGGCGCTTCGGCTTCAGCCGAGCGTCGCGAGTGCGGCTTCCACATCGGCCGGTGAATTGACCGCCACCGCGTTCAGGTTACGGTCGATGCGGCGGGCCAGACCGCACAGCACTTTGCCGGCGCCGACCTCATATAGTGTCGCCACCCCGTTCGCCGCCAGCCACTCCACCGTTTCGCGCCAGCGAACCCGCCCCGTCACCTGCTCGACCAGGCGGCGCCGGATCTCGTGGGGATCGGCGATCGGCGAGACCGTCACATTGGCAACGACCGGCACCGACGGCGCGTTCACGACCACCTTCGACAGCGCTTCGCGCATCGCTTCGGCCGCCGGCTGCATCAGCGCGGAATGGAAGGGCGCGGAGACCGGAAGCATGAGCGCGCGCTTGGCGCCCATCTCCGTGCACAGCCGCGCACCATCCTCGACGGCGGCTTTCGTACCGGAAATCACAAGCTGCCCGCCGCCATTGTCGTTGGCGATCTGGCAGGCGCCGCCGGAAGCCTTCGCGCAGGCGTCCTCTACCTTCTCCTGGTCTAGACCGATGATTGCCGCCATCGCCCCTTCGCCCGCCGGAACCGCCGCCTGCATGGCATTGCCGCGGATGCGCAGGAGCCGCGCGGTGTCTGCGAGCGAAAACACGCCTGCCGCGCACAAAGCCGAATACTCGCCAAGCGAATGGCCGGCCACGTAGGACACCTTGTCCTTCAGCGAAAATCCGCGTGCCTCCAGGGCACGGATGGCGGCCATGGAAACCGCCATCAGCGCCGGCTGCGCATTGGCTGTCAGGGTCAGCATCTCTTCCGGCCCGTCCCAGATAATGGACGAGAGCTTCTCGCCCAACGCCTCGTCCACTTCCTCGAAAACGCGGCGCGCTTCGGGGAAGGCTTCGGCCAGGTCCCGGCCCATCCCGACGGACTGGCTGCCCTGCCCTGGAAAGGTGAATGCAATGCCCATCGGGCGATCTCCCCGTCGTTCTTTCCGGTGAGCCTGTGCGGCAGGAGAGGCCGACAAGTCAAGGCCAGGGCAGGAACCGACCGACGACGGCAAGATCGTCTTTCCCTACGACGCCATCCACGTGGACTTCACCATCACGAAGGCGGCCTGAACCGCCTCCGTATCGTCCTGTCCTGTCTCAGCCCGCCGGCAGCGCCGTTTCCACCAGCTTCGCCCAGTAGGAACAGCCGACGGGGATGATCTCGTCGTTGAAGTCGTAGGCGGGATGATGGACGTAGGGTCCGTCGCCCTGGCCGAGATAGATGAAGGCACCCGGGCGGGCTTCCAGCATGAACGCGAAGTCCTCGCCGCCCATCACAGGCGGCGTGTTGGTGTCCACCCTGTCACCCGCGACCTGCCGGGCGACGCCGGCCGCGAACTCGGCCTGTTGCGCGTGGTTCGAGAGAACCGGATAGTTGCGCTGGTAGTCGAGCGTCGCCTTTGCCCCGAAGGCTCGGGCGGTATGTTCCACGACCTCCCGCATGCGCTCCTCGAGCAGGTCGCGGACCTCAGCCGACAGCGTGCGCGCCGTGCCGGTGAGCTGTGCGGTCTGCGGGATGACGTTGAAGGTGTCGCCTGCCTTGAAGGTGGTGACGGAAACCACCGCGGCCTCGACCGGATCGACGTTGCGCGCCACCACCGACTGCAGCGCCGTCATGATGTGTGCGCCGACCAGCGTCGTGTCGACACAGCGCTGCGGGCGCGCGGCATGGCCGCCCAAGCCTTCGATGTCGATGACGAACATGTCGGCCGCCGCCATCATCGACCCGCTGCGGATTGCGAAGGCGCCCGCCGGAAGGCCCGGCGCGTTGTGCAGGCCGTAAACCTCGTCAATTGAGAAACGGTCCATCATGCCCTCATTGACCATTTCGCGGCCGCCGCCGCCGCCCTCCTCCGCCGGTTGGAAGATGACCACCGCCGTACCGTCGAAATTGCGCGTCTCCGCCAGGTAGCGTGCCGCGCCCAGCAGCATGGCCGTATGGCCGTCATGCCCGCAGGCATGCATCGCCCCGTCCGTCTTCGACTTGTAGGGTCGGTCGATGATTTCCTGGATCGGCAGCGCGTCCATGTCGGCGCGCAGGCCTATGGTGCGGCCGCTGCCGTTCTTGCGACCCTTGATGACACCGACCACGCCGGTGCGTCCGATACCCGTGACGATCTCGTCGACACCGAATTCCTTGAGCTTTTCCGCCACCAGCGCGGCGGTACGATGCACGTCGAACTGCAGTTCCGGGTTGGCATGGATGTCCCGGCGCCACTCGGTCACGTCCTTGTGGAACTCGGCGATACGGTTGATGATCGGCATGTCCTGGAAACTCCACTCATTCTTGGTGCGGCCAGTCTTGCCCGCCGAGGCACTGGCCGCAATCGGAAAATCGACGTTTGCGTCGCGCATCCGCCTTCCAGATGACATCCGGCGGCTTGCGGGTTCGTAGCGAGCGACCCATGTAGGGCTGGCCGAACCACTAGCAACATTGGGATTTCATGGGCTTCTGGACAGACCTTCTACTCGTTCTACTCGGGATGGGGCTGCTGTTCGGTGGCGGAGAGTTCCTGGTTCGCGGGGCCGTTTCCGCCGCGCGCCGGTTCGGTGTCTCCGAACTCGTCATTGGCCTGACGATCGTCGGCTTCGCGACATCGACGCCCGAACTGCTCGTGTCGGTCCAGGCGGCCCTGAAGGGCAGCCCGGAAATAGCCATCGGCAACGTCGTCGGTTCCAACATCGCCAACATCCTGCTCATCGGCGGTTTTACCGCGCTTATCGCCTCGATGGTGGCGCCGGATGGCGAGCTGAAGCGCGACCTGCGCGTGATGCTCGCCTCTTCGGCCCTCATACTGCCGGCCGCCGCATGGGGCGCGATCCCGCGGCTTGGCGGACTGCTGCTCGTCGCGCTGCTCGCAGTCTACCTCTACGCACATTTTCGGGCGGCACGGCACGCAAACGCGAAGCCGGATTCGGCGGACGGTCCGGATACGACTGCGATGGACCCGCTCTGGCGCAGCGTCGCCCTTGTGATCGGCGGCATCGTCATGCTCGTTCTCGGCGCGGACTGGCTGGTGGACGGGGCGAGTTCGATTGCGCGCGCGGCGGGCATATCCGACGCTGTCGTGGGATTGACCGTCGTCGCGATCGGCACCAGCCTGCCGGAGCTCGCCACCTCCATCGTCGCCGCCTGGCGCGGACGGCCGGGCGTCGCGCTCGGAAACGTCGTCGGCTCCAACATCTTCAACGTGCTTGGCATCCTCGGTGCGACTGCCATCATCGCGCCGCTGCCGATTGCCACCCGTTTTCTCTGGTTCGATCTGCCTCTGATGATGGCCATCAGCATCGGCTTTGCCGCCGTGCTCACCGCCGGGGATCGGCTCGGAAAGACCGCGGGCGGGCTGATGCTCGCAGGCTATGCCGTGTACACCGCGGTCTTGTTCCTCACCCCGATGTGATATCCGGGCCTTGCAAAGCACGGAGTTTTCCGTATAAGCGCGACCACTCTGCCGGTCCCGACTGGGGGCTGAACGGAGGGCCCGTGCGTTTCTCCAGCTCTAATTTGGGAAATCCGCGTGTGTGAAGGTGCAAGCCTTCCGCCTCCCGTGTCTCCGCTCTCGACCGTCTCATCGAATGCGCCTTTCTTCTCCGCGAACGCGGAAAGAGCTGTCGCAGAGGCTTTAGCCGTTGGGAACCGGACGAGCGAAACGAAGAAAGGCAAGAAAGCTCATGGCTCTGTACGAACATGTGTTTCTCGCCCGCCAGGATCTGTCCTCGCAGCAGGTCGACGGCCTTGTCGAACAGTACAAGGGTGTCATCGAAGCGAATGGCGGCAGTGTCGGCCGGGTCGAGAACTGGGGACTGAAGTCCCTCACCTACCGCATCAAGAAGAACCGCAAGGCCTACTACACGCTCATGGACATCACCGCCCCGGCGGCGGCGATCCAGGAAATGGAGCGTCAGATGGGCCTGTCGGAAGACGTCCTGCGCTTCATGACCATCCGCGTCGAGAAGCACGAGGAAGGCGCGTCCGCGATGATGCAGAAGCGCGAAGAGCGCAGCGACCGGGGTGACCGCTTCGGTGACCGTCCGCGCTTCGGCGACCGTGATCGCGGCCCGCGCGGAGGTGGCGATCGTGACCGTGGCGGCGACCGCGACGATCGTGGCCCGCGCCGTCCCCGTGAACAGCCCGAGGGAGCTTCGCACTAATGGTCGACATCAATCAGATCCCGACGCGCCGGCCCTTCCATCGCCGCCGCAAGACCTGCCCGTTCTCCGGCGCCAACGCGCCGCGGATCGACTACAAGGACGTCCGTCTCCTGCAGCGCTACATTTCCGAGCGCGGCAAGATCGTTCCTTCCCGCATCACCGCCGTCAGCCAGAAGAAGCAGCGCGAACTCGCCCAGGCGATCAAGCGCGCGCGCTTTCTCGGCCTGCTGCCCTACGTGGTGAAGTGATCCGGCCGGCCGGGCGGCTCGACCGCCCGGCCTTCCGCCGCTTCGGGTGCGGCGGTCTCGGCTTTCGAAAAATCCCGAGTTGGGCGGTATCGCCCTAACTGCCGCGGCAGGCAGGACAGCGACATCGACGCACTGCGCGTCCGACACGGCTTCCTGACCTGTCCCGAACCGATTTGGCCGCATCCCGGCCCGTGAAAGGACAAGACCAATGGAAGTCATTCTTCTCGAACGCATTTCCCGCCTCGGCCAGATGGGCGACACCGTCAAGGTGAAGGACGGGTTCGCACGCAATTTCCTGCTTCCGCAGGGCAAGGCGCTTCGCGCCAACGAAGCCAACAAGAAGAAGTTCGAAGGCCAGCGCGCGCAGCTCGAAGCGCGTAACCTGGAGCGCAAGTCGGAAGCCGAGGCGGTTTCCGAGAAGCTCGACGGCATGTCGTTCGTGGTCGTGCGTTCGGCCGGTGAAACCGGCCAGCTCTACGGCTCGGTCTCCCCGCGCGACATCTCCGAACTGCTGACGGCCGAGGGTTTCTCGGTCGGCCGCAATCAGGTCGAGCTCAACAACCCGATCAAGTCGATCGGCCTCACCAACGTCGTCATCGCGCTCCATCCGGAGGTCGAGGTGACCATCACGCTCAACGTCGCGCGCTCGGCCGACGAGGCGGAACGTCAGGCGGCCGGCGAGAAGCTGGATTCCCTCGAGGCGATCTACGGCGAAGACATCAACGAGAACGCGCGTCCGGATGCCTACTTCGATCCGAACGAAGAGGGATTCGAAGAAGAAGAAGAAAACGCCTGATCCATTCGGATTGCCCGAACAGGCTCAATACCCGGGCGGGAACGCCCGGGTATTTTTTTGCTTGAAGGAACATGTGGAGCGGATGCATGTTTCGGCATCGCTCCAGCAAACGGTAGGCGGAGCGGGAGGAGTACGTTCGGTAAGGGGTGTGTGTTCGATGAACATTCTCTTGCGCAATGTCCTGGAGCGGTTGGTCCGCACTGGAAACCTCGTCATCGTCGATCCGGGCGGCTCGACCCATACCTTCGGAGACGGAACGGGTCCGCGGCTCACCATCGCCATTCGCACCCAGCATGCCGAACGCGCGATCGGATTCGATCCCATGCTTGCCGTCCCCGAGACATACATGGATGGCGAACTGGACGTGGTCGAAGGCGATCTGATTGATATGCTGCGGATCGCCTACCAGAACATGGGTCCGAGCGGACTCGACGTGGCATGGACGAGAGCGCTGGAAGGCGCACGCAGCGCGTTTCGCCGGTTCCAGCAGCTCAACACCACCGTGCGCGCCAGGCGCAACGTGGCGCGGCACTACGACCTTTCGCCGGAACTCTACCGCCTCTTCCTCGACAACGACATGCAGTATTCCTGCGCCTATTTCGAGGGTCCGGACGTGACGCTGGAAGAGGCGCAGCTCGCCAAGAAGCGCCACATCGCTGCCAAGCTGGATCTCAAACCGGGGCAGACCGTGCTCGACATCGGCTGCGGCTTCGGGGGCCTCAGCCTCTATCTCGCCCGCAATTTCGACGTCGACGTCGTCGGGGTAACCCTGTCGGAGGAGCAGCACGCGATCGCCACCGAGCGCGCCCATGCCGAAGGTCTCGACCGGCACGTCCATTTCGAGCTGCGAGATTACCGAGATCTATCGGAGCGATTCGACCGCATCGTGTCGGTCGGCATGTTCGAGCATGTCGGCGTCAATCACTACCGCACCTTCTTCGACAAGTGCGCCACGCTGCTGAAGCCCGATGGCGTGATGCTCCTGCATTCTATCGGCCGTTTCGGCCCGCCGGCCGCCACGAACGCCTTCATTCGCAAGCATATCTTCCCCGGCGGATACATCCCCGCGCTGTCGGAGGTGCTGCCGTCGGTCGAGCGTGCCGGCCTGATGAGCGGCGACATCGAGATCCTGCGGCTGCACTACGCCGAGACGCTCAAGCACTGGCGCCAGCGCTTCCTCGCGAACCGCGATCGCATCAAGTCGATCTACGACGAGCGCTTCTGCCGCATGTGGGAATTCTATCTCGCCGGTTCGGAAGCGGCCTTCCGCTGGCAGGACATGATGGTGTTCCAGATCCAGCTTACTCGCAGCAATTCGGTCCTGCCGATGACGCGCGAATACATGCTGGAATCGGAAAGGGACCTGGCCGAACACGGAGTCGCCGAGCCGGGCCACCTGCCAGAGAAGGCGACGCACACGCGCATGTCGGAACCCGGCGAATAGGACGATCGAAGCCCATCCTTCCCGCCGCGGTGCACGAGGCGGCAGGAGGAACCCTTTTGCTCATCGTTTCTCAAAACATCGGAGCGGATTCCCGCTCCGATTTTCTCGTTTTGTTCGCGTGAATACCTGGGCTACAATGCCCCTTCCCTAGGATCGATTCGCGTCAACCGGCTTTTTTGCATTTTCGATCCCGGGGCTGTGGAGAAGTGTGAATCACGGGCGGTGAGGCGGTTTCCCGCCCCATCCTTCGCCGACATCTGATACCGGGTTGGCGGGCAGGGAATCGACGGGAAAGAAATGGCAGAAGCAGTCCGCAAACTCGCGGTGGCGGAAACGCCGCTCTATCGCGAAGCGCCGAACAACATAGAGGCCGAGCAGGCGCTCCTGGGCGCCATCCTCGTCAACAATGACGCGTTTTATCGCGTTTCGGACTTCCTGAAGCCGCCCCATTTCTACGAACCGCTGCACCGCAAGATCTACGAGATCGCCGGCGAACTGATCCGGATGGGCAAGATGGCCAATCCGGTGACGATGAAGACCTTCCTGCCTGCCGACGAGAAGGTCGGCGACATTACCGTCACGCACTACCTCGCACGGCTCGCGGCGGAAGCCGTGACGATCATCAACGCATCCGACTACGGACGGGCGATCTACGACCTCGCGACGCGGCGCGCGTTGATCACCGTCGGCGAGGACATGGTCAACATCGCCTACGACGCGCCGGTGGACATGGCGCCCTCCGACCAGATCGAAGACGCAGAGAGGCGCCTCTTCGAACTCGCGGAGACCGGGCGCTATGACGGCGGCTTCGAAAGCTTCACCGACGCGGTCAAGACCGCCGTGGACATGGCCAACGCCGCTTACATGCGCGACGGCCATCTCTCGGGCATCTCCACCGGCTTCCGCGACATCGACCGCAGGCTCGGAGGCCTGCAGCCGTCGGATCTGGTCATCCTCGCCGGCCGACCCGCCATGGGCAAGACCTCGCTCGCCACCAACATCGCCTTCAACATCGCATCGGCCTACCAGCCGGCGCAGCAGGCCGACGGGTCCTTCAAGGCGGCCAATGGCGGCGTAGTCGGCTTCTTCTCGCTGGAAATGTCGTCCGAACAGCTCGCGACCCGCATCATCTCGGAGCAGACCGAGATCTCGTCCTCGAAGATCCGCCGCGGCGAGATTTCCGAGGCCGATTTCGAAAAGCTCGTCGCCTGCGCGCAGATGATGCAGAAGACGCCGCTCTTCATCGATCAGACGGGCGGCATCTCGATCGCCCAGCTTGCCGCCCGGGCGCGGCGGCTCAAGCGGCAGCGTGGGCTCGACGTGATCGTGATCGACTACGTCCAGCTGATGCAGGGCTCCTCGTCGAAATCGAACCAGAACCGCGTACAGGAAATCACCGAAATCACCACTGGCCTCAAGGCGCTCGCCAAGGAACTCCAGGTGCCGATCGTGGCGCTGTCGCAGCTCTCGCGCCAGGTCGAAAGCCGCGACGACAAGCGCCCACAACTTTCGGACCTGCGCGAATCGGGCTCGATCGAGCAGGACGCCGACGTCGTGCTTTTCGTCTATCGCGACGAATACTACATGCAGAACAAGGAGCCCGAGCCCGGCACGATGGAACACCAGCAGTGGCAGGAGAAGTTCGAGCGCGTGAAAGGCAAGGCCGAACTCATCATCGCCAAGCAGCGCCACGGCCCCACCGGCACGGTCGATCTCGCCTTCGAAGGCCAGTTCACCCGGTTCTCCGACCTCGCCGAGGAAAGTCATCTGCCGGAACGCTTCGAGTAGTCGCTTGGAGGAGGAATTCCACATCCGGGAGGCCGGGACCAAACCTCACCTTGCCGGCGGCCGGCTGACGATCGATCTGCGCTCGCTGCAGGCGAATTTTCGCGCGCTTGCAAAGGTGGCCGCGCCGGCCCGCGTCGCCGGAATCGTCAAGGCGGACGCCTATGGCATCGGCATCGCGGAGGTCGTCCCCGCGCTGGCGGCTGTCGGATGCGATACGTTCTTCGTCGCCCTGCCCGAAGAAGGCTTCGCAGTCAGGCGCGCTGCGCCGCAAGCGCGCATCTTCGTCCTCAACGGTCTCTTCGGAGCGGAGGCGGCCGAGGCATACGCCGGGTCGCAGCTGATCCCGGTGATCAACACCGCCGTCGACCTGACGATCTGGGAACGATTCTGCGGGCGGCAGGGTGCGGCGCACCCCTGCGCCATCCATGTCGACACCGGCATGAACCGCCTCGGCATCACGCCGGCCGAGGCGATTGCCTTCGCGGACGAGAACATGCTGACCGGCACGGTCAACCCGGTGCTCCTGATGAGCCATCTCGCCTGCGCCGACCGGCGCGACGATCCCAAGAACCGCAGGCAGCTCGAACTTTTTCGGCAGGTGCGGCGTGCGTTCGGGGATATGGAGGCGAGCCTCGTCAATTCCTCAGGCCTGCTGCTAGGGCGCGATTACCATTTCGGCCTCTGCCGCCCCGGCATCGCCGTATACGGCGGATCGCCCGCACCTGGCGTCACCATGCGCACCGTGGTGACGGCGGAAGCCCGCGTGGTTCAGATCCGCTATGCCAGGGCCGGCGAGACCATCAGCTACGGCGCGACGGCGGTCCTCGAGCGCGACAGCATCATCGCCGTTGCCGCGGCCGGATATGCCGACGGCTTCCCGCGCGCCGCGTCTGGCAGCGGGGTGCCGATCCGCCAGCTCTTTCCCGGCGGAAGCGGGTTCGTGCATGGTCGCCGCGTGCCGATCGTCGGGCGCGTGACCATGGACCTGACCATGTTCGACGTGACCGACCTCGGCGAGGACGGCATCGCGACGGGCGATCACATCGAACTCTTCGGGCCCAACCTGCCGCTCGACGAGGCCGCGCGCGCGGCGGGAACGATCTCCTACGAACTCCTCACCCGGATCGGCCAGCGCTACCACCGCGCCTACATCAGCGGCGCCGATACGCGGTGATGATGGTCGGAGCAGCCCGATAATGGCGAAGTCGCGCGTCCAGTTCATCTGCCAGAACTGCGGCTCGGTGCACAACCGCTGGGCTGGCAAGTGCGACAGCTGCGGCGAGTGGAACACGCTCGTCGAGGAAGGCACGGCCGGCGGCATCGGCTCAGGGCCGGCTTCCATGCGCAACGCCCGCAAGGGCCGTGCGGTGACGCTGACCTCCCTGTCCGGCGAGATCGAGGACGCGCCGCGTATTGCCAGCGGCATCGGCGAGCTCGACCGCGCCACCGGCGGCGGCTTCGTGCGCGGCTCCGCCCTGCTCGTCGGCGGTGATCCGGGCATCGGCAAATCCACGCTGCTCACTCAGGCCGCCGCAGCGCTCGCGCGCAAGGGGCACCGGGTCGTCTACGTCTCCGGCGAGGAGGCGGTGGCGCAGATCAGGCTGCGCGCCCAGCGTCTCGGCGCGGCCGACACGCCGGTCGAACTCGCAGCGGAGACCAACGTCGAGGACATCCTGGCGACTATCGCGGAGGGACGGCGGCCGGACCTCCTGATCCTCGATTCGATCCAGACCCTGTGGACGGACCTCGCTGATTCGGCGCCCGGCACCGTCACGCAGGTCCGCGCCTCGGCACAGGCGATGATCCGCTATGCCAAATCGACCGGGGCGGCGATCGTTCTGGTCGGCCATGTGACCAAGGAAGGCCAGATCGCCGGCCCGCGCGTGGTCGAGCACATGGTCGACGCCGTGCTCTACTTCGAAGGCGAAGGCGGACATCATTATCGCATCCTGCGCACGGTGAAGAACCGCTTCGGTCCCACTGATGAGATCGGCGTCTTCGAGATGTCCGACAAGGGACTGCGCGAGGTCGCCAATCCCTCTGAGCTTTTCCTCGGCGAGCGCCACGCCAAGGCGCCGGGTGCCGCCGTCTTCGCCGGCATGGAGGGCACGCGCCCGGTGCTCGTCGAGATCCAGGCATTGGTCGCCCCCTCGCCGCTCGGAACGCCGCGCCGGGCGGTGGTCGGCTGGGATTCGGCGCGTCTGTCGATGATCCTCGCGGTGCTCGAGGCGCATTGCGGCGTCCGATTCGCGCAGAACGACGTCTACCTCAACGTCGCGGGCGGCTACCGCATCTCGGAGCCGGCCGCCGATCTCGCCGTCGCTGCCGCACTGGTTTCGTCGCTCACCGGACTTGCCCTGCCCGCCGATTGTGTCTATTTCGGCGAAATCAGCCTTTCCGGCGCCGTCAGGCCTGTCGCGCATGCGCAGCAGCGGCTGAAAGAGGCGGAAAAACTCGGTTTCGGGCAGGCGGTCCTGCCCGCCGGCAGCGGGGACGTGGCAGGATCGATCGCGACGCGATCGTTCCAGCCGGATGCGCTGGCCGACCTCGTTGCCCGGATCGCGGGAACGAAGCGCGGTCACGAGGCGGACTGACGGATTGGAGTGGGCGACGATGCCGATTACGCTGCTTGACGGAATACTCGTCGGCTTTGCGCTTGTTTCCGCGATCCTGGCGATGGTCCGCGGCCTCTCGCGCGAACTTCTCTCCATCGCCTCGTGGGCGGCGGCCGCGGCGGCGGCCTTTTTCCTCTACCCCTTTGTGCTCCCCTACGTCGCGCCCTACATAGACAACGACAAGATCGCGCTTGCCGCCTCAGCGGCCATCGTCTTCCTGCTCGCGCTGATCGTGGTGACGGTGATCACGATGAAGCTGGCCGACTTCATCATCGATTCGCGGGTCGGCGCGCTCGATCGGACGCTCGGTTTCGTCTACGGCGCGGCGCGCGGGATCCTCGTGATCGCCGTGGCTCTGATGTTCTTCAACTGGCTGGTAGGCGACAACAAGCCGGAATGGGTGGCCGAGGCGAAGTCGTTGCCCCTGCTCGAAGGCATCGGCGCGAAGTTGCAGGAAGTGCTTCCGGACGATCCGGAGAACTCGATCATCAAGCGCCTGACCGAAGGCGACGAGGCCGAGACGAACAACTGATCCGTCGCCCGCGGGTAGGCGGAACAACGGCGCCGAAGAGCGCAAAGGCGGCTTGCAATGGCAGACGCAGCGATCGACACGCACCACGAACGGGACACGTGCGCCGGTGAGGCCGACGACCACTTCCACGACGAGTGCGGTGTGTTCGGCATCTTCGGGCGGCAGGACGCGGCTGCGATCGTCACCCTTGGCCTGCACGCGCTCCAGCATCGCGGGCAGGAAGCGGCCGGCATCGTCTCCTATGACGGCTCGCAGTTCCACGTCGAGCGCCATGTCGGCCTGATCGGCGACACCTTCACCAAGCAGTCGGTGATCGACCGGCTGCAGGGCACGCGCTCCATAGGCCATACGCGCTACGCGACGACCGGCGGCGCAGGCCTGCGCAACGTCCAGCCCTTCTTCGCCGAGCTTGCCGACGGGGGCCTGGCCATCGCCCACAATGGCAACATCACCAACGCGATGACCGTCCAGCGCGCCCTGCAGAAGCAGGGTTCGATCTTCTCGTCTACCTCGGACACCGAGACGATCCTTCACCTGGTGGCGACCAGCAAGCAGCGCGACACCAATGCCCGCTTCATCGAGGCGGTGCGGCAGATCGAGGGCGCCTTCTCGCTGGTGGCGCTGACCTCCAAGAAGATGATCGGCTGCCGCGATCCGCTCGGCATCCGCCCGCTGGTGCTCGGCGACCTCGACGGCGCCTGGATCCTCGCCTCGGAAACCTGCGCGCTGGACATCATCGGCGCGCGCTTCGTGCGCGACCTCAAGCCGGGCGAGATGGTGGTGGTCACCACCAACGGAATCGAGAGCCATTTTCCTTTCGAGCCGGCGAAATCCCGCTTCTGCATCTTCGAGTACGTCTATTTCGCCCGACCGGATTCGTCCGTGGAAGGCCGCAACGTCTATGACGTGCGCAAGAAGATCGGAATCGAACTGGCGCGCGAAAGCCCGGTGGAGGCGGACATCGTCGTTCCCGTCCCCGATTCGGGAACGCCTGCGGCCATCGGCTTTTCTCAGGAAGCGGGGCTTCCCTTCGAACTCGGCATCATCCGCAACCACTATGTCGGCCGAACCTTCATTTCGCCGGGCGATTCGATCCGCCACATGGGCGTGAAACTGAAGCACAACGCCAATCGCCGGATGATCGAAGGGAAGCGCGTGGTGCTGGTCGACGATTCCATCGTGCGCGGCACCACCAGCCAGAAGATCGTGCAGATGGTGCGCGAGGCGGGCGCGAAGGAAGTGCACATGCGCATTGCATCGCCGCCTACCCGCGCCTCCTGCTTCTACGGCGTCGACACGCCCGAGAAGGCCAAGCTTCTCGCCTCGCGCATGTCGGTCGAGGAGATGGCGGATTTCATCCGCGTCGATTCGCTGGGTTTCCTGTCCATCGACGGCCTCTACCGCGCCGTCGGCGAGACCGCGCGCAACGGGGAGTCGCCGCAGTTCTGCGACGCCTGCTTCAGCGGTGAGTACCCTACGCGACTGCTCGATTTCGAAGGCGCCGACAACGTGCGCTCGCTGTCGCTGCTGGCGGCGGGAGGGCAGTGATAGGGTTCGCCCTACGGCGTGACCAGCTTCAGGCCGACGATGCCGGCGACAATGAGACAGATGCAGGCGAGCCGGATCGCGTCCGAGGACTCGCCGAAGAGAAGGATGCCGAGAACCACTGTGCCGATCGTGCCGATGCCGGTCCACACCGCATAGGCGGTGCCGAGCGGCAGCGTCCGGAGGGCGAGACCGAGAAGGGCGAGGCTCACCGTCATGGAAACGATGGTGGCGAGAGTGGGCCACAGCCGCGTGAACCCTTCGGTGTATTTCAAGCCGACCGCCCAGCCGATCTCGAACAGTCCAGCGGCAAACAGTATGAGCCAGGACATCGTCATCCCCCTTGCAGGCGATGAGGCCGTCCCCATCAGTGATTGTCGCAGATGCAGGGCCGTCCCCGCTGTGTGGAAATAAGCCAACGCGTCCGACGCCGCAAGCCGCCGGGTTTCGTTCGCGAGACATTCATTCTAAGAGCCGGTCTCGATATTCTCTGGAGATACCTCCCGCATGAACGCGCATCCCGACCTTACCGGCCGCACCGCCCTCGTCACCGGCGCCTCGCGCGGCATCGGCTACTTCATCGCCAAGCACATGGCGGCTGCGGGCGCGCAAGTGATCGCGGTCGCGCGCACTGTCGGCGGGCTGGAAGAACTCGACGACGAGATCAAGGCCGAGCATGCCCGCTCGGGCAAGGGCGAGGCGACGCTGGTGCCGCTCGACCTGACCGACATGCCGGGCATCGATCGCCTCGGCAGCGCCATTCACGAGCGCTGGGGCAAGCTCGACATCCTGGTCGCCAATGCCGGCGTGCTGGGCGTCATCGGGCCGCTCGCGCATATCGAGGCGAAGGTCTTCGAGAAGGTGATGGCGGTCAATGTCACCGGCGTCTGGCGTCTGATCCG
This sequence comes from Aquibium oceanicum, assembly GCF_001889605.1. NCBI lineage: Bacteria > Pseudomonadati > Pseudomonadota > Alphaproteobacteria > Hyphomicrobiales > Phyllobacteriaceae > Aquibium > Aquibium oceanicum. The sequence continues at coordinate 2,135,567 of NZ_CP018171.1, read as the reverse complement.
CTCCGTCGATCCGCTGCTGCGCAACTCGGATGCCGGCCGCGCCATCATCATGTCGTCGGGCGCCGCCCACAACGCACGCGCCTACTGGGGACCCTATGCCGCATCGAAAGCCGCCGTGGAGGCGCTCGCGCGCTCCTGGGCCGACGAGACGAAGAACACGCCGCTCCGTGTGAACTCGGTCAATCCGGGGGCTACCCGAACGGCGATGCGCGCGCAGGCGATGCCGGGCGAGAACCCCGCGACCCTGCCGCATCCCTCCGAGATCGCCGCCAACATCGTCCCGCTGGCGAGCCCGTCGCTCACCGAGACCGGGCTGATCTTCGATGCCCGCGAAAGGACTTTTCTTTCCTACCAGATGCCCAGGTAGCAGCACCTCGCGACAAGCGTGATCCGGCACTTGGTGCCGGGCAATGCACCGGCGAACTTCCACTGCTTCGGAGGTCGGAGAGGCGCGCGGAACGATTTTCTTCTCCACGCCTTCTGCGAGGGAAAGAATTCCGCCGGCTGCTCCTCCTTCGCATCTCTGATCGGCGAAAGCACCGCCGCGACGGCGTATCAGAGTGTTCTTTGGAGTTCATACACCATGGATCTCGTTCCGCTGATCGATGCTGTCGGTGAAAACGGCGCGGCCCTCGCGGGCGGCGTGGTTCTCGGCCTCGTGTTCGGGTTCTTCGCGCAGCGGACGGCCTTCTGCACCCGCACCGCCGTTCTCGATCTGGTGCGCGGCCGAGGCAACGCCGCGCTCGCCACGTGGGCCGCCGGGTTCGCCGCCGCCGTCTTGGGCGTGCAGCTCCTCCTCTACACCGGATCGCTCGAGGTTACCGAGACCCGCTTCTTCTCGACACCGCAGAGCCTGTCGGGCGCGCTGATCGGCGGTGCCTTGTTCGGGCTCGGCATGGTACTCGCGCGCGGATGTGTGTCGCGGCTTCTCGTACTCGGCGCCTCGGGCAATCTGCGCGCGCTGTTCACGCTGGCGATCCTCGCGGTCTTCGCGCTCGCCACCTATGATGGCTTCCTCGTCCCCGCCCGCGATGCGATCGGCGGCCTGTGGAACTCGGCTGCGATCGGAGGCAACGATCTGCTCGCCCATGCAGGGCTAGACCACTTCGGTGGCGTGGCGATCGGCGTCGTTCTCGCGGTCGCAGCGCTCGCGCTGGCGATTTCCACCCGACTTTCCCCTGCCCGCTTCACGGGCGGCGTGATCGTCGGCCTCACCATCGTCGGCGGCTGGTACTTCACCTGGCAATTGTCGCTGCAGGTCTTCGAGCCGATCCAGGCCGAGAGCCTTTCCTACGTCCGCCCGCTTGCCACCACCATCGGCCTCGGCACGGGAACGGCTGGCGCGGCCGGGCTCGACCAGGGCCTCCTTGTCGGCATCCTCGCCGGCGCCTTCATTGCCGCGGTGGCGTTCCGGCAGTTCCGCATCGCCACCTTCTCGGAGCCCGGCACGCCTTCGGTACTGCGCTACGCGCTCGGCGCCGCGCTGATGGGCTTCGGCGGCATTCTTGCCGTCGGCTGCACCATCGGAGCCGGCTTCACCGGCGGATCGGTGCTGGCCGTCACGTCGCTTCTGGGCCTCGCATCGATGATCGTCAGCGCTGCCATTGCCGACCGGGTGATCGACGGCCGCAAACTGGCGCCATCGTCGATCGGGGCTTCCCCCGTCGCTGCCGAATAACCTTCTCAGTCGATCCCGCCGTTCCCTTCTTCGCTCTCCGGCGTCACGTCGAGAACTGCCGCATGCATCGTGATGGTCGGCAATCCCGGCCGGCAATCGGTCATGCAGGGGTGCGTCCTGTCGGCATAATGCGGTTCGGACAACCGGTCATCCTCGAAGAAGTTGGCTTCGTTCGGTAACTTCACCGTGGCGAAATTTTCCTTCGACAGCTCGAAATCCTCGTCCGTCACCACGTCGTTCAGGAAGAGCAGATAGGCCGTCAGCGCGTAGAGTTCATCGCTCTCCAGCCCGCGCGCATCGCCGAAGGGCATGGCGCGGTTGACGTAGTCGTAGACGGTCGAGAGATAGGGCCAGTAGGAGCCGATCGTCTTTTCCGGGCGATCGGCCTTCAGCGTATCGTGTCCGCCCGCCAGCACCGGCCAGCGGCCGATACCCTCGCCGAAGTCGCCGTGGCAGGCGGCGCAGCGTTCCGTATAGATCCCCTCGCCCTGCATCACCGTGCCGCGTCCCTCGGGCAAGCCCTCGCCGTCGGGGCGCACGTCGATGTTCCACGCGGCGATCTCGTCGGCCGTGGCGGCGCGCCCGAGCCCGAAGACCGCTCCCGCGCGCTCGGCGCCGGCCATGCTCTCCGGCATCTCCGCCGCGGCGGCGGCTTCGGGCTCCGCCTTGGCCTCCTGCTGCGCCGCAGGCGGCGATTGCGCGTCCCCGGCTTCTTCCTCGGGCTTCGAGAAGGTTTCCAGATAGGCGATGACGTCGGCGATCTCCTCGTCTTTCTTCAGTCCCGCGAAGGCCATCTTGGTGCCCTTCACGTAGCTGCGGGGGCTCGCGAGGTACTCGGAGAGCGTCTCGTGGCTCCACGCGAGGCCGCCGGCGCCCGCTTCGACCATCGACTTGGAGTATTTGTAGCCCTCGGCGGTTCCGGCGGTGCGGCCGAACACGTCGTTCAGGTGCGGGCCGACCTTGTGCTTGGCGCCCTCGCCCACCGCGTGGCACGCCTTGCACCTGTTGAACACCTTCTCTCCGGCAGCCGCGTCCTGTGCCTGTGCGGGGGCGATAATCACCGCCGCCAGGATGGCCGCCGCCGCGATTGCCGCGTCACGATATCTCGACATTCTCCACGGTCCCGTCCTTGCCGACATGCCAGGTCTGGATGCCGTTGTTGTGATAGATCGAGTTCTCGCCGCGCACCGCCCGCAGCGCGTCCTTGGTCGGCTGCACCAGGCCCCGCTCGTCGATCGCGCGCGACTGCAGGAACAGTTCCGAGCCGTCCCAGTCGAAGTCGAAATAGAAGCGGTGCAGCGCCATCGGCAGGCTGGGTCCGTCGAGCCGCGCCGTGTGCCAGTTACGGCCGCCGTCGATCGTCACGTCGACCCTTTCGATCGTGCCGTGTCCCGACCATGCCAGCCCGGTCACAACAGTGCGGCCCCGCTCGTGCATCAGCGGCGCCTGCGGGCTCGGGCTTGTGATCACCGACTTCACGTCCATCGCGAAGGTGTGGCGTCGGGCCTTTCCGTTGGCCATGAGATCGGTGTATTTCGACGTCTCCTCGCGCAGTTCCCAGGGCTGGTCGCCAACTTCCAGCCGGCGCAGCCATTTCACCCACATGTTGCCTTCCCAGCCGGGAACGACGAGCCGCACCGGATAGCCCTGCTCCGGCCGCAGCGCCTCGCCGTTCTGGCGGAACGCGACCAGACAGTCGTCGAGCGCCTTTTCCATGGGGATCGAGCGCGCCATGCCCGACGCGTCGGCGCCTTCGGCGAGGAGCCATGTCCCATTCGCCTTGAGCCCCGCCTCCTCGAGCAGGTGGCGCAGCCGCACCCCGGTGTACATGACGCAGTGGAGCATGCCGTGCGTGAACTGGCAGCCGTTGAGCTGCGCCCCGCGCCATTCCATGCCGGAATTGGCGGCGCATTCGAGGAAGTAGATCCTGTTCTCGCGCGGAAACCGCATCAGGTCGGCCATGGTGAAGACCAACGGCGTGTCGACCAGGCCATGCACCATGATCCGGTGATCCTGCGGGGCGATCTCGGCGATGCCGGAATGATGGCGCTCGAAGCAGAGCCCGTTCGGCGTGATGATGCCGTCGAGCTCGTGCAGGGGCGTGAAATTGACCGACGAGATCGGGTCGGCCGTGAGCCAGGCAACGTTGCGCCGCACGACCTGGCTCTCGAAGTCCGAGGGGCGTCCGTAGGGGCGGCTGTCGACCCCGTCACCCGAGTAGCGGTTCCAGTCCTGGACTTCGGTAATCAGCGGGTCGCCGGCCGCCCGGGCTCCGCCCGAGACGCCGGCCGCTGCGAGGGCAGCCCCTCCGCCCAGTCCCGCCTTCAGGAAACTTCGGCGCGTCGACTTGCGCGCCGGATCATCGCTTTTCGCCATCGGCTCCTCCCGGACAGCGGATGCATAGATACATTCGATTATTTCTATGTATCATGCCGATCCGGCTTTGTCGAACCGGAATCGACCGCGCCTTCGCGCTTTCAGTCGATGATCGTGACCGACCTGTTTTCCGGCAGGGAAACGACGGGATTGGCCGCCAGCCACGCCTCGACGACGTCCCAGATCGGCGGTCCCTCGGTGGCCTCGTTGATCGAAGCCCAACCGGCCACGGCGTATTCCTTCGCCGGGTAGACCGCCTCGCCCGTCTTCAGCATCGTCATCGACGAGATGCGGCTGCCCATCGCCGCGTAAGGGTCGATGGCGTATCCCATGCCGCCGACGCGCACCATGTCTCCGCCCTGCTGGTAGTAGGGATCGGGATTGAAGAGGTTGTCGGCGACGTCCTCCAGGATGTCCTTCAGCATCTGCCCGGTCATCATGGAGCGATAGGCTTCCGGATAGGTCATGCCGCATGCGTTGTAGAGGTCCTCGACCGTGATCGTCTGGCCCGGCAGGACCGACGTCCCCCACCTGAACCCGGGCGACAGCGCGATGTCGGCCTCTCGCACGTCGAGCAGCGCCTGGCAGATCATGTCGTCGAACGTGCCGTTGAAATTGCCGCGCCGGTAGAGCAGCGTCTCGGTCGTCGCCAGTTCCCGCTTCAATTCCGCCTCGAAGGGCGCTCGCAGGTCCGTCACCAGCCGCGTCATGTCGGCATCCGGCGCAATCACGTCGGAGAAGACGGGGATCAGCCGATGGCGAAACCCCTTCATCTCGCCGCCTGTGACCTCCAGATCCAGCCGCGTGACGAACTTGCCGTGCGAACCGGACGCGATCAGCAGCGTCTTGCCGACGACCACCGGTTCCGGCAGCGCGTCGTGCGTGTGGCCGGTCAGGATGACGTCGATGCCGGGCACCCGCGATGCCAGCTTGCGGTCGACGTCGAAGCCGTTGTGCGACAGCAACACCACGAGGTCGGCCCCCTCCTCGCGCGCCACCTCGACGTTCTTGACGATGTCTTCCTCGCGAATGCCGAACGACCAGTTGGGAAACATCCAGCGTGGGTTGGCAATCGGCGTATAGGGAAAGGCTTGGCCGAGCACTGCGATCTTCGCCCCGCCCCGCTCGAACATCTTGTAGGCGTCGAAGGCAGGCTCGTTCCATTCCGCATCGTAGATGTTGCCGCCGAGGAACGGGAACGGCAGGCCGTCGATGATCTCCTGGACGCGGTCAGCGCCGTAGGTGAATTCCCAGTGGCCCGTCATGGCGTCCGGCGACAGCGCGTTCATGGCGTCGACCATGTCCTGCCCGGCGGTCTGGAGCGAGGTGTAGCTGCCCTGCCACGTGTCGCCGCCATCCAACAGAAGCGTGTTGTCCCCGCGCTCGGAACGGATGCGTTTGACGATCGTCGCGATGCGGTCGAGCCCGCCCATCTTGCCGTAGGTCCGGGCCAGCGCGACGTAGTCTTCCGAGGTCAGCGCGTAGGCGGCGGGGCTGCCCGGTTCTATTCCGTAGAGTTTCAGGAAATCGGCGCCCGTCACGTGCGGCGGCAGTCCGGCGACCGGACCGACGCCGAGATTGATCGACGGCTCGCGGAAATAGACCGGCACCAGCTGGGCGTGGATGTCGGTCAGGTGGACCAGCGTCACGTTGCCGTAGCTCTCGAAGTCCAGGAGGTCGGCCTCGCTCAGCCGCTGCTGCGCCGCCGCGCGCGTCCAGCGCCCATTTATGCCCGGCCCGGCTATCGCCGCGAGCGCGGCGGTGGCCATCAGGAATTCGCGGCGGGAAAACATCGTCGGTTGCCTCCGGCAAAAGAATGCCCGGTCCGCCGTCGAAGGACGGCGGAGGGATCCGGGCTGAGCGTAGCGTCTTGCCTCGCGGGAAGGGCTTGCCCCTCCCGATCCGTCTACTGGCGCACCGCCGGCGTCTCGACCGAAAGGCCGGTGCCGCGCCAGGTCACGTAGACCTCAAGCGCCATGAGTTCGTCCGAGAAAGCGGCTGGGAACTCGGCGCGCGTGTCGCGGATGCAGCCGCGGAAGCGGTTGTGCAGCGAGACCATTCCGGACGTGTTGAAGCGGTAGGTCGGGAAGCCGTTGACCTGTCCCTGGCTCAGATGATCGGCCCGGATGTTCTTGCCCATGATCGCCTCGTGGCAGGATGCGCAAGCGAGGTTCAGTTGCCCGGTACGGGTGTAGTAGACTTCCTTGCCGCGATTCCACCAGCTCTGCATCTCGCCCTCTGAAAGGTCGAGTTTCACCGGCTCGCCGAGGGACTGGTGCTTGATATAGGTGGTCAGCGCCTTCTGCTCTTCCTGGTCGAACTTGTAGGGTTCGGCGCCCATGTTCTCGGTGCGGCACTTGTTGATCATGAGTTCGACGTTGATCGGCTTGCCCGAATCCGCATCCCACTTCGGATAGTGGGCGCCAACCCCCGACATCGTCTGCGCGGCGTCGTCATGGCAGGAGGCGCAGGATTTTCCAGCCGTGCCATCCACCGTGTTCCAGATCGACTCTCCGAGTTCGACCGCCAGCATGCCGGGGTTTTCGAACGAGTCGGCCTCGACCGCGCGGGTTTCCGGCTCGCGGAAGAGCCAGCCGGAATAGACCGTGTCGAAGGGATGCCCCTCGGGCGCGGGCGCCACGGTGATCATCGGCTCGCCGTCGATTTCCAGCGTGTCGTCGACCGGATCGGCATGTGCCGCAAGGCCGAGGCTTGCGATCATCAGCGCCGACAGACCGATGGCGGTCATTGTTCTTTTCACGTCGTCCCCTCCCATTCCCGGTAACCGGCCGGCGGTTGGCCGTCGCTCGGTCGTCACTTTACCTCGATGGCCTGCTCGTCCGTGTAGGTCGATCCGTCGTCGTCCACCCAGGTGAACTTGAACGTTCCGCTCTCGGGCACCTTGGCCGTGAACTCGAAGTACGGGTTCGCAGAGATCGCCGGATCGATGTCGCAGGTGAACACCGTCTGACCGTTGAACTCGCAGGTGAACTTGTTGATGATCTGGCGCGGGATGGTGTTGCCATCCTTGTCCTTGCGCTGACCGGATTCCATCGTGTGGCTGATCAGCGTCTTGATGGTGATGACCTCGCCCGCGCTGGCGGACTTCGGAAGCTTCACGCGTGGTTTTGGAGTAGCCATGTTTGTCGTTTCCCTGTCCGGTCAGCCGCCGCAGCCGCCGATGGTCACCTTGACCAGCTTCTTGTCCATGAACACCGAGCCGTCCTTCATCCGGGCGACTGCGATGACGTTCTGGGTCTGCGCCAGGCGCATGCGCGAGGTCGCGGCCGCTTCGCCGCTCATGGGGGTGAAATGGAAGGTCGCCACAGCCGGATTCGGATTGCCGTCAGCGACGATCATCACCGATTCGACCAGGTCGTCGCCTTCCATGGCGCTGTCGACCGAGACGGAGACCGGAACGGTGTTGCCGTTTTCGGCGATTTCGGGCGCGGTCAGCGTGATCTTGCCCGTCTCCGGCGTCTTGCCGCCGGTGAATTCCATGATGCGCTGGTCGGCCTCGGCGGCCGCCGCGAGCGCCGACCGCGCGGACAGGCCAATGAAGGGGATCGCGGCCGCGCCGGCCGCGAGACCGAGCGCCTGGCGTCTGTTGATGTTCATGCGGGTTCTCCCTGCGTTATTCGACTATTCCTTGAGGGTGCCGAGATAGGCCACGACGTCCTCGACCTGCTGCGCGGTCAGGATCGTCTTTCCGACCAGATCCTTCCGCACATTGATGCCGACGTCGAGAGAATAGAATCCCGGCATGACGGTCTCTTCGCCGAAAACCTTCTTCGAATCGACGATGATGGCGCGCAATTGTTCCGGCGACCAGCGGTCGGCCACGCCGTTCATCTCCGGCCCAACATTGCCGTGGAAGAGATCGTCGGGCATGTCGGCGTTGGCGTGGCAGGCCAGGCAGTTGCCAAGCGAGCGGTTCTTGAAAACCTTCGCGCCCTCCTCTGGGCTGCCCGGCGCGCCGGTTAGCGAGGACGTCACCGCGAAATCGTCGAACACGACGTCGGCGGGCGCGGTTTCGGCGGCCAGGACCGGCATCGTCATGGCGGCCGCGATCGACGCAGCCAGCAGCTTTCTTCCCCCAAACATAGGCGCCAGTTCCTCCAATTCACCGGAAGCGGGTTCGATCCCGCTTCCTTCTCCCTCGATACACAGTAGACGTTCGGCCCGTTCCGATCAATTCATAAATAGGTTTTTTTGAATGTATTGGCGAGGACCGTATCGACCTCGTCCGTTCTTTTTCATTCCGCGTCAAGACGGCCCTGCTCGCGAAGCCGCTCGATCGTGCGTGCGTGATACTTCTGGAAGTGCTCCTCGCCCTCGTAGCCTTTCTCCGAGACCCAGCGGAACATGTCGAGGAAGGTCCACTTGCCGAAGGCGCCCGGCATCACCGCCACCGCCGCTTCGGACACGCTCTTGCCTTCCGGTGCCTCTTCGGGAAGGAAGGCGATGGTCGGCGTAAAGACGAAGCCCCATTTGCGCGCCGCGGTCTTCTCCGTCAGCACCTCCCCGTCGAGATCGGTGACTTCCTCGTCGCCGAACATATTGTACTGCACCACCATGAAGTGCTCCCGGATGAAGTCGCGTACCTCAGGGTCGGAGAGCAGTTCCTCGTGCATCTTGGTGCAGTAGATGCAGCCGCGCTGCTCAAACACGATCGCTAGCCGCTTGCCCTGCTCGGCGGCAGTGGCGATGTCATCGGCGATGTCGCGGAAGGTCAGCGCGAACCAGTCTTCCTTATGGAGACCGTCCTCGCCGATTTCGGCCTGCGCCGGATGCAGCGAGAGGACCATGAAGGCGAAGGCGACGACGAGTTTCTTCAGCATGACGGCAATACCTTTCAACCGATGGTCTGGAAGATGGGAAACGTCTCTAGCAGCCAATAGGACATCGTCGCCATCTGCCCGGTGATGAACAGGATGCCGGTGACGACCAGAAGACCGCCCATGGCCATTTCCACCTTGTGCATGTGCCGGCGGAACCGCGCCGCCCAGGCGAGGAAGCGACTGGCGAAGAGCGCGGCCAGGATGAAGGGGATGCCGATCCCCAGCGAATAGATGGCGAGCAGCATCGCGCCGCGGGCGGCCGTGCCCTCCGATCCGGCGACGAACAGGATCGCCGCCAGTACCGGCCCGACGCACGGCGTCCACCCGAAGGCGAAGGCGAGCCCGATCACGTAGGCGCCAAACAGCCCGACCGGCTTGCGGTTCACCTGCACCCGCGCCTCGCGATAGAGAAGCCCGATGCGGAAGACGCCGAGGAAATGCAGGCCCATGATAATGATGATGACACCCGCGATGATCGCCAGCGTGTCGAAATATTGTGCGATGGTCTTGCCGATGACGCTGGCCGTCGCGCCGAGCCCGACGAAGACGGTGGTGAAGCCGAGCACGAAGGCGAGTGCGGCGAGCACGATCCGGCGCTTCTGCGGGGAACCGGCGCTGTCGTCGCGCAGTTCCTCGAAGCTGACGCCTGCAAGCCATGCCAGATAAGGCGGCACCAACGGCAGGACGCACGGGGATACGAAAGACAGCAGCCCGGCAAGGAACGCGCCCCAGACGCTGACATCCAGCATTTTGTATCCTCCCCCGCGCGCAAACCAGCCATCGGAATCGCGTACGATTTCGCTGGCAATATATGCGGATTATTCTATATGTTGCAAAGACAATAGAGCGGCTGGATGAGCTTTCTTCGCGCCGTGGCGCAAATCGTCCTGATCGTCCTGCCGTGCGGCGCCTTGCCGCTCGGAGCGGCGGAGCTGTTGATGCTCGAGCAACCGGGCTGCCCCTGGTGCGCGCGCTTCAACGCGGAGATCGCGCCGGGCTATCACAATACCGAGGAAGGCCGGCGCGCGCCGCTGCGCCGGGTCGACATCACACAGGACTGGCCGGACGATCTCGGCTTCGTCGCGAAGGAGCGCTTCACGCCGACCTTCGTGCTGGTCGAGGACGGCCGCGAGATCGACCGGCTGCGCGGCTATCCCGGCGACGAATTTTTCTGGTACCTTCTCGACCAGATGATCGGGAAGCTTCCGGAAGGGAGATCGAACTGAAACGACCCGGAGACGCGGCATGAGCCTGCCGAAACTCGAGCCCGGCCAGAACCCAGCCGACTTCAACGAACTGCTGGAGCAGGCCCGCAAGGCGAGCGATCTCCTGAAGGCGCTGTCGCACGAGAGCCGTCTTCTGATCCTGTGCCTCCTGGCCGAGGGCGAGAAATCGGTCTCCGAACTCGAGCAGATCATGGACATGCCCCAGGCCGCCGTCTCCCAGCAGCTTGCGCGGCTCCGGTTCGACCGGCTCGTGAACACCCGCCGAGAGGGGCGGGTCGTCTACTATTCCATCGCCAGCGCGGAGGTCTCGTCGGTCATCGAGACGCTCTACACGCTCTTTTGCGCGCCCGTGCGCCGGAAGGAGTGACGGCGCCCGCGCGGCGGCGGACAGGGAGGAAGCGGGACGCCAAAGAGCCCGCGGGAGGAAAGACGATGACGGAACTGGCAGGCTCGCTCTGGTTCCTGCCGATCGCCGGGCTCGTGGCGGGCTTCGCCATGGGCTTCGCGGCGCGGCGGCGGCACTTCTGCACCATGTCGGCGCTGGAGCGCCACTGGTATGCCGGCGACAGCGCCGGCCTGCGCACCTGGATGCTGGCAGCAGCGGTCGCCCTGGTCCTGACGCAGGCGCTGGTCGCGGCCGGCCACGCAGACGTCTCGATGAGCTTCTATCTCGCGCCGAGCTTCGCCCCGACCGGCGCCATCCTCGGCGGCCTCGCCTTCGGCTTCGGCATGGCGCTGGTCGGCACCTGCGGCTTCGGCGCGCTGGTACGGCTCGGCGGCGGGAGCCTAAGATCACTCGTCGTCCTCGTTGTGCTCGGTCTCTCGGCACTTGCGGCCCAGCGCGGCCTGGTTGGCCAGGGGCGGGTGCTGGTGGTGGACGACCTCGCGCTCGACCTCTCCTTCGCCGGCGACCAGTCGCTCGGCGCGATCGTCTCGGCCATCGCCGGCATTGACCTGCGGTTTCCGGTCTTCGCGGCGGTTGCCGCGGCGCTTCTATGGTGGGTCTTCCGCGACTGCGGTTTCCGCCGGCAGGGTGGACGGATCGCGGTCGGCGCGGTGATCGGCGCAGCGATCGGCTTCGGCTGGATCGCCACAACGCTAGCCTACCGCAACTCCTTCGAGCCCGTGCAGATCGAAGCCGGATCCTTCGTCGTGCCCGTCGGCGATGCGATCCTGCAGTTCGTCGCCTTCACCGGCGTCCTGCCGGACTATGGCGTGGGGCTCGTCCTCGGCGTGGTCGCCGGCGCGGCGGCCTGCGCCTGGCGCCGACGCGACGTGCGCTGGGAAGCCTGCGACGACGCGCGCGAACTTGGGCGCCACATCGCCGGCGGTTTCCTCATGGGCACGGGCGGCGTGTTCGCCATGGGCTGCACGATCGGCCAGGGCGTCTCGGCCGTGTCGGTGCTCGCCATCTCGGCGCCGATCGTCATGGCCTCGATCGCCCTCGGCGCGCGGATGGGGCTAGCCTATCTGATCGAAGGGTCGCCGCTGGCGGTCTTCAGGAGCTACCCGCGCCGCCCGGCGGAATAGCCGTTCAGCCGGCCGCGAACCGGTAGGCGGCGCCGTCCCGCTCCACCCTGCCGATGCCCGGGTGCGGCAGGTGGAAGCCAACGATGCGCGCCCGCTCCGATGCCAGGCGGTCCATCAGCGCCACGCGCGTTGCGGCGCCCCGTTCCTTGTCCTGGTCGCTGCCCGACGGCCAGTCGGGCCGGGCGAAGGAAATGGCGGCATGCGTGATGGCGTCGCCGGTGACGAAGACCGGCTCCGTACCGCCATGAATCATGAACGACGTGTGGCCGGGCGTATGCCCCGGTGTCGCGACGGCCTCCACCCCCGGCAGGATCTCGGCGCCGGGATCAAAAAGTTCGATCCGGTCCTCGATATAGGCCATGCGGTTCTGCGCCCCGACGACGAAGGTCTTGCGCTCCTCCGGCATGGCGTCGAGCGTTCCCGGCGCGCGCCAGAAATCCCATTCGGCCGCACCCATGTGATAGGCGGCATCGGGAAACACCAGTTCGTCGAAATCGTCGACCAGGCCCCAGATGTGATCGGGATGGGCATGGGTGAAGATCACGTCCGTGACCTCCGACGGATCGATCCCGGCCTCACCCAAATTCTCCAGGAGCTTGCCCGCGCTCGGCATGAAGTTCGGACCCGAGCCGACGTCGAACACCGCCAGCCGGTCGCCCCGGCGCAGGAAGGTGACGTTGCAGTCCGGGTCGTTGGCGTCGGCCGGAAGGCCGTGGGCGGCAAGGATCTCTTCCAGTTCCGCCTTGTCGACGTCGGGGAACGAGAAATTCATCGACAGCGACAGATGCCCGTCACTGACGACCGTCAGCTCCCCATCCCCGACCGCGATGTTCCCGATTGCCGAGGCCCGGCGCGGCCAGGCGCCGAGCCCCAGCGCACCGGCCGCCGCCGCGCCGCCGCGCAGCAACGCGCGGCGATCGAGTGACCATCCGTGGCGCATCTCTTTCCTCCCGTTCCGGTTCATACATTCAATTTCTTGCATGAATTTGTGCGGGGCGGAAGGGCAAACCCGATCAGAGCGCAGCGACGATGATGATCTCGACCAGATGCTGGGCGGTCGCGAGCCTAGCCTCGCCCGTGGCGCGGGCCGGCGTGTTTGCGGGATCGACCCAGGCATCCCAGACCTCGTTCATGGCGGCGAAGTCGCGCATGTCGTCGAGCCAGATGGTCGCCTGCAGCAGCTTGGACTTGTCCGTGCCGGCTTCCTTGAGCAGGCGGTCGATGGAGGCGAGCACCTCCTTCGTCTGTTCCGCAACCGGCTTGCCGGGTGTGCCGACTTGGCCGGCGAGATAGACGGTGTCGCCGTGGACGACGGCCTGGCTCATGCGCTTGCCGGGCTCGATGCGACGGATGGTCATGTAGAAGTCTCCTGCGTTAAATGCGGTCGGCGCGTTCTAGCCAATCGCGGCGTGGCGGGATAGGGCCGGCAAGGATCACCGTTTCGCACCACGCCGCTGGCCCCATCCAATTGCGGGTGTGGCGCACAGGCTGGACCGGCGGGCACACTAGGTTCCGCGGCTGTTCGGCCCTCAGCTCCGCCCTCTCCGATTGGACCCCCGGCTTACCGATGAAACCGACGATCGTATCGAGCGCGCGCGAACGGGTCCTCACCGGTATCCTTCTGACGAGCGTCGGCTATTTCCTGTTCTCGTTGCAGGACGCATCGATCAAGCTGATGGTCGTCGGCTTTTCCGTCTGGCAGATCCTTTTCTTCCGCTCCGCCACCATCGTGTCGCTGGTCCTCGCCATCGGCGGGCGGAAGGTGGTAGCCGACACGGCCCGGTCTCCCGTCCTCGGCGCCATGCTCTTGCGCAGCTTCGTCATCCTCTCGGCCTGGCTGTGCTTCTACACGGCGGCGCGCGACCTTCAGCTCGCCGAGCTCACCACGATCTATTTCGCAGCGCCGGTCGTCGTGACGCTGCTATCGATCTGGCTGCTCGGAGAAGTGGTACCGCCTGTGCGCTGGGTGGCCGTCTTTACCGGCTTCGTCGGCGTCTTCATCGCCTGCAACCCGGTGAGGATCGGGTTTTCGCTGCCGGTCATCCTCGTACTCGCGGCGGCCTGCCTGTGGGCGCTGGCGATCGTGCTGATGCGCAAGATCGCGCTCGGCGAGCGCACGCTGGTGCAGCTTATGCTCAACAACTGCTTCTTCCTGATCATCGCCGGCCTGCCGATGATCTGGTTCTGGCAGACGCCGGGAGCGTTCGACCTCGCGCTCCTCGTCGGCACCGGCGCGGTCGGCGGGATGGGGCAGTACGCCCTGTTCGAAGGCATGAGGCGGGCGGAAGCGTCCGTCGTCGCCTCGTTCGAATACACGTCGCTGATCTGGGCCTTCGCGCTCGGTTGGCTGATCTGGAACGACGTACCGCGCATCGGCGTCTTCGCCGGCGCCATTCTCATCTTCGCCGCGGGCGTGATCATCATCCTGGCCGAGCGCAGGCGGGCGTGAGCCCGGCCTGCTATCTCAGAGGCCGGCGTCCTCCTCTTCCTTCTCGCGCCGGCGATAGCTCATCCAGCTCAGCGGAATGAAAATCAGGTAGGCGATCGCGGTCACCGACATGGCCTGCCAAGGATAGTTGATCAGGAGCAGCACGTAGAGAAGAATCACCAGGATCAGCGGCAGCATCAGGTCGCCACGAACGCGCCCCATGTTCTTGCCCGACCAAAGCGGAATGCGGCTGACGAGCAGGAAGGCCACCAGGATGGTGAAGCCGCAGGCGAACCAGGCGAAGGCCAGCGTCTGCTCGACCCCGAGGAAGCCGAGGTAGGCCGGCAGGAGCACGAGCATCGCGCCGGCCGGCGCGGGCACGCCGACGAAATAGCCCGAGCGCCAGTTATCCTTTTCCGGCGGCGGCGCCATGACGTTGAAACGGGCGAGCCGCAGGCCGCAGGCGATGGCGAAGAGCAGCGCCGCGATCCAGCCGGGCGATCCGGTCTGATCGAGCACGAAGGCATAGAGCACGAGGCCGGGCGCAACGCCGAAATTGACGATGTCGGCGAGCGAATCCATCTCGGCGCCGAACTTCGACGTCGCCTTCAGGGCGCGCGCCACGCGGCCATCGACGCCATCGAGGAAGGCGGCGAGCAGGACCATCACGACAGCCATCTCGATGCGTTGCTCGAAGGCCAGCCGCACGCCGGTCAGCCCCGCGCAGATTGCCAGCACCGTGACGAGGTTTGGCATGACCATGCGCAGCGGAATCTCGCGGAAGCGCGGGCCGCGGGCATCGCCTCCCGGCCTGGCGTCGGCGGCTTTGGGATCATCCGCCATCGATCAGATCACCCGCATGAGGGAAGTCGCCTGGCCGCCGAATTCGGCGATCACGGTTTCGCCGGCGATCGCCGTCTGGCCCTGGAAGACCTTGGCAACGGCACCGGCCGGCAGGAAGACGTCGACCCGCGAGCCGAAGCGGATGAGGCCGACGCGGTCGCCGACCGAGATGTTGGTCGCCTCCTCGACGAAGCACAGGATGCGGCGCGCCACCAGCCCGGCGATCTGCACCGTCGCCACCTGCCCGTTGGGACTGTCGATGACGATGCCGTTGCGCTCGTTCTCCTGGCTCGCCTTGTCGAGTTCGGCGTTCAGGAATTTTCCCGCGCGGTGCTCGATACGGCTGATGCGGCCGCGCACCGGGGCGCGGTTCACGTGGCAGGAAAACACGTTCATGAAGACCGAGATGCGCAGCATCTCGGCGTCGCCGAGGCCGAGCTCGCGCGGCGGCACCGCGGGCCCGACGGCCGAGACGATGCCGTCGGCCGGGCTGATGACCAGCCGGTCGTCGACCGGCGTCACGCGCTCGGGATCGCGGAAGAAGTAGGCACACCAAGCGGTGAGGATCATGCCGATCCAGAACAGGCTGGTGGAGAACACGCCGAGGATGATCGACGCGCCGGCGAAGGCGGCGACGAAGGGCCAGCCTTCCCGGTGGACGGGGACCAGCGCGTTGCGGATCGATTCCTGGATGCTCATCGGCGGGCGGGGTTTTCCATTTGTCGAAGGGCGGATGATTATCGGAAAGACATCTCAGCCGCAACGCGCCGGGTCGCCGGGTGTTCCGGAAGGACGGGAGTCGGCAACGGCAACCAGCAGCCGGAGGATATTGATGGTGCCGGGTTCCCCCTCGCGGGGGAGCCGCCGGTGCAGCCGACAGAGTGACGCTGCTGTCGGGATGCTTCTGTGCCGTCCAATCCTCACCATGCGCACAAACGGACGGGTACGTCGTTGTACCCCTTCCGCGCCGGCCTACCTTATGCAATTGGCAAGCAAGGCGGCATCGCATAAGAATCGCCCACTTGGCTATTGGATTCCCATGGACGCACTCGCAGGCATTTCGAAATCGCCGACCGGCATAGCCGGCTTCGACGAACTTACGCTCGGGGGCCTGCCGACCGGCCGGCCGACCCTGGTGTGCGGCACAGCGGGCTGCGGCAAGACGCTGTTTGCGACCACCTTCCTCATCCATGGCGCCCGCGACCTCGGCGAGCCCGGAGTGTTCGTGACCTTCGAGGAGCGGCCGGCAGACATCGCGGCTAATGTCGCCTCGCTCGGCTTCGACGTCGACGCGCTGGTGGAACAGGAGAAGATCGCCTTCGAGCACATCGCCGTCGACCCGGCCGAACTCGCCGAGATCGGAGACTATGACCTCGAAGGCCTGTTCCTGCGGCTCGAACTGGCGATCGACACGGTGGGCGCAAAGCGCGTCGTGCTCGACACCATCGAGAGCCTCTTCTCCGCCTTCTCCAATCCGGCCATCCTGCGGGCCGAGATCCGCCGGCTGTTCGACTGGCTGAAGGACAAGGGTATGACGACCGTGATCACCGCCGAGCGCGGCGACGGAACTCTGACGCGGCAGGGCCTGGAGGAATACGTATCCGACTGCGTGCTCCTTCTCGACCATCGCGTCCACAACCAGATCTCGACGCGACGGCTGCGAATCGTGAAGTATCGCGGCACCGCGCACGGCACCAACGAATACCCCTTCCTGATCGACGAGGACGGGTTCTCGGTGCTGCCGGTCTCGTCCCTCGGTCTCGACCACAAGGTCTTTCACGAGCGGATCTCCAGCGGCGTGCCCGATCTCGACGCCATGCTTTCGGGCAACGGTTTCCATCGCGCCTCTTCGATCCTGCTCTCCGGCGTCGCCGGGTCCGGCAAATCCTCGCTGGCGGCGAGTTTCGTCAATGCGGCATGCTCGGCGGGCGAGCGCGCGATCTATTTCTCGTTCGAGGAATCGGCAGACCAAGCCGTCCGCAACATGGCGTCGATCGGCATCGACATGCGGGCGTGGCTGGACAGCGGCAACCTTCGCTACATCGCCGCCCGGCCAACCTTCTACAGCCTCGAGATGCATCTGGCCGTCATGCTGCGCGAGGTGACGCGGTTCGAGCCGTCGCTGGTCGTGCTCGATCCGATCTCGGCTTTCATGGAGAGCGGCGAGCGGCTGGAAATCCAGTCGATGCTCCTGCGGATGGTCGATTTCCTCAAGTTCCGCGGCTGCACGGCGGTCTTCACCCATCTCATGCACGGACAGGAGGGCAACGTCGCGACGGACGCGGGGATGTCATCGCTGATGGACGCGTGGGTGCTGCTTCTCAACCGCGAGTTCGGCGGCGAATTCAATCGCGAGCTATACCTCCTCAAGGCGCGCGGCCTGTCGCACTCCAACCAGGTGCGCGAGTTCGTCATGAGCAGCAACGGCATCAGCCTGGCCCGGCCACATATCGGCGAGAACGGCGCGCTGACGGGCTCGGCGCGGAAGTTCGCCGAAGCCGAGGCGCGGCGCCAGGAAGCGCAGCGCCTGTCGCAGCTGACCGCTGCGCAGCAGCAGATCGACCAGCGCCGGCGGCGCACGCAGGCCGAGATCGCCGCGCTCGAAGCGGAGCTGGCGGCCGAGGAACTGACGCTGCGCACGCTGATCGCCGATGAGGAAGCACGCCGCAAACAGGCGACGGAAGACCGCCTGGAGATGGAGAGAAGCCGGAAGGCAACCGATTGATGACGCACCAGGAACCGCAGGGCGCCAAGCCGCGCAAACTCATCCTATACACCGCCGGGCAGACGCCCAAGTCGCTCGCTGCGATCTCCAACCTCGAGCGCATCTGCGCCTCGCACATGCCGGGCAAGTACGAGATCGAGGTTATCGATCTCAAGCAGAACCCCAAGCTGGCGCGCGAGCACTCGATCGTGGCGATCCCGACGCTGGTGCGGGAACTGCCCGTGCCGATCCGCAAGATCATCGGCGACCTTTCGGACGAACAGAAGGTGCTCGTGAGCCTGAAGATCGAGGACGAATGAGCGGGCCGGATACCCACACCGACCTCGCGGAACTGAGGCGGCGGCTGGCGGAGGCCGAAGACACGCTGCGCGCGATCCGCGAGGGCGAGGTCGATGCGCTGGTGGTGCGCGGCAGCGCCAGCGAGGAGGTGTTCACACTCGAAGGCGACACCGCTTCGTACCGCAGCTTCATGGAGGCGATGGAGCCGGGCGCAGCCGCGCTCGACGGCAGTGGACGCGTGCTCTACCTCAACGCGACCCTGCGCGACCTGCTCGACGTCGACGGCGAGAAGGAGGCGGGCAAGCCGTTCGTCGACCTGCTCGACCCCGCGGCGCGGGGCACGGTCGAGACGCTGCTCGGCGAGCCGTCGAATGGCCGGCGCAGCGGCACCATCCAGATACCGGCGCGTGGCGGCGACCTGCACTTCCTCGTCTCCGTAGTGCCGCTGAAGATCGGCACGATCAACGGCTACGCGGTGACCTTTGCGGAGGTGACCGAACGCGTGCGGGCGGAAGCGGCCGAGCAGAGCGAGCGGGCGGCGCGGGCCGTGATAGCCTCGGCCAACGAGGCGGTGATCGTGTGCGACCGCGAGGGCGTGATCACCCACGCCAATGCAGCCGCTGCGGCGCTGTCTGACCGCGACCTGGTGGGCCGCGAGTTCGCCGAGGCGGTGCCCCTCTCCTTCCCCGGCGCGACCGGGCTGGTGCAGGCCGACGACATCGTCGCGATGGCGATCGTCGGCACCGCGGTGCAGGGCATCGAGGCCATCGCACCGAACGCGCTGCAGGTGAAGGACTACCTGGTCAGCGCGGCGCCGCTGAGGGTCGTGGGCGAGCGGGTCAGCGGCTGCGTCGTCACGCTGGTCGACCTGACGCACCGCAAGGCCGCCGAAAAGCACCAGATGCTCCTGATGCGCGAACTCGATCATCGGGTGAAGAACACGCTGGCGCTGGTCCAGTCGATCAGCAGCCGCACGCTGATGAACGAGGACACGCTGGAAGGTTTCCAGAAGGCGTTCAACGGCCGCCTGCAGGCACTCGCCGCGACCCACACGCTGCTGTCGGAGAACTCGTGGACCGACATGACGGTGCACGACATCGTGGTGGCCGAACTCGCGCCCTTCGTGCCGGGCGACAGCCCGCGGCTGTCGCTGCACGACCTCGACGAACCGATCAGCCCGCGTGCTGCGATCGCGCTTGGTCTCATCGTGCACGAACTGGCCACCAACGCGGTGAAGTACGGCGCGCTGACGGGGCAGAGCGGCGTGGTGGAAGTGACGCGCGTGGCACTGCCGGTCGACGGCCGCTCGTCGCTCGAGATCGAGTGGCGAGAGCGCGGCGGGCCGCAGGTGACGCCGCCGCAGCGCCAGGGTTTCGGTCGCACGCTGATCACCCGCTCCATGCAGTACTCCAAGGACGGCGGCGCGGAAATTTCCTTCGAGCCGGAGGGCATCGTGTGCCGCATCTCAATCCCCGGCGAGGACGTGGCCGGCAAGAGCGCATAAGCCCGGCCGGCGGCGTCCGCGCGAACGCCGTCGTCCCCGCGCCTCCTGAAAGAGGCCGGGCTATTTGCTGGGATGCGGTGCGCCAAGACCCTCCGGCGCGCGCGAAAGCGCGGGAGGCGAAACGGTGCGCGACCGTTCGATCGATTGGTTCAAGCAATCTGCTCTTCGCTCGGTGCGTTCTTCAGGACGTGTCGGGCGCGGGCACCCGCACCACATGGAATCCTTGCGGACCGGAAGGCATGCGCGGGGGCTTCGACGGGCTGGCCACGCGGGCGAGGAGGCGCGCACGGCGGCGTGCCAGCGCCAGGAAGGCGCGTAGCATCACCGCCAACGCGCGGAAGTCCGTTGCGAGCCGCGTGGCCCGGTCTTCGGACTGCGAAAGCGTGACGGCCGCAGGCGCGCCGAACGGCAAGCCCACGACGAAGGACCGCGCGACGGCCTCCGCCTCCACAAGGTAGGCGAGCCCGGGCAGCTGGAAGCAAAGCGGCATCATCGCTGCGCGATCGGCAAGAGCGGCGAAACGAGACGAGCAGAGCCAGGATCCGCTCCAGCACGTCTCCTTCCGCTTTCCTGCCCCAATCCATTCGGTCTGCCTCCTTTCGTATCGGCGGAGGGATTATGGGAGAGGAACGGAGGGCGTGGACAGATTTCGGCGAAAAAATTCTGGCGCAGCTCCCTCCGCAGCGTCATCCCGGCCGACCGCAGGGCAGCGGAGGGAGAGCCGGGACCCATTCCGTCATCACTGCGAGTATCGCCGCCAACGCATGGCCACGTCACGGAATGGGTTCCGGGGCGGGCATCTTCCCACGAGGCGGATCGGGCGGCGCGGCGGTTTTCCTCAATCTTCGAAGGTGCAGGAGGAGCGTCGCAATTGAAGCTGCGGCGCCGTTCCCTCAGCTCTCCCCCACCTCCGCCGTGCGGCGGCGGACGATGACGCCCATTTCGTCGGTTTCGCGGGCGATGCGCAGGCGCTCCTCGGCTTCGGTGGCTTCGCGCTGGCGGTCCCACATCTGGGCGTAGAGGCCGCCCGAATCGAGCAGGGCGCGGTGGGTGCCGCGCTCGGCAATGCGGCCGTCCTTCAGAACGATGATCTCGTCGGCGGAGATGACCGTGGACAGGCGGTGGGCGATGACCAGCGTGGTGCGGCCGCGGCTCACCATGTCGAGCGCCGCCTGGATTTCCTGTTCGGTGTGGGTATCGAGCGCGGAGGTCGCCTCGTCGAGGATGAGGATCGGCGGGGCTTTGAGGATGGTGCGGGCGATGGCCACGCGCTGCTTCTCGCCGCCCGACAGCTTCAGCCCGCGCTCGCCGACCATGGTGCGGTAGCCGTCGGGCAGGCTCTCGATGAAGGGGCCGATCTGGGCGAGCTCGGCCGCCTTGCGGATCTCGTCCTCGCTGGCGTCGAAGCGGCCGTAGCGGACGTTATAGGCGATGGTGTCGTTGAAGAGCACCGTGTCCTGCGGGACCATGCCGATGGCCGCGCGCAGGCTCTTCTGCGTGACGTCGCGCACATCCTGGCCGTCGATCGTGATGCTGCCCGACTGGATGTCATAGAAGCGGAAGAGCAGGCGCGAGATGGTGGACTTGCCCGCCCCCGAGGGGCCGACGATCGCCACCGTCTTGCCGGGCGGCACCTCGAAGGAAATGCCCTTGAGGATGGCGCGCTCGGGGTCGTAGGCAAAATGCACCTCGTCGAAGCGGATGGCGCCCTCGCGAACCTGGAGTTCCTTCGCGCCCGGCCGGTCCTCGACCTCCTGCTTCACGTCGAGCAGCTCGAACATGTTTTCGATGTCTGTCAGGCCCTGGCGGATCTCGCGGTAGATGAAGCCGATGAAATTGAGCGGCACGGCAAGCTGCATGAGCATGGCGTTGACGAAGACGAAATCGCCGATGGTCTGAGTGCCGCGCGTCACCTCCCAGGCCGACAGGCACATGACGATGGCCATGCCGGTGCCGAAGATGACGCCCTGTCCGAAGTTCAGCCAGCCGAGCGAGGTCCAGATCTGGGTGGCGGCGGCCTCGTAGCGCTCCATCGAGCGGTCGAAGCGGCGCGCCTCCATGGCCTCGTTGTTGAAGTACTTCACCGTCTCGAAGTTGAGGAGCGAGTCGACCGCCTTGGTGTTGGCGTCGGTGTCAGAGTCGTTCATCTCGCGGCGGATGGTGATGCGCCAGTCGCTCGCGCGCACGGTGAACCAGGTGTAGAGCGCGACGGTGACGGCGATGACGACGACGTAGACGAGGCCGTAGGCAAAGCCGAAGATGATGGCTACCAGCACGAACTCGAACACCGTGGGCAGCGTGTTCAGGATGGTGAAGCGCACGATCGCCTCGATGCCCTTGACGCCGCGTTCGATGACGCGCGAGAGGCCGCCGGTGCGGCGCTCGAGGTGGAAGCGCAGTGACAGGCCGTGGAGATGCACGAAGGTCTTGTAGGCGAGCTGGCGAACCGCGTGCTGGCCGACGCGGGCAAACAGCGCGTCGCGCAGCTGGTTGAAGCCCACCTGCACGATGCGCACGACATTATAGGCCACAACCAGCATGACGGGTGCCAGCAGGAAGGTCGGCAGCAGGTCCGGCAGCGGCGCGCCGTCGCCCGACAGAGCATCGGTCGCCCATTTGAAGAAATAGGGCACGATGACCAGCACGAGCTTGGCGACCACCAGGAAGACGGTGGCCCAGACCACGCGCATCTTGAGATCGGCGCGGTCGGCCGGCCACATATAGGGCCATAGGTTGGCCAGCGTCGAAGTGATCGAGCCGGTATCGGCGGAGACGGTCTTTTCGGCCAATTCTGGCTCCCTGGGTCGTTTTCCTCGGGTGGTCTTTTTAGTTGCTAGCGTTGGCAGCAGGAGGACAGGAGCGACCCCACCTCCCGCGACAGCCGCGCCAGCGCCGGCCGGTCTACCGTGTAGCGCGAGCGGCGGTTCTGAGGCTCGTAGAGCACCAGGCCGGCTTCCACCAGCACCTTCAGATGCTGCGAGACGGTGGATTGGGCGAGGTCGATCTGCTCGACGATCTCGCGGCAGCAGCAGGCATCCTGCGCGGAGAGATGACGCAGGATCTTGAGACGGGCCGGATGGGCGAGCGCGGCGAGTTCGCGGGCCAGCGCTTCGCCGCGCACGTCAGGGCTGGCCGGATCGTTGAGTGTTGCTAGGTTCATCGTTCATCGTCGATATACGATGAATTCACCTCATGCAAGTCTATGCTCGGCCTAGCGGTGAAAGGACATTGGAGCGGGAAGCAGGCTGACGGACGCGCGCGGCCGCCTATTCCACCGTGGTCATCTGTTCGCCCATCGCTTCCAGATCGGCGGCCTCGCCTTCCGTCGACTTCTCGGGGACGCGGAAGACCTGGCCCGGCCAGATGCGGTGGGGGTCGGCGATCTGGTCCCGGTTGGCGACGTAGATGGTGGAGTAGCGCACGCCGCGACCATAGACCCGGCGCGAGATGCGCCACAGCGTGTCACCGCGGCGGATGATGACGGCGCCCTGCACCGACTGCAGTTTTGGCGCGGTGATCTCGTGGCTCGCGGCGGTTCCGGGCGTGCTTCCGCTGTCGGCCGAGGCGGTCCGCTGCGCCGGCGCGGGCTCGGCGTCCTGCGCGACAGGCGGTTTCTCCGCCGAGTTGGCAGCGGCGAGATCTTCGGTCGCGGCGGGCTTCGTCGTGGCGGCCGGCGGCGCGGCTTCAGCGACGGCCGGTGCAGGGGTCTCCGAGGCCGGAGCGGATGCGACCGGCGCGGAGGGCTGGCCGGCGGTCTGCTCCGGCGCGTCGGCGGGCGCGTTCGACGGCAGCGGCGGCGGCAAGGGCCGCTCCGCGGCGTCCGCCACGGGAGCGGCGGGCGCGACGGCGGCGATGGCTTCGCCCTCCTCGCGCTGGAACGGCACGGCGGCGCGCGCGACGACCTTGCGGCCGCCGTCGTCGAGCAGGTCGGCGCGGATGATGTAGTCGCCGACGGGCAGGTCGCGCTCCGTTTCGATCAGGAAGCGGCCGCCCTCGGAGGCCACCGTCTCGCCGAGCAGGTATTCGTTGGCGTAGACGCGCACCACCATGCGGGGGGAGGCCTGGCCGGCGACGAACACCTTGCGTCCCTCGATCTCGACTGCCTCGACGCGGACCGTGGGCTGGTTGGCGGAAGGCGCCGGTGCGGTCGCGCGCGGAGCCGACTGGGCGGCGCGGTCGATGGCCGGTTCTGAAGGCGTCGCGAGCGCGACCTGCTCTTCCCGGCCTTCGCTGGCGGTGGCGGGCTTGGCAGCCGTTGCCTGTCCGTCGCTCGCCTCGGCGGGCGAACCGGCAACGGGAGGAGCATTCTCGGCTACCGTCCGGGCCGGATCGGCGGTGCCGGCCGCCGGAGCGTTGTCGGGTGCGCCCGCGGCCGACGCGGCGGCGTCCTGGGCCGCTGAGGCGGAGGGCTGATCCGTTGTGCCGTCGGCGGAAGCCATGGTCTGCTCGGCCGCGGCAGCGCCGGGTTCGGACGAAGACGCGGCGGCGGGTGCCGGCTGCGCGCTGCCACCATCAGTGGGTGCGGCGGCGTTCTCGTCCAGGATGGCGACGTCTTCGCGCGCGGTCGCAGCGGCATCCTGCCCACCCGCAGGCAGGGTGGCGACGTCCTGGCTCGCGGGCTGGCTGGCAACGTCACCCCCGGCCGGAGCCTGCGATCCGGCAACGTCGGTCGTGACGGACGATTCGCCGTTCGTCCCTGCGCCGGTCACGGCGTCGGAAGCCGATCCCGACGATGGCTCCGCGACAGCGACATTGCTTTCCTGCGATGCGGTGTCCGTGGATCCGGCCGGGGCGATGTCGCCCTCCGGCAAGTCCGCCAGAACGTCTCCGCCTTCCGGTACCGTGATCAGCTTGCTCGGCTTGCCGGGTTCCTCGACCAGCGCCAGCACCTCGCCTTCGGGCGAATCGGGGACAGAGACCAGCGCGGTTTCCACCGAGGTCGCGGCGACGTTGGCCGGCGTGGTGGCGCGCAGCACGATCTGGTAGTCGCCGGGCTTCAGCGGTTCGTCGAGCACCACGGCGAAATCGCCATCGCCGGTCGATACCGTCTGGGCGATCACAGCCGTGCCGTTGATGATCTCCACGCTCGCTTGCGGAGCCGACTTGCCGGCGATGACGACCGAGCCGTCCTTCTCCACGCGAAGCACGTCGAAGGTGGGCGGAGACACCTTGGCGTCCGCGACGGGGTTCGATCCTTCCGCCGGCTTCTCTGTCCCGGGGAGCGGAACGTCCGTCGCGGCGGGCGCCGATTCGCCGACTGCCGGCGCCGTCTTTTCGGGCAACGCGGCCACCATGGGCGGCGCAGGTGCAAACACACCGTCGAACGCGCCGATCGCATAGCCGGCAACGGCCGCGGCGGCCGTGCCTCCTGCTATGAAAAGCAGCGCTTTCCAGGGCGAAATCACCATCGCGGGAACTTTCCTTTGCCGATTTGCTTCCGTCTAGCGCGTTTTTTGCAGTGCCACAAGAAAAAGCCCGGAGGGCCTTGACCCGATATACGGGCTGCACCACCAGTGAGTTTCATGAACACGATTCGATCCGTCTGCGTTTACTGCGGCTCCTCCCCCGGCAGGGGCGGCGTCTACACCGAGGCCGGCCATACGCTGGGCCGCGCAATGGCCGAGGCCGGCATGCGCCTCGTCTACGGCGGCGGGACCAAGGGCATCATGGGCGCGGTGGCGGAGGGCGCGCTGTCGGCCGGCGGCGGCGTCACCGGCATCATCCCGCGCTTCCTGATCAACAAGGAACGCACGGCCGACGAACTCGAACGGCTCGACGAACTCATCACCACCGAGGACATGCACGAGCGCAAGCACCTGATGTTCGAACGATCCGACGCCTTCGTCGCGCTGCCCGGCGGCATCGGCACGCTGGAGGAGATCGTCGAGATCATGACCTGGGCGCAGCTCGGCCGGCACCGCAAGCCGATCGTCTTCGCCAATATCGACGGCTTCTGGAACCCGATGATCACGCTGCTCGACCACATGCGCGAGGAAGGCTTCGTCCACACCGGCCACCTGGTGCAGCCGCTGATCATCGACGCGGTGGAGGACATCGTGCCGGGATTGATCGCGGCGGGGCGACCGATCGCGGACGAGGCGGAAGGGGACGAGGCGGTGATCGAGCGGCTTTGAGGGCTGCGGGAGAGCCACTGGCGCCGAGGTCGTGTGGCGGCGGGTCGGGTAGGAACGAGGTGAGGGTCGCGTTTCGACCCCCTTGCGGCCGTTCGTACTGCTGCCGCCGCTCGAAACGGCCATTCGAAGAGCATTCGGATTTTGGCTTGGAACGGGGCCGATTGCGGACTGTTGGCTGTGGCACACCAGCGCTCGATCTGATCTCCACGCTCACACCTCGGAAGGACTCGGTCCCATGGGGCTCTGTCGAGCGACCGGAACAGCATTGATCAGACTACCTCGAAGACTTCGGCGTCCCGCCGTCCTCGCCTATGCGAGCAGCAGCATACGGTGTTTTGACTTGCTTCCTCCAATTAGCCGGGCAGGCCGGCTTGGCGCAGACCGTCGAGCCAGCGTTCCAACGTGCCGTCCGGCTTCCAGTCGGACGGGTTGATCCTGATCTCCTCCTGAATGGAGTAGTCGGGCCGCGCCTCAAGCAATGCCGCGATCGTTTCGCGCGCCTGAGCCGTATCGCCGGTGCAAATCTGGAGACTGGCCAGCATGGTCAGTGACGAGACAGGCGGAGAGGCCATCCGGTGCATGGCATCCAGTCCCTTTTCGCATTCGCCCGCCTGCCAATGCGCCCATCCGAGCTGAACGAGCAGCCAGTCGCCGTGCAGCGGGTCGACGGAACGCGCGTGCTCGAGGATCGCCTTCGCCCGCTCCGTGTCGCCTGTGAACAGCAGCGGCATCGACATCGCGATCAGGACGAGCGGATCGGATGGGTTGAGCCGTGCCGCTTCTTCGAATTGCCGCAGCGCCTCGCGGAAGTGCCCGCGCGTGGCGAGCACCCGTGCTGCCGTATAGTGGCCCATGTAGTTATCCGGCGCCATGGCAAGTGCCCGTTCCGCGAGGTCTTCTGCCTCATCGAGAACTTCGTCTCGCGGCCGGTCGATAAAGCCTTGGAAAGAGCCGTTGAGGAGCATCAGGGCCGACCCGATGTAACCCCATGGCGAATCCGGAAAGTCGCGCATCGAGGATTGTTCCAGCGCGAATGCCTCTTGCCAATGCTCCCGTGTCGGCGTCGTCATCAGGTTGCGCGCATGCAGCCCGCGCAACATCGCGCCGACCTGTCCCCTTGTATTCCGTGCGGGTATCTGGCCCAGCACCATTCCCCCGACCGCCGAGGCGACTTGGCGCACGATGTGTCCTGGACGGCGAACAGGCCGGTCAGTGCGCGGTCGAAGCGGCCCGAATAAACATGCGTGCCGCTGTCGGTTTCGATCAGCTGAACGGTAGCCCGCACCGACGTGCCGTCATACTGCTGACTGCCTTCGACCACGTAGTCAGCGCCAAGCTTCGCGCCGAGGTCGCGGATGTCCGTCGACCCTTGCGAAACTGGAAGCTCGAATTGCGCGCGATGACCCTGAACTGCGGAAACCGCGCCAGGTCGGTGATGATCCCCTCGGCGAGCGCGTCGCTTAGAAATCCGACATGGTCGGCGTCGCTCACATCGTCGAAGGGAAGGACCGCGACGACGGCCGCCCCCCTGTCGGCGGCCGGGCCGAAGTCAAACCGGTCGCCGACAATTGCCGCGACGACGACCAGCATCGCGCCCGTCGCAATCGCGGCGAGGCGCCATCGGCGTGGATTTGTCACGACCTCCTCGTTCAGGCGGTAGCCCTCGCGCGGCACCGTTTCCAAAAGCCGCCTGCCGTCGTCGCCAATCGCCCGGCGGATATCGGCGATACATTGCGACAGGCTGTCGTCGCTCACATGCGCTGCAGGCCATACCGTCTTGATCAGCGCCTGCCGCGACAGAGTCTCGCCGCGCCTGCGTGCGAGCGCCAGCAGTACGCTCATCGACTGGTAGCGCAGGTCCACCGGCTCACCCGCCGCGCCCGTCAGCGTGCGCGCATCCATGTCGAGAACGCAGCCGCCAAGGCGAATTTCAGAAGATTTCAGGGAATTTCGTTTGATTGGCGCCACTCCCGATAGCCTCCTCCACGTGACCTTATAGCACGCGTCCGGACCGGCAAATCTGCCTTTCCCGGAGCGAGACGGGGTCAATATAGCCGGCCGGCCCGCGGCTGCGGCGCCGACAAACCGAAAGGAGACCATCCATGCGAACAATCCTCACTGCACTTTCCTGCGCTCTGGCTGCGAGCGCCCCCGCGCTGGCGCACGAACCGCTTTCCTGGAACGGGTCGCAATTCGAGGTCTTGCTCGACGCGGACGAAAGCCGCGGCAGTATCGGCATCTTCACGGAGACTGTGCCGGCGCCCGCCGGCCCGCCCGTCCACGTTCACCACGACGCCGACGAGATCCTCTACCTGCTCGAGGGGGAAGCGCGCGTCCTTGCTGACGGCCATGAAAGCAATCTGAAGACTGGCGAACTGGCCTTCGTGCCGAAGGGGGCAGAACACACCTTTCGGGTGACAAGCAAGGAAGGCGGGAAGCTGCTCATCATCGTCACGCCAGCCGGCTTCGAAGGCTTTTTCGCGCAGGTCGCGGCGAAAGGCCTGAAGCTGCCGGAGGACATGGAGCGCATCAACGAACTCGCCGCCGACTACAATATGCGCAACATCGCCCCACCGTTGTCGGCGGAATAGAGAAGTTCCTGGCGGCGGCCGCGTTCTTTCGGGGCCGCCTTCAATACCGGGAACGAATACTTTGGGATACTCTGACTAAAACAGCAGCCGGTATATATGAGGGCGCGTGGTGGCCGAAGCGCTCCGCTCACCCGACAGGCCGCCTTCGCGGTACCTCTCTTCAGAACCGGTCAGTCCGGCATCGACGCCCCTTAAGACATCCGCGGAGCCACAGTTCCTAGTGAGGAAATCGGCGCGTTCCACGTTTCATGGCACTCCGCCAACTGCGCGGAGCGATGCGAGATACTGTTCGCCGGAACAGCATTTGGCGCCCGTGCTGGCGGCGCTCCGGTCCTGCTCTTGCGCATGGGCGTAGATGCTGTCGATCTCGCATGACCGTTCGAACTCCAGGAACAGCGGGTCCGTGCCGAACGCATCGAGGAGTTCGCCGCGCCGACCGCTTTCGATACCCGTGGTTTCGACCGCCGCCATGATCACCACGATCTTTCCCGCGGTGATCGTCAGGGTGAGATCCTCCGGATCGAAGCAGATGCGGGTCGATTCCTTGTCCCAGACGCCGCTGCCCAGAAGCTCCGAGGCCTTGCTCGCGCCATGGAAACCGTCCGTGGCCAGCGCCAGATGCGCGCCGAAAAGGTGAACGTCGCGGGACAGCAGATTGGCATGTTCCAGCTGGTACCATTCCATTCGGTGGGGCGGTTCGACACCGAAACGAATCTCCAGCAACGGTCCTCCGTCGGGATCCTCGTATTGCCAGTAGAGCGGAATTGGATCGTCCTGACCGGTGATCCACCCCTGCGGCGGACCGAGAAGTTCGGCGGTCTCGAGCAGGGTGCGGCCCGCATCCAGCGGACCCAGCGCGCCCGACGACAGGAATGTCCGGAAGGATGCAAGGTGGCACATCGAGGTCGGTCCGAGGAATGTGGCCAGGAAACATAGCAGTTTCGCGCGGCAACGCGACCGACGACAACGATGCTTTATGGCTTAGCGCGAAGGTTCTCGATCCAATCACCGACGGCGCGCGCCTCCATGTCGCGCCAAGGCTATGCCAGGACCGTCTCGTACCATTCGCGCGTCGCCGGTTCAGCAAGCCCTCGCCATGCTCCGCCCAAGGGCTGAGGATGGCTTCAGACGGGCCTTTTTGCTCTCACACTGCGCTTCGGAAAGATCAGTTGATCTTGCCCGTTCCCGAATTGTACGTGCCCCAGCGCTCCGTCACGGTCTGGCCACTCGCAGTCACATCGAAGCGATAGCTGGAATTGCGACGCCCGCCGCTCGTGTTGCATGGCGGTCGGAACCGGTGCGTGACCGTCGTGGTGCCCGAGGCATTCGACATGACGCGCGTGGTCCCATGTTCGAACACTCGGCCAGTCGACAGGACGTCGTACATCCGCACCCGGATCGGAACTCCCGCAACTGCGCTGTGACGCACCACGACCGACGGCGTTGCGCCTCCGCCACCGAGGGAGGCGCAAAGGTTCTCCTTTTTCAGGGAAGGAACACTGACGCCCGTAATCCTGAAGGCGGACGACGCCGCAACACTTGTCGCCGGCGCGTTTTGCGAGCCGCCCTCGCTGACGCAGCCGGCCAGAAAAACTGCGGCCGAGAGCCCGATGACACTTCGGAACACGTTCATGCTTTTTCTCTCCTTTTGGGCGCCGCGCAAAAAACCGCGGAGAACATCGTCAGTCGCATGTCGCTTCGCATCCTTCCCGATCGCGGCGAGCAAGTT
The DNA here is from genome assembly GCF_001889605.1 of Aquibium oceanicum. Classification (NCBI taxonomy): domain Bacteria; kingdom Pseudomonadati; phylum Pseudomonadota; class Alphaproteobacteria; order Hyphomicrobiales; family Phyllobacteriaceae; genus Aquibium; species Aquibium oceanicum. The sequence goes on along the minus strand of NZ_CP018171.1, from coordinate 2,105,683 downwards.
CCGTCATGCTAGGTGGCAGGCATCCGGTGCGTCATCGTCGAAATCGGAAAAAGCGGAAGTTCTTGGGAAAAATTCTGATAAAAACCCCGCTCGCTCAGAGAGATAGCCCCAGAGTTGCCCAGGCGGGGTGGGGACCTGCAAGAGCCATGAGCACTCGACGTCAGCGCTTGATCACGTCGACCAGGAGTTCCCTCAGCTCCGCTGCGGGCTCGCTCATGCCTTCAGGGTGGCGATGGATTGCCAGTTCGATCGATCCCAGTTCGGGCAGCCCCGAGGTTTCGTGCGCGAGAACGCCGAGGTGGCGCGGCATTCCCTCGATGGTGCGGGGGGTAACACCGAGCCCCGCGGTGACCGCCGCCCAGAGCCCCGCGAGGCTGGGGCTGGCGAAAGCGTGTCTCCACTCCAGCCCCGCCGCATCCAGGGCGGGCGTGGCGGCCTTTCGAAAGGCGCAGGGCGGATCGAAGGCCACGAGCGGCAACGGCCCCTCCGGCGCTTTCCAATCATCCCGCGCACCGATCCAGACGATGTCGCGCCGGCCGATGATCTCGCAATCGGGGTCGTCCAGCCGACCCCATGTCAGCGCGAAATCGAGCTTTCCCGAACGCACGGCCTCGACCATGACCGAGCCACGCTCAACCCGCGCTTCGACCCGAACCTTCGGATGCGCCCCCCCGAAACGGGCAAGGAGCGCCGGAAGCCAGGTTTCCGCGAAATCCTGGGGGACACCGACCCGGATCCATCCTTCCAGGGCACCCACCCCGCTCAGAGCCAGCCTCGCTTCGTCGTTGAGACTGAGAATGCGGCGCGCATAGCCCATCAGCGTTTCGCCCGCCTCGGTCAAGACGAGATGGCGCCCCTGCTTGCGCACGAGCGGCTGACCGACCTGGTACTCCAGCTTGCGGAGCTGAAGGCTGATAGCGGAGGTGGAACGGCCAAGGCGATCGGCGGCCTTGGCGAAGCTTCCCAAATCCATGCCGGTCACGAACGTGCGAAGCACATCCATATCGAGATTGAGGAACGGTCGAACCATCCTGTTTTCCAAAACTAACTGTTGTAAACTAAGCGATTATCAAAACGATCATGCTCTGCCAACTTGCCGGCGTCAAGCAATCGAGCAGGAGATCATGCCGTGCCCTTCGTCCACATCCGCATCGCGGGAAGCCCGCTTTCGTCAAATCAGACACGGGTTCTTCAGGCCGGCGCGACGACGCTGATGGCCGACATCATGCGCAAGAAAGTCGAACTCACGGCCGTTCTCGTCGAGCAGCCGGAGGTCGGCGGCTGGAGCATCGGCGGCGTTCCCGTTTTCCTTGAGGCCCATCTGGAGGTGAAGGTCACCGCCGGCACGAATACGAAAGACGAGAAGGCGCGGTTCGTCGAGCAGGCTCATCGCCTGTTGGGGCAAGTGCTGGGCAAGACCCTGCCCGTCGCGACCTATGTCGTGGTCGACGAGATCGCCCCCGACGCATGGGGCTATGATGGCCGCACCCAAGCATCCCGCAAGAAGGCCGCGGACAGCGTGGTGACGCGGCCGGAACGGTCGCGCATGAACGACCTGTTCGCCATCGCCGCTGTGATGGGGGATGCGATGCGGTTGCTGACCTTCTAACCGTTGAGAAGGTTGAACCGAGATCAAGCCGGTGAAATCGCCAGACAACGCAACGGCTATCCCGCCTGCACTACGGAATGGGTTGCGGAAACGGCTGCCGGCGCTGCGCTCGGCAGTCCTTTCGCAACGGAGCGATGAGGGATCGGCTCCCCCAAATTCCGGGCGGCCCGAAAATAACACTGTGAGCGTCGGTGGTTTCGTGGCGAACGACCGGCCGCCGCTCCCGCGCTTCACGCCGTCGCGCGAAGATCCTCGATCCATTCGCCGACGGCGTGCGCCTCCTCCTCATGGGCTTCCTCGCGCCAGGTTTCGGCCAGCGCCGCTTCGTACCATTCGCGCATGGCCGGTTCGGCGAGCATGCGCTCGACATACGCCGACGCGGCGCCTTCGAAGGCCAAGCCGTAGGTGAGCGCGCGGAAGGCGACGGGGGCGTAGAAGGCGTCGGCGCCGGTGAAGGTGTCGCCGGCAAGGTACGGGCCGCCGAAGCGCGACAGGCCCTCGTTCCAGAGTTCGCCGATGCGGGCGACGTCACGCTCCAGCGCGGCGGGACGGTCGTTCAGTTTTACGCGGATGCCGCAGTTCATGGTGCAGATATCACGCAGCGTCTGGAAGGACGAGTGCATCTCGGCGGCGGCGCAGCGCGACCAGGCGCGGGCTTCCGCGTCTTGCGGCCAGAGGCCCGGATGCCGCTCGGCGAGGTATTCCACGATGGCGAGAGAATCCCAGACCGGGCGGCCGGCATCGATGAGGCACGGCACGCGGCCGTTTGGCGAAAGCGGCTTGTAGGTCGGGTAGCTGTCGCCGCCGGGGAACGGGATCTGGCGCTCGGTGAAGGGGATGTTTCTCGCCCGCATGAGCACCCAGGGGCGCAGCGACCAGGACGAGTAGTTCTTGTTGGCGATGACGAGTTCGTACACTTTATCCTCCACGATGTTCGAAGGCCTGCGCGGCGTCGCGGTTCGATTTCGCCTGCGTGGCCATGGACCAGGTGTAGATCGCGAGCGCGATCCAGATGAGCCCGAAGGCGGCGGCGCGGGCCTGGCCGAACGGTTCGCCGAAGACGAAGACAGCGATCAGGAAGATGCCTGTCGGCGCGACGTACTGCATGATGCCCAGGGTGGAGAGCCGCAGCAGCTTGGCGCCGAAGGCGTAGAACAGGAGCGGCACGGCGGTCGTCGGTCCGCACAGGAGGAGCAGCGCGACGTCGTTCGGGTTCGACAACACGAAATGCCCCTGCCCCGTCGCGCCCAGCCACACCACGTAGGCGAGCGCCGGCAAAGCGAGGATCAGCACTTCGAGGAAGAACCCCTGGCTCGGACCGATCGGCAGGGTCTTGCGCAGGAAGCCGTAGGCGGCAAAGGAGAAGGCGAGCGCCAGCGATACCCACGGCAGGCCGCCGGCTTCCACCGTCAGGATCACAACCGCGACCGCTGCGAGTGCCACGGCGGCGATCTGTGCCCGGCTCAGCCGCTCCTTGAGCAGCACGGCACCCAGAACGACGCTGACCAGCGGATTGATGTAGTAGCCGAGCGAGGTCTCCACCGCCCGGTCGACGGCGATCGCCCAGACGTAGAGCCCCCAGTTGACGGTGATCAGCCCCGCCGTCAGCGCCGCCAGCGCGATGGTGCGCGGGGAGCGCAAAGCGCGCTTCAGGTCGGCGGTGCGGCCCAGCGCCAGGATCACCGCGCCGGCGATCGGCACCGACCAGACGATGCGGTGCGCCACCACCTCGACCGCCGGGATATGGGCCAATAGCTTCATGAAGAGCGGCAGCGCGCCCCAAAAGCCATAGGCGAAAAGGGCATAGACAAAGCCGCGCGCGGCGCCTTCGGAGGATGTTTCGGCAGTCATGGGCTTCCTATGGGCCGCGCGGGCGGCGGCCGCCAATGGGATTTTTTTAGAGGGGGACGGATTTTGCGGTGATTGGGAGTAACCTATTCGCCGCAGCAAGTTCCCATGCCGCCTCCTTCGAGCAGGAAGCTAACCGGATTTGCGCCAGCCAACAATCGCCCCGGAGACACGGCTAACTCTTAGCGACGACACGAGTCGCCCGGTGTACGATTAAGTAATCCCCTGATGTATATAGAATTTCTGCAGATAAAATCATTCTGCGCAGAATCTACGAATAGGACATTATTCTTTCTACATTGATCCTCAAATGGCTTAAAAACGTTTCTGTGATCTGTCTTTTTGATCTCTTGATAATACCCATAGACGGCAGCATTCTCATTGAGGAACGGGATTAGCCGTGACCGGATCAGCCGGCACGTTGTTTGCCAATCACACAAACCCAATCTAGCGCACCAAGAAATATCCCTAAACGCATCATGCATGATTAAGAAATTTTTCAAGTACCCCTCATCTTTTGTAGCTTTCTCGTATATAAAATCATACAATTCTTCGAGATTGTTTTTTCCTCTAAAATACTCGGCGTTGTCGCCTTTTATCCAAAAATTCTGCATGTACGAGGAAGACACAATATATTCAGAGCGGTCTAAAATTGAAACAGTCTCGAATGCCCTTGAAATTCTTTCAGAATATTTATTTGAATAGTACTCAAAGATAAAAACAATTCCTCCTACTACTATAAATACCAGACCGATTTGATCTTTATTTTTACCAATCCATTTCCAAACAGCTATCATGTAAATATCATCCCTATTCTATTAAAAAGCAACAATTCGAATCACATGTGTTATCTCCGCAATCGCACGAATCCTTATTACACTGAAGAACAGATGGCCCCTTTTTAATTACTTCTATGACCTTCCGGGCATCATTAGCATCATCCATCTGCCCAATAGTCCGAAAAACTCCAGCGTCTTTAATAAATATAAGTGGAGTTCCACGTGAAACTTGTTCCAAAAAATACTCTTTCTGAGAATTACTAATAATGCTTGATAAAACCGAGTCAAAAATGATCAAACTCGGAGACCACCCTTCGTGCTTCATCTCCTCTATGTTTTGAAATAAAAGTTTGATATCTGACCCCGTATCGATGATGGAGCAATTTATCTGCGCTTCGGAGCAAAGCTCCTTTACTCTGTTGTATCTGTTCGCCGAGCTGTACAGGCCAGTCGCGTCTACGATCACTGCAACGCGATCCTGCGAGGAGGCGATATCAATCGAGCTAATGATCGCAACGGCGACAAATAAGATAAGTCTCCAGATGCGCATCGTAAATCACCTCCATAGGGAACTCTTTTATATCAGAAAAGATTATCACGTATTTTCAAGTCTAACAACAAGGCTGATTTACTCCGCCGCGACCAGCCCCGCCATCTCGCGGTTCTTCATCAGCTTGTAGACGATCGAATCCATCAGGGCCTGGAAGGAGGCGTCGATGATGTTGTCGGAGACGCCGACGGTCCACCAGCGGGCGCCGGTGGCGTCGCGGGATTCGATGAGGACGCGGGTCACGGCCTCGGTGCCGCCGTTGAGGATACGGACCTTGAAGTCGACCAGCTCCATGTCCTCGATCTCGGCCTGGAGTTTTCCGAGATCCTTGCGCAGCGCAATGTCGAGGGCGTTGACCGGGCCGTGGCCTTCGGCGACCGACATGCGCTCCTCGCCATCGACCTCGATCTTCACGATGGCTTCCGAGACCGTCTTCAGCTGGCCGTTGGCGTCGAAGCGGCGCTCGATCATGCAGCGGAAGGACGTGACGTCGAAGAATTTCGGCACCGTTCCGAGCGTATTCCGCGCCAGGAGTTCGAAGGAGGCGTCGGCGCCCTCGTAGGCATAGCCCTGCGCTTCGCGCTCCTTAACCAGAGCGATCAGCGTGTCGAGCCGATGGTCGGCGCGGGCGACCTCGATGCCGCGGCGTTTCAGCTCGGCGACGAAATTGGCGCGGCCGCCCTGGTCCGAGACCATGACCCGGCGGCGGTTGCCGACCGTCTCGGGGGGCACGTGCTCGTAGGTCTCCGGCTCCTTCAGGATGGCCGAGGCATGGATGCCGGCCTTGGTGGCGAAGGCGGAGGAACCGACATAGGGCGACTGCGTGTCGGGTGCGCGGTTCAGGAGTTCGTCGAAGGCGCGCGACAGGCGCGAGATGCCTTTCAGCGCCTCGGCCGAAATGCCGGTGGTGAAGCGGTCGGCGAAGGCGGGCTTCAGCACCAAGGTCGGGATCAGCGTGATCAGATTGGCGTTGCCGCAGCGCTCGCCGATGCCGTTCAGCGTGCCCTGGATCTGGCGCACGCCGGCCTCGACCGCGGCCAGCGAATTGGCCACCGCCTGGCCGGTGTCGTCATGGGCGTGGATGCCGAGGTTTTCGCCCGGAATGCCTTCCGCGATCACCCTGGCGACGATGGCGCGCACCTCCGACGGCAAGGTGCCGCCATTGGTGTCGCACAGCACCACCCAGCGCGCGCCGGCCTCATGGGCGGCTTTGGCGCAGGCGAGCGCATAGCCGGGATTGGCCTTGTAGCCGTCGAAGAAGTGCTCGCAGTCGACCATCGCCTCCTTGCCGGCGTCGCGCGCGGCCTCGACGGAGGCGCGGATGGCGTCGAGGTTCTCGTCCTCCGTGCACCCTAGCGCGACGCGGACATGATAGTCCCAGCTCTTGGCGACGTAGCAGATCGCGTCCGACTGCGACTGGAGGAGGCCGGCGAGCCCTGGATCGTTGGAGGCCGACACGCCGACGCGCTTGGTCATGCCGAAGGCGACGAACTTCGCGCGGGTCGTGCGCTTGCCCGAGAAGAAGGCCGTGTCGGTCGGGTTGGCGCCCGGATAGCCGCCCTCGACATAGTCGATGCCGAAGGCGTCGAGCATGGCTGCGATGGCGATCTTGTCCTCGACGGAGAAGTCGATGCCCGGCGTCTGCTGGCCGTCCCGGAGGGTGGTGTCGAAGAGGTAGAGGCGGGATTTCATGCCGAGCCTTTCCCCGCGAACTCGTCCGTCGCCCGGATCAGCCGGTCGAGGATGCCGGGTTCGGAGTAGGCGTGGCCGGCGCCTTCGATCAGGTGGAACTCGGCGTCGGGCCAGGCCTTGTGCAGCGCCCATGCATAGCGCGCCGGACAGGGCATGTCGTAGCGGCCGTGGACGATGACGCCTGCGATGCCGGCGAGCCTATGGGCGTCGCGGATCAGCTGACCTTCCTCCAGCCAGCCGGAATGGACGAAGAAGTGGTTCTCGATGCGGGCGAAGGCGATGGCGAAGTCGTCCTCGCCGAACTTCCCGCTGGTCGCGGGCTCCGGCAGCAGCGTGATGGTCTCGCCTTCCCACAGGCTCCAGGCCTTCGCGGCTTCGAGCTGCACGGCCTTGTCGGGGCTAGTGAGGCGTTTTCGGTATGCGCCCATCATGTCGTGGCGCTCGTCTTCCGGGATCGGCGCCTGGAAGCGCTCCCACTTGTCGGGGAACATTTCCGAGACGCCGAACTGATAGTACCAGGAGAGTTCCGCGCGCGTCAGCGTATAGATGCCGCGCAGCACGAGTTCGCTGACCCGCTCCGTATAGGTTTCGGCATAGGCGAGCGCCAGCGTGGAGCCCCAGGAGCCGCCGAAGACGAGCCACTTGTCGAAGCCGGCAATCTCGCGCAGGCGCTCGATGTCGGCCACCAGCCGCCAGGTGGTGTTGGCCTCGAGCTCGGCATGCGGGGTGGAGCGGCCGCAGCCGCGCTGGTCGAACAGGATGACGTCGTAGCGAGCGGGATCGAAGAGCCGACGGTGCGCCGGCGCGATGCCGCCGCCGGGGCCGCCGTGCAGGAAGACGGCGGGCTTGGCGCCCTTCGTGCCCGCGCGCTCCCAGTAGATGGTGTGGCCGTCGCCGACCTCCAGCATGCCGGTCTCGAAGGGCTCGATCTCGGGATAGAGCGTTCGCAGGGTCATTTGTCGTCTCCGGGGCGCCAGCCCTCGTCGGTGTCGTGATCGGGGTGCTGGTAGGAGACGAGATCGCTGAGGTAGTGGGCTGACGGCAGGTCGGCCATCGTGTCCTTTCCCGGCAGTTCGTGGATCGTGTCGACGTAGGGCAGCTTGCCCTCCGTGCCCCACTGGATCGTCGGCGCGATCTCCTCGGGCTTGTCGAAGGCGGCGATGGCCAGGGCGACGCCGTCCGGCGCCTCGAAGGTGAGCGGCGTGCCGCACTCGGCGCAGAAGCCTCGGAAGACCTCGCTGGAGGAGCGGAATTTCTTCGGCTCGCCGCGCGTCCATTCGAGCCTGGCCTTTCCGATGGCCACCAGCGGCAGGTAGAAATTGCCGGCGGCTTTCTGGCACATGCGGCAGTGGCACACCGAGGCATCGCCGAGCGCGCCGGTGACGCGAAATCGCACCGCGCCGCACTGGCAGCCGCCGGAATAGCGCGGGGTGTTGTCGAGGCTCATGGATGGCTCTCCCTGTTCCCCTCCCCCTCGGGGGAAGGACGGCCGCCGGGCAGTCGCGGTGCTGCGAGGCCGGCCATCGTCACAATATGCATGCAGACGCCGTCGATGTCGCGCAGCACGTCGTAGTTCCAGACGCGGAGCACGGTCCAGCCGTCCTGCTCCAGAAACCGCGTGCGGACCGCATCCCGGCGCGCGTTTTCATCTTCGCCGTGCTGCGAGCCGTCAATCTCCACGATCAGCCGCTTCGGCGGACAGGCGAAGTCGACCACGTAGGAGCCGATCGGAAACTGGCGACGAAAGCCCAGACCCATCAGTCGGTGCGCCCTGACTTCGTTCCAGAGCTTCAGTTCGGCGTCGGTCATGCGTTTGCGCATCGACCGGGCGCGGGAACGGTTGCTTGGAGGCGGAGGTGTGTGCGGCATGTCATGCCTCCGAAGTCACAAGGGTTTGCGCTGGAGGCATGTCTATGTTCATGCCTCTCGCAAGGGACTCCTTTAGGCGACGGGTGTAGAAACATCTCGCGAGGCGCCCCCCTCTGCCCTGTCGGGCATCTACCCCACGAGGGGGGAGATCAGGCGTCGCGACTATTGGCGCCAGCCTTCGAATTTGCAGGAGAAGCGGGGACATCGACGCTGCCGATCTCCCCCCTCGTGGGGGAGATGTCGGCGCAGCCGACAGAGGGGGGCGCCTCGCGAGATATTGCGCGTTTTCTGTTGCCGCCCTCACCGCTTCACCTCCCACGTCGTGACCCGCTCTCCGGTAACGGGGTCCTTGCCGTCCTTGAGCTGGATGCCCTGGGCGAGGAGTTCGTCGCGGATCTTGTCGGCCTCGGGCCAGTTCTTTTCACGGATGACGGCGAGGCGGCGTTGGATAGAGTCGCTGATTGCAACTTCGTCCAATCCGAGATCTTCGGAATGGAGGAAAAGGCCGAGCAGTTCCATCGCCTTCAGGAACACGATGTGATTGAGAAAGGTATTTTCGTCGGATTCGGTAAAATGCCCCTCACGTATACCTCTCCCGGTATGATCAAGTACTGCCTTCAATCCGCTCGTGTTGAGGTCGTCCAGCAGAGTCAACCCTATATGAGTTGCATAGATACTGGCTGGTTCTACGACAGAAAATCGATCGTTTAGCACGTAGGCTCGTGCACTCCCATCTATCGATACAATCCCCCTTCGCACCAATTCATCGATCGTCTGCTGATACTTCCGGATGCTAACCTCCGCCTCCTCCAGTCTCCTCACACTGAAGTCGATGGGCTCGCGATAGTGCGTCATCAGCATCGCCAGCCGCAGCACCTCGCCCGGCCACTTCCTCCCGCCGAACTTCTCCGTGTGCAGCAGATCGTGGATCGTGACGAAGTTGCCCTCGCTCTTCGACATCTTCCGGCCCTCAACCTGGACGAAGCCGTTGTGCATCCAGACGTTCGCCATCACGTCGGTGCCGTGGGCGCAACGGGATTGGGCGATTTCGTTTTCGTGGTGGGGGAAGATGAGGTCGAGGCCGCCGCCGTGGATGTCGAAGACCTCGCCGAGATAGGCGGCGCTCATGGCGGAGCATTCGATGTGCCAGCCGGGGCGGCCGCGGCCCCAGGGGCTTTCCCAGCCGGGTTCCTCGGCAGAGGAGAGCTTCCACAGGACGAAGTCGCCGGTGTTCTTCTTGTGGGCGTCGACGGCGATGCGGGCGCCGGCCTGCTGCTCGTCGAGGGGGCGTTTGGAGAGCTGGCCGTAGTCCTTCATCGAGGCGGTGTCGAAGAGAACTTCGCCTTGCGCGACATAGGCATGGCCGCGATCGATGAGGCGTTGAATCAGCGTGATCATGTCGGCCTTGCCGTCGGCGCGCGGCATGACGAACTCGGTGGCGCGGGGCTCGACGGTGGGCTCCCGGCAGCCGAGCGCCTTGACGTCGGCGTGGTACTGGTTGGCGGTCTTTTCGGTGACCTTTCGGATCGCCTCGTTGAGCGAAAGCTTTCCCGATGCGATGTCGTCGCCGAAGTCCCGCAGGGCGCGGGCGTTGATCTTGTCGTCGACGTCGGTGATGTTGCGGACGTAGGTGACGTGGTCGGCGCCGTATAGGTGACGCAGGAGCCGGAACAGGACGTCGAAGACGATGACGGGCCGCGCGTTGCCGATGTGGGCGAAGTCGTAGACCGTCGGGCCGCAGACATACATGCGCACGTTTTTCGGATCGATGGGCGCGAAGGGCTCCTTCGTCCGCGTCAGGGTGTTGTAGAGGCGAAGTCCTTCGGACATGCGATCCTTCCCGTTCCCTCAGAGGCCCGGCCGCGCGGGCGGCGGCCAGACAAAATCCCAGCCGGCTGGCCGGGGCGTTTTTCTATTCCTGGGAGAAGGGCGAAAACGTCCGGACCAGCGCGTGCGCTAGCCACAAATCCTGATGCCGATAATGGCGAACGACGTTTTCATGGCGCGTCTTATGCCGCCGGTCCGCATCCGCGTCAAGCGTCCGCCGGTGTCACCTGACGTTGCCGCCCCGCGTTCGCACGAGCCGCAGGGGACCGAATCTGTGACAGTGCTGCAACAGCTCAGTGCAAGATTTCACTGAAGACCATTAGATGTCGCTTTATTGGGAACGATGGCGCGAGAAGCCATGTTTCGGTCCAAATCGGGCAGCACTTGCGCCGCCCGCAGGCCAAGGCGCCCGCGACCAGAGAGGAACCCACAGGGGATCATGAAATGAAGCCTACCCCAATGCAGGCCGAACGCGACCGAGCCAAGTCCGGCCACCTGACCCAGAAGTTCAGGGAGATCGGACCGGCCGCCATTCTCGCGGCACTGGTTTGCGCTCATCGCAAGTCCGCACAGACGCAGGCCGAGCCCGCGCAGAAGCCGCTTTCCGCCGAGGCGGCGTGATCGCCTACAAGAGCTTCAACTGATCCTCCTCGCCGCGCGGCTGGCGCTTCGCGGCGGGAGAAGTTGGCGGCGGTGGGGATATCGCCGGATCGACGGGTTCCTGGATTTCGGGACCCATGTTGGCGACCTTGTTGACCTTGTCGGAAATCGGGATCGCCTCGAAGAAACCGGGCTCGACCGGGCGCAGGAGATCGGCGACGTCGCGCGGTTCCTGCGTGCGGCAGTCGAGCCAGCGCGAAAAATCCTCCGGACGGATCACCACCGGCATGCGGTCGTGGATGTGCGCGATCTGCTCGTTGGCCGCCGTGGTCAGGATGGCGCCGGTGTCGATTTCCGAGCCGCCCGGCTCCGACCATGTCTCCGTCAGGCCGGCGAAGGCGACGATCCCTCCCCCTTTCGGACGGATGAGATAGGGCTGCTTTTTCGCGCCCTGCCGTTTCCATTCGTAGAATCCGGTCGCCGGCACCAGCGCGCGGCGGTGGCGCATGGCGGCGCGGAAAGCGTTCTTCTCCGCCGCGGTTTCGGAACGCGCGTTGATGAGCAGCGGCAGTTTCTTCGGATCCTTGCACCAGGAGGGGATCAGGCCCCAGCGCACCAGCAGCGCGATGCGGTCCGGCAGGTTGGACCCCGGCTCGCGTGGCGGGCCGGCTGTCGCCATCAGGATCGGCTGCGTCGGCGCGATGTTGTAGCGCGGCGGGAAATCCTCCAGATCGAAGAGCGCCAGGAAAGCCGCTACCTCTTCGGGCGTCGCCGCCAATGTGAAACGTCCGCACATGGGTAGAGAGTTGGCGGCGGAAGCGGCGAAGGTCAAGCGGGGATGTGCGGGACTTGGGCGATCTCAGGTTTGAGACGCAGGGTCGACCCCCACTCCGTCTCGCATCGCGAGCCACCTCTCCGCCGATCGACGGGGGAGAGGAAACTCGTATTGGGTTGTGCGTTCGGGCGTTGCCGAAGCGGGCGGTGGGGCTTAGCACTGCTCTCCATGGACGCACGAAAGACGACGATTCCGGCCGTATCGGTGGCGATGAGGCGCGGCGACCGGTTGCTGCTGGTCAGGCGGGGACGCGCGCCGTCGAAGGGGCTGCATGCCTTTCCGGGCGGGCGGGTAGAGCCGGGCGAGACGCTGGAGGCAGCGGCGGCGCGGGAACTCTTCGAGGAGACGGGGCTGCGCGCCGGGCCCCTGTCGCTGCACCTGGAGCTCGAACTGGAAGGCACGGCGCGGGACAATGTCTACCGGCTGACGGTGTTTCGGGCCGATCATGTATCGGGCGAACCGGTGGCCGGGGATGATGCCGAGGCAGCGGGGTGGTTCACGCTGGACGAAATGGAGACGATCCCGATCACGCGGTCGACGCTCGCCGCGGCGCGGGAAATCCTGACGGGCGTGTCGCCCGCCTCCTGGGTCGACATCGACCGCGAGACGTGAGGACAACGGTCTTGCTCGCGACAAAATCCTGCGACAGGAAGGCGATCATGGCCCCGAAACCGCGCATTCTCGCCGTAGCGCTCGCCCTCTTCGCCACGCTGCCCGGCACGGCACGGGCGGTGGACGCGCCGTACGAGGCGCGGCTCTACAGGCTGGGCGAGATTCTGGGCTCTCTGCACTATCTGCGCAACCTGTGCGGCGAGGAAGGCAATGCATGGCGCGAGCAGATGGAAGCGCTGATCGTCAGCGAGGATCCGTCGCCCGAAAAACGCAAGCGGCTGGTGGCGAGCTTCAACCGCGGCTATCGCAGCTATGCCGAGATCCACATCGCCTGTACGCCGGCCGCCGCCGAGGCGATCGCGCGCTACATGAAGGAGGGCGAGACGCTGGCGCGGGAGACCGCCGCCACGTTCGGGAATTAGGTTTGTGTTAACTTTTATCGGAAAGGCGGCGTGCAAGCCGCGCTACCTGTGCTAGAACGCTTAACGGGACATTAAGGGACTAGAGGCGGCGCGTCGCTCAAATCGGCACAGCCGCCGAAAAGGGTGGTGTAACCAATGGGACAAGGTATCGGCCAGATCGACGCGCTCATCCGCGAAGAGAAACGCCTGACCGCGGTGGAAAGCCAGACCGAGGCCTGGGCCGAAGGGCTCTCTGCCGGGATAGAACCGGAAATCATCGCCGAGGCGGCGCTCACCACCGCTTTCGCGGAGTTGCTGCGCTCCTGCAGCGAAGAAGCGGCCCTGACCCTTCTGGACGTCATGCGGGAAAAGGTCATCGGCGGCGATTTCGACGTGAACCCCTATCATCACTGAGGCCGGACCGACCGGCGGCGGGCTTGCGGAACTTCGCCCCACACCACATGCACAAAACAGCAGCTCGAGGAGCACGGCCATGAGCAGGCTCTTCGCGACGATCTTCGTCTTCCTTGTATCAGCCTGCCTTTTTGCGGCCGGAGCCGCTTCGCCGGCTCTCGCGAAACCGAACGCGGCGCGGGTGCTGCTCGCGCTGAGCGAGATCCAGCAGCAGGAGCTTCCCGTCGAGGACGAGGCCCAGCCGGAAGACGATGCCGCGCCGGCACCGAGCGACACCGTGCCCTTCCCCGATCCCGTCCTGCGCCTGCCGCTGCCCGATACCCCCAACGTGCCCAGCGCTTCGCCCGAACCGGGTGAACCCGACTTGATCGAGGATGCCGCTCCGCAGGAGCCGGGGCCGGAGCAGGAGCAGGAGCAGGAACCCGGGATATCCGATCCGATCGACGACGCGATGCCCGACACGCCCGCGCCTGTGCCCGCACAGCCCGCTCCGGAAGTGCAATACGACCTGGAGCGGCTTCCCGAGGAGGTCCGGCGCATGCGTGCGCTCCTGATGGACGCGGCGCGGAGCGGCGACCTGGAACGACTGCGGCCGCTGATCGGCACGGGCGACGGCGCGACGCAGCTTTCATTCGGCGGCCCGGTGGACGACCCGATCGCCTATCTGCGCGACATCTCCGGCGACGACGAGGGCCAGGAGATCCTCGCGATCCTGCTCGAGGTGCTGGAGGCGGGCTACGTCCACCTGGAGCCAGGCACGCCCAACGAGATCTACGGCTGGCCGTATTTCTTCGCCGTGCCGGTGGAGACGCTGACGCCGCGCCAGCGGGTGGAACTCTTCGAGATCGTGACGGCCGGCGACTACGAGGAGATGAAGCTCTACGGCGCCTATAATTTCTACCGTGTCGGCATCGCGCCCGACGGTCGCTGGCTGTTCTTCGTGGCGGGAGACTAGCAGGAGCGACGCGGCCGCTCTTGCTCCCGCCGCGCGGGCCACATAGGTAACCTTCCTCCACACCGAAACAGGTCGAAGACAATGCCCCTCGTTCGCCTGGACGGCCGGTCCGTCATCGAAGTCGCCGGTCCCGATGCCGAGCATCTCCTGCAGAACATCGTAACGACCGACCTCGCCGCCCTGCCGAAGGGCGCGGCCAAACCCGGCGCGCTCTTGACGCCGCAGGGCAAGATCCTCTTCGACTTCCTGGTTTGGCGCACGGGCCCCGAGAGCTTCGCACTGGAGTGCCGGGCGGACGTGGCGGACGATTTCGCCCGCCGGCTGACGATGTACAAGCTGCGGGCCAAAGCTGAGATTACGAAGCGGGAGCAAGGTGTTGCGGCCGTTTCGTGGCGGGATGATTCCGTGACGTCAGGAAGTGATTCAACGGGCTCGGGCACTGCTTCAGCATCTTCGAGCATCGATTCAACCGGGGCCGAGCCTGTGCGCGATACTCGCTTCCCCGAAGTGCTCGACGTGCGCCGCCGGTGGGGCGACTTCTCCAGCGACGGCGGGCAAGCGGACGAGTGGACGCGGCTGCGCATCCGCCATGGCGTGGCGGAGAGCGGGGCCGACTACGAGCTCGGCGACGCCTTTCCGCACGACGTGCTGCTCGACCAGAACGGCGGGGTGGGCCTGCGCAAGGGCTGCTTCGTCGGCCAGGAGGTGGTCAGCCGCATGCAGCATCGCGGCACCGCGCGGCGGCGCATCCTGATCGCTGAAGCCGATGCCGACCTGCCGACAACGGGGACGCCGGTGCTGGTCGACGGCCGCCCTGTCGGCGCGCTCGGCACGGTACTAGGCCATGAAGGCTTGGCGCTGGTGCGCATCGACAAGGTGAAGGACGCGCTGGACGCCGGCCAGGCGATCACGGCGGGCGACGTGGCGCTCCGCCTGTCGATCCCGCCCGGAATGGGGTTCTCGTTCCCGCAGGCCGCTTCCGGCGGGGACGCGTGATGGCCGATCGCGCGGGGGCGCCGCCGCGCGCCTGGCAGCGTATGCTCTCGGGGCGGCGGCTCGACCTGCTCGACCCCTCCCCGCTCGACGTCGAGATCGCCGACATCGCGCATGGGCTGGCGCGCGTGGCGCGCTGGAACGGGCAGACGCGCGGCGACCATGCCTTCTCGGTGGCCCAGCATTCGCTGCTGGTGGAACGGATCTTCGGCCTCCAGAATCCCTCGGCGACGCCGCAGGCGCAACTGACCGCGCTGCTCCACGACGCGGCCGAATACGTCATCGGCGACATGATCTCGCCGTTCAAGGCGGTCGTGGGCGGCGGGTACAAGGCGGTGGAGGAGCGGCTGCAGAACGCCATCCACATCCGCTTCGCCCTGCCGGGCCGCGCCGAGCGCGTGAAGGCCTTTATCAAGAAGGCCGACATGGTGGCGGCCTACTACGAGGCTACGCAGCTCGCCGGATTTTCGGAGGAGGAGGCGACGCGGTTCTTCGGCCGGCCGCGGGGAATCGCGGACGGAGAGCTGGACCTGGAACCGAAGCCGGCGGGCGCGGTGCAGGAGCTATTCCTGGCGCGATTCGCGGAGATTCTCGCGTTGGTCGAGGGTGTTCGGGCCGGATAGGCTCGATCCACCTCGGCGCAGCGGTGTGCCGTGTGACGCGCCATGTCACCGACCCGCGCTCCGACGTGGGCACACCCGGCCCCGCGAGGAGTGTGCGTGAAGAACCTACCGCTCGCGGGGGCCGATATCGAACTGCTTCTCGCCGGCGCATGGCCTACTCGACCAATGCCCGCGACGATGCGCGGACGGCACTACGTCGGACGGCGAAAACCCTTGAATCCGAATTCAGGCCGGGGAGGCGTCAGGAATCCGGCCTGTATCGGCTTTCCGCCAGCGAGCGCTCTCCAGGATTCGAGAACCGATGTTCCCGAAGGGTGCTCCGCCTTCTTTGCCGGTACCGGGATCCCCGCCGGAAGCATGCTCTGGAGCTGTACCAGATGCTCGATTTGACCGGCGAACATCGCCTCCTGTCCCGTCACGTCTATGACCAGGATGATATCCGTACCGGGCTGGAAGCCGGCGGCGCGGGCCTTGCCTTCCACAACGCCTATCCGCTCGTCCGTTCGCAGGATGAACAGGGACGGCGCTTCCATCCATACGTCGGGATAGGTGGCGAGAAGCTTCAACAGCCTGTCGTATCGTTCCAAATAGCTGCCGTCGAAGCGGTAATAAACCGCTATCGCATATGTTTTCATTGTCCACCCGATGAAATGGCGCTGAAGTGCCCCGCGGGTTCCTTAGCGGCAGGTCAGCAGGCCGACAACAGAAGATTAGATGTTTTTGAAATAACGACGGGCGATATTCTCAAGCGATGTCTCTCTCGGGGCACATTCGCCTTAGATTTTCGAGAAATAGACCCCGGAGTATTCCCGTATAAAGTGTATTTCTTCTACAGTACACGTTAAAAATTAACCGCACCTTCTCGCGTGCATCGTATCCGACCCGTACGCGCGCGATGCATGAAATGCAAGAAGGCGCGCGGGTCGCTCTTCGCCGGAGTGCCTATCATCCGGGCGCCAGTCCGTTAACCTTTTGTTAATCACGTCGGGTCCAAACCTTAACGAGCCGGTAAGGATTCGCCCATCGTGAACTGTGTCGCTCCCATCGAGAAGAAATCGATCCGCTTTCGCGCCCGCTCCTTCGTCGCGTTCGCGCTGACGCCCGAGGCGCCGCTGGACGACTGGCTGGAGGGGCTGGACCGCTGGATCGACAACTCGCCGGGATACTTCAAGGGGCGTCCGGTGATCCTGGATCTCAGCCTCCTGCGCCCCGAAGCGGAGGCGATCGGGGAGCTGGTTGGCCAGCTCGCGGCGCGGGAGATCCGGGTCTACGCGATCGAGGCCGAGGGCATCGAGACGCTTGAGCCGCACCTTCCGCCGCTTCTGACCGGCGCGCGCGAGGCGACAATCGAAGGGCTGCTGCCACGCGTCGAAGCCGGCGCCGATCAGGATGAGCCGGCGCCGGTCGAGGACCGCAGGACGGGCGAGACGCTGACTGTGCATTCGCCGGTGCGTTCCGGCCAGTCTATCATCCATCTGGCAGGCGACGTCATCGTGCTCGGGCACGTGGCCTCGGGGTCGGAGATCGTGGCAGGGGGATCGATCCACGTCTACGGCACGTTGCGCGGCAGCGCCTTCGCCGGGGCCGAGGGGAACGAGAAGGCGCGCATCTTCTGCCGCCGAAACGAGGCCGAGCTGGTGGCGATCAACGGTTGGTACCGGACTGCGGAGGACATGGAAGCGTCCTCGCGCGGCATTCCGGCGCAGGCCTATCTGGACAATGGCGCGCTCTGGGTCGCGCCGATCAAGTAACCGAACTGGAGAGACACCGAGATGGGGAAGGTCATAGTGGTCACGTCGGGCAAGGGAGGCGTCGGCAAGACGACCTCCACTGCCTCGCTGGGAGCGGCGCTGGCACAGACGGGCAAGAGGGTGGCGCTGGTCGATTTCGACGTGGGGCTGCGCAATCTCGACCTCGTCATGGGTGCCGAGCGGCGGGTCGTGTTCGACCTCGTCAACGTCATCCAAGGCACGGCGAAGCTGTCGCAGGCGCTTATCCGCGACAAGCGCATCGAGACCCTGTTCCTGCTGCCGGCCTCGCAGACGCGCGACAAGGACGCACTGACCGAGGGAGGCGTGGCCGACGTGATCGCCAAGCTCAAGCAGGTGTTCGACTACGTGTTGTGCGACAGCCCGGCCGGCATCGAGCGTGGCGCCCAGCTCGCCATGCGGTTCGCCGACGAGGCAGTGATCGTCACCAACCCGGAAGTCAGCTCCGTGCGCGATTCCGACCGCATCATCGGCCTGCTGGACGCCAAGACGATGAAGGCCGAGCGCGGCGAGGAGATGGCCAAGCACGTGCTCGTGACGCGTTACGACGCCGAGCGCGCCGCCAGGGGCGAGATGCTGGCGATCGACGACGTGCTCGAGATTCTCTCGGTACCCCTGCTCGGCATCATTCCCGAGAGCCAGGGTGTCCTGCGCGCCTCCAATGTCGGCTCGCCGGTGACGCTCAGCGAACCCACGAATGCGGCTGCCCGCGCCTACATCGATGCGGCGAGGCGGCTCGAAGGAGAGGTCCTGCCGGTGGTCCTTCCCTTCGACAAGCGCGGTATCTTCGACCGACTGTTCAGAAGGAAAGCGGCATGAACATCTTCGAGCTCTTCAAGCGCCGGGGCTCCGCTCCCGTCGCCCGCGAGCGCCTGCAGCTCCTGCTCGCCTATGAGCGCTCCAACCGCGACAAGCCGGACCTCGTGGCCGTCCTGCGCGAGGAGATCATGGCGGTGATCGCCCGGCACGTGCAGGTCGACCACGACCAGGTGCAGGTCAGCATGGATCGCGGTGCCTCCATGTCGACCCTGGAGATCGACATCCAGATTCCCAACGACAAACACGCCCTCGCGATGGCGATGTAAGGGTTGTGGGTGACGTCCTCTACCGCCCGGTGCGTTCCAGGCGGTCGAGGAACCACTGGGTGAGCCGGACCCAGACCTCGTCCTTCTCGCCCGCGTCCTCGTAGCCGTGGTCGAGATTGGGGTTGTCGTTGACCTCGATGACGAAGACGCCGTCCGGCGTCTCCTTGAGATCGACGCCGTAGAGCCCGTCGCCGATGCAGCGCGCCGCGCGCATGGCCGTGTCCACCACCGCCTGCGGGGCGTCCTTCAGCATGAACGGCTTGATGCCGCCCTGGTCGGGCTTGCCGGCGCGGTCGTGGTTGACGATCTGCCAGTGCTTCTTGGCCATCAGGTAATGGCAGGCGAAGAGCGGCTGGCCGCCCAGCACCCCGACGCGCCAGTCGTATTCCGTCGGCAGGTATTTCTGCGCGATCAGGAGGTCGGAATCCTCCAGCCACTCGGTGGCGAGCGTCTTCAGCTCGGCCAGGCTGGCCGCCTTCTTGACTCCGCGCGAGAATGAGGAGTCCGGGATCTTCAGCACCAGCGGAAAGCCGAGCGTCTGGGCGGCGACCTCGAAATCGGCCGGGCCGGCGATCATCACAGTCGGCGGCACCGGCACCTTGTTGGCCGTCATCAGCTCGTTCAGGTAGACCTTGTTGGTGCAGCGGATCATCGACAGCGGGTCGTCGATGACCGGCATCCCTTCCTGCTGGGCGCGGCGGGCGAAGCGGTAGGTGTGGTTGGAGATCGACGTCGTCTCGCGGATGAAGAGCGCGTCGTAGTTGGCGAGCTTGGCGAGGTCGCGCTTGCCGATCGGCTCCACCTCGACGCCCATCTTTTCGGCGATCTTGGCCCAGTGGCGCAGCGAGGAGACCATGGACGGTGCCAGTTCCTCGTTGGGATCGACGAGCGTGGCGAAGCTGTAGCGCGAGGGGGTGCGGCCCTTCGAATCGCGCCATTCGCGCTGCGTATAGGTTTCAAGGCACTTGAGGAAGCGTTCCTCTTCCTCCGGCTTCATGCGACCGATCGGCAGGAAGCCGATCTTGCGGATCGTCGCCCACTTGCCGTCGTCGGCGATCGTCACTTCCAGCGCGGGGGCACGGAACCAGTCGAAGAGCAGCCGGCCGAAGCGGTCGGTCGCGCGCGAGGGCGCGATGCCGAAGAACACGGCAAGCTTGCCCGGAAAGCTGCCGCCGAGATCCTTGCGGCACCTGTTCAGCGCCACCTCGAGTTCGGGCAGCGCATGCTCGTAGAGCTTGCGCTCCGAGAGGTCGATCATGGTCTCGACCGTCGGGATGACCCTGTGGCCGCGCGAGGAGGCGAGCAGCGAGGCGTAGTACCCGCGGGTCTGGTAGGCGTAGCTGTTGGACAGGTTGATGACCTTCGGGCGCTGCCCCTTGAACAACGCCGGATGGGCCAGGTAATCGCGGTTGGTGATGATCTTGTGCGGGGTTGCGAACGGGTCGATGTCGTTCTGGCGTCCGGTAAGGATGACCCAGGTCATGTCTTGTCGAGCTTCCCGATGATGATTGCCGCGCGCAGGCCGTCGCGCCCGAACTGCGCCATGTTCATGAAGATGTCGTAGGGAACGGGAATGTTGGCCGCATCCGCCTTGGTCTCGCCGCGCTCGTCCTCGACCCAGGGATCGTGCAGCATGATGTGGTCGCCGTCGTCGCCGATCGCAAGCACCCAGTGCGGCACCTTCTTGCCGAACATGAGGAACCCGCTCACGAGCACGATCACCAGTTTCCCCTCCCCGAGCGCCCCGCGAACGTCATCCAAGGTGAATGAGCGATAGCTAACGGGCAAGCCGAATTCCTCGGCGCGCAAACGAAAATCCACCTGTGCCAGTTCCATCACCCGGCGTTTCTCCTCGCTGCGCACCGATTGCAGGAAGAGCGCGCCATGGAAGGAGACGAGGATTTCGGCCGACAGCCCGAACTCTCGCGCCGCGACCGCGAGACCGAAGGGCTCACAGCCGCCGGGTCCCGACATCATGAAGACAGTGGTGGCCTCGCGCCACAGGCGGATTTCGCGCACCGGATCGGGCACGAACGAGGGATCGAAATAGGCCATCGCCATCATCAGGCAGCATGGGCCGCAGGTGAACTCGCAGGTCTGCTCGTAGAAGGGCACGCGCGTGTTGACCGGCACGTTGCCGCGCAGCGTCTTCTCGTAGCGCAGGGCCGCCATGCCGTCCGCGTAGTAGTCGGTCTCGCGGCCGATGCGGCGATAGCCGTTGCGCTCGTACACGGAGATCGCGCGGGCGTTGTCCTCGCGCACCTCGAGCCGCAGCATCAGGCGGTCGTTCTCGAAGGCGGCTTCCTCGGCGGCAAGAAGGAGTGCCCGGCCGATGCCGCTTCCGGCAAAGTGCGGACCGGCCGCGATGGAATAGAGCCGCGCCACGCCGCTGCCCTTGCGAAAGAGCACCATGCAGTAGCCTGCGATCGCGCCGTCGGCCTCAGCGACCAGCGTCTCGGCGGTCTCGCGCTCGATCAGTTGTCGGAAGGACCGGCGGGAGATGCGGTCGGTCGAAAACACGGCATTCTCGATCGCCACCAGCGCGCCGATGTCGCTGGCATGGGCCGGACGGATGCGAACGGACATCGGTGGCGGGAAATCCCTTGGATGAAGGCTGGTGCGCCACTGCCGGGGCACCCGCGGCGAGCCTTCCGGCCACGGGTCCGGATTGCCATCGCGCCCGAAAGATGACGGAATTGTGGCTTTCGCCGCGGATCATCTGGCCAGAACGCCATCGCCCACGCAAGCGGCTAGCAGCCGTATCCGCATCTTTTTCGCGGGGCCTCTTTGTGAATGACCGGCGCTGCGTTCTAATGCGGGCGATTCAACGGAGAAGATGATTTGGACCCCATCGGAAATCTCGAAGACGGTGCCGGCCGGATGGTGAATGCAGCGCAGACCATCTGGACGGACGCCAGCTCACTGATCATCTATTATTCGTTTTCGATCCTCGGCGCGCTGATCGTGCTCGTGGTCGGCTACATGCTGTCGGGCTTCCTGGAGCGCTCGACCTATCGGGGTCTCGGCCGCTTCAAGGCCTTCGACGAGACGCTGCGAAAATTCTTCGCGAAGGTGGTGCGCTACGGCGCGCTGGTGCTCGTCGGCGTCACGGTGCTCGCCCAGTTCGGGGTGCAGACCACGAGCATCATCGCAGCGCTTGGCGCCGTCGGCCTGGCGATCGGCCTGGCGCTGCAGGGAACGCTGCAGAACATCGCGGCCGGCATCATGCTGCTCGTGCTGCGGCCGTTCCGGGTCGGCGAGTACATCAACGCGGGCAGCGTCGCCGGCACGATCCAGGAGATCGGACTCTTCGCCACCGAACTGAAGACCTATGACGGCCTGTTCGTTCTGGCGCCCAACAGCGAGCTGTGGAACTCGCCGGTGACGAACTATTCGCGCAATCCTGTCCGCATGAACGAGATCGCCATCGGCATCGGCTACGCCGACGACATCGCGCTGGCGCTATCGATCTACGCCGATCTCGCGTCCAAGGACGAGCGCATCCTCCAGGACCCGCCGATCAACTGCTTCGTCTCCAGCCTGGGCGACAGCTCGGTGATCGTGTCGATCCGCTACTGGACGAAGTCGCCGGACTGGTTCCCCACCAAGCTCGACTTCACCAAGGCCGCCAAGCTGACCTTCGACGAGAACGGCATCACCATTCCCTTCCCGCAGCGGGACCTGCATTTCATCGGCGAGGGTGCGGCTCCCAAATTCCCGTCCAAATCGCGGGGGACGGCTCGCCAGGCTCGCGGTTAGACATGGCCACCGTGAGCGGGTGGCTCATGCCGCGCTTCCGCTCCAGAGGGCTGCCGATTGCGGCAATCATGGCAAGGACCGGGGCTCGCAACATTATCTTTTTTTAACTCGAAGGGCGGGGAGCGCGGGGCTAGCCTTCCTATCGAAGCCGGGAAGCGCCGGCGACGATCAACGCCGCGACGCGACGCTTTCGGACGGCTTCCCAGGGAGTTTCCACTCCCTCAACATCCGAGAAAAAGGAGTGTCACCAATGCGTGCTCTTCTCATCCCCACCACCGTCGCAACCCTTCTCGCCGCCGCCCCGTTCGCGCTCGCCGCGACGCAGGACACAACCGGCGTCGTCCGCAATTTCGACCAGAAGGCGGAGACGCTGACCCTCAATGACGGCGTGATCTACCACCTCGCCCCCGGCTACGAGAATCCGGCCCTGAAGAGCGGCGAGCGGGTTCGCATCTCCTGGCAGATGAAGGACGGGATGCACTCCGCACAGAAGGTGACCATCCTCAAGTAGGCCGGTCACCGCTGGCGCCGTGCCCCGATCGACGCCGGGCGGCGGGAACCGAAACTCCCGCCGCATCCGTTTATTCTCTCTCCTCGGCACTCCCCCAAGGAACGGCGATCCATCAACAAGCTTGAACGATCCTTCGCAAAGAATTTGCTTCTCAGCATCGGGCGGTCCTCCTAGTCTGCGCGCCTTCGAGGAGCACCAGACATGTCGCAGGCCGCCGTTCCGCACCGCACCGCCCCCTCCCTCCCCTGGCTGATCATCATCTGCGGTTGCCTGATTGCCGCGATCACCTTCGGACCGCGTTCGGCGATGGGTTTCTTCCAGCTACCGATGCTCGCAGAGAAAGGTTGGGACCGCACCACCTTCGGCCTCGCCATGGCGATCCAGAACCTCGCCTGGGGCCTGGGCACCCCGGTGTTCGGCGCGCTGGCCGACAAGTTCGGCACCTGGCGCATCCTCGCGCTTTCGGGCGTCATGTACTCCACCGGCCTCTACCTGATGGCGACGGCCGACAGCGTGGCCGCCCTCCACATCGGCGGGGGAGTGCTCGTGGGGCTGGGCGTGGCCTCGGGCTCCTTCGGCATCGTGCTGGCGGCCTTCGCGCGCAACGTGGCGCCGGAGCGGCGCAGCATGGCGTTCGGCATCGGCACGGCGGCGGGCTCGGCCGGCATGTTCATCTTCGCGCCGCTCAGCCAGGGCCTGATCGACGCCTACGGCTGGTTCGACGCACTGGTCTTCATGAGCTTCATGATGCTGGCCATTCCGGTGCTCGCCATTCCGCTGCGCGGCAATGCCGAGAGCGGGTCCGTGGCGCAGACCGCCATGCGGCAGACGGTCGCCGAGGCCCTGCGCGAGGCGCTCGGCCACCGCAGCTATCTGCTGCTCGTCTCCGGCTTCTTCGTGTGCGGCTTCCAGGTCGCCTTCATCACCGCGCATTTCCCCGCCTACGTCGCCGACATCGGCATCGAGGCGCGCTACGCGGTGATCGCGCTGGCACTGATCGGCTTCTTCAACATCATCGGCTCGCTCGCCTCCGGCGTCATCGGCCAGCGCTATTCCAAGCCGATGTTCCTCGCCTGGATCTACATCGGCCGCTCGGTGCTGGTGACCGTCTTCCTCCTCCTGCCGCAGACGCCGGCGACCGTGATCGTCTTCGCGATCCTCATGGGGCTGCTGTGGCTCTCCACCGTGCCGCCCACCAACGCGCTGGTGGCGATCATGTTCGGCACGCGGCACCTGGGCATGCTGGGCGGCGTCGTCTTCCTGTCGCACCAGATCGGTTCGTTCCTGGGCGTGTGGCTCGGGGGCTATCTCTACGACATCTACGGGTCGTACGATTCGGTGTGGTGGCTGGGGGTCGCGCTCGGCCTGTTCGCCGCGATCGTGCACTGGCCGATCCGCGAGGCGCCTGTGGCTCGGCCGGCGATGGTCGCGGCCGAATAGGCCGGAGCGTTCCCTCGCGCCGGCATCTGTCATCCGGGTGATACATCCAACCGCTTAACCTTGCCTCCGACGGTCCAACCAACCCCAGGAGGCAGGGATGAACGAGCGATTGAACCCGGGTCAGATGCGCACACTTACGGAGATCCGGGAGGAATCCGAAGACATCGGCCGCAACGCAAGCGGCAATCCGACGATGGGCGACATCATCAACCGTCGCTATTCGCGCCGCGGTTTCCTCGGCGCTTCGCTGGCGGTCGCCGCCATCGGCGCCACAGTGAGCCCGATGGCGCTGCTCGCAGGAGGCGAGGCGAAGGCGCAGGCGGCGGCCGGATCGCGCTTCGGCTTCGACGAGATCGAGGCCGGCGTCGACCTCGAACACCATGTGGCCCCCGGCTACGACGCCGACATCCTGATCCGCTGGGGCGACAAGGTCTTTGCCGATTCGCCCGACTTCGACCCGATGAACCAGACCGCCGAAGCGCAGGCGCGGCAGTTCGGCTACAACAACGACTACATCGGTTTCGTGGCGCTCGAAGACAGCCCGGATCACGGGCTGCTCTTCGTCAACCACGAGTACACGAACGCCGAACTGATGTTCCCGGGGTTCGCCGTCGTGCGCGACGACAAGGTGGAGCTCGGCGACTACACAAAGGAGCTGATCGAAATCGAGATGGCCGCGCATGGCGGCACGATCCTGGAGCTTCGCCGCAACGGCGACGGCAAGTGGGAGCCGGCCCTCGACGGCGCCATGAACCGGCGCATCACGGTTTCGACCGAGATGCAGCTATCGGGACCGGTGGCGGGCCACGACCGCGTCAAGACCAACGCCGACCCGTCCGGCACGAAGGTTTTCGGTACGCTCAACAACTGCGCCGGAGGCGTGACGCCCTGGGGCACCTACCTGATGGCGGAGGAGAATTTCCACGGCTACTTTTCGGGCGAACTGCCGGAAGGGCATGCGGAAGCCGAGAATTACAAGCGCCTCGGCGTGCCGGCGGGATGGTACCAGTGGGCGAGTTTCCACGACCGCTTCGACGTGTCCAAGGAGCCGAACGAGGCAAACCGCTTCGGCTGGATCGTCGAAGTCGACCCGCGGGACCCGAATTCGGTGCCGAAGAAGCGCACGGCGCTTGGCCGCTTCAAGCATGAGGGCTGCGAGACCATCGTGAACGGCGACGGCCGCGTGGTCTCCTATTCGGGCGACGACGAGCGCTTCGACTACGTCTACAAGTTCATCTCCAATACCACGTTCAACCCCGACGACCGGGCCGCGAACATGGACATCCTCGACGACGGCACGCTCTATGTGGCGCGCTTCAACGAGGACGGCAGCCTCGACTGGATGCCGCTGGTCCACGGCGAAGGCCCGCTGACGGCCGAGAACGGCTTTGCCGACCAGGCGGCGGTGCTGATCGAGGCGCGCCGCGCGGGCGATGCGCTCGGCGCCACGAAGATGGACCGGCCGGAGGACGTCCAGCCGAACGCCTCGACCGGCAAGGTCTACGTGATGCTGACCAACAACACGAAGCGCGAGGAGGCGAATGCAGCCAATCCGCGTCCGAAGAACGCGTTCGGCCACATCATCGAGATCACCGAGACCGACGGCGACTTCGCCTCGACCAAGTCGACCTGGGAGATCCTGCTCAAGTGCGGCGACCCGAAGATCGCCGAGGTCGGCGCCACCTTCTCGCCGGCGACGAGCGAGAACGGCTGGTTCGGCATGCCCGACAACGCGGCGGTCGATGCCGACGGGCGTCTCTGGGTCTCCACCGACGGCAACAACGAAGCCGACACGGGCCGTACCGATGGTCTCTGGGCCATCGACACCGAGGGCGAGGCGCGCGGCACGTCGAAGCTGTTTTTCCGCGTGCCGGTGGGCGCGGAGATGTGCGGCCCCCTGTTCACGCCGGACGGGGAGACTCTGTTCCTGGCCGTCCAGCATCCGGGCGACGCGGGCCAGGCGACCTTCGAGGCGCCGGCCACCCGCTGGCCGGACTTCGACGACGCCATGCCGGTGCGGCCGGCGGTGGTGATGGTGACGAAGCAGGGCGGCGGCAGGATCGGCTGACCGACGAGCATCGGGCGATTTCGAAGGAGGCGGGGTTTCGGTTCCGCCTTTTTCGTTCGCGGTTCCGGTGGGCGCGGGGTATGCCCCTCATCGCCCTGGCGGGCACTTCTCCCCGCGAGCGGGGAGAAGGAGGCGGCGTCGGCATTGTCGCCAGCCGCCACGATTTGTTTTCAGCGCGGCGCGAGGTTGCCGACCGGAAAGATGGCGCAGGTTTCGGTGCCGAAGGCGAGGAGCTTGCCGTTCTGGTCGGTGAGCCTTGCTTCGGAGACGGCGGTGGTGCGGCCGCGGCTGACGACCTTGCCCTCGCAGGCAACGAGGCCCGTCTTCGGGGTGATCGGGCGGATGAGGTTCACCTTGAACTCGATGGTCGTGTAGGCCTCGCCCTTGGCCATGGTTGTGTGCACGGCGCATCCCAGTGCCGAATCGAGGACGGTGGCGGCCCATCCTCCGTGGACTGTCCCCAAGGGATTGAGATGCTGCTCGCCGGGCATGCCATGGAAGACTGCCCTTCCCTCCGAGACCTCGACGAGCGCGAAGTTCATGCGCGCGCCGATCGGGGGAGCGGGGTAGTGGCCGTCGATCAGGCGCTTGAGAGCTTCAAGGCCGGTGAAACGGCCAATGTCTTCATGCGGTATCGTGCCGAGGCCGAGCGGCGCGACGTGGCCCGGAAACAGTTCGACGGCGCTCATGCGGTGCCTTCCCCTTCTTCGATCCTGTCGCGCGCCAATTCCCGCCGCAGCGCGGCGAGGAAGCCGGCGCGGGTTTCGGGCGGTTCGATGCCGCGCGGCTCGTAGACATGGCGGTTGAAGAAGAAGCCGGTCAAGTGGAAAGCATCCTGGATGGCGTCGGAGTCGCCGCGCTGGCCGGCGCCGGCGTTCAGGAAGGCAGGGAGGGGCAACATGCGGTCGCGATACGGGTCGCCCGCCAGGCGCGAGACCGCCCTGCCCGACTTCGGCGAGACGTAGACAAGATCCCGGGTGACGCCAGTTGCGGCGCAGCTGCCGAGATCGAGGCCGAAGCCGAGTTCCTCCAGCACCATGAGTTCGAAGCGCACCAGGAGTTCGGCCGCGGTGGCCGGATCCTCCAGATGTTCGAGCACGATCGCCAAGGTCTCGAAGAGACCGGCATGCGGATCGCGCTCGGGCAGGAGGCGCAGGTGGGCGGCGAGCGTCTGCAGCGCGTAGACGGCGCAGGCGCTCGACAGGAGGCGCGCGGCGTTGAGTTCCAGCGGCTCGACCTGGAACATGCCGAGATGCTCGTCGAGGCGCGCGCGCCAGACGAGTTCCACCCGGTTTCCCGCCTGGAGGACCGGCTGCATCCTGCGCGAACGCCCGCCGCGCACGATGCCCATGTGGCGCCCGTGGCCGCGCGTCATGACCTCCAGGATGACGCTCGACTCGCCATGCCTGCGCGAGCCGATGATGATGCCTTCGTCACGCCATTCCATGGGCAGAGCTTTTCACCGCGGGAGCGGCGAAAGCAAGGTGGCGCGGTCAATTCACGTTGTCGATGGCGAGCGACGCGCCTTTCGGTGTAGCCATTCCCCGGCGGATTTTTCGGAGGAGGAAAGAGATGGAGCAGTTTACCGGCGGGTGCCTGTGCGGCGATCTGCGTTTCGTGGCGACGGGGCGACCGTACAGGGTCGGCATGTGCCACTGTCTCGACTGCCGCAAGCATCACGGAGCGCTGTTCCACGCCTCCGCGATTTTCCCGGCAGACGCGGTGACTATCGAAGGCGAGGCGCGCGTCTATTCCGGGCGATTCTTCTGTCCGCGCTGCGGCTCGACCGTCTTCGGGCGCAGCGAAGACGAGGTCGAGGTGAACCTCGGATCGCTCGACGCGCCCGACCAGCTGACGCCGACCTACGAGCTGTGGACCATTCGGCGCGAATCCTGGCTGCCGCCGTTTCCGGTCAAGCACCGTTACGAGCGCGACCGGGAGAGCGACGGCCGCTTCGAGGATTAGGTCCGCCGACGGACGCCATTCCACGTGCGTCTTGCGCGACAAATATTCTCTGACTATGGTCAGAGGATGGAAAAAGCACAGATCGGCACAGTGCGTGACTTCAACCGCGTCGTGACGCTGCGCACCGGCGCGGTGGACGGCAGCTATCTCGGGCGCGGGCGGCCGCTCGGGCAGGCGCGGCTCATCTTCGAGATCGGCCAAGGCGGCAGCGACCTGCGCGCGCTGAGGGAACGGCTGAAGCTCGATTCGGGCTATATGAGCCGGCTCCTGCGGGCGCTGGAGCGGCAGGGGCTGGTCGCCGTCGAGGACGACGGCGACGACCGGCGCCGGCGCCGGGTGCGGCTGACCACGAAGGGCGAGGCGGAATGGGCGGCCTATGACGGACTTTCGGACGACCTCGCCCGCTCCTGGCTGTCACCGCTTTCCGACACCCAGCGCCATAGGCTGCTGGCGGCGATGGATGAGGTGAGGAACCTGCTGGCGGCGGCTTCGGTGGAGATTTCGCAGGTTGCCGCCGACAGCGAGGACGCGCTCGCCTGCGTGGCGGCCTACGTGGCGGAACTGGCTGTCACGTTCGAGGAAGGGTTCGACCCGGCCAACGGCAACCCCACGCCCGAAACCGAGGCGCTGACGCCGCCGAACGGATCGTTCCTGCTGGCGCGGCTCGACGGGCAGGCGATCGGATGCGGGGCGCTGCGCACGATGGAGCCCGGCACCGGCGAGATCAAGCGCATGTGGGTCGCTCCGCAGGCACGCGGACTGGGCGTTGCGAGGCGCCTGTTGTCGGCGCTAGAGGACAAGGCGCGGGAACTGGGAATGGCCCGCGTGCGGCTGGACACCAACCGGGCGCTGACGCGGGCACAGGAGATGTACCGCAAGGCGGGCTACCGCGACATCGGACGGTTCAACGACAATCCGTATGCGGACTTCTGGTTCGAGAAAGATCTGGGGGGCTGACCGAGGCCGCGCAACGAGGAGACAGCTTACTTTCTTCCGTTCGCGGGGAGCCTGGAAACGCCAGTGACCCGTCGCGGAAAAGTAAACTGTCCCTGGTTCCTATCCCTGGAAATCCAGGCCCATCTCGCGGTAGCGCTCGGGGTCGTCGCCCCAGTTCTCGCGCACCTTGACGAACAGGAAGAGGTGCACCTTCTGTTCGAGGATCTCGGCGATCTCCTTGCGCGACGCCTGGCCGATCGCCTTGATGGTCTCGCCCTTGTGGCCGAGCACGATCTTCTTCTGGCTGTCGCGCTCGACGTATATCACCTGGTCGATCCTCACCGAGCCGTCGGGCTTCTCCTCCCATTTCTCGGTCTCGACATGCGAGGAATAGGGAAGTTCCTGGTGCAGGCGCAGATAGAGCTTTTCGCGGGTGACCTCGGCGGCGAGTTGGCGCATCGGCAGGTCCGAAATCTGGTCCTCAGGGTAGTACCAGGGACCTTCGGGCAGCCGCTCGGCCAGGAAGTCGAGGAGGTCGGCGCAGCCGGAGCCGTCGAGCGCGGAGATCATGAAGGTGCGCTCGAACTCGGCCTTCGAATTGACCTCGGCGGTGAGTGCCAGAAGGCTCTCGCGCTTCACCTTGTCGACCTTGTTGAGGACCAGGATCTTCGGCTGGCGCACCTCGGCAAGATTTTCCACCAGCGCCTCGGCGTCGCCACGCAGGCCGCGCTCGGCGTCGATCAGGACGAGCACGAGGTCGGCGTCCTTCGCCCCGCCCCAGGCGGTGGTGACCATGGCGCGGTCGAGACGGCGGCGCGGCTTGAAGATGCCCGGCGTGTCGACGAAGACGATCTGCGCGCGCCCATGGGTGGCGATGCCGCGCACAATGGAGCGCGTGGTCTGGACCTTGTGGGTGACGATCGACACCTTTGTGCCGACGAGCTGGTTGATGAGCGTCGACTTGCCGGCGTTGGGCGCGCCGATCAGCGCGACGAAGCCGGATCGGGTCGCCGCATCGGCGCGCGTTTCATGGTCTGTCATCTGTCCTGTTCCGGTTTCGGCAAGACGCCTTCGCGCGCCAGCATGGCGGCTGCGCTCGCCTGTTCCGCCTCGCGCTTGGAGCGTCCGCTGCCGACGGTCGGCTCCAGACCGCCGACCGCGACGCTGACGGTGAAGATCGGCTCGTGATCGGGACCCTCGCGGCCGGCGATGGTGTAGACCGGCGCGGTACCGACCGACTGATGCGCCCATTCCTGGAGCTCGGTCTTGGGATCTCGCGTCGCGCCGCGCGATTCGCGGCTGCGTGGTTCCCAGTACTTCAGGATCAGCGGACGCGCCGCTTCGAGGCCGCCTTCGAGGTAGACGGCAGCCAAGAGCGCTTCCATGACGTCCGCGCGCGTGCCGCGGCCCTTGGGACCGGCCAGCGTCTTCAATCCCGAATCTGCGTGGATCAGTTCGGCAAGGCCGATCTCCTCTGCCACCTCGGCGCAAGCGGCGCCGCTCACCAGCGCGTTGAGGCGCACCGCGAGTTCGCCTTCGGGCGCGCCGGGGAAGGCGTGGAACAGCATGTCCGCCACGACGAGGCCGAGCACGCGGTCGCCGAGGAATTCCAGCCGTTCGTAATCGGACCCGGTCTGCCGGCGTGCGCTCGAATGCGTCAGCGCCCGCTCGAGGCGGGCGTGATCGCGGAAGGCGTAGCCGATGCGGTCGCGCACGGCATCGGCCAAAGCCTGTCCTGTCGGTCGCCTGGCGCCCATCTCCCCGTCAATCGACGAAGTTGAACAGGCGCGACGGACGGATCAGCGACGGCCACTTCCAGATTTCCAGCGGGCTGGCACCGCCGGCGATCGAGAAGAAGATGATGTTGGCACGGCCGACGAAATTCTCCTCCGGCACGAAGCCGAAGACGCGGCTGTCGGCCGAATTGTCGCGGTTGTCGCCCATCATGAAGTAGTGGCCTTCCGGCACGACGAACTCGCGGGTGTTGTCGGAAATGCCGTTCGGCGTGATGTCCAGCGTGTCGTAGGACACGCCGTTGGGCAGGGTCTCGCGATAGACATCGACCGGCCGGTCGACCTCGGTGATGTCGGGATTGTCGATCTCGCCGGTCTTCTCGCGCGACACGGCCTCGCCGTTGATGAAGAGCTGTCCGTCGCGCATCTGGATGCGGTCGCCGGGCAGGCCGATCACGCGCTTGATGTAGTCGAGCGAGGGGTTGGGCGGATACTTGAAGACGGCGACGTCGCCGCGCGTGGGCGGCGTGTCCCAGATGCGGCCTTCGAAGATGTTAGGCGAGAAGGGCAGCGAATGGCGCGAATAGCCGTAGGCCCATTTGGTGACGAAGAGGTAGTCGCCTTCGAGAAGGGTCGGCCGCATGGAGCCCGACGGGATGGAGAAGGGCTGGAAGAGCAGGGTCCGGATGACGATGGCGAGAAGCAGCGCCTGAACGATGACGTTGACGGTTTCGCCGAGGCCGCCCGATTTCTTCTGAGATTTTTCCGCCACGCTCATGTCGTCCTCGGTTTCGTCTGCGGGAAGCTCTTACCGGCTACAGCCGTGCCGGGCAACGGGATTGGGTCCTAGCGCTTCAAAGATGGCCGTTCTTCGACAGCAAGCGCCTCGAGCACGACGAAGGCCTGCGCCAGCGGGTAGTCGTCGGTGATGGTGACGTGGACGACGCCGCGCATGCCTTCCGGCAGCATCGCCTTCAGCCGCCGCGCGGCGCCGCCGGTCAGTTCGATGGTCGGCATGCCACCGGCGAGGTTGACGACGCCCATGTCGCGCCAGAAGACGCCGTTTGCGATGCCGGTGCCAAGCGCCTTGGCGCAGGCCTCCTTGGCAGCGAAGCGCTTGGCATAGGAAGCGACGCGCGCGCCCCGGCTTTCGGACCGGCGGCGTTCCTCGTCGGTGAAGACGCGTTCGATGAACCTGTCGCCATGCCGTTCCAGCGAGCGCTCGATGCGCCTGATGTCGATCAGGTCGGAGCCCAGACCGATGATCATCCCCCCGCCGCCGCTCCGACCGGCTGGGCCTCGGCGCGGCGCTTGGCGCGTTCCAGCAGCCGGTTCTGCCGCTGCTTGCGGAAGGCCGCGACGCTCCAGCGGGTCAGGAGATAGAAGCCGATGGCAAAGGCCATACCGAGCGGAATACCGCCCACGGTCATCGGCTTCAGCAGCGGGTCCCAGAGCTGGGCGAAATCGAGGTGGCCGAGCTTGTGCCCGAGATGCAGCGGATCGGCCTCGCCAGCCTTGCCGTAGCCGAGGATCATGCAGCCGGTCTTGTAGGTCGCGGCCCAGATCAGCGGGAATGTCAGCGGATTGCCGATGGCCGTGCCGAAGGCCGAGGCGATCAGGTTGCCTGCCATGATCCAGGCGAACACCCCGGCAAGGAGGAAGTGGAGACCGAGAAAGGGAAGGAACGACACGAAAACGCCCGCCGCGACGCCCGCCGCGATCGCATGCGGGGTGGCGGTCAGCCGCAGGACGCGCTTTGCGAAATACTGCGCCGAGCGCCAGAACGATCGGCGCGGCCAGAGCAGCGTTCGCACACGCTCCCCGAAATCTGCCGGCTTCCTGCGCCGAAACAACATTCCTGCCGTCGAGCCCCTATCCAAGATTCGGGAGAGAGATAGTCCGCGATTGTGTCGCGCGTGGCCACAATCGGACCCGCCGCGCCATTCTATCGCACCGCAGTTCTGACAGAAGGTATAACGGCGCAATCAATCGTGAACAACATGGATGGTGCGCCGCAGGTCATCGCATTCGACGCAAGGGTCAGCCGTTCACCCGGCGCGCATCGCTGACTGCCGGACTGTCCTTCAGCTGCGACAGGAGCCGGTTCAGATGCTTGAGGTCCCAGACCTCCAGATCGAGCAGCATGTCGGTGAAGTCCGGAGCGGTGCGGACCATGGAGAGCGTGTCGATGTTGGCATCGTTGGAGGCGACAACCTGCGCGATCTCGGCGAGCGAGCCGGGCTCGTTGATGGCGGTCACCGATACGCGCGCTGGAAACCTCTCATTGGTGCCCTCGTCGATGTCCCAGCGCACGTCGATCCAGCGCTCGGGCTGATCGTCGTAGGCGGTCAGCGACGGCGACTGGATCGGATAGATGGTGATGCCGGAACCCGGCTGCAGGATGCCGACGATGCGGTCTCCGGGGACGGCGCCCTCGGGCGCGAAGCGCACCGGCAGATCACCGCTGACACCGCGGATCGGCACGGCCTCGGACTTCCCGTCTCCCTTGCTCTTCCTGCTCTCCTTCTTCGACGAACGGCCCGGGATCTGGAACAGCATGCCCGCGGCATTGCGCAGGTTGAACCAGCCCTCCTCGCGCGCCTTGGGCGGCGGCGCGGTGACACGTTCGTCCTTGTAGTCGGGATAGACCGCGCGCAGCACGTCGGGAGAGGATAGCTCTCCACGCCCGACCGCGGCCAGCACGTCCTCGACGTCCTTGCGGGCCAGGCGATGGAGCACGGGCTTCAGGCTCTCCTTGGAAAAGGCACGGCCGGCACGCTCGAAGGCGCGCTCCAGGATGCGTGTCCCGAGCCCGGAATACTGCTTGCGGATCGCGGCGCGGGTCGCACGCCGGATTGCGGCGCGGGCCTTGCCGGTGACCACGACCTGTTCCCAGGCGGCCGGCGGAACCTGCGCCTTGGAGCGGATGATCTCCACCTCGTCGCCGTTCTTCAGTTCAGTCATCAACGGCATGATGCGGCCGTTGACCTTGGCGCCGACGCAGGTGTCGCCGACGTCGGTGTGGACGGCGTAGGCGAAGTCGATCGGTGTGGCGCCGCGCGGCAGCGCGATCAGCCGGCCCTTGGGCGTGAAGCAGAACACCTGGTCCTGGAACATCTCCAGGCGGGTGTTCTCGAGGAAATCCTCCGGATTGTCGCCCTCCGACAGGGCCTCGATGGTGCGACGCAGCCAGCCATAGGCGTTGGTCTCCTTGGAGATCGCGTGGCCGGAGCCGTTCAGCTTGCCGTCCAGGTCCTTGTAGATGGAATGCGCCGCCACGCCGTACTCGGCGATACGGTTCATCTCGTGCGTTCGGATCTGGAGTTCGACGCGCTGGCGCGAGGGACCGACGATGGTGGTGTGGATCGAGCGGTAGTCGTTCTGCTTCGGGGTGGAGATGTAGTCCTTGAAGCGGCCGGGCACCATCGACCAGGTGGTGTGGATGGCGCCGAGCGCGCGGTAGCAGTCCTCGACCTGGTCGAGAATGACGCGGAATGCGAAGATGTCGGAGAGCTTCTCGAAGGAAAGTGCCTTCGCTTCCATCTTGCGGAACACCGACCACGGCTTCTTCTGCCGGCTGTGGACTTCGGCCTCGATTCCGTACTTCTGGAACAGGCCCGTCAGCGCCGTCTCGATCTCGCCGACCACGCCCTTGTTGCGTTCGAATATCTCCGCTAGGCGCTCGGTGACGGCCCTGTGCCCGCCGGGATTGATGTGGCGGAAGGCGAGCTCCTCCAGTTCCTCGCGCATGTCCTGCATGCCCATGCGGCCGGCCAGCGGCGCATAGATGTCCATCGTCTCCTCGGCGATACGCAGCCGCTTGCTCTCGGGCACGTGGTCGAGAGTGCGCATGTTGTGCAGGCGGTCGGCGAGCTTGACCAGAAGCACGCGGACGTCCTCGGCGATCGCCAGGAGCAGCTTGCGCAGGTTTTCCGCCTGCTCGGCCTTGCGCGAGACGAGGTCGAGTTTTTTCAGCTTGGTCAGGCCGTCGACGAGCTTGCCGATCTCGGAGCCGAAGAGTTCGTCGATCTCCTGCCGGGTCGCGGACGTGTCCTCGATCGTGTCGTGCAGCAGCGCTACCGCGATCGTCGCCTCGTCGAGATGCATGTCGACGAGGATGGCGGCGACTTCGAGGGGGTGGGAGAAGTATGGATCGCCGGAAGCGCGCTTCTGGTGGCCATGCTTCTGCATGGCGTACACGTAGGCCTTGTTGAGCAGGGCTTCGTTGACCTCGGGCTTGTAACGCTGGACGCGTTCGACAAGCTCGTACTGGCGCATCATCGACGTTTAGGCTCCGAAACGAAACATGCGCCGCGATAGACACGGCGCATGTCGTAGATAACCATGAATTCGCGTCCGCGGTAGTGCCGCGGGAGCGGGTTCGCCTCAGTAGTCGTCGCTTTTTTCCGGCGGCACGAGGCCTTCGATGCCGGCGAGCAGCTCTTCCTCGCTCATGCGGTCGAAGGTGACGGGCTCGTCCTCCTCCGGCGCGGCGGCGGCAGCTGCTTCCGGCGAGCTCTCGCTGCGCTCGATCATCTCGTGCGCGTCGGCCTCGGGCTCGTCGACCTCGACATGCTTCTGCAGCGAGTGGATCAGGTCTTCCTTGAGGTCGCCGGGCGACAGCGTCTCGTCGGCGATCTCGCGCAGGGCTACGACGGGGTTCTTGTCGTTGTCGCGGTCGATGGTGATCGATGCGCCCTGGGAGATCTGACGCGCGCGGTGACCGGCGAGCAGGACGAGTTCGAAACGGTTCTCGACCTTGTCGATACAATCTTCAACGGTTACGCGGGCCATGCAATGCCCCTTTCATAATGGATTGTTCCGGGATTGGCGGGCTCCATACGCGCATCGGTGGGAAAAAACAAGCATTCGGACCGGCCGACCCACCCGGACCGCCGCAAAGCCCGGCGCTGGCAAATCACATTTTCGCGACAAGATGGCCGTTCCCCTTTGCAGCCGATTGTGGCAGGTCTACGTGCATAATCACCACACGACATCTTCGTGCCGCTTCATTTCAGACCGTACGTTGCCCATCAAAGGAATTGCCATGTTCGATCCACGCGAAAAGATAGCCTTGTTCATTGACGGCGCCAACCTGTACGCCACGTCGCGGGCTCTCGGCTTCGACATCGACTACCGCAAGCTGCTCGCGGCCTTCAACAAGAAGGGCTACCTGCTGCGCGCCTACTACTACACCGCACTCATCGAGGACCAGGAGTACTCCTCCATTCGTCCGCTGATCGACTGGCTCGACTACAACGGCTACAAGGTGGTGACCAAGCCGGCGAAGGAGTTCACCGATTCCTCCGGCCGCCGCAAGATCAAGGGCAACATGGACATCGAGCTCACCATCGATGCGCTCGAACTGTCCGAAGTCGTCGATCACTACGTGATCTTTTCAGGCGACGGCGACTTCCGTACGCTGGTGGAAGCGCTGCAGCGGCGCGGCCGCAAGGTGAGCATCGTGTCGACCATGACCTCGCAGCCGCCCATGATTTCGGACGACCTGCGGCGGCAGGCCGATCACTTCATCGACCTTTCCACGCTCAGGAGCGAGGTCGGGCGCGATCCTTCCGAGCGGCCGCCGCGCCGCGTCGAGCCAGCCGACCAGGAAGACGACGACTACTGATGCCGCAGAATGCCGGGAGCGGCGCGGCGGAACCGTCGCGCGACTGCCCCTTGTGTCCGCGCCTGCACGACTTCATCGCCGCGTGGCGACTGAAGGAACCGGAATGGCACAATGCGCCGGTGCCGAGCTTCCTTCCGCCGGAAGGGCGCGAGAGCGTGCGCCTGCTGATTGTAGGACTCGCCCCCGGCCTTCGCGGTGCGAACCGGACCGGGCGTCCGTTCACCGGCGACTTCGCGGGCGACCTGCTTTACAGGACGCTGAAGAATTTCGGCTTCACGCGCGGCGAATTCGAGGCTCGGCCGGACGACAGCCTGGAACTCGTCGGCACCGCGATCACCAACGCGGTGCGCTGCGTGCCGCCGGAAAACAAGCCGGTCGGCGCGGAGATTTCCACCTGCCGGCGCTTCCTCGTCCCGACCATCGAAAGCTTCCCGCGCCTGGAGGCGATCGTGACGCTCGGTTCCATCGCCCACCAGTCAACGGTTCGGGCGCTGGGGCACCGCGTCGCCGCCCTGCCCTTCGTGCACGGCGCCGTGCACGAGACGTCCGGCCCGACGCTTTTCCCGAGCTATCACTGCTCGCGCTACAACACCAACACGGGCCGGCTGACCGAAGAGATGTTCGTGGCCGTGTTCGCCCGCGTGGCCGAGCATCTGCGGCGCTGAGTGACGCTCCAGTCGGGCGGGAGCGGTCCAGACCGATCCGGCCGTCCGCTTCAGGAACAATACCGGCTCGACCGTGTTGGTCTTCCAACGAACGGAGAGCGCCATGCATCGGAACGTTACCGCCATCTACCGAACGCATCAGGTCGCTGCTCTTGTCCGGCAGGAACTCGAACAGGAGGGGGTCTCTCCTTCCGCGGTCCACGTTGTACCCGACCGCGACGCCCCGGTCGGCGACGGCGGCTCCCGGGACGACAATCGGTTCTACGATCAACTGAGCGACCTGCAGCTTCCCGACGCCGATCTCAAGACCTATCAGCACAGCGTGCGCAACGGCGACTACGTCGTCTCGGCGGACGTCGACGATTCCGTGGTGCCGCGGGTGCGCGAGATCATGCGTCGCCCCGAGGAGGAGGCACGCAATCTCGCAGCACGCGACGAGGAGTATCGCGCCGAGACGATCGTGCCCCACAGCACTGCCATGGGCACCATGCGCCGCCCGGAACTTTCATGGGAGCGCGATCCCGCGGAGGAGGATCCCTACCTGCGATCCTACCGCCGGGACGCCGCGGCGCGACCCATCTGATAGCTGAACCAGGAAGCGAGACGGGACCGGACACATGGCTGACTACAGGGATCCGAAAGTGACGACACCGACCGGCCGCAAGGGCGGTGGAATGGGACGTTGGATCGGCATCGTTATCGCGGTGATCGTGATCCTCCTCCTGCTCGCCTGGCTCGGCGGCTGGTGGGGCGGCGGAGAGGTCGCTACCGTCGTTCCGGCCGACGACACCACGGTCGTCGTTCCGGCAGAGTGATCCGGCGCTAGCCGGGCGAGATGTACACCAGGCAATTTGACAGACCAACGATCCAGCGGGGCGAACGACATGTGGAACAGCTTTCGGGACGAGCTTCGGCGACCCATCCCATTGACCTTGGCGGCGCTGGCGGTGGCGGGCTGGTTCCTGCTCGTCGTCTACCTGATCGTGTTTTCGTCGCGCGAGAACGAGACCGAGGTGCGCATCGCGGAAATCGAAGCCGCCCGCGCTGACCTCGCAACCCGTATCGAGCAGCAGGAGCAGGCCGGGAATTCGCTGGAGACGCTGAACGCGCAGGTCGAGACCGTGACGGGCGAGATCGGGACGTTGCAGAATCGCCGCTCAGACCTGGCGCAAGAGGTCGAGACGCAGAGTTCGGAACTTGAGCAGCTTCGCGGCAGCGCGGATTCGCTGCGCCAGGAGATGTCGGCGATCCAGGGCCAACTCGATTCGGACCGTCAGGTGTTGGAAGATCTCGACGAGGACATCGCAGGGCGCCGGGAACTGGTGGCGCAGTCGACCCAGGAACTGGCCGACGTCGGCAGCCGCCTGGAAGAGGCACGCTCCCAGGAAAGCGAACTGCGCGATTCACTCGCCACGCTCAACGAAGAGGCTGCCGCGAGTTCGCAGGAGATCGCCGCCGCCGAGTCACGGCTCCAAGAAGCCCGGCAGGCGGAGGCCCAATTGCGGCAGCAGGCGCAGGCGGCGCGGCAGGAACTCCGACAGCTCGAGCAGGAGCGGACCGTAACCTCCACGGCCGTCGGTCAGTTGCGCGACCGCCGCGAGAGCCTGACCGGCGAGATCACCCGAGCCGAAGAGCAGCGCGCGCAGCTCCAGGGGCAGGTGACGGAACTGGCAGACACGCTCGCGGAACGGAGCGAAAGGGTCGCCGAGCTGGAACAGCACATCGCGGAGTTGCAGACCACCGCCAGCGAGGCTGCGATGGCGACGGCGTCGGGCATCTATCCCGGGACCTATCTGGGCACTTCCACCGAGACACCCGATATCCTGCTCGACGCCCGCTTCGGCGACGACGGAAGGTTCGAGATCGGGCAGCGTTCGGACAGTACGGGCGGCGTCTCCGGACGCTACGACGTCACCGACGGCGAGCTGGTGCTGAGCGAGGCGATCGGCGCGACGGGGGATGCCACCTTCCCCATGCGCTGCCCGGTGAAGCCGCAGACGGGCGGGTTCGCGCTCGCGGCGGGGGCCGAGGGATGCCCGCTGGGCGGTTTCGCCTTCCACCGGACGGACTAGCAGCCGTCCGGCGACTTTCGCCTCTCTCCAGTCGATAAAGGGATTGACCTTCCAGTGGCCGGAAGCTCCATCGTATCCATCGCTCGGTCCAAGCCAACAGCATAGGTAGATGATGATGATGGATCAGACGATGATGTCGGACGGCATGATGTGGGGCATGGGATGGTGGGGGCTGCT
The DNA here is from genome assembly GCF_001889605.1 of Aquibium oceanicum. NCBI lineage: Bacteria > Pseudomonadati > Pseudomonadota > Alphaproteobacteria > Hyphomicrobiales > Phyllobacteriaceae > Aquibium > Aquibium oceanicum. Next base: position 2,066,267 of record NZ_CP018171.1, on the reverse strand, counting down.
CCTGCTGGCGCTCCTGGTCCTGATCATTGCCGCGCTCGTGAAATACGTGTTCTTCCGCTGAACATGGTTTCGCGCCGATGCTGCCGCGCACGCCCGGAAAGGAACATCCCATGAATTCGAAAACGGCATATCTGCGCGGGACGCTGGTCGCCGCGCTTACGACACTGGTCGGCGTCGCACATGCGGCGCAGGCGATAGAGGTCTTCCGGTCCGAGTCCTGCGGCTGCTGTCTCGCCTGGGGCGAACACATGGAGGAGCACGGATTCGCCGTTTCGATGGAAAATCTTCCGATCGCCGACCTCATGGCCGCCAAGACGAAGGCGGGGCTGAAGTCCGGGCAGACCTCCTGCCACACCGCCTTCATCGACGGCTACGTCGTGGAAGGTCACGTGCCGGCGCGAGAGGTGAAGCGCCTGCTCGACGAGCGACCGGACGCAATCGGCTTGAGCGTTCCCGACATGCCGTACGGATCGCCGGGCATGGGCGAAGCCGGGCCCGACGCCGATCCCTACGACGTGCTGCTGGTGCGCCGCGACGGGACGACCGAGGTCTTCGCAAGCTATCGCTAACGGGCCGCCGTCTTGCCGAGTGATCTTGCGGTCTACGCCGGCCTGTTCGGGCTGGCGTTCGCGGCGGCAACGATATTCCCGGCGCAATCCGAGGCAGCACTCGCGGGGCTGATCGCGCTGGGGAACCAGCCGACAATGGCGCTCGTTGCGGTCGCAAGCGTCGGCAACGTGCTCGGTTCCCTTGTCAACTGGCTGCTCGGGCGCGGCTTGGAGCGGTTCAGAGACCGGAAGTGGTTTCCCGCCGGTGACAGGACACTCGACCAGGCTTCCGCCTGGTACCGAAGGTACGGCCGATGGACGCTGTTGCTGAGCTGGGCGCCGTTCATCGGCGATCCGCTGACGATCGTCGCCGGCGTGTTGCGGGAACCGCTGTGGAGCTTCCTCCTCCTGGTCACCATCGCGAAGGTCGGCCGCTACGTCCTGCTCGCGGTCGCCGTGTCCGGCCTCTAAGGCCCGCCTCCGGGCCATCTGGAACATTCATTCGCCGCGCCAGTTGGGCGGCCAAGAAGGAATGGCATGGAACTATCGAGCAAAACCGGGATCCTATCGTTCGGACCCGAGCACGACGAGAAGACGCTGCGGGGAATTGCGGCCTTCGTGAACAAGCTTTCCGCCATGTCGCCTGCGCCGCGTACCGCCGCCGGCGGCAAACGCCACCACCCCTATGAAGGCCGCGACGCGAAACCGGCCGTCCTTTTCGAGACAGCGGGAGACGAGTGATGTCCTACTGGCGCTTCGCCGCGATGATCGCCACCTCCACCGTGGTCATGTTCGGCCTGATGTACCTCAACACGTATGCAGTCGAGCATATCTTCTGGAGTGAGACGCGGGCCTGGATGGCACTGCTGATGGGCGCCACCATGGCTTTCATCATGCTCGCCTTCATGATGGGCATGTACAAGAACATGCGGCTCAACATGGCGATCTTCGCCGGCGCGATCGTCGTTTTCGCGGGTTCGCTCTGGCTCGTGCGCAGCCAGGTGACGGTGGACGATGTCGATTACATGAGCGCGATGATTCCGCATCACTCGATCGCCATCATGACCAGCAAGCGCGCACAGATTTCCGATCCGCGTGTCAGGAAGCTGGCGGACGAGATCATTGCCGCCCAGGAGCGCGAGATTTCCGAAATGAAATATCTCATCAACGATCTGCAGGAGCGCGACTGATGATGCGTATCCGAAACCTCCTGAGCGGATCAGCTGCCGCGCTGGCGTTGGTGGCGCTGCTTTCCGGCTGCAGCGATGCCAATGCGCAAGACGACGAACTCGACCAGGGGCGCGGTTCCGCCGTCGCGCGCATCCTGCCGGCGGCTGAGGTGCTGGAAGGCGCGCACATCCCGACGCTCGATCCGGCGCGCATGAACGATGCCGAGATCGCCGAGGTGCTCGGGGCGGGCCCGACATGCCTGTTCCGCTACACGAGCTCGAGCCGGCCCATCGTAGCGATCGATGACGGGCCGGCAGGGGAAGGCGACGCGGTCATCAAGCTGAACGGCGATCTGGTCCTGCTTCGAGCGGAGACCGCCGACGCGAGCATTGTCCTGGCCGCCGAGCCCATCCGCATGACGCTCGCGCCGCTGGAAGGCGCCGACGACGGGCAGCGCGAAGCGACCGCTATCTTTGAGATCGGCGACAGCCTGCGTGCCGGATACCGGGGCTACTACGACTGCGTCGAGACGCCCGTGGCGGCTGGCAATTCCTGAGACGGAATTCGCCTCAATCCTGTTCGCCAAGGATCTGCAGGGTTCGCCGGTCCGGGCCGTCGCAAAATGTGTCCAGCGCCGTCCCAAACACCGATCCCGGCCCCGCCGCCTGCGCGAATAGCGTCATTGAAGAGCAGAACTTCATGTCGTCGGGCGAGCCGAAGATGTCATGCAGGGGGCGGTCCGGCCACGCGAGGACCAACGTCGTGCATTCGACCAGCCTGTCGCCGAGCACCGGATCGGCGAGATAGGCCTTCGCCTCATCCAAGGAGCCGATGGCGTAGCGCCGCGCCATGCCGCTCGACCCAAGGCCCGCGACCTGCGGAAAGACGAACCACATCCAGTGGCTGCGTTTGCGGCCGTCGCGAAGCTCGGCGAGCACGTCGGCATAGACCGGCTCCTGCGCCTGGACGAAACGCCGAAGGTCGTGCGGATCGGACATCGTCGCGCCTCCCGGGGAGCTTTATCGACCGATATTCACGACGAGACGGGAGTCCCTCGCCTAGCCCCGTTCCTTCAGGAGCCGGCCCTTCTCGCGTGCCCAGTCGCGCGCCTTTTCCGTCTGGCGCTTGTCGTGCAGCTTCTTGCCACGCGCGACGCCGAGCAGAAGCTTGGCCCTGCCCTGGTCGTTGAAGTATATCTTGAGCGGCACCATGGTCATGCCCTCGCGGTCGACGGCCTGGGCGAGCTTGGCCATCTCGCGCTTGTTGACCAGCAGCTTGCGGCGGCGGCGCGGCTCGTGGTTGAAGCGGTTGGCCTGGAGATACTCCGGAAGGTAGGAGTTGATCAGCCAGATCTCGCCGCCCTCGTTGGACGCGTAGCTTTCCGCAATGTTGGCCTGCCCCTGACGCAACGACTTCACTTCCGTGCCGGTGAGCACGAGGCCCGTCTCGAGCGTGTCGAGGATCTCGTAGGAGAAGCGGGCCTTGCGGTTCTCGGCAACGGTGCGGTTGTTCGGATCGGCTTTCTTGACCTGTACCATGGGTGAGAAATGCGTCTTCGACGCGTCAGTTCAAGAGGCCGGCGTGTTTCATCGCCGCATCGATCTTCGCGGCGGTGGCTTCCTCGACGGTAACCAGCGGCGAACGAACGACGTTTTCGGCCCGGCCGAGCCGCGACAGGGCATACTTGGCGCCCGACACGCCCGGCTCGATGAAGATCGCCTTGTGCAGCGGCATCAGCCGGTCCTGCAATTCGAGCGCCCTGGCACCGTCGCCGGAAAGCGTCGCCTCCTGGAACTCGGCGCAGAGCCGCGGCGCGACGTTCGACGTGACCGAGATGGCGCCGACGCCGCCATGGGCGTTGAAGCCGAGCGCCGAGGCGTCCTCGCCCGACAGCTGGATGAAATCCGTGCCGCAGGTGATGCGCTGCTCGGACACGCGCTCGACCTTGCCCGTGGCATCCTTGACGCCAACGATGTTGGAAAAGTCGCTCGCCAGGCGGCCCATCGTCTCCGGCGTCATGTCGATGACCGAGCGTGGCGGGATGTTGTAGATGAAGATCGGAAGGCTGGTCGAGCGGGCGACGGTTGCGAAATGCTCGTAGAGCCCGCGCTGGGTCGGCTTGTTGTAGTAGGGGGTGACCACCAGCAGGGCGTCGGCGCCGGCCTCTTCAGCGAAGCGGGCCAGGGAGACGGCCTCCGCCGTGTTGTTGGAGCCAGCGCCGGCGATAACGGGGACCTTGCCCTTCGCCACCTCGATGCAGGCCTTCACGACCTTCCGGTGCTCGTCGTGCGAGAGCGTGGGCGACTCGCCGGTGGTGCCGACCGGCACGACGCCGTTCGAGCCTTCCCCGATCTGCCACTCCACGAAGGCCTTGAAGGCTTTCTCGTCGAAGCTGCCATCCCGCTGGAAGGGTGTCACGAGAGCGGTGAACGAGCCTCTGAACATTTTTCTGACGAACTCCGTAGGCAAGAAACGCGGAACCAGGCCGCAGGGCACGGCTCCATAGCCGATTGCAAGGCCGCGCACCATAGGCGCAGCCGCTCCGCCCGGCAACAGAGCGGCGCGGCTCGCATTGCGCGCCGGGGCGGCAACCGACATGGAAACCGGCCGTTCAAGACGCGTTATCCTTTTGGTGGCCTACTTCGAGCATGGCGGATTGATTCGGGAAACCTGATGATCTTGCGGTTGAAAACCTTCACGGCACGGGCCCCGGTCGCGATGCTGTGCCTGGCGCTGCTGGCGGGCTCCGCCGCGGCGAAGGTGGAGCTTCCCCGCAAGGGCGCTCCCATTCCCGAGCCGCGACCGTCGGTACAGGCGCAGCCCGACGTCGATACGTCCGCCACGACGAACGCGCTCGCGCAGGCGGAGGGGGACGTGGGGGCGGAGGCAGGCGTCGAGACGGAAGCGCCCGAGCTCCCGGTCGAACCGCTGACGATCGGACTGGACGCGCTGTCGAATGGCGACGTCATCGCGGCGAAGGCAGTGCGAGACGGACTGCCGGACGGCTCGCTCGACCGGCGCATCCTGACATGGTCGCTGGCGCTGGGCGGGTATGGCGAGGTTTCAAGCGAAGAGATCGCTCGTGCCGCCAACGAGCTGGCCGGCTGGCCCGGGGATTCGGTTTTTCGCCGCAACAGCGAACGCGCCGTGGCACGCGAGAAGCCGGATGCGGAACGCGTCGTGAAGGCGTTCGAGGGCACGCTTCCGCAGACGCGGGAGGGCACGGTGCTGCTTACCCGTGCCTATCTGGAGGTCGGCGAGGTGGAGAAGGCGCGGGAGACGATCGCGCGCTTCTGGGCTTCGGAGAAGCTCGATGCCGGCGAGGAGCGCGCGATCCTCAAGGAATTCGGCGACATTCTGCCCGTCGAGGCGCATCGCCGACGGATGGAGCAGATGCTCTACGACGAACGCGTGAACTCGGCCATGCGCGTGGCGGGGCTCGCCGGGGCCGAGGAACTGGCGCAAGCCTGGGGCGCGTTCATCCGCGGCGGCAAGGACGCCGGCAAACTGTTCGACGACGTGCCCGCGGACCAGCGCTCGGACGCCTACATCTACGCCAAGGCAAAATATATGCGCCGCGCCGGTCGCTTTTCGGAAGCCGCCGGACTGGTGCTCGGCGCCTCGACGGATGCCGCAGCCTTGGTCGATCCCGACACCTGGTGGGTGGAGCGCCGCGTCCTGTCGCGCGAACTGCTTGATATCGGCAAGCCGGAACTCGCCTACGAGATCGCCGCCGCACATGCCGCGGAAAGCCCCGGCCCTGCGGCCGACGCCGAATTCCACGCGGGCTGGTATGCCCTGCGCTTCCTCGACGATCCGAAAAAGGCGCATGCGCATTTCGCGAAGATTCCGGAGATCACATCTGGTGCGATCTCGCAGTCGCGCGGCTATTACTGGCTGGCGCGCGCCGCCGAGGCGGGCGGCCCGGGGGACGCCAAGACCTACTACGAAAAGGCTGCCGCGCATGGGACCGCCTTCTACGGCCAGCTCGCGGCGGCAGAACTCGGCCGTGACACGGTGTTCGCCGGCCATCCCGAGCCGTCGATCCGGAACAGGGCGGCCTTCACCAACCGCGAGGCGGTCGCAGCCATCCGCCGCCTCGAGGAGATCGGTGACACCCGGCGCGCCGACATCCTCTATCGCGCGCTCGCCGACGAACTCGCCAGTGCCGGAGAACTGGCGATGCTGTCGCAGATGGCCGAGGCGCGCGAGGACCATTATCTCGCTCTAAAGGTCGGCAAGGCGGCGGTGCTGCGCGGCATCGACATCGGCGCGCTGGCTCACCCGGTGGGGGCCATTCCCGAGACGGCGAAGATCGAGAGCGCTGGAAAGGCGCTCGCCTACGCCGTGGCGCGCCAGGAGAGCGAGTTCCGCGCGACCGCGGTTTCGGGCGCCGGCGCGCGCGGGCTGCTGCAGCTGCTGCCCGGCACGGCCCGGGAGATGGCCAGGCACGAGGGGCTCGCCTATTCCAGCGAAAAGCTGACGAGCGACGCCGGCTACAACGCCACGCTGGGCGCCGCCTTCCTCGGCCAGCAGCTCGGTCGTTTCGACGGCTCCTACGTGCTCACCTTCGCGGGCTACAATGCCGGGCCGAGCCGGGCGCGCGAATGGGCGGAGCGCTACGGCGATCCGCGCGGCAAGCCGATCGAAGAGGTCGTCGACTGGATCGAGCGCATCCCCTACACCGAGACGCGCAACTACGTTCAGCGCGTGATGGAGAACTACCAGGTCTACAAGATGCGCCTGACCGGCCGCGTCGACATCGCGGGGGACCTGGTACAGGGACGCTGAATTGCCTTCGGCGGGAGGCGACGCTACGGTCCCCTCCCCTGAGACATCGGACCGGCGCGGCCGGCCGAGCGGAGGCACGGCTTGAGCGAGACGGATGGTTACCGGGACTTCTTCTACACCTCCTCGGACGCGCTGCGGCTGCATGCGCGCATCTACGGCGATGCCGGCGGATTGCCGGTGATCTGCCTGCCCGGACTGACGCGCAACGCCCGCGACTTCCACGAACTCGCGCTCCATCTCTCGCGGCAGGGCGAGACCGGCCGCAAGGTCGTCGCCTTCGACTATCGCGGGCGCGGCGAATCCGACCGGGACGCGGACTGGCGCAACTACGACGTCAGGACCGAGGCGGCGGACGTGCTGGCCGGACTGACCGCCATGGGGATCGAGCACGGCGTCTTCGTCGGCACGTCGCGCGGCGGGATGATCATCCACGTGCTGGCCGCGACGCGGCCGGGCATTCTGAAGGGCGTCGTGCTCAACGACGTCGGGCCCCGCCTCGACGGCGCCGGACTGGCGCAGATCCGCTCCTACCTCGAACGCGCGCCGAAACCCGCCGACGTGCCGGAGGCGATCGCCATCCAGCGCAGCGCCCACGGACAGGCCTTTTCCGCGCTTGGCGAGGCGGACTGGGAGCGGCAGGTGCGCGCCAATTATCGCGAGGAAAACGGCGCGCTTGTCCCCGACTACGATCCGGCGCTCCTGAAGACGATCACCAGCATCGATTTCAACAAGCCGCTACCGGAACTCTGGGCGCAGTTCCACGGCCTCACCAAGGTGCCGATGCTGGCGATCCGTGGCGCCAATTCGAAACTGCTCTCGGCCGACACGCTGAAGGAGATGGAACGCCGCCACCCCGACCTGAAGACGGTGACGGTGGAGGGCCAGGGCCACGCGCCGCTCCTGGAGACCGGCGACCTCCCCGACATCATCGCCGGTTTCGTCACCGACGCGGAGCGCAAGGCGCACTGAGCACGCCGCGCGGCCGGCGCGGAAACCACCACTGCCACGCCCCTTCCCCGCTCGGGGCTCGGGGAAGCGGACGTCCCATTGCCCCGCCGCCGAGTTTCGGGATAAGCGGCGCGAAACCCTTGTGCATCCGGACAATCTTGTTTATCCGGGCGTCACCGGAGAGGTGGCCGAGTGGTCGAAGGCGCTCCCCTGCTAAGGGAGTAGGGCTCAAAAGGCTCTCGTGGGTTCGAATCCCATCCTCTCCGCCATCATTTTCAGCAAGTGTCCGATTTCATTCCGCTTCATAGCGCTTGTTGTAGTCAGACGCACATTAGGCCCCACATCTGCGAACGCTTGGTGTGGCTCTGCGGGTCTTAGACTGCCCTCTTGAACTGAATGGCTTGCCCTCCAGCGTCGAACTGGCTCATCCAGTCTCCATCTGACGAAAACGCGTCGTCAGACCATAGCGAACGGTCGCAAGACCTAATCGAAACTGAAAGCGCATGACGTGCACCCAACCCAGGATGGGTGAGTACGTCTATGTCTTCAGAGCGAGACAGCTACCAACAAGACCTTTTCTCACCGATTGATGATGCCTCTTCTGAAGGCTCATCTGGTGGTGAGCCGGCTCCAGAGACGCCGCCCACTGCGAAGGCTCGCATGGGAACGCCTAAGCCTTGGCCTGCCGGGGACCGCAATCTTCGGACGACCTACCCGGGCGACCGTTATCTCACCGATCGGGAAGTTGCTAAACGCTACGGTGTGTCTCGCGCGACTATCTGGCGGTGGCGCAACAACGACCCTCATTTCCCGCAGCCCATTGTGGTCTCGCCGGGTACAACGCGCTGGGCTCTATCTTGCCTTCTGGAGTGGGAGACTCGCATGCCCACTGCCCCGCGCGGCTACGTGCGCGGCAGCAAATGAGCCGCTCCTACCGCGGCATTCGGCCGAAAGCCAATCGTGTACATAGCGTCGAGGATGTCATGGAGCTTTATGACACCTGTCGAAACACGATCACCAATTGGGTCAAGGGAGGGCTTCGGCCCGTCGACCATCGTCAGCCGCAGCTGTTTCGCGGGTCCGAGCTGAAGCGCTTCCATGACCACATGCACACGATGAGGTATCGCCCCTTGTCGCTGCTCGAGTTCAAGTGCCTTCCCTGTGGGACCCGCGTCACCCCTACTCCTGAGAAGTTGTTCATTTCTCGCTTACATGGCCGAGGGCTCTGGGCGATCGCACCCTGTCCCTCGTGTGAGCGTATAGTTCGGAAGGTGATTAGTGAGACGCTATGCGACGAGCTCGAATTCTACATTGAATCCAACACCGCCCCGGGCTTGAGAGACGAAAATAAGGGCGCGCTGCAGGCTGGTATTGGGAAAGTTGAGCCCCTTCCGCTCCTCTCGCTGGGAGACAACGAGCGGATCATTTATGAGTACCAGCTTTACGGCGCACGCAATGACGAGAAGACGGTCGACGCTCACCTGGCTTCGCTTCGGGACTTCGAAACTTTCCACACCGGCAGGGACTTTCGGTCGCTCAAACCTGCGGACGCCGCCAGATATCGCGCGCACCTGATTGCGTCCGTCGGCACCCTAAGCCGATCGACCGTTCAGCATAGGGCAGCGCATCTGGCCCAGTTCACCCGATGGCTTGTTGAGCAGGACGGATACCGGAAACTAAACAAGACGATCTGCGACAACTTCAAACTGCCGAAAAGCGCTATGGCGCACGCCCCCCGCGACATTGTCAGGAACTGGCCGACTACGGATGAACTTCGTCGCATGATTTCGTGCGCGCCCGCTGCTGCCCTGATCCAACGCCGTGACCGCGCAATTGTGGCAGCGAGCTTCCTGTTCGGCACACGAAGCAATGCGACTGCGTCGCTGCGGCTCGGGTCTGTCGACATGGAAAGGCGCGTGGTTGTTCAGGATGCGACCCGAATGCGGATCAAGAACTCGAAAAGCCAGAAAACGTGGTGGTTCCCGGTCGATAGCGAAATCGGGAAAATGCTAACCGAATGGATCGAAGAACTACTCGAGCTCGGTTGCACCGCAGAAGATGCGCTGTTTCCGTCGGACCACTACTTGGCGAACACGAAGTCAATCAAGCGCTCCCCTCGAGCGGCAATAGAGCCTTGGGATACCGACGCGGGCGTGAGACGCGCCTTTAGGCGGATCTGTGAGGCAGCCGATATCGCCTACCACAGTCCGCACTCCGCGAAGCACTACCTGGGGTCGATCCGTAACGATTTCTGCAAGACATCGGAGCAGCGGCGCGCATGGTCGCAAAACCTCGGGCATGAGAACGAGATCACCACAGAAACCCGCTACCAGAAGGTCTCTGACGACCGTCAGGGCGAGATCTTCAACGGCTTTTGGCAGGACAGTCCTATGCCAGTTGAGGATTTAGTGCTTTTGGTCAGCCTGCACGAGCACGAGCTGACTCCGGGCACGCCTGACTTCTACCGCGCCCGCAAACTTTCCGACGAATGGAAATCCAGATACAGCTAGACCTGAAAACCGTTGTTCTCGATAACGGCTCGTAAGCGAGCGGCAAGAGGAGGCCGTCTCCGGACAGTCCGGTTATGGGCGCGAAACTGAGAATGCCGACGTTCGGCCAACGAGTCCTGGTCGTTCAGCTTTGTTTGCCTGCGGCCTTAAGAACCTGCCATATCGATAGACGTCCAGATGTGGGCTCGAACTGCGCCGGAAGGCCACATTCCATCTTCGGATCTGCGACGCGAAGAGCTGCCGTTCTTCAGTCGCCCCTCCGGTCTAGGTTCGACAGGATCAGAACTAGCCTTTCGGGTCCGGTATCCGGGCGCGTATCATTCCTCCCGGCCTCGACAGACGGGACAAGCTCCCAAAAGCCAGCCCGCCGACCGCGTTCAACCCGCCGGGAGCGAGCCGGATGATGAGAATGAGCAAGAGGGCGGTGACGAGGAGGTTCCAGACCGGAAGCTCGTCGAGCGCCTGCTGCAGTGCGAAGACGACGGCAGCGCCCAGCACGGGACCGAAGACCGAGCCAAGGCCGCCGATCACGCTCATCATGATCATGGCGATCGACCAGCTGAACGAGAAAGCCGAATAGGGCTCCACCGTCAGCTTCTGGAGCGCCACAAGCCCGCCGAACAGCCCTACCGCCCCGCCGCTGCCGGCCATGATCAGGCATTTGGCGAGCAGCGGGTTAACGCCCGACTCGGCCGCTGCCTGCTCGTCGTCGCGAACCGCCATGAGCGCCAGACCGAAGCCCGAGCGGTTGATGGCAAGACTGGCCGCGGTGACGGCGAGCGCCAGGCCGCCGCAGATCCAGAACAGCTTGAGATCGTCGATCGGCAGGTCGCCCGGCAGGATGATGCCGGCGGTGGCGCCGAGCGAGGGCGTGACGATGACCGCGGCCATGCAGACCAGCGCCAGGCCCATGGTGGCGACCGAAAAATAGGCGCCGCGCATGCGCAGGAAGAGCGCGGCGCTCAGGGCGGCGAGGATGCCCGACAGCACGCCGCCGATGGCGATCGCCAGTATGGCGGGTACACCGAAGAAGGTCGTGAGCACGGCCACGCTGTAGGAGCCGATGCCGACGAACATGGAGTGGCCGAGCGCGAACTGGCCGGCGAAACCGCCCACGAGATTCCAGGAAACGGCGAGGCCTGCGGCGACGAAGAAGCCGAAGCCGAGCACGAGGTCGTAGTCGGACAGCACGAACGGAGCGAAAGCGATCGCGGCCGCGCAGACCGCCAGCGCGAGCCATGACAGCACGGCGGACCGGGAACTCATGCGGCATTCCCCGTGAACAGGCCGTTCGGCCGCAGCACCAGCACGAGCACGAGAAGACCGAAGACGACGATGTCGCGGTACTCGGAGCCGACGATCACCACGCTCGCCTCCTCGACGAGACCGACCATGCAGCCGGCGAGGAGCGTACCCCAGACCGAGCCCATGCCGCCGATGACGACGACGGCAACGCCGCGCATCAGCCACAGCATCCCGCTGGAGGGTTCGATGCTGAAGCCGATGCCCACCACGATGGCGCCGAAGGAGGTGAGCACCGCACCGAGCCCGAAGCAAAGGGCGAAGACGTGACGAACGTCGACGCCAAGCGACTGCGCGGCCATGGAATCCTCGGCGGCCGCGCGCAGCGACCAGCCGAAGGTGCTGCGCGTGAGCAGGAAATGCGTCGCGGCGGTGAGGCCGAGCGCCAGCGTGATCGCCACGACCGAGACCCATCGCGTGGTGTGGCCCAGGATCTCGACGCCCGTCAGTCCGAGTAGCGAGGTGATCGCGACGGCGTTCGAGCCGAAGGCGATCTGGAAGATCGCCTGCGCCGCGATCGAAATGCCGAAGGTGCCGACCAGGACCGCCTCGGCGCTGTGCGCCATGAGATCCTGCAGCAGGGCGCGCTGGATAACGTAGGCGGCGATGAAGACGACAGGCAGCGCGCCGACCATCGCCAGGAACGGATCGAGGCCCGCGAAGGCCATAAGCGTCATGATAAGGTAGACCGATCCGACCAGGAATTCGCCATGCGCCAGGTTGAGCAGGCGCATGACGCCGGCCACCAGGGAGAGCCCCAGCGCCACGACGGCGTAGAGCCCTCCTGTGCCGAGACCTTCGATGAGGACCGAAAGCAGCTTGTCCATGCCTTGCTACTGTAGACCCTTGGCGGGTGCCTGGAGATCGGCCGAAGCCGCACCGACCGGATAGACCTGCACCGCTTCACCGTCCTGCCACTGCTGCATGATGGGTGGCAGAGGAGCGCCGTGGTTGACCGTGAAGGCGACATGGCCGATTGCGTAGTCGCCGTCGGTCTTGGCGATCTCCGCATTGATGGCGTCCGCCTCGAGGGTCCCGGCGCGTTCGATGGCGTCCACGACAACGTTGACCACGGTGTGGGAAAGCACGGCGCCGGACAAGACCTTGCCCTTGTGCTTTTCGCCGAGTGCCGCAACCACGCCTTCGACGCCAGGCCCGCCGAGGCCGCGCACCCAGACGTCCGACGTCAACGTCCCCTCGGCCACGTCGCCGAGCGCGCCCGGCCACCAGTCGCCGGAGCCGCATTTTTCACAACTCGCCAGCTTCGGGCCGTAACCCAGCGCCTTCATCTGCTTCCACAGAGTGATGGCGTCCGGAGGCACCATCTGGCCGAGCGCGATCTCGGCGCCGGCCTGCTTGGCGGAATTGATGTACTCGGCGAAGTTGGTCGTGCCGACGGGCATGCGCGCCGTGTAGACGACTTCGTACCCGGCCTGACTTGCCTGTTCGGTCCAGTTGCGCCCCCAGATCTCGCCGTCCTCGTCCGTGTTGAGGAAGAGCGCGACCTTCTTGTTGGTCTCGGCCATGTCGGCGGTTGTCCAGGTCACCTTCGTCGCCTCGGGCTCGTGGGCATAGATGTCCCAGGCGTATTTGTAGCCGCCCTCGCGGGCGTCCTGCCAAGCGTCGATGGGCACGAGCGACATGACCAGCGGGACCTTCAACTGATCCGCGGCGGCGGAGAGCGGGCCATTGAAGACGGGCGTGACGGCGCCGAGCAGCACGGACGCGCCTTCGGCCTGCACGAGCTTGCGGACCTGACCCGCCACCTGGTTCGGGTCGCCGCGATTATCCAGCACGATCAGCTTGATGAGGCGCTTCTCGTCGCCGACCTGGACACCGCCCTGATCGTTGATCTCCTTGACGGCATATTCGTAGCCGTCGCGGATCACCTCGCCGAACTGCGCCAGGGGGCCGGCCATGGGCAGGCTCGCGCCCATCACCACGTCCTCCGCGCGCACGGATGTCGCGCCCAGCACGAGCAGTGCGGCGGTCAACGCTGCGGTGCGCCTTAATTTGTGAACCGATATGCATTTCATGGTCGATGCTCCTCCCTGTGAATGCGAACCGTCTCCTGACGGTATGCCGCGCGATCCTCTCCGGTCAGGCCGTCTCGCCGAAATAGGCCTGGCGCAAAACGTCCTGCTTCATCAGCCCCTCGGGCAATCCGCCATAGGAGACGTGTCCCCGCTCGAGCACGTAGACCCTGTCGGCCACCGAGAGGCAGCGATGGGTGTTCTGCTCGACGAGCACGATGCTGACCCCGAGCGAACGGATGTGATCGAGCGCCTGATAGATCGTCTCTATGACCAGCGGGGCCAGGCCGAGCGAGAGTTCGTCGAGCAGGAGGACCTTGGGCGCCGCCATCAGCGCCCGTCCTATCGCCAGCATCTGCTGCTGACCGCCCGACATCGCGCCCGCCGACTTGTTGGCCCGCTCTGCAAGGACGGGAAACATCCCGTAAATCTCTCCGCGTCGGCGCTTGATCTCTTCGCGGGATCCGCCCGACAGGGCCGCGCCGAGGTCGAGGTTCTCCTCGACCGAAAGTCCCGTGAATAGCCGGCGGCCCTCATGGCAGATCGCCAGCCCCCGACGCGCGCGTCGATGCGGCGCCAAAGCAGTGACGTCTTCGCCGAGCAGGGAAACCGCACCCGATTTCGAAGGGACGAGACCGGCGATGACCCGGCAGAGCGTAGTCTTGCCCGCCCCGTTGGCGCCGATGATACCGACGACCTCGCCCTGCCGGAGCGTGATGCTGACATCCGAAAGTGCGGTGAGGCCGCCATATCCGGCCGTGACGCGGTCGACTTCCAGCACGAGAGGCGCAGTTCTGAGGGCGGGATCGGCCGCCTTCGGCTGCATGGCGGTGGCGGCGCCGAAGTAGACTTCCACCACTTTGGGGTCGGCCGCGACCTCCCGGGGGCTGCCTTCGGCGATGACGCGGCCCCAGTCAAGCACGATGGCATGGTCGGCGTGCCGGCCGATCACGCCCTGCACGTGCTCGACGATGACAATGGAGATGCCCCGCTGCCGGATGCTGCCGATGAGATCGGCGATGGCGGAAACCTCGGGACCCATCAGCCCGCCCGCAACCTCGTCGAGCAGAATGACTCGGGGATCGAGAGCGAGCGCACGCGCGACCTCAAGCCGCTTGAGATCGAGCAACCCCAGTTCGCCGGTCGGCGTGGCGGCGCGCGCCAGGAGCCCGCATTCGTCGAGCGTCCTGGTGACCAGCGGCGCCCGGTCCTCGCGCGCGGCGACGGCGCTGTTGGCTGCGACCTCGAGGTTCTGCCGGACCGTCAGCCGCCGGAACGGCCGCGGGATCTGACGCGCACGGCCGATGCCCAGACGCGCGACCTTGTAGCTCGGGAGATCGTCGATCCGGCGCCCATCCCAGGTGACGGTCCCCGAGGTCGGCCGCGCGCCGCCGGACAGCAGCGACAGAAGCGTGGACTTGCCGGCGCCATTGGGTCCGATCACGCCCAGCGTCTGCCCCGGGGCGAGCACGAAGCTGACGTCGCCGAGCGCCTTGACCCCGCCGTAGTGCTTGGTCAGCCCCTTCGCTACCAGTGCGCCGGCGTGCGTCATGTCACTGCGCTCCCGCCGTGGAGGTCATGGCGTCGAGGAGCGGGCCGTCTGGGGAAACCGGCCCGAGGGGAATGTTCAGCGCATCGCGCAGCCGTCCGACGAGCGGAGCGAGAGCGGCCTCGTCGGCAGCCGTGCCGAAGATGTAGAAGTCCGGCCGGATCAGGACCGCGGTCGCACCAAGTTCGTTGAGCCAGCGGCTGTAGACGCCTTCGATGTCGTCGAGTTCATCGAGCCCCAAGGCGACTGTCCCGATCGAGCGAAGGAAAGCCACGTCGTCTCCGGAGAGCCGGTCCAGAGTCCGGCTACTCCGCGCAAGCAGAAGGAAACCGTTGCCGTGGACGTCGTCGAAGAGCCGGACGCCGTCGCCCGTGCCGATGGCCCCCTGCACACCCAGTTGCCCGGCGGCCGGATCTTCCTCGACGAGGAGACCCGGCCCGAGCGGCGGTCGCGGCTGGGGAGGAGACTGGTAGCCGGGGGTGTTGCGGGCGGCGATCATCTCGCGGTCGCGCTCGGCGGCCTGCGCTGCATCGGTGATGCAGATCACGTTGCCGAGTTCGATGGAGAACTCGATCATGGTCTTCACATGGCCGATGCGCTCCGGTCCGTAGCTGTCGAGCAGGCGGTCGGACGCGATGCCGCGGAGGATCAGGTCGAGCCGCCAGGCAAGCGCGTTGGCGTCGCGCATACCGCTGCACATTCCCTGGCCTGCGAAGGGCGGCATCAGATGGGCGGCGTCGCCCGCGAGCACGGCGCGGCCCTTTTGCCACCGCGTCGCCCAAAGCGCCCGGAAGGTGTAGACGGCATGACGCTCGAGCTCCGCCGTGTCCGGGTTCATGCCCCAGGGCTCGAGCAAGCTCCAGGCCTTCTCCGGCCGGTTCATCGTGGCCGGCGTCTCACCCGGCAGCAGCATGAATTCCCAGCGCCGCCGCTTCGGACCGCCGGGAACGACAGTGGTCGGCCGCGCAGGATCGCACAATTGCCAGGTCTTGGGAAACCACTCCCGCTCGACCCTGGGCAGGACGTCGACCACGAGCCAGTCGAAGGCAAAGCCGAGATCCTCGACTCCTACGCCGAGACGCTCGCGCACGAGGGAATTGGCGCCGTCTGCGCCGACCATGTAGCGCCCCGAGATCGTGTCGGTCTCGCCGGTCGCCGTCCAGATCCCGTCGTGCACGGTGCCTCTCACCAGATCGACCCGCACCCGATCGCCGTCGTCCTCGAAGGCGGTCGCGCCCCATCCCCGCAGAACGGTGATTTTGTCGGACGCCCTGACATGGGCATCGAGAACCGCCTCCAACTGCGGCTGCGAGAACATGTTCGATTCCGGCCAGCCGCTGGAGCCCCGGCCGCGCCAGTCCAGCATCAGCAGGAGTTCTCCGCCGGCGTTTCGCCATTCGTATGTGTCGATGCCTTCGGTGATATTGCTGACGTCGTCGACGACGCCGGCCGCCTGGAGGATCCGGGCCACCTCGTGGTCGAAATGCACCGCGCGCGGAAGCGGGTAGAGATTGGGCCAGCGCTCCACGACGACGACGCGGTGCCCCTTGCGGGCAAGCAACAGCGAAAGCAGCTGGCCGGTCGGGCCATAGCCGATGATGACGACGTCGGATATCGCGCCGGACGATGGCACTGGAATTCTCCTCCCTCGCGGCGAACTCGTCTCCCGTCGGGTCCGCATGATTGGAGGCTAGTTCATAATGAACAGTTTTGTCAATATGAACCCCATGTCTATATTGACACCGAAACCCACCCCATCCGGCAAGACGACGGAAACAGCATGCGGCCTACTGCCCGATCCGACGAAACGACCATCGACGAGGCCGGTAACGCCGACCATCGCACGCGCAACGGGATGGTCCGGCGCGAACAGACACGCCGCAAGCTGATGGCCGCGGCCGTCGCGGTGTTCTCACAGAAGAGCCCGGATGCCGCCTCGATCGACGACTTCATCGCGCAGGCCGGCGTGTCGCGCGGGACCTTCTACAACCATTTCCGCTCGACCCACGAACTTCTGCAGGCCGTCAACGCCGCCGTGTCGGACGGCGTGCTGGAGGTCATCGATAAGATGGTGCTGACCTTCGACGATCCGCTGGAACGGATCGCCGCGGGTTGTCTCGCCTACATGTCGCTCGCGATCGAGAACCGGGCATGGGGGCGCTTCATCGTCCAGGTTGGGACCCAGGGCGAGGCGGGCGGCAAGCTGGTCGATGTCTATTTGCCGCGCGACATCGAGATGGCTGCAGCCAACGGGGACTTCCGGTTCTCCGCCATGCAGGTCGCGCATGACGCAATCCTGGGCGGCCTCGTCCGAAGCATCCAGTCCGTCATCCTGGGCAGGACGCAGCCCGACCATGTGCGCGAGACGCTGATGGTCGCCTTCGTCGGCCTCGGCGTGGATGCCGAGCGGGCGCGGCGCGTCTGCTGGATGGAGGTGCCGAAGCTGCCGATCTCGGGCGATTCCGACTTCTCGGCGCTGATCAGCGAGTGAGCGGGCGCTCGCGGCGTCCGATCCGCGCGAGCAGGCCGGCCAGCGCAAGCAGCACGACGCCGATCGTTAAAAGCGCCCATAGCCAACTCGAAAAGCCGCCGCTTCGGTCGGACAGCAGCCCGATCGTCGTCGGGCCGAGGACGCCGCCGGTCTCGGCCGCGACGAAGAACATGCCGTCGAGCAGGCCGTGCCGCTGCCTGTCTATTCCGAGCAGGTCCAGCAGGAGAAGCATCACGATGGCCGTGACCGACGTGCGCGTGATCCCGAGCAGGACGAGCGAGACTACAAGCGCTTGCCCGCCGGGAGGAGCAGCAGCAGGCGGGGGACCGCCATGCCGGCGAAGATGAGTGCGATCAGCACCAGACGGCGGCCGGCCACGGCATAGCGCGACACACTAGCGATCCGACGATGCCGACGATCTGGGTGAGCGACGACCATCTCCCCGCCTCCGCCGGCGGAAGCCCCTTGGTGCGCTGAATCTCAGGCAGCCAGTTGTTGACCCCATGATTGACCAGGAAGATGGAGTGCGCCCCTGCTGGTGGACAGATCGGCTTGAGGAATTGACCAAGCTTGTCGGGTTCTCAAAAAGGGAACCCATGGCAAGATATCGCACTCACCGCGTCGAATCTAATCGGCAGGTCGCGCAGGAATATCTGTCAGGCGAGACGTTTCACGCTTTGGCGAAACGGCACGACGTCACCCGCAACCTGATTCCTGTCTGGGTACGTAAGAATGAGCAAGGCGCCTTCGATGGCGATGCGGGGGCCGCCGACCATATCCAGGAATACGAGGCCAGGATCGTACAACTGACAGCGATCATGACGGCCCGATCTTCCCCCCGAGCGAAAACGAGGCAGGCGAACCACAGGGCTTCGCCGCTCAGGGGCTCCGATGGTCCGAGGTGTACGATGCCGTCCCGGCCCTGCCCAAAGGCGGCATAGATCGCGTTGAGCAAGGCGTTGAGGCGCCCGGCCATGATGTGGTCGAGATCCGCGCCCGTGATGACTGTCGGCGCCTACAGGCCGCGACGAGCAACGTGCGGGGCCAAGAATACCACGCCGAGGTGCAACGAAGCAGCCTGTCCGCGCCTACTTCCGCGCTTTTCAGCAAGGATCCCGGACATCGGCCGCAAATCGAAATCTCCGTAGTCAACACTGTAGCCTGCGGGTTCCTGCATGAAAGGCTTCCGTACGCGTGCCGGCACCCGAAACCCTTCACCATCCGGGTCGTTCAGCTGTCACTGAAGATAGCGCGAACGATGCCATTGCTAGCCGTCCACCTTCGGGCGGGATTGGGGCCGTATCCGGACGGTCCGGTTATGGGAAAGGCGTAGCGGTAAGCTGCCGTTCAGCGGCTGCCTCGTGAGGCAATGTTTGCCCCGTCCGTCAACGAAACCATTGTGGCCGTTCGACCAGTCCACCCGCTGCTCCAATCTTGCCATACCTTTGACTCGCGACAGGCGGCTGGGCCCGAAGCAAGATGGTGTCTCACGACGTTCTCTAATCGCTTGTGTCAACTGGCCCCTTTCTTGTCGTTGATGCAGCGCTTGCAGGGCTCACGGTTTTCTCATGGGCATCGGAGACGACCAGCTTCACGCTGCGCCGGCCTCTGCGTGTGAGCTTTCAAAGGAACTCTGTCCAGGACGGCTCGGCCTCCGAAGTGCCGATCTAAATGCCCAGCACCTCTCGGCGGCCGTCGGTGTTGACGACGACCGAGACGATGCGCCCGCCGCGCCGAGCCTCGAGATAGGTTGCGTCAATCCACAAGTATGGCCAATCACCCTCGATGGGCCGTTCGAGGAACGCCTTCACCTTGCCGTCAATCTCCTCGCACAGGCGCGACACCTGGCTCTTGCAGACGCCGCTCGGCACATGGCCTTGACGAGGTCGTCGACCGAGCGCGTCGAGACCCTGGACATACGCTTCCTGGATGACAGTCGTCAGCGTCTTCTCCGCAATGGGGCGCGGCTCCAGGAAATCTGGAAAATAGGAGCCCTTCTTGAACGCAACTTGACGGTGCCGGCCCGCGTCTCGCAGTCCCGGTCGCGTTAGCCGTTGCGCTGGGCCGCCCGGAGCGGGCTCTTCTCGCCCGAAAGCCTCCGCGTTCGCGCGGGCCGTCGAACTCGAACACGTCGATCCACCTCCACATTGCGATATGCACGTGCATCAGTATGGCCGGAAACGGTGTTGACGGGGCGGGGCAGCCGATGCTACTTTTTTCTTACGCGGCGCTAAGCGTCGCTGACATCATGCCGAGCCAAAAGAACTTGGCGTTGGTGTCGCCGGGCCAAAAGACCCCGGTGTTGTGAGACACGCTGCTGTCTGCACGCGCCGAGATTTGTGGTCTATGCTGGCCCCTGTCCCTTCCGTCTGCAGATTCGCGATCGTCTCATCTTCTGTCCACGCTGTTGGGAGTCGGGATGGCACTCGGATTGTCCACTGTCGTCGTGCAGGCGGCGGCCGACCAGTATTCCAGGGCCCTGTGACGCATGGCGACTTTCGTCGCGGCGATGCCGCTCGCACCAATCCAGCCAGCATAGAGAGATCGACGTGTCCAGCAGCACTTCCCGGATTCCTCTGTCCGAATATGCCCGTCTCAATGCGAGAGAGCCCGTCGATCTCAGACGTTTTCGTGATTCGCTCGGTTTGTTCGCGTCGGGGATAACCGTGATCGCGGGATATGATGGGGAGCCGTTGGGGTTTACCTGCCAGTCGTTCTACAGTGTCTCTGTCGATCCGCCTCTGGTTTCATTCAGTGTCATGGCGACATCCTCGTCCTATCCTCGAATCCGGGAAACCGGCAAATTCTCCGTCAATGTCCTCTCGAAGAGGCAACAGGCGATCTCCAACCGGTTCGCCCGGAAGGGGAGCGAGAAATGGGCAGGCGTCGCCTGGACGACGGCCGCTACGCAAAGCCCGGTAATCGACGGCGCCCTCATGTGGCTGGATTGCGAGATTCGCGCCGAACACGCCGCGGGAGACCACACCATCGTCATTGGCGAAGTGCTTGCCACTGGATTGAACGACGGCAAGGACGCCGAACCGCTCCTGTACTACAGAGGCAGCTATCGGCATCTGAGCAAGCCGGACGGGTCTGCCGCATGAGCTCGCATCGACTGAGACTGGACAAGGCAAGTCCGCAACGGCGGGGGCTGCCGTGAGAAAATGCACGTCTCGTCCGCGATCCATATCGCATGTCGTTGGGCACCTGCCGCCTGTGGCGTCCAGGCTGAAAACGGCCACTTCCTGTACATTCGGAGAATGAAACATGACTGCACCGCTGTTCATAGCCGACGAGCGACACTGGGACGAAACCAAGCCGATGTGCCATCTCGTGAAGGCTGGCGATTTCGTCTGGCTTTCGGGCATCGTCGCTTATGACGAACACGGAAAGGTGGTTGGCGCTGGCGACATCCCCGCTCAGGCGCGCCAGATATTCACCAACATGCAGAGGCGCCTGGGGCTGGTCGGCTGCGATCTTAAATCCGTCATCCGGCTGACGACCTATCTCACGACGCCCATGACCGACATGACCTTCACCCGGCAATATTGGGAGGTCAGGCAGGAGTTCTTTGGCAACCATCGCCCTGCGAGCACCGGCATACAGGTGGCAGCCCTCATGCTGCCTGAATTGCTAGTCGAGGTCGACGCCGTTGCGTATGCCCCCGACGCGGTTGCGGGCCCCGAAGCTCGGCTCCTCTCCGGGAATTGACAACCGCTGTCCTCCCTCTGCAGGGTCAATGACCGGTTTCCAGGCATCCATTCCATGAGCAGCAAAACATGACAAAAACGATCGATGTCGGCGTCTTCATCCCGGTTGGCAATCATGGCTGGATCCACTCCACCAACTCGCCCGACGTGGAGGACGGGTCATTCGCGCGCGTCCTCGACGTGACCCGAAGCGCGGAGGCGCTCGGCTACGATTTTGTGCTCAGTCCCGGGATCTGGCGAGGTCGCAAGGGTCCGTCCGAGCACTGGATGCGTTCGCTCGAATCCATGACGACCTCTGCGGCGCTGCTCCAAGCGACCTCAAGGATCGGGGTTTTTGCAACGATCCATATGACCGTCTACCAACCCGCCATCATCGCCAAGATGATGACGACGCTCGATCAGATCGCTCCGGGCCGCGTCGGACTCAACCTCGTCACCGGTTCAAGCTACCTCGACCTGTCGCATGTCGGGCTCTGGCGCGACGGTCTCAATCACGACGAACGCTACGATCTGGCGGACGAGTGGACGCAGGTCGTCAAACGCCTCTGGACGGAAAAGGTCGTCTCGCATCGGGGAAAGTTCTTCGAGCTCCAGGATGCCACCATGGGTCCCAAACCGTCTCGCATGCCGCCCCTCGCCAATGCCGGCGCATCGGGACGCGGTTTCCGATTCGCCGTCGAAAACTGTGACATCGCCTTTATCGGATCCGGCGAGGAGCCGAAATACCTGGAGTTGGGGCGTCAGGCAAAGGCGATGGCGAAGCAGATGGGCAAGGTGGATCTCAAGGTCTACGGGTTGGTGACTTTGATCCCTGGCGCCACCGACGAGGAGGCGCAGGCGCGCGCGGACCATTTCAACGAGGGTGTGGACCTCGAATGCCTGGCGGACATTGCGCTGGGCTACGACATGAATCCTAACGTCAAGGATGTCAGCGCAGCATCCCGCAGGCTCGCCGGAGAGGGAAGAGGAAAGGCGTTTTCCTCGGGTGCGATGATCGGATCCTACGAATCCCTATCAAAGCGGCTTGCTCGCGTCGTCCTGGAAAGCGAACTCGACGGCGTGATCCTTATCGTCCCGGACTATATCGCTGATCTTGATGCGGTGGCCCGTGAGACCCTGCCGCGGATGGCCGAACATGGCGTCGCGTGCCGAGTCGCGTAAAAAACGCCAAGCCGTACAGGAAGCAACATGGTCTTGTTGACGAACCGCGGCAGCCGATGCTAGCTTTTTTTCAATGCGGCGCCTGTCGCCGCTGACGCCATGCCGAGCCAAAAGAACTTGGCAATGGTGTCGCCGGGCCAAAAGACCCCGGTGTTGTGAGGCACGCCGATGTCTGCACGCGCCTAAAGTCGTGGTCCTCGATCTATGGCTCTCTGCACGCGGATTCCGGCGGCGGCTCACCTCCTGTTAACGCTGCGTGGAGTCGTGATGACGTTCAAATTGTCAATAGTCGTCGGCAATCCCAAGCCCAGATCACGAACCCTCAAAGTGGCCGAGACATTGGCGGACAAGCTGTTCGGTCATATCGTCCAGCGCGCCGACGTGATCGACCTGGCGGACTATCGCGACGAGGTGCTGACCTGGCCGAGCGACCGGATGGACGCGCTGAACGCCAGGGTCGCAGGCAGCGACGTCGTCATCTTCGCCTCGCCGACCTACAAGGCGACCTATTCCGGCCTGCTGAAGGTGTTTCTCGATCGCTATCCCGCCAACGGGCTGAGCGGCGTGACCGCAATACCGCTCCTGACCGGTGCGGACCAGAACCATGCTATGGGCGCGACGGTGAACCTTGCGCCGCTGTTGGTCGAGCTTGGCGCGGTGGTGCCGGGAGGGGGCTTCTACTTTGTGATCAGCCAAATGGACCGCATCGACGACATCGTGCAGGCAGCCGCCGACCAGTACGCCGGGAATCTGCGGCGCATGGCCAAGGTTGCCGACGCATTGCAAACCACGGCAAGCCATCCCGTTTAGCGGGTCGAGAGTGAGCCGCCTGGCGCAAAGGTGACACCGAAGCCAATGGGTCAGCAATACCGGATGCACAACGCCCCACCATCAACAGGGAAGCCTTGGTGATTTCAGTCAGCAGCCTGAACAAGACGTACGCGACGCAGGAAGGAGAGCCGATCTACGCTCTTTCCGATGTCAATCTGGAAATCGCTCAGGGCGAATTCGTCACCGTCGTCGGGCCAAGCGGCTGTGGCAAGACCACGCTTCTCAAGATCCTCGCCGGCATCCTGAACAAGTCGAGCGGCAGTATTCTCGTCAACGGAAGCCCGATCGAAGGACCGAGCCGCGAGCTCGGCGTGGTTTTTCAGGAGCCGCTCCTGCTCCCGTGGCGGACCATTCTCCAGAACGTCCTTGTTCCCGCAGAGATTCAGGGGCTGGACCGCACCACGTCCACAGCGTCTGCGAACCAGTTGCTGCGCCTTGTCGGACTTGAGGGATTTGCGCAAAAATATCCGAAGGAACTGTCGGGCGGCATGCAGCAGCGTGTGGGGATTGCCCGCGCGCTCGTGCATGATCCGAGCTTTCTCCTGATGGACGAACCGTTTGGCGCCCTGGATGCGATGACGCGTGAGCAGATGAATCTGGAGCTTCTGGACATCTGGGCAGCGAACCGGAAGACGGTCATGCTTATCACGCACAGCATCGCCGAAGCCGTGTTCCTGGCGGATCGGATCGTGGTGATGAGCCCGAGGCCCGGCCGGATCACCGAGATCATCGATGTCGACCTGCCGCGACCCCGCAATCTCGACATGATCAATTCCGACTCTTTCGGCATCTATGTGAAGCGGGTGCGCGCGCATTTCGGATCGCAAGGGGTGTACGCATGACCGAAGTTTCGCTGCCGGACGAACGTGGCGCCCGGGTTTTCAGGGCCGTGAAGCTGCGCCCGGAGGTCAGTCTTTCCCTTCTTTTGTTCGTCGCCATCATCGTGGTGTGGGAAGGCTCCGTCCGGCTCTTCGACATCGCGACGATTATCGTGCCGCCGCCATCGGCAATCGTGAAGGCGTTGTGGCTGAACCTCAACACGCCGCGCTTCTACTACCATTTCGGAGTGACGCTCTGGGAGATTCTCGCCGGTTTCGCAATCGGCACCGTGGTCGGACTGGTCATCGGGGTTTCCATCGGGCAGTGGAAGATTCTCGAAAAGACGATCTATCCCTACGTCGTCGCTCTGCAGACCGTTCCGAAGGTCGCCATCGCTCCCATGATCATCATCTGGTTCGGCTACGGACTCACGTCCAAGATCGTGATTGCGGCGCTCATCGTGTTTTTCCCCGTCGTCGTCAGCTGCATCGCGGGCATGAACGCAGCGTCCCGTCAGCAGACCGACATGCTGCGGGCCTTTACCGCGACCCGCTGGCAGATTTTCCGGATGGTGAAGCTACAGACCGCCCTGCCCTACATTTTCGCCGGTCTCGACATCGCTGTCGTGCTGGCCGTCATCGGCGCGATCGTCGGCGAGTTTATCGGGTCGCAGGCGGGGCTGGGCAACATTCTCCTGCAGAAGAACTTCACGATGGATACGGCGGGAAGTTTCGCGGTCCTGATCGTTCTCTCGGCGATCGGAATCGTGCTGCACAAGATCGTAGAGACGATCAGAAAACGCGTGATTTTCTGGCAGGACCGGGAGGACTCGCATCTGAGCGAGGCGACATGATCACTTCAATGCAGTGTGAAGAAGGAAAGACAACATGACTTCCGGCATCAAGACGAAATCTCTTAAAGGCCTGGCGCTTGCGCTGAGCACATTCGCTGCCAGCATCCCGTGGAGCCAGGCAACCGCTCAGGATGCGCTCGAGAACGTCAGAATCGCAATCGCGGGCACGAGTTTCCTCGACATCAGCTATTTCCCACTGCTTCTTCCGAGCGCGCTCGGCTATTGGGAAGAGGAAGGCTACAAGGCCGAGGTCTTCCCGATCAGCGGTTCGTCGGAAGCCGCACAGCAGCTTGCCGCGGACAATATCGACTTCGCCCAAATGGCCGGTGCCTCGATCATTCTGGCAAATGCGCAGCATTCGGTGCCGATCCGCACACTCATCACGAACTTTGCCTTGGGATGGGGCGTCGCGGTCAAGAAGGACGGGCCGATCAAGTCCGCCGCCGATCTGAAGGGCAAGAACATCGGCATCGTAAGCGTCTCCACCGGTGGCGTGTCGCTGGTGAAGTCATTCGTAAGAAAGAGCGGCTTGGACCCCGATACCGACGTCACAATGATCGCAACGGGCGTCGGCGCGCAACCCTTGCTGGCTCTCCAGAACGATCAGGTGCAGGCTCTGATGTACTGGTCTTCCGCGCTGGTCGGATTTCAGAGCATGGACCCGAACCTCACAATCCTCAAGGACCCGGCATGGGCGGAACTGCCGGACTATTCGTTCGCGACAAGCCAGAAGGTGATCGATGAGAAGCCCGCTATGGTCGAAGGGATCAGCCGGGGGATAGCCAAGGCCATGGTCTTCGCTGCCGCCAATCCCGACTGCGTGCGTCAACTGCAATGGAAGTTCTATCCGGATTCCAAGCCGACCAATGTCGATGAAGAGACGGCCATCGCGAACGATCTGGCCAAGGTTTCCATCCTGCTCGAGGATCAGGCCCTCGCCTCCAAGCTTAACCCGAACGGGCTCGTCGCGGGCGCCAGCGCGGAAGCCATGGGCAAGTATCAGGACTTTCTCGTCGAATACGGTATCCTGACCGAGAAGGTGGATCCTGAGACCTTGGTCATACCGGACAGTCTCGCGTTCTTTACGAAGATCAATGATTTTGACAGCGCCGCGATCGAGGCTGACGCGAAAGCCTGCGACTACTGACGACTGGGGCGCCGGGGAAGAAGCCGGCGCCCAAAACCATGATCAGCAGGGCGGGCGTGTCGGGTCCTCAAATCTCGTCATCGGCCGCGGGACAAGTCCGATTACCGGATTTATCGTGCCGGGGTGCCGCCTCTGAGAGACCGCTTCCGGGCTTTCCGGCGCAGCGGCCAGTGCTCAGCGCCACCGCATCATCCATAAGACAACAAGAAATCCGTCCGCAGCCGGATCGGGAGCATGCTCTTGCGGGGGCAGATGGCCGACCACATGGGGTTCAAAAACTTGCGCCGAACTAATCGGCTGGCGCTCCGCTACTCCACAGGAATGTTGGCTTTCATGAAGTCTAAAGCGTTAGTCGAGCGGCTGAATTGGGGGGCGATTCCTTCCCTTCCCGGGAAGCGCGCGCAGACTTAGTAGGATAGCATATCATGGGACCGTTGCGGGGCCGTCTGCTGACAGTCGGGTTCTGGCAGAGAACGTGAGAAATCCGACGCTCGGCCAACGACCCCTTCCGGTTGCCGAGTTCGATCTGGTCGGACCTTGTTCCTTTCCTCTCTGCCCTCCGTGTCGACACGCAAGCAATTGCGGCGACACACGTGGGACTGGGCTCACGCCGCCTTTCCTCTCAACGCCACATATCGCATCGCGGGCGAGCTGAGGGACAGCTTCGGCTGCAACGAACGCCTCATCTCCTCGAAGGCCGACCATTCGGCGGCGTCCGGGAGGGACGGGCCGCCATGCCCTGAAGGGCAGAAGCAACCAACCCAACCGTTTTTCTGACCCAGGACACCACCATATCTCCCCTCCGGCACCCGGTGCGCGATGGCAGGTATCTGGTGAGCCTTGCGTACTCTTCTATGGCCGTAAGGGGCGCGCTTTGCCGAATGTTGGTCCGGGGTGCATTCGGTCGGTCACCCGACGGCCAGCCTGAGACGGAATAATAGGTTCCGGCAACACTCCCACCGGCGGCGGTCGACTGCAGTCGATTTCAACTTGCCGCCCCTAGCCACATTGCCAACATCGCGTTGAACGCGCGCGGCCTGTCGATCATGAGCATATGTGCTGCATCCGCGAAGACATGCATGTCGGCCTGGGGGGCTCGCTCGAGAAGTTTGAGGCCGCGCGAAACCGGAACCGTGGCGTCGCGCCCGGACCAAGCAAGCAGCAGCCGGGCCCGCATCTCGCCCAGAAATGGCAGAAGGTGTTCTTCCTGGACGCGGGTGTAGTCGCTGTCGCCCCTTAGCAGGGCCGCGTCCTTGAACCTTTCGAGCTGGCCGCGACGGCGCGCCAGACGGTAGTTTTCCTTCATGATATCAATGAACGTGGGCGGGTTCGTCAGGCTGAGAGCCGCATTGGTTCGCAGGAACGCCTCTTCCGTCTCGCATCCTCCGAGCACGTCGTAGGCCTGGGCGGCGGCGCTTTCCCAGGCCCGGTCCAGGTCTCCGCCCAGACGCGGCGCGGTTGCGCCGCTGCTTGCGACGACGACATTCGATACGCGCCCCGGGTAGTCCAGGGCGAGCATGGCGGCGATGAAGCCTCCCTCAGAGTGGCCGACCAGAGAGCAACGCGCGACGCCGAGGGCGTCCATGAAGGCGGCGACATGGTGGCGCCTTTCAAGCCGGGGCACATGATGTCCATCGGCCGCGACGTCCGTCAGGCCGAAGCCGACGAGATCGGGTGCCAGTACCCGGTAGTGCTTCGCGAGGGCCGGGATCGTCAGATGCCAGGTCGACCAGGCGTCGATCGCCAGGGACGAGCCGTGAAGCAGGATGACCGTCGGTCCGCTGCCGGCTTCGAAGTAGCGGGTACGCAGCCCACCGGCGATAACATAGCGTTCGTCGACGTGCATGATGCAGTGCCCTCAGGACAGCTCGCCGGTGCGTCGGATCATGCTCATCGCGAACTTGGCAGCCTGCTGGACGTGCTTCCTGGCGAGCCGCTCGGCATCCTTGCCGCGTCGGTTCAGGAGGCTGTCGATCAGAAGCTGGATTTCCTCCTGCGAGGCCTTTCGCCTTTCGCCGCTCGATAGCGAGATCATGCGAAGCTGCGATGCCCGCATGTGTATGCTGCGTAGCATCCGTTCGGCCTCCGCATTGTCGGCGCCTGCGATAAGCACGTCGTAGAGCCGGTTCTTGGCGGCGATCAGTTCGCGCGCGGCGCCGGCTTCGTAGGCCGCCATGAGCTCGACGTTCACGGCACGGCACCGTTCGATATGCTCGTCGGTGGCGCGCTCGCAGAACAGCCGGCACACGAGCGCCTCCAGTGCCTCGCGCACGTCGAATATCTCCTGCGCGATCTTGGGGTCCACGACCGATACGATCAGCCCGCGATTGGGCAGATTGGTCAGCAGCCCCTCGTTCTCTAGCTCGCGCATCGCCTCCCGCAAGGAGGTGCGCGAAACCCCCATACGCTCGCACAGCACACGTTCGATCATACGCTCGCCCGGGGCGAGCTCGCCGAGGACGATCGCGTTGCGGAGCGTTTCAGCCACCTGCGTGCGCAGGCGCGGCGGCACGGCTACCCGTAGATCGAACACGGCGAGATTGCTCCTCCAAATGGCGTCCGGCATCTTGGCCCGACCCGCATCAGCGGGCACCGCTCCGTCCCGTGTGGCGGGTGTCGTCCATGCTCAATGTCCCGCTCCCGCGAGGGGCCTTGCCTCGTAAGCCTGATCGATGGCCGAGACATGCTCGGGTTCGAGTACGATGTCCAGAGCGGCGACCGCCTCGTCCACCTGGTTTACCGATGTGGCGCCGAAGATCGGTGCGTGGACGCCGGGGCGGCCAAGCGTCCATGCAAGAGCGACCTGGGCCGGGGTGCTGCCGATGCGGGCCGCTACATCCGCGACGGCCTCCCGGACCGCATGGTCGTTCGCCCGGCCATAGATCTTGTGCATGTAGTCATCGCTTCCCGTCCTGGCCGTCGCGTGTTCGGGATCGCGGCGATCCGCGGCCAGGAACCCGCGCGCCATCGGGCTGAACGGCACGACCGCAAGACCTTCGTGGCGGCAATAGGGGAGCAGCTCCCGCTCGCACTCGCGATGCGCGGGATTGTATTCGCACTGCATCGACAGGAAAGCGGGGATCCCTCGCGCCTTGGCCTTCTCCCTGCACCGAACGAGCGCCCATGTCGGCATTGTCGTGACCCCGACGTAGAGCGCCTTGCCGCTGCGGACGATATCGCCCATGGCTTCGACCAGTTCGTCGAGATCCGCCTCCTTGTCCCAGATATGCGTCTGGAACAGATCGACATGATCCGTTCCAAGCCGTGCAAGGGAATCATCGATCGCCCGGAACAGGTGCTTGCGCGAGTAGCCGCGAGCATTGCAGTGATCCGACATGGGGTTGCCGGCCTTGGTCGCGAGCACGAAGCTGTCACGCGGCTGCTGTTTTACCAGCGTCTGGCCGAGGACGCGCTCGCTCTCGCCTCCCGAATAGAAGTCGCACGTGTCGAAGAAGTTGATGCCGTGGTCCAGCGCTCGTGAGACTATCGGGGCCGCAGCTCCTTGGTCGAGGACCCAGGCCCTCCAGGCGGCTGAGCCGAAACCCATGGCGCCGAGGCCGAGACGCGACACCTTCAGATTGCTGTTGCCCAGCCTCACGTAGTTCATTCTTCATGCTCCATGTTCTTCGTTCCGGCCCCTTGGCCATCCTCTCGGCCGAGGTCGCGCAGGACCGATGTGGCGAAGGCGGCGGACCGCTCGATGTAGCTGCGGGTGCGGCTGTCGGCGAGATCCGCGTCGCGGCGGCGGAGGGCGTCGAGGATGCCCTCGAGCAACGCCATGCTCTCGCGCCGGCGTTCCGCGGAGGCGACGCGTGACGTGACGGTGCGCAGATAGGTCACCCGCGCGCGAAGCACCGACGCCATCTGGCGCAGGATATCGTTGCGGGCGCAGTTCATGATCATGTCCGACACCGCGTCGAGGTTCTCGGCGTGGAGACGCGCACGGTCAGGGTCGCAGGTCTTCCCGGCTTCTTCGACGCGCCGCGACAACTCCTCGATTTCGTCCTCCGTGGCGCGCTGGACGAAAAGCCGCGCCATCGCGGACTCGATGACGGCCCGCGCCTCGTAGATGCTCAAGGCCTCCTTCTCCGAGAGCCGCGTCACGACCATGCCCTTGCCGGGCACGCGTGTAACCAGACCTTCCGCCTCCAAGGTGCCGAGCGCCTCGCGGATGCTGGTGCGGCTGACGCCGGTCAGCTCTGCCAGCTTCCTCTCCACGAGTTGCTCGCCGGGCAGGAAAACGCTGTTGAGCAGCGCCTCGCGAAGCGACGCGGTCGTCTGGTCCCTGAGCGTGGCCGGCTCCTCGACCATCCACGTCATCGTGCTCTCAGTCATCCACTTCCTCGTGAAGGAGTAGGGGCGAGTGGCTCGCCCCGATGTCCCTTAAACATAATCCAGCAGTGGTCGATTGACCACCGCTTGTGTGTTGGTATACCATACGACAATACGATGCGAATGGAAAGAGCGGCACGGGTGCGCACAACCGACGGTCTGATCAATTTCGAACGTTCCGGACGGGGCAGCCCCCTGGTCCTCATCCACGGAGTCGGCGCCAGCCTGCGCAGCTGGGACGACGCCTGCGGTGCTCTGGAATCCGACTTCGACATCATCCGTCTCGATCTGCGTGGGCATGGCGCCTCGGCTCCGATCCGCGGCGAATACTCGATCGACAGGTTCGCCGCAGACGTTGTGGCCGTGATGGACGAGACCGGCATCTCGCGGGCCGACCTCGTCGGCTTCTCGCTGGGCGGGCTGATCGCCCAGAGGCTCGCCGTCGGCTGGGCCGGGCGGTTCAGCCGGGTGGTCCTTCTCTCGGCGGTTGCGGGCCGCACGCGGGAGGAGCGCCAGAAGGTCGTCGCCCGGCTGGACATGATCCGCCAGGGCGGCATCGAGACCGTTCTCGGAGCAGCGCACAATCGCTGGTTCACGGAGGCGTTCGCGCGGGCTCATCCGGAAGTCATCGAGCAGCGGATGGACGAGCTCCGGCAGGTGGACCTTGAGTCCTACCTGGAAGCCTATCGTGTCTTCGGTCAGACGGAACTGGTCGACACGCTTCACGCGATAATGCAGCCCACGCTGGTGATGACTGGCGAGTTCGACCAGGGCTCAAATGTCCGGATGGCCGAGACGATGCACCAGCTCATTCCGAACTCGGAACTGCGCATTCTTCCGGGGCTGAAGCACAGCGTCCTCGTCGAGGCGTCCGCGCAGGTTTCCGGGCATATCCGCAAGTTCCTGAAGAAGCCAGGCGAGGAGGCCTGACCCATGAACGAGACTTTGTACGATCGAGGGTTGGAGCGCCGGAAAGCGACGCTCGGGGCCGAATACGTCGAGGGTGCGCTAAGCAGGGCGACCGAGTTCTCGAAGGACTTCCAGTCCTTCATCACGGAGTATTGCTGGGGGAAGGGATGGGGCGACGACCGGCTCGATGCCAGGACCCGCAGCATGCTCAACATCGTCATGATCGCGGCGCTCAACCGGATGCACGAATGGGAGCTTCATTTCAGGGGCGCCATCCGCAATGGCGTGACGCGCGACGAGCTCGATGCGCTGATCACCCATGTCACCATCTATTGCGGCGTGCCGGTGGGGGTTGAGTGCCATCGCATCGCCAACCGGGTCTTCGCCGAGCTCGCGGAAAAGAAGCCCGCGGCATGAACGAGGTGGTGATCCGCAAGGTCGTCGACTACGTGGAGGATACGCTCGTCGAAGGAGGGCGACCGGCGCCCGCGAGGCTGCGCATGGCGGCAACCGCCGCCGTCATCCGGAATCCTTGGGCCGGAATGGCCTTCGTCGATGATCTTCAGCCGCAAATCCTGGCGCATGCCAGGGTCCTGGCGGATGCGATCGTGCCGCGTCTGGTGGCCCTGATGAGCGGCCCGGCGGGCATCGAAGCCTTCGGCAAGTGCGCGGTCACCGGCACCCAGGGCGAGATCGAGCACGCCGCCGGACTGATCCACACACTGCACTTCGGCAACGTGTTCCGCATCGCGGCCGAAGGCGATTCCTTCCTTTCCTTCACCAACAAGCGCGCGGGACCCGGAACGGCGCTCACGATCCCGATGACGCACAAGGATTCGGAGCGGAGGGGGGCGCGCTCGCACTTCCTGACGATGGAATTCGTCATCCCCGACGCGCCCGGTCCCGACGAGATCGTCGTGGCGCTCGGTGCATCGAGCGGCGGGCGTCCACATCAGCGCATCGGCGACCGCGTCAACGACATGAAGATGATGGGAGTCGACCAGGCCGGCCGCCCGTTGCCGGCCCTCGGGGGATGAGGACCAACGGGCCAACAAGACGGCGAGTTGCCGGCGAAGATGAACCGAACCAGCAGGAGAACATCATGAACAGACGACAGTTAATGTCCGCCGTGAGTGCCTTGATCCTCACCGCTTCGATGTCGACGGGCGTCCTCGCCCAGGAATCGAAGCCCGTGGAAGGCGGGACGCTCAACATCGGCTTCATAAGCGACGTGCGTACCCTCGATCCGATTCAGTCGACGCAGTGGACAGAACGCCAGATTCTGTTTCTGATCTTCGACACGCTTGTCGAAATCGAGCCGGACTTCTCTCTGAAGCCCCGACTCGCCAAAAGCTGGGAATTCTCGGACGGCGGCAAGAAGCTGGTTTTGAAACTGCAAGAGGGCGTCAAGTTCCACGACGGCTCACCGTTCAACGCCGAAGCGGTGAAGTGGAATCTCGACACCAGACGCGACCCGGACGGCACGTCTTCGCAGAAGAAGCAGCTCGATGCGATCGAAGACGTCGTGGCGACTGACGAGCACACCGTCACGATCACGATGAAGATGCCCTATCCTCCGCTGCTGGCGTTGCTCGCCGATCGCGCCGGGCTGATGGTCTCCCCGGCCGCCGCGAAGGAGTTTGGCGAGGACCTCGGCTCGAACCCCGTCGGCACCGGACCCTTCACGCTCGACAAGTGGACGCGCGGATCGCGCATCGACCTTCAGAAGAACCCGGAATTCTGGCAGGACGGGCTTCCTCATCTCGACGCGGTCACATTCAACGACATTCCTACCAACGTCGTCGGCATCCAGCGCATGTCCGTCGGAGAGCTGGATTTCATCAGCCAGCTCGACCCGCTCGACGCGCGCCTGGCAAGCGCCAGCCCCGACATCGAGATGGTCAAGTCGAAGAGCGGGCTCTGGTACTCGCTGCAGTGGAGATGGGACGTCGAGCCCTACAACAACCCGGAACTGCGCAAGGCAGTCGCGTACGGCCTCAACCGTGAGCGGCTCAACCAGATTGTGTGGGATTCGAAGGGTACCGTTTCCAACGGCGTCACGCCGGACGGCCTGTGGTGGACGCCCAGCGAACTGGCGACCTACGAATACGACCTCGAAAAGGCCCGCCAGATCGTCAAGGACGCTGGCCTGGAGGGCACCACGCTGACGCTTGCGGCGCCGAGCGGCGACACCCTGCGCCGCATCTCGGAGCTGGCGAAGGAGGACCTCGATGCCACCGGGCTCAAGGTCGAGCTCGCGCCGGTGCCGCAGAGCGAATACTACGCCAAGACGGTTGCCGGCGAGATCCGCTTCACGCCGATGCGGTGGACGCAGCGGGCCGATCCGGACGGGCTCATCCAGTATCTCTTCGCCAGCAAGGGCGGGGCCAACTCGTCGGGTTACAATAACGAGCAGGTCGACAGCTGGATCGAGGAGGCCCGGGTCTCCACCGACCAGGCTGCCCGCAAGGAGCTCTACGACAAGATCCAACTCCAGATTTCGGAGGACATGCCCTACATGCCGATCGGTTTCAGCGCGGAATTCTATGCGATGCGCAAGGCGGTCGGCGGCTTCACGCCGATGCCCGACGAAATCCCGCGCTTCCGCTACATGTGGAAGTCGCAGGATTGAGACAGCGGGCCGCGGCTCCGTGCCGCGGCCCACTCCCGGGACCCGAACAGCCCGACCGCCGCAGCGTCCTCTTCCGAGAGCCACATGGTAGCCCTGATCCTTTCCCGCGTCGCCATCATGGTGCCCAACGTCATTCTGCTGACGTTCCTGCTTTTCGCCGCGGTCACGTCCTTCCTCGGCACGCCGGCGGCCATCATGCTGGGCGAGGAGGCGTCTCCCGAGACGATCGCGGAATTGAACGCCAAGCTTGGCTTCGACCAGCCGCTCCCGACGCGATACTGGGAGTGGATGACGAACGCCCTGGCGGGCGATCTGGGACGTTCCTACACGACCCAGCAGCCGGTGGCGGAGATGATCGCCAATGCGCTTCCGCTGACGCTGGAACTCGCGCTCTGGGCGATCTTCCTCGGTTTCTGCGGTGCCGCGCTCATCAATTCCCTCACCATCTTCAGGACGTTCTTCCAGACGTTCACTGCGGCGGTCAGCATCATCGGGATCACGGTTCCGAACTTCCTGCTGGGCCTGCTCTTCATCTACGTCTTCGCCATCCAGCTTCGCTGGCTCCCGACGACCGGCTGGTCGCCGTGGAGCGACGGCGCGTTGCGGCATCTGACGTACATGATCCTGCCGGTCATGACGCTGACCGCATTCTACTTCAGTTCATTCACGCTCGTGTACAAGGCGGAATACGAGGCCGTCCGAAACAACCTCTTCATCCGCGCAGCGCGGTCGAAAGGGCTGTCGGAAACGCGCATCTCCTACCGGCACATCCTGCCGAACAGCATCCTGCCGTTGATCACCTATGCCGGCCTCTCCCTGGGACAGCTCGTGGGCGGGGCCGTCGTCACGGAAACGGTGTTTTCCATGCCCGGCATGGGAAGGCTGCTCGTCTCGGCGATTTCGGCTCGCGATTTCCCGGTCATGCTCGCGGTCGGGATGGTCATCATCGTCGGCGTGATGATCCTCAACCTCCTTGCCGACATCACCTACAGCCTCGTCAACCCGCTCGTGCGGACATCGGCATAGGGGTGAAGATGCGACAACTTTCGCCACGTATGCTCCTCGGACTGGGCCTCCTGCTCGTCATCACCTGCGTCGCCATCTTCGCGCCGCTGATCGCTCCCCTCAGCCCCACTGCGACGAGCGTCAACGTGCTCGGGGCTCCCTCGGCCGAGAACCTGCTCGGCACCGACCAGCTTGGCCGCGACGTGCTGTCTCGCGTCATATACGGCACGCGCATCTCGTTGCAGGTCGGCGCCGCGGCGGCCGTGATCGCGGTCCTGATCGGGGGGCCTCTCGGGCTGATCGCGGGCTTCTTCCGGGGCTGGGTGGACTACCTTCTCGTCCAGGTCATCGACATCTTCATCGCGCTGCCCGGTCTGGTCCTCGCGCTGATCATCACCGCAATGCTCGGACCATCGGTCGTGAACCTTTCCATCACGCTCGGCATCGTCACCGCCCCGACGGTTGCGAGACTGATCCGCGGCCAGGTCTTCGTCGTGCGGGAGATGCTCTTCGTGGAGGCGGCGCGCGCCACGGGAGCCGGCTCGTTCTGGATCGTGCGCAAGCACATCGTCCCCAACACCATGCGTGTGGTCTGGTCGCAGCTGGCCATCAACGTGGCCTTCGCCATCTTCACCTCGGCGAGCCTGAGCTTCCTCGGCCTCGGCGTGCCTCCTCCGTCGCCGGACTGGGGCAGCATGGTCCGCGACGGCACCAGCTTCCTGTCGCTGCGGCCCATGCTCAGCCTTGGGCCGGGCGCGGCCGTCGCGCTCACCGTCTTCACCTTCTATCTCATCGGCTCGAGCATGAACGCCGCTGCCTCCTCCAAAGACCGCTAATGGAGTACCGGTAATGGGTATATCTCGCAGAGGTCCCGATCTTCCCGAATTCCTGGAGCTGAAGCTCCGCGAATTCGCGGGCGAAGACGGCATGGCGCGCGCCAGGGCATGGATGAGACCTGCCGACCAGCTCATGCGCGTGGAGACGCTGCGCCGCTTCAAGGCCTCGCGGCTGAGCTTCGCCGACATGCTGCTGCGCAAGGTCGTCCGGGAGCGCTGGCAGATCCGCCTGCTGTCCCAGGAATGCCAGGACGACGGCGCCGCCAAGTTCGTCTACCGCATCGACGCCGGACGGCACTCCTTCACCTACATCGCACGGGCCTACGCGTGGGACGGGGTCGAGAAGGTAGGACGCCGTTCCGACGGCGCCAACCGCGACATGTTCGGTGCGCTGTTCGTCGGCGTCGCCAGCGACGAGCGCATCGCACGCGAATTCGCCACCTTCGACAAAAAGTCCGAGGGCCAGATGCGGACCGATGCGGATGTCATCGGATGGACGCCGGCCAACCGCAGCAGCCGCCATTTCGATTCGGTGGTCGATGCGCTGGCGCGCGGCGAGCAGCCCGAAGGCGACGCGCTGGGCTACATCATGCGGAACGGGGGCTTCCAAAGCAGCGGCAGGAACGGGACGGTCTCCTATCCCGGGATCCCGGACGACCATCCGCTGCACCACCCCTTCTTCGCCGACCTGTTCGCGATCTATCTGGTCCGTCTCGTCTCGGTCGATCTGGTCAATGCCGTGGCGCGGACGCGCAATCCCAGTGCCGCCCAACTCGACGGCGCGCTGGCGCGGCAGCTCGGCATCGGCAACTCGTCCGGGCAGGGAATGTGCGTCGCCTTGCAGCGCTGGCCGCACTGGGTCGCAACCTGGGTCAGCGTGCGCGAGACCGCGCTCGGCTACGGCAAGAGCAGGCCGATCGAACCGCGAGGCGTCGCCATCCTGCAGGATTCGATCGACCGGACCATCCGCATCTACAGGCGAACAGACCCGCAGGTCATGGACGGTGTGGCGTCCAATGAGGCGATCATCGGCGATCTGGAGCGGATCTCATCGCTCGTTTCGCAGGATGCCGGCTTCTCCGTATGGGGCGAACTGGCCGATCACGTCGCGGCCACGATGGACGGCGAAAGTGCCGAGCAGCTCAACAGTCTCCTTCTCGATCTCGTGCCGGAGTTCTGCGACGCGATCGAGCCCTGCTTCAGGCTCGGCGCCGAGCGGCAACGCCGTTTCGAACCCGCCATGACCGTCGCCGAACTCCGCGACATCCTGAGGCGCAACTACGGCTGGGCATTGACCGCAGACCGTTCGCTCGCGGAGACGCACCAGCACTTCTGGTACCACTCCATCGACAGCGGCGAACAGCGGAGGGGCGAACGCATCATCGACCCGCACGAGAGGTTCGAATCGTTCATCGATCACGTCGGACTGATCCAGAGACTGGCCTCCGTGCTGGTCAGCCACGCGGACGATGATCGCGCGGGAGATGTCGTCCTCGAGCACCCTGACATTCACTACGCGATGTCGCGTGCGCAGTATCTCGACCGGCTGCCCTACGCCGAGATCCGCGACCCGATCGCGCACCGCGATTTCATCCCGGCCGATCTCATCCGCTTCTTCCTTGCATCCCTGGGCATCCGCGGGGCAACGCCTCTCAGCATTCGCTACGTGCGCGGTACCTTCTTCCAGGACCATCCCGTGCCGTCCGAATTTTCCAGTCCCGAGAGATCGATCCAGCCTTCTGGCCAGCGTGCGATGAGCGAGGCGCTCTGATGGACCGTATCCTATCCGTTGCCTATTCCGAGCTGACGCGCGTCCTGCCCTGGTCCCTGCGGGCGCTGGGCTACAAGTTCGGCACCGCCGATAGGGGTGCCCATCTCGCGGCTACTGCAGCAGCGATCGACCCGGCCGTGCTCGACGTGATCGCGGCAGCCAGCCCACGGCCGGAGCGGGGGCCGACCATCCAGCGCTCGTGCGAAGGGCTCCTGATCGAGTCCTCGGGCGTTTCGTTGCTCGAGACTGGACCAGTTGCGGTGGACTATCTCGCGGGCCAGGCCGACGCGTCGGTGCCGCTCACCTGCAAGATCGTGGGTGGGACCGAAACAGCGCTGCTGCCGGCCATCGTCGCCGGGGCTCAAGCCTATGGGCTGGGCTGCCTTGCCATCGTGGCGGGGGGCACTTGGCATTTCGGCTATCGGGACCAAGAGGGCAGTGTCCTCGTCGCCGGAGACGATGCGGGTGACCTCGCCGGCCTTCTCGGTGGCGGGCCGGGTTCGCATTCCGCGGCACAATCCCGCCATGACGCCGCGGGCGACGTCCGACTGATGGTGGGCAGGGAAATGGAACTCGCCTCCGTTCCGGAAGGCGCGGTGAGGCCTGCCCAGCTGGTTCGACAGGCCCAGCGTCGCGGCATCGCAGTTTCGCAGGCCACCCTGGACGCGATCTACGGCCTGGAGATGCTGACCTGGGCTCCGACTTCGGAGCGGTCGCGTTCCCAGGCGGGCTTCACTGTCACCGCGAGCCCGCAACCATGAACCAGGATGAATCCGCCCCGATCCTGGAAGTCAGCAACCTCAGCGTCGCCTTCGGCGATCACGAGGTGGTCCACGACGTCGACTTCCGCATCGGACCGAGCGAGACGCTCGCGGTCGTCGGGGAATCCGGCTCCGGAAAGAGCGTGACTTCCATGGCCGTGATGGGACTGCTCCCGGCCAATGCCACCCGCATCAGGGGATCCATCAGGCTCGAGGGCCGCGAAGTGGTTGGCGCCCCGCCGCAGGCCTTGCGCCGCATGCGCGGCAAGGTCGCCAGCATGATCTTCCAGGAGCCCATGATGAGCCTGAACCCGGTTCTGCGGGTCAGCACACAGATCAAGGAGATGCTGCGGCAGCACCGCGACCTCAGTGACCGGGAGGCCACCGAGGAGGGTATCCGCCTGTTCGACCGGGTGCGTATCCCCGACGCGCGGCGACGCTTCGAGGACTATCCGCACATGTTCTCCGGGGGCATGCGCCAGCGCATCATGATCGCGATCGCGCTTTCCTGTTCCCCCAGGCTTCTCATCGCCGACGAGCCCACCACCGCGCTCGACGTGACCATCCAGGCCCAGATCCTCGACCTCCTCAACGAGGTCCAGCGCGAGACCGGAACCTCGATCCTGTTCATCACCCACGACATGGGCGTGGTGGCCAACATGGCAGACCGGGTGATGGTCATGCGGCAGGGCCGCACCGTCGAGACCGGATCGGTGCATGACGTGTTCAAGAATCCCCGCGAGGACTACACGCGCATGCTCATCGATTCCGTGCCGCGGCTGGGCGAGGGGGCGATGCGGCCGAGGCCGGCAACCGACGTCGATCTGCCCCGGCCCGTCCTGAGCGTGCGCAACCTCGTGACGCGCTTCGATGTGCGCGGCGGCGCCTTGCGGCGCAAGGTCGGCCGCGTCCATGCGGTCGAGGGGTTGAGCTTCGATCTCCAGTCCGCGGAGACGCTGGCGCTGGTCGGTGAATCCGGTTGCGGAAAATCGACCACCGGCCGCAGCATTCTCCATCTCAATCCAGCGGATTCAGGGGAAGTCATCCTGGAGGGCAAGACGATCGAGCCGGGCAACCGCAAGGACCTGTCGGATCTGCGGCGAAATGTGCAGATGATCTTCCAGGATCCTTTCAGCTCTCTCGATCCGCGCCAGGACATCGGCTCGGCCCTGGCGGAGCCGCTGCTTTGCCACGGGCTCGCCAGCGCTGCGCAGGCGCGCGACAAGGCGCGGTACCTGCTCGACCGCGTCGGCCTGCAGGCGTCGATGATATCGCGCCTCCCGCACGAGTTCTCGGGCGGCCAGAGGCAGCGCATATGCATCGCGCGGGCCCTGATGCTCGATCCGAAGGTCATCATCGCCGACGAGGCGGTGTCGTCGCTGGACGTGTCGGTCAAGTCCCAGGTCGTCGACCTCCTGCTCGACCTGCAGGACGAACTGAAGCTTTCCTACCTCTTCATCAGCCATGACATTGCGATCGTCGAGCGTGTCAGCCACCGGGTGGCGGTGATGTATCTGGGCGAGATCGTCGAGGTGGGACCGACGAAAGACGTCCTGGCCCGACCGAAACACCCCTACACGCAGAAGCTCATGTCGGCGGTTCCCGATCCCGAACCTGCGGCGGACCGTCACCGGCGGATCGGCGGGCCGACAATCGATCTGCCATCGCCGCTCCGGCCCCTCGACTACGTTCCGCCGGCGCGGACGATGCGGGAGGTCGGCGTGGACCATTTCGTGTCCGAATGACCGGGCCCGCGCGGCGATCGCCGGCGACCGCCGAACGGGCAGACGGGAAAGCCGGTCGGCCCAACCATTGGAGAGTACCATGACCATGCCTCTGCATCATGACCGCCTTGGGCCCGAGGCTCGGTCGTTCCTGCGGAACGATCTCGACATGCTGATCGACGGCAAATGGGTGCCGGCGCGGTCGGGCAAGGTGTTCGACACCTACGACCCCGGCACCGGACGCGTCATTGCGCGGGTCGCCGAGGGCGACGCGGCCGATGTGGACCTTGCCGTGAAGGCCGCCCGCAGGGCCTTCGAGGAAGGCCCCTGGAGCCGCATGTCGCCGAGCGATCGCGGCCGCGCCATCTGGAAGCTGGCCGATCTGATCGAGCAGAACGCCGACGAGTTCGCCGAACTGGAGGTTCTGAACAACGGCAAGCCGCTGTCGATCGCCCGCAACTCCGACGTGGCCATGAGCGCCGACATGTTCCGCTACATGGCCGGCTGGGCGACGAAGATTTCGGGAGAGACCCTCTCCATCTCGACGCCGGGAAACTATCACTGCTTCACCGTGCGCGAACCGATAGGCGTCGTCGGGCAGATCATTCCCTGGAATGCGCCGCTGGTGATGCTGGCCTGGAAGGTGGCTCCCGCACTGGCCGCGGGTTGCACGATCGTGCTCAAGCCGGCTGAGCAGACGCCGGTGACCGCCCTGCGCTTCGGTCGGCTGATCGAGGAAGCGGGGATTCCCGCCGGCGTGGTCAATATCGTGACGGGCTTCGGGCCGACGGCAGGTGCTGCGATTGCCGCCCATGAGGGGATCGACAAGGTGGCCTTCACCGGCTCCAGCGAGATCGGTCGCATCATCGTCAAGGCCGCCGCAGGCAACCTGAAGAAGGTTTCGCTCGAACTTGGCGGCAAGTCGCCCGCCATCGTCTTCCCGGACGCCGATCTCTCGGTCGCCGTCCCCGGCGTTGCGCAGGGAATATTCGCCAACAGCGGACAGGTGTGCACGGCCGGATCGCGGCTGTTTGCCCACAAGCGGGTGTTCGACCGTGTGGTGGAGGGCATCGCGGAGCGGGCCGGATCGATACGCGTCGGCCATGGTTTCAGCGAAGGCGTCCAGATGGGGCCGGTCATCTCCCCCGTACAGCACGACCGTGTCATGGATTACATCCGGCAGGGACAGGCGGCGGGTGCCAGCGTTGCCGCCGGCGGGACACGCATCGGCAACGAGGGCAATTTCATCGCGCCGACGATCCTGACCGGGACGACGCCCGACATGGCCGTCGTCCGGGAAGAAATCTTCGGCCCGGTCCTGTGCGCCATGAGCTTCGACGACGATGACCTTGACCGGATCGCGAAGCAGGCCAATGACAGTGCATTCGGTCTCGCAGGAAGCGTGTGGACGCGCGATGTCAGCATTGCCCACAAGATGGTGCGGCGCATCAGGGCCGGTCGCATTGGCGTCAACACGCACGGCTCCACCGACGCGGCAATTCCGACGGGTGGTTTCAAGCAATCCGGCTGGGGACGCGAGAAAGGCCATGAGGGCCTGAACCTGTATACCGAGACCAAGTCGGTCATCATGGCGTTGTAGCTGCGGCTGCGGTTTCCTCGTCGGAATTGAGATGGCTGCATAAGGTGGGGTGTCGCCTGCATACATTCCGTGCGGTCGAAACGAGCGCGAACCTCCGCTTCACGGTCTATACAAAGTTTGCCTCAACGGCGGGAATGGGGGCGCACTCCTTCCCTTCCCGGGAAGCGCGCGCAGGCATAGTGGGAAAGCATTTCATGCGACCGTTGCGGGGCCGTGTATGGACGGCTCTCCGTTGGCAAGGGATTCTTTGAGCCTTTTGCATCTGCTGGTTGGTGCGGCCATGTATCCGACCTGTAGGTGCGGCCTGTCATGTGCCGCTGGCCATAATGCCATTCGCGCGTCTCAGGTCCCGATCGTTTGCTCGCACTCGAAGTGCGCGGCCCCAGTGGGTTTTCCTGATCCGGCGGTTTAAACCGGCTTTGTGCATTATCTCCTGTCCGCCCTTTCCAACCTCGGCGGCGATCGCTCGCCTTGTCTCGTTCTATGTGACGGTCGGCTCCCGGTAGCGCTCACCGCCAGTCATCAATGCCCAGACCATCCGAGCGGTCTTGTTGGCGAGCGCAACGGCTGCAACCTTGGTCGTTCGCCGAGCCATCAGCTGCACGAGCCACGGCCGCCTGGTCCCGTTCCGCTCGGCAAAGCGGATGACCGCCATCGCTCCGACGACGAGCATCTGTCGCAGGTAGCGATTGCCTGCCTTGGAGATACTGCCGAGTCTCTCCTTGCCACCGCTGGAGTTTTGCTTCGGAACGAGCCCGATCCAGGCGGATAGGCATCGCCCCGACCTGAAGGCGTGCGGATCGGCGACGGTCGCGACGAACGCACTCGCCAACAGCGGGCCGACGCCCGGGACTTCCATCAACCTGCGACCCAGCTCGCTCTCTCGTGCACTCGCCCGGACCCGGCGATCGTTTTCGAGGATCTGTTGCTTCACGACCCGAAGCTGTGCCTCCAGCATCCGCAGGCATAGCCGTGCGTCAGCGGGTATCCTGGCGTCGTTCTCGTCGTTGATGACCACGAGCAATTGTTCAATTCCATTCCGCCCGATCGGCGCCACGACCCCGAACTCGGACAGGTGGGACCGCAGCGCGTTCGATATCTGAGTGCGCTGGCGGTTGAGCATCAGCCGCACCCGATGCAGCATCATCACGCTTTGCTGCTCGGGGGATTTCACCGGCACGAAGCGCATGGTCGGTCGGGTCACGGCCTCGCAGATCGCCTCAGCGTCCGCGGCATCATTCTTCTGTCGCTTCAGATAAAGCTTTACGTACTGTGCCGGCAGCAGCCGCACATCATGGCCGCGTGCGATCAGCTCGCGAGCCCAATAATGCGAAGAGCTGCAGGCCTCGATTCCGACCAGGCATCGCGGCAGGCTCTCGAAGAAGGCGAGGACACGCCCTCGCGTCAGCTTTCGGCGAACGACAATCTCGCCGGCGGAATCCACTGCGTGGACTTGAAATACGGACTTCGCGATATCCAGACCGATTGTCGTGATGTTGCTCATCATGGTGCTCCTCCAGCTCTAATCCCGCCATCATACCGCACGGAGGGAGGAGAGCCGTCCACCGCATCATCTGCTGACTGTCGGGTTTCGGCGATCGCTCAGCGGTAAGCTGCCGTTCAGCACAGGGAGCGCGAATACGCCGTGGGAGAAGATCCCGGGGAAACACTTCCCACTTACAGTTCCAGGATTTTTTCCTGGCAGTCAGATTCGGGCGAACGCTCAACTGGATGCCGATTTAGACCCCACTCAGTCTTTTCCAGCTTGCTCGGACAGTTCAGTGGAGAAGTCCGCAGGCCCTGGCCCTGGCCCTGGCCTTGGGCCTGAGAGCCGAACCGGTCACCTCAACTTACCCAAATCTTTAATCCCAACTCCGATGGATGGGGGCAACCGGTCCATTGGAGTATCGGTTTCGGCTCTCCAGTCTGCAAGTTCGGATCCGTTGCGAGCGTAGGCAATCTACATGACGCTTGGGAGCCAGAGCGTAACCGCGGGGAACAGGACCAGAATCACGATCCTGGCGCAGTCTGCCAGGATGTAGGGAGTGACACCGCTGTAGATCTCCGAAAGCGAGATATCGGCGCGCATGGAGTTGAGCAGCATGACGTTGATGCCGATCGGCGGCGTAAGCATGCCGATCCCAACAAGCGAGACGTTCAGGATACCCCACCACACTGCGTCGTATCCCATCGCGAGGATGACAGGGAGGACGAAGGGAAGCGTCACGACAATCGCGGCAACCTCATCGAATATGGCACCCAGGACGACGTATATGACAACGA
Source organism: Aquibium oceanicum (assembly GCF_001889605.1). NCBI lineage: Bacteria > Pseudomonadati > Pseudomonadota > Alphaproteobacteria > Hyphomicrobiales > Phyllobacteriaceae > Aquibium > Aquibium oceanicum. The sequence continues at coordinate 2,022,551 of NZ_CP018171.1, read as the reverse complement.
GAAGAAACACGACCGCCGTCGGTGGGAGGTTCAGGTGCTCGATGCCTCCGATGATGTCGCCCGTGATGCCGGTCACGCTCACGAAATATGAGAAAATCATCGCGCCGAATACCATCACGTAGATCATGACCGTCGCTACGCTGGCTTCCGACAGGACGTGGAGGAAAGTACCGCGGTTGAGCCGTCCCCTGAACAAGGCGAAGAAGAACGCGAAGACCACGCCGACCGCTGCGGCCTCGTTGACCGTGAAGACGCCTGAATAGATGCCGCCGAGGACGACGACTGCGAGTGTGACGGCTCCCCAGGCCTTGCCGAGCGCCTTCACCCTCTCGCGAACAGGGAGGCGTTTCGTGCGAGGCATGGCGGAAGGATTTCGCCGCGCCACAACCGAGATTGCCGTGAGATAAAGAACAACAGACAAGATTGCCGGTACGATCGCCGCCGAGAACAGTTTCAGTACCGACTGCTCGGCCAGCACTGCATAGAGTACCATGATGCTGGACGGTGGAACGATGATACCGAGCGTACCCCCGGCGGCCACCGATCCAGCCGCGCTTCCCTTTGAATAGCCACGCTCCAGCATTTCCGGCAGAGCGACCCGTCCGAAGGTCGCAGTCGTCGCCACGCCTGATCCGCACACCGCCCCGAAACCCGCGCTTGCCACGATTGTCGTAGCCGCCAGCCCTCCCGGCCGGTGACCAACCAGCGCCTGGGCGGAAGAGAAGATGTCGCGCGCCAGACCTCCTGCGGTGGCGAGCCCGCCCATCAGCATGAAGAGCGGGATAACAGCCAGATCGAGGCTCGACATCGTCGAAGCGGGCTCGGTCGCCAACAGAGTGAGCGCAGGTCTCAGGCCTGCGATCGCTGCGAAGCCACCGACCCCGACGACTGCCATCGCGACGCCGATGGGCACGTGCAGGATGATCAGCACGAACATACCCACGAAACCGATTAATGCGATGGTTGAAGCGTCCATGGGTCCTGCTCTCGTCAGCGGTCGTCGAACTCGTCCGGTGCAGCGGACCGTCTTGGCCCGGTACCGCGACCGACGAAGAGCGCCATGAGGTCGCGGATCAGGTTGGCCGCCTGGACGATTGCCGCAAAGATCAGCAGCAGCGTCGCCGCCGACCACCACGGCCAGATGGGCCAGGCAAGCACCCAGGTCTCACGTCCGCTGCGGTAGACGCCCTGGGTGAAGGGGACGAACTGCCAGGCCATCAGCGAGATGAAGACCAGAACCACGACACTCGAGAAGGCGCTGAGAGCAAGGGATGTGCGTGCGCCAGCCATAGCGCCGAGTATCTCGACCGAGATGTTCTTTCGCTCCGCGAGGTTCGCGGGGATACAGCACGCGATCACGACGCCCATAACGACGGCGCTCACATCGTTCACGCCATGCAGCGGCGCGGAGAACAACCAACGCATTAGGACATCCACGGTGGTCATGAGCGCCAACAGGAAGAGACCGGCGAAGCCGATCAGGGCCAGCCAGTGCGTCGCATTGCGCAGCCCGCGATCAATCGAATTCAACCAGCATCTCCTCCCGATACGATCGAATTGTATGATTTGGCAGACACCCGCCGTTGTCGATGACACTTATTGCAATGTTGTCCAACTAGCGGACACGATGACGGTCGCTGTTTCTCTGGCGGACGGATTGGTGCCATCAAATCCCCGATGCCAAGGGGCTGAGGCGTCCACCTGATGGACGGCGCTCTCTCCGCCGGCGAAATCGGCGGCCGACAGCGATAGTCATGCGCTGGTTCGGACCCACAATGGCGGGACGATGATCGGTATCGGCTTGGATTCAGCGCCTGCCGGATTCCGACCGTGTCCCGAAGCCGGGTCCGATCGTCGATCGCAGGGAAATGCCACATGCTGACCTCACTGGGTTACATCGGGATCAATTCGAAGAAGACCTCCGACTGGGAAGGATTCGCCACCAGCCTGCTCGGCATGCAGAAAGTCGATGGCGGCGGATCGTCCCGCCTGTTCCGCATGGACGACCGCAAGCAGCGCCTGGTCGTCACGGGCGAGGGAAGCGAGGGGTTGGCCTTCATGGGTTGGGAGGTTGCCTCTCCCGATGAACTCGATGCGCTGGCCGGACGGCTCGAAAATGCAGGGATCGAGGTGACGCAGCATGGCGCGGGCCTCGCGGATCAGCGCCATGTCGCGCGGCTGATATCGTTCGAGGATCCCGACGGAAACCGCCTCGAAGTCTTCTGCGGTCCGGAGGTCGCGAGCGATCCATTCGTGCCCGGTCGGCCGATTTCAGGCTTCAAGACAGGGGCGCTTGGCATGGGCCATGCCGTCCTGCATGTGGAGAAGGTCGACCGGCTCCTGGCATTCTACCGCGATCTGCTCGGATTTCAGGTGACCGACTACGGCCTGACGCCTTATCCGCTCTACTTCTTCCACATCAACGGACGTCATCACAGCTTCGCGATGGTGGGATCGGGAAGGAAGGGCATCCACCACTTCATGGTTGAACTGCAGTCGCTGGACGATGTCGGACAAGGATACGACATCGCGCAGCAGGAACAGGAGCGGATCGCCTACACGCTCGGCCGTCACTCCAACGATCACATGCTGAGCTTCTACTCGCGAACGCCATCGGACTTTTTCGTCGAATACGGATGGGGCGCCCAGGTAATCGATCCGAAGACCTGGCAGCCTTTCGAGACACATGAAGGGCCTTCGACCTGGGGGCATGAGCGCGTGCATCTGCCGGAGGAATCCGAGGTGCGGCGCAGGATGCGGGAAATGCGGTTCAAGACCGCTCGGGACGGCTTCCGTGCCGCGGATCCGGTGCCAAACTGCGCCTGGCTCGAAAGCGTCGTTCATCGCGAATAGTCGCGCCTCCCCCGACATCCAAGACGCCAAACGGAGTACCACTCGTGCGCATAGCCTCATACTTGCTGCCGGACGGCACCAGATCATACGGACTGGTTCGGGAAGACCGGATCGTCGACTCCGGATCGCAATTGCGCGCCGAATTTGCCGATCTGCGTGCCCTCCTGTCCGCTGGTGCAACGAAACGCCTCGAGACAGCAGACGGCGGCGAGATGGGCCAGGGGGAGGTCAGGCTCCTGCCGCCCGTTACAAATCCGGACAAGATCATCTGCATCGGCCTCAACTACATGTCGCATATCCAGGAGACGGGGCGCGACAAACCAGAATATCCGTCTGTCTTCACGCGCTATCCCTCGACGCTGGTGGGCCACGGGCAGCCGATTGTGCGGCCGAAGGTCTCGGACCACTTCGATTTCGAAGGCGAGCTGGCGGTCGTGATCGGAAAGTCCGGCCGGTGGATTCCGAAGGAAGAGGCAATGAACCATGTCGCCGGCTACACGTGCCTGAACGACGGATCGATACGCGACTATCAGCGGCATACGACCCAGTTCTGGGCTGGCAAGAACTTCGATCGGTCAGGCGCGACAGGACCCTGGCTGGTGACGACCGACGACATTCCGGACCCGACCGCGCTGTCGCTGGAAACGCGCCTGAACGGCGAGGTGATGCAGCAGACGAAGCTGTCCGACCTCGCCTTCTCGATACCGGAACTGATCGCCTATCTCTCCATCGTCACCGAGCTTCTTCCGGGCGACGTCATCGCCACCGGTACACCAAGCGGCGTCGGCGCCTTCCGGAATCCTAAGGTCTTCATGAAAGCGGGTGACCGTATTGAGGTGGAGATCTCCTGCATCGGAATCCTGGCCAACGACGTCATCGACGAGAACTGATCCAGCGCGTCACGTCTCCGTCACCTCAACGATCAGCCGCTGCGCTATCGAGGCTGAACTGTCGTCCCTGAGCCGTTCTCCCGTTGGAAAGAGGGCAATGCAGCTTCCCGCTAGACAGACCGCGATCATCATCGAAGAAGCCGGCGGGCCGGAGGTCCTGAAGCCTGCAGACATGGCGGTGCCGATGCCCGCCGAAGGGCAGGTGGTCATCCGCGTGGGGGCCGCCGGCGTCAACAGGCACGACGTGCATCAGCGCGCTGCGGGCCGGCACAGCGACGGTCTGGCCATTCCGGGCCTCGAGGTATGCGGAACGGTGGTCGCACTCGGCGAGGGGGTCGCGCGGCCTGCCATTGGCGAGCGCGTGATGGCGCTGGTTCAAGGCGGAGGCTATGGCCAGTATGTGGCGGCGCATAGCGCCTTGACCCTGCCGGCGCCAGAGGCGTTTTCGGATGTGGAGGCGGCGGCGATCCCCGAGGCGCTTTTCACGACGTGGTGGAATTTCTTCGGCCTGATGACACTCGAGAAGGACCAGTTCGCCCTGATCCACGGAGGAACCAGTGGCGTGGGGCATCTGGCGCTTCAGGCGATGTCGGCGCTCGGCTACAAGGTGATTGCCACTGCCGGTTCCGAGAGGAAAGTTGAAGCTGCAGAGGGTTTCGGTGCGCTGGCGGCGTTTTCCTATTCGGCGGACGATCTCGCCGAACGCGTCATGACGGCGACGGGTGGCCGGGGCATCTCCGCCCTCCTCGACATGTCGGCCGGCACGCATATCGAGCAGGATCTGGAGATGATGGCGCCGGACGGGTGGATCGCGCATCTCTCGGGCGGTGGCGGCGCGGGTCTCCAGGTGCCGCTGCGGACCATCATGACCAAGCGGATCAAGCTGACGGGCTCGCTTCTGCGACCCCTATCCATCGAGCGAAAGGCGATCGTCGCCGCCGGCCTTACGAAAGATGTTCTACCGCTCCTCGGAACGAGGGTTCGTCCGGCCATCGCCGCCGTCTTCGACCTTGGCGAGGCGGGCGAAGCGCACCGGATGATGGAAGCCGGGGCACATGTCGGAAAAATCATGCTGCGCGTGGAGCAATGACTGGAGGTCAATGATGAAGTTTTACTACTCGCCCGGAGCCTGCTCGATCGGAATACACTTCCTGCTCGAAGAGCTCGCGGTTCCCTATGAAGCTGTCCGGATCGCCATCAAGGATGGGGAACAGTTCAAGCCGGACTACGTTGGCTTGAATCCGAAGTCCAAGGTGCCCGCACTCGCGCGGGACGACGGAAGCGTCCTGACCGAGTTCGCGGCCATCGCCCACTGGCTTGCGTACTCGTTCCCGGAAAAAGGCCTAGCCCCGTCCGGTCTGGAGAACGGGGTGCGCGCAATAGAGATCATGGATTACGCCGTGGCGACGATCCACATGCAGGGGTTCTCGCGGCTTTTCCGGCCCGCGAAGTTCGCTCCGAGCGAAGCCGACCACGCCTGGGTTCAGGACATGGGCCGGGAGATCGTGACGAAGGCCTTCGGCGTCGTCTCCGAAAGCTTCGGGGACAACCGTTTCATCCTGGGCGATCGATTGTCCATGGCCGACAGCAGTCTGTTTTATGTGCTCTTCTGGGCTTTAGACCGGCAGAAACTCGATCTGCCGCGTAACGTGGCCGACTATTACGCGCGCCTGCGTGATCGGCCCTCTTCACGGAAGGTCTTTCACGACGAGGGCATCGTCTTCGCCTGATCCGGTTCGACCTGGGGCGTGTCAAAGCTCGCGGGAGTCTTGGCCGAACAGTGGCGGGCAGATGGTCGCGGCCGTCGCGCGACGCTGCCCGCGTTCGACGTCAGTCGGTTCCTCCGGACGCGCCAGGAGCCGCCGTGGCGGGCTGGATCGTGAAACCGAGCGCCACGCGCAAGGCTTCTTCGAGTGCGGCGACCGGGTCTGACACGGCCGCCCGAGACCTCCAGGCGACATGGCCATCCGGGCGAACCAGTACGGCGCCGCTCGCCGACAGTCCATATAGCTCGAGCCAGTCCACGTCCTGCGGCGTGGGATGTCCCGGCGCGCCGATCTGGTAGGCCGCCCCGCGAAGCCCCATTCGCGTGCTGACGGCTGCGAACGCATCCGTCCAAGGCCTTCCATCCTGGCCGGCGAGCAAGGTGAAACCGGAATAGTCGAAGAGATCGAGTGAGGACATTGTCCGGTCGCCTTGCATCAGCCAGACATGCGGCGCGCGGCTGCCCGGACGGGCGGACGGCGTGTATGTCTCGATGGTCAGGGGTACAGGCGGCGTCCCGTCGCCGACGATGATCGCGCTTTCGTAAGCCACGCCCAGATTCTGACCGGGATAGTCGAAGTGCTCGCGCTGCTTGGGTATCTCCAGGGCAAGTCGCTCCCGAACGGCCCCGCCTTCGGGACCTTCGATCTTGCTCGAGACGTTCTCGTCGTTGGCGAGCATCCCCGCGAGCCCCGAACGAGCCATCTTCTCGGCGTTGCGCTTGCTCTGCTCGACATTGAAGGTGCCGACCGGCCGCCGTTCGGGCTCGTAGGTGGAGAGAAGTTCACGCGGCGCGGATCCGGACAAGACTTGGGCGATCTTCCAGACCAGGTTGTGAACGTCCGCCACTCCCGTGTTCATTCCCTGGCCGCCCGTCGGCGGCAACGGGTGGCAGGCGTCGCCCGCCAGGAAGACATTGCCGACCTCGAACCGATCGGCCACACGGGCCTGCATCCGCCACGGCATGATGCTCTGGATATCGATCTCGACGTCATCCGCGCCCACGGCCGCGCGGATGATGTCCTGGCACCGCTCAGGGGTGAAGTCCGAACGTGATTCCTCCTGTCCATAGGCGAAATTGTATGTCCACCGCGTGCGCCCATCGAGGGATATGAACACGCCGGTCGTCCTAGCATTGTAGATCCACCAGAGCAGGTATGGCCGCTCTCGCAGCCAGTGCGAGAGGTCGGCCTTGAAGTAGACGCCAATCTGCTGACCCATCGAGCCTCCGGACATTCCGATGCCTAGGGCTTCCCTGACGAAGCTGCGCGCCCCGTCGGCTGCGATTACGAACCTGGCCTTCACCTCGCCTTCGCGGTTGTCCGTCGCGGTCCAGCGAAGTCGCACCGCGTCGTCCTGCTGACTGATCTGCGTGATCTCATGTCCGAAGCGCAGAGTATCGGCCGGGGAATCCCGCTCCAGCGCCTCGCGCAGGACGGGTTCGACTTCGTCCTGTGGACACGATCTCTTCAAGGATGGGCTCGAGCTCAGTTCCTGCGGCGTCGGTTTCCCGCCTTGGCGCGTCCAGATGACCCCGATTTCTTCGCCGGCGAGGCTGGTCATGAACCCGATCCCGGCATGCTGGCGGATAGGAAGCGAGACATCGCCAATCCCGGCCTCGACGCCGATCTGCCGGAAGATCTCCATCGTGCGCGCATTCACGACATGCCCGCGTGGGTGAAACGACGTCGAGGGATTGCGCTCGAAAACTATACTTGAGATTCCCAGTTTCCTGAGCAGATGTGCGGCAGTAAGTCCGACGGGGCCGGCCCCGATCACCGCAACGTCCACCTTCTTGCGCTCCACGTTTCTCTCCCGCTCAATCCGTCAATGGCCATTAAAGAGCCTGGCCACAGACTAAGCGGCACAAGAAATCTCCAGCCAATCGGACAATGCCTCCTGTCCGCAGTGCGAACGCGGTCGGTGAGACTGGTTCCGTGGCAACCGATCTCGCATCGGGCGGATGCAGACCAAATCTGCTTGCTCGACGAACCATCGGGCTATATGTCGACGAATGTCCATTCTGTGGACAAGGGAGGGTGAGATTTCAGACTCAGGGCAAGTGCGCGCGGTCGAACGCGCCTTTCGGATTCTTCAAGCCATCAACACGCGAGATGGGGCGAAGGCCGCCGAAATCGCTGCGTCGACCGGCATTCCGCGTCCGACGGTCTACCGCCTGCTCGAAACCATGGAGCAGCTCAATTTCATCGTTCAGGATCGGCTGTCGAACAAGTGGCGTGTCGCTCTTCACGCCAAGTCGCTGAGTTCCGGATTTCGCGAAGCTGACTGGGTCTGTCAGATCGTGATCCCCGAAATGGTGCGGTTCGGGAAGCGGATACTTTGGCCCGTAGATCTCATGGTCCTGCAAAACGACCGGATGGAGATCCGTGAATCGACCTACTATCTGAGCCCGTACGCGCTGGACCGGGGCATGGTCGGGACGCGATTGCCCCTCATCGACACGGCGAGTGGACGCGCCTACCTAGCGTTTTCGTCGGATATAGAGTGCCGGAACATGATCGCCGGGCTGGAAGTCCTCTACGGTGCAAAGATGCCGCTGATGACCCGTGATGGCCCGCTCGATGCGGTCTTGGCCCAGTGCAGGGAGCTCGGCGTCGGTTTCCGAAAGCAGGGTTTTCGAGTCGATACGATGAGCATTTCGGCGCCGATTTTCCAGAATGGTTCTGTCGTGGCGTGCATCACAATCATATGGCTCAGCAGCGCCCTGAAGTTCGACAATGCGATTGAACTCTATCGTGATGATCTGCTTTCGATGACAACGCGTTTGTCGGAGGAGATTGCCCGGCTGCGCATGGACGAGGCATTGTTTTCCTGAGCACCGCGCATGTACTCCCCTTGCCAAAGTTCATTCCGTGCGGGCGAGCCCCGACTTTACGCGCCGCAGCGGTATCGATGACTCGATCGAGGCCACGCCGCGTACCTTCGTCAGTCGGCCTACGAGGAACCTCTCGAACTCGTGCAGGTCCTTGGTGGCAACTCTCATCAGGTAGTCGCGATTGCCGGTCATCAGCCAGCAATCGACGACCTCCCGGAATTGTCCGATCGCCGTCTCGAACGCGTCCAGCGCATCATCCACCTGTTTGTCCAGCTTCACCGAAACGAACACGGAAACCCCGAAACCGAGCGCGGCTTCGTCGATGAGCGCGGCGTACCCCCCGATGACGCCTTCATCCTCGAGCCGCCTGACCCGCCTGGCGGTGGGTGTCGGGCTCAGTCCGGCAGCTCCGCTCAACTGAGCCGTTGTCATCCTCCCGTTTCGGCTCAGTTCCTGGACGATCCGCCTATCGATCATATCGATGTTGGTCATTTTCCCCTATCGTTCCGTCATCATTGGCCGAATCCGCTATTTTCATAGCGTAGACGGGCGTACGAAGCGAGATATCGCTCTCGCGGTCTTGCTATGCTTGGCACGATGTTCCGGGGAGGCGAAATGTCCGTTAAACACCTGAAGACCGTCGAGCAGCGGCTGCTCTGGCTTTCCCACTGGATGATCCATCACGCCAACCACGTGAGACCGAAGGTGGACGGCATCAAGATCGGGGGACACCAGGCCTCATCGGCCTCGATGGTATCGATCATGACCGCACTGTATTTTTCCGCGCTGCGTCCCGAAGACCGCGTCGCGGTCAAGCCGCACGCGTCGCCGCTTTTCCACGCCATGCAGTATCTCATGGGCAACCAGTCGCTCGAGAAGCTGAAGGCCTTCAGGGGCCTTGGCGGCGCCCAGTCCTACCCGAGCCGGACCAAGGACACCGACGATGTCGATTTCTCCACCGGCTCGGTCGGGCTCGGCATTGCCATCACGTCCTTCGCCTCGATCGTGCAGGATTTCATCATGGCGAAGCAGTGGGGCCCGGATCGCCCCGCCGGTCGCATGATCGCGCTCGCCGGCGACGCCGAACTCGATGAGGGCAACGTCTACGAATGCCTTCAGGAATCCTGGAAGAACGACCTGCGCAATTGCTGGTGGATCATCGACTACAATCGCCAGTCGCTCGACGGGATCGTCCGGGAAGGGCTGTGGCAACGCATCGAGAAGATCTTCGAGGCCTTCGGTTGGGACATCGTCCGCGTGAAGTACGGCTCGTTGCAGAGGGCGGCGTTCCAGGAAGCGGGCGGGGAAGCGCTGCGCAACTGGATCGACGAATGCCCCAACCAGGATTACGCCGCGCTCACATTCCAGGGGGGATCCGTCTGGCGTCAGAGGCTGATGAACGACCTTGGCGACCAGGGCGACGTCAGCGCACTGATTGACCGTCGGAGCGATGGCGAGCTTGCGGCCTTGATGGAAAACCTCGGAGGCAACTGCGTCCAGTCGATGGCGGAAGCCTTCGCGGGGGTGAAGGGCGACAGGCCGACCTGCTTCCTCGCCTACACGATCAAGGGCTGGGGCACGCCGATTGCCGGCCACAAGGACAACCATGGCGGGCTGATGACGAGCGCACAGATGGCCCAGTGGCAGGAACACATGCGCGTGCCGGAAGGTCAGGAATGGGAGCCATTCGCCACGGTGGAGGACGTGGCCGGGTTCAGGGACTACTTGCGGACCGTACCCTTCTTCGCCGGCGGCGCCCGGCGATTGAGCGACGACAGGTTGGCCGTCCCGACCATCCAGCTCAAGGCCGAGCGCGAAACGTCGACCCAGGCCGCGTTCGGCAAGGTCCTGGGCGATCTCGCCAAGAGCGATACCCCGCTGGCGGAGCGTATCCTGACGACATCACCTGACGTCACCGGCACCACCAGTCTCGGTCAGTGGGTGAACCGCCGCAAGTTGTTTGCCCGGACCGCGGTCGAGGACAAGTTCCGGACCGAGAACATTCCTTCGACCGCGAAGTGGGACTTTTCCCCGGAGGGCCAGCACGTCGAGCTGGGGATCGCCGAGATGAACCTGTTCCTGCTTCTCGCGGCGGCAGGCTTGTCGCACTCGCTTTTCGGCAAGCGGCTGATCCCGATCGGCACGGTGTACGACCCGTTCGTGGCCCGCGGGCTCGATGCCTTGAACTATGCCTGCTACCAGGATGCGCGGTTTGTAATCGTGGGCACGCCCTCTGGCATCACGCTCGCACCCGAAGGCGGCGCCCACCAGTCCATCGGCTCGCCACTGATCGGAATGAGCCAGGACGGCCTTGCCGCTTTCGAGCCGGCCTTCGCGGACGAACTCGCCGTGATCATGGAATGGGCTTTCGACTATCTCCAGCGAAATGGCGAAGGGGACCCGGACGAGCGGACCTGGCTGCGCGACGAGATCGGTGGATCGGTCTACCTGCGTCTCACCACCAATCCCATAGAGCAAGCCGCGCGCCGGGACGACGAGGCCTTCCGTCAGGGAACGATCGATGGCGCCTACTGGATGCGGGAACCGGGACCCAATTGCGAGGTGGTGATCGCCTACCAGGGCGCGGTGGCTCCGGAGGCCATCCGGGCGGCGGGAATGATCGGGCAGGGCAGGCGGGACGTCGCGGTCCTGGGCGTCACCTCGGCCGACCGCCTCAACGCCGGCTGGACGGCCGCCCAAAGGGCCCGGTCGAGAGGCAACCCCGCCGCCGAAAGTCATATCGAGAGGCTGTTGTCCGGTCTGCCGCGTCACTGCAGGCTGATCACGGTTATCGATGGGCATCCGGCCACCCTCGCGTGGCTCGGCTCCGTGCATGGGCATCGCACGATCCCGCTCGGGGTGGAGCATTTCGGCCAGACCGGCACGATCGGCGATCTCTACCGACACTACGGCATCGATGCCGCATCGATCGTGGAGAAGGTGAACGGCCTGACCGCGGGACGCAAGATACTGGTGGCATGACCTGGTGTCCTTGAGCGCGGGACGGACCAGATCAGAGCGCCATGCCAGCGGTAAGGGGCGACCTATCGAGCGCTTCCACGATCTCTGCGTCGATCGGAGTCCCAAATGTCTTGAGGATGCCGCCGAGCGTGACGTAGAATCCGAAGAGGGCAATGAGGTCTAGGACGCCCCGGCGCCCTACCGTCGTCATGAGTGATTCCAGCGTCGGACCCGAAATCCTGGTCGTGGCCGCGAGTTCGTCGATCGCCATTACGATGCGCGCATCGGTGGGATCATCAGGCACCCCTGCGGCAAGCGTTTGGCGGATTCTGGCATCTGATATACCGCAGGCGCGTGCCCTCACGATGTGATGCGCCTGCTCGTACTCCGAGTCTACCCGATGGCCGATCCTCAGAATGGCGATCTCCGACAGTTCAGGCCCGAGCGCATTGCCGGCCACGAGATGGTCGCGAAGCTCCGCCCAGGCCGCCAGAAGCGGGGGATTGTGCGCCATGACGCGGTAGACGTTAAGCCGACCGGCAAAGCCGTCGCTGAGATGGGCTATCTGAGGATCCCACTCGTCAGCCGGCAGGGGAAGCAGTTCGGATTGATCCATGTTTCAGGTCCCGCTCTCCAAGCGGCACCCAGCGGCCGCAACTCGACCCGTCACCGTGGCCAAAAGGGATTCGACATCGGACGGGACGGCGTCTCCGCGCCAGCAGACATGACCGTCCGGTCGTACGAGGACAAGGGCACGCTCGTACGCGTCCGCTGCCTCCCGGCCCGAAAGGTGATGATGCGCGAGCGGAATGGACATGTCGTCTGCGACCTCCTGGAACCGACCACTATCGACCTCTGCTCCGCTCGTGACGAGGACGAAGCCGCGCCCGAAGAGATCCAGCGTCGAGGACCCTTCGGCAAGCCAGAAATGCGGGGCCCGACACCCCGGCCATGTTGACGGGTGATACAGCATGTGATCGTCCGGCGGCTCCAGCGTTCCGTCGTCGATGCATACGGGCGAGTTTCGGTATCTGTAGCCGAGCTGGATGCCGGGCGTTACGAATTCCCTCAGCCTCAACGCTATGAGGTCTTCCTTCATCCTCACCCGCGCCTCCACCCCCGTCTGGTCATCTCGATCGAGTATCGGATTCGGCTGAATCATGGTGTCGAAAACACGGTTGTTCGCTGCTTCGTTAGTGTTTCGCACGGCAATCGGTCGGCGCTCTGACTGATAATTGTCGAGCAGCCCGTCGCCGGCCCATCCCTTCAGAACCGCCTCCAGCTTCCATCCAAGGTCGACCGCATCGCCGATGCCGGTGTTCGCGCCGAAGCCGCCTTTCGGCCAGCGCAGATGGGCCGCGTCGCCGGCCAGGAAAACGCGCCCCACGCGGTAGCGCTCAGCCACAACGCGGTGGCCTGTCCAAGGCTGGGCCCTGAAAATCTCGAACGGCAGGTCAGCGCCGATGGCGCGAGACACCACCTCGGCCGGGACAGGCAGGTTCGACAGGTCCGCATAAATGGACAGCCGCCATTCGTCGGAGCCGTCGACGGATGTCAGATAGGCCCTGCTTTCGTCGCAGATGGTGTGAACCTGCGCTATCGGAGCGCCGAACATCCTGTCGATGCGTGCGGCCAGGCCGGGACAACGGAAGTAGACGGCGAAGTTCGCCCCTTCTCCGAAAGCGCCGACCAGGTTCACGCCGAGCTCCTTGCGCACCATGCTGCGCGCGCCGTCGCAGGCGGCAACATATCCTGCCCGGATCGTCTGGCGCACTCCTTGGCTCACGTCTTCGATCAGGCAACTCACGCCACCCTCGTCCTGATCGAAGGAAATGAGCCGGCAACCGTACCGCAGGTCGGACCCAAACGCCTCGGCAGAACCCCGCAGCGCCGGATCGAAGGCCTTCCTGGGGTAGAAGAGGCCGCCTTCGGGCGAGTTGCGATCCGCCGCACCACGGTTGGAGGTGCCTTCGAACAGGGCGAGCGGCCAGCCCCACAAATGGGTGGCAAAGCCGATGTTGCGTGGCCGGTCGGGCGGAAATGCGTCTGAGTTCCGAAGCGCTTGCGACAGACCCCAGCGCCGGAGATGCTCCATGGTCCGCGAGAAGATGTTTTCGCCCGCCGGAAAACGAACCTGTCCGTCGCCTTCGTCGACCACGATGTGCGGTATCTTTCGCCAACCCAGTTCGTTAGCGAGGGAGAGGCCGACGGGGCCTGCCCCGACAATCAGAACTGGCGTTTTCTCCGCGTTCATCAAACGTCCATCCCACAAAGACCCAAGCTCCCCGCCCTGCAGTCTGGAAGCCCGATGCAGGGTCCGATATGACGGGAAGGACTGCCCACCACGTTCGTGCTTCCTATCTCAGGGGCGGATGCTCGAACTCGACCCGCGACCCGCCATGCCTGCGGTCGAGCCGACCGTTCCCGTATCCGGGCCTCAGGACCGCATCCTGGCCCATCCCCACTTGTTGAGAGTGCGAGGCTCCTGGGGCCAGTCCTCGCAGGGGCGGTCGTGGATCACTTCGAGCTCGGCAGAGATCTCGATCCAGTTTCCGTCGGGATCCACGATGAACGCGAACAGGTTGTGTCCCGGACCGTGTCGTCCAGGTCCCCAGGCGAGCTGAATCCCCCGACTAGCAAAATGATCGCACCAGTCGCGGATGTAGTTCCATTCGCCCGCCTCGTAGGAGTGATGATCCACGCCCGCTTCACTCGTCTGGAAGCAGGCGATCGTGTGATGTTCGTGGTTCGACGTGACGAAGACCGTCGCCAGCGAGCCATCCTCCCGGACGACGCGGTCCACCATCCGAAATCCGAGCTTGCGGTGGTAGAAGTCGACGAACCCTTCCAGGTCCCGGCTGGCGAAGGTGAGATGCTGCAGAGGCCCCCAGATGGGTCCGCCATGATGGGGTCGCGGGGCTCCCATCGTCTTGACCGTGTCCTTCCCTGCCAGACCGAAGCAGATCAGATTGCCGTCATTGTCCCGCACGCCGAAGGCTCCAGGATTCAGATACGGCGAGGGGCTCGGAACGATCTCCAGTCCACAATCCTTCGCCCGTCCGCGCATTCCTTCGAGCGCATCCGCATCCCGCACCGCAAGCCCCGCATAGGCGAGAGTCTTGTCTCCTCCCTTCACCACAACCACGCGGCGGGCCGGACCTTCGCACCGCCATTCGGAATCGGAAACCTGCTGCAAGTCCATCTGCATCACATCGGCATAGAACCCCGCGAGTCGTTCGGGATCCGAGCTTTCGAAAGCGAGATGGTGGAGATAGGCGCCCGATTGCGCAGCGACGTAGTTCAATGCCCAACCCTCCTGTTCATGGACCGTTTCATCAGAACTCGGCTAACGAGGAATTTTACTGATCGCGATTTCCCTGCGCTCGCGGATTGGAAGTCGGAGGTAGAAGCGCCTGGCTCTCTGCACGTCATTGCTTGACCGAAAACTAGCGGATCAAACCGGTCGCCAGCACTGGGAGGAACACGATCAGTGCAAGCACGATCAGCATGGTGATGGCGAAGGGCGCGGCACCAATGAAAATGTCGTTCAGCGAGATTTCGGGATCGTCGAGATTGGCCTTGATCACGAAGGCTGACAGACCCAGGGGAGGCGTGAGCAGGCCGACTTCCACGGCGATGATGGTGATGATGCCGAACCACACCATGTCGACCCCCATGCTGACCATCACCGGCTGGACCAGCGGCAGGGCGATCAGGATTATCGAGACGCTATCGAGCACCGTTCCGAGCAAGAGGACGATGGCCAGGTAGATCAGCAGCAATACGCCAAAGCTCAGGTCAGCCGTCTCGATCCAAAGCCCCAGCACCGTCGGCAGGCGAGACAGCGACAACATACTTGCGTAGAAATGTGCGGCAATGATCAGGATGGAGACGGACGAAGTGACGAAGCCGGTCTCTATCAGGACTTTCCAGAAGCCGCGCCAGGTCAGACTTCTTCTGGCCAGCGCCAAAAGCAGAGAAGCCAAGGCGCCAACACCTCCTGCTTCCACAGGGGTAAATACCCCACCATAGATACCTCCAAGGACAATCGCGATCAGCAGGGTGATCGGGCCGATCTTGTATGTGATCTCACGGGCTGAAAGACGAGAGGTCTCCTCTGCGTCGGTGGTCGGATTTCCCACGTAACTCGGTCGAATACGCGCCATTGCAGCGATGGTGAGAATGAACGCGCCCGCGAGGATCAAGCCCGGAACGATCCCTGCCGTAAACAGGTCGCCGATCGAGACTTCAGCGACTATTCCGTAAAAAATCAGCAGAAGACTTGGCGGAATCAGCATGCCGAGCACGGAAGAACCCGCTACCACGCCCACCGAAAAGCGGCGATTGTATCCTTGCCGGACAAGTTCGGGGACGGCCAATTTGGTAAAGACGGAAGCGGAGGCGATGGAAGAGCCGTTGATGGCCGCGAACACTGTGTTGGCCGCGACGGTTGCCATCCCTAGGCCACCCAGGATTCTCCTAAACGCGTAGCCTGCCAACGCGAATGTGTCGCGACCCACTCCCGAGGCGCTAACGAGCAATCCCATCATCACAAAGAGGGGGATTACACCGAAGGAATAGCTCTGAAGGGATGTCTCGGCCGCCTTGGCAAGCAGGTTTCCCGCAATATCCACGTTGCCGCGGATCAACCATGTGGCAACGAAGGACAATAGCAGCAGTACGACGGCGATGTGGATGCCGAGCTGGATCAGCAGCACCATCAGTACGAGCGAAACCAGGCCGATGGTCGAGGGGTCCATGAAGCGAGCTCCGAAGTCTAGGCCGCGGGATCGCCGTGCACGTCGTCGTCGGACAAGAAGTGCAGTCGATCGAAGGCACCCAGAACATCACGTAGAGCGAAGGTGATATACTGGGCAAAAGTCAGGACGGTCCCGACCAGGATGGTGAGCAGAATCGGCCAGATCACCATGGTGAACCGCCCAAAATTGCCTACATAGGTACCCCGTTCGTAGGCCAACAGGAACTTCGGAGCGAGATATACTGAGATCAACACGAACATGACGGCGCCGAGAAGGTTGAAAACCGCGTCGAGCGCATAGGCAAATCGAGGACGACCACGGCGAAGCCGGCCCATCAACATGTCAGATCGGATGAAGCGATCTTTCCGCAACGTATTTGCCAGTTGCAAGAAAACGATGCCGACAATGGAAAGCGACACGGTCTCGGGTACGCCGTCGATCGGTTGCGAGATCAGGAAGCGACCGAAGACATCGAGGTTGATAATGACCATGATGGCGAAGATCCATGCCGCGCCCACGACCGACATGAAGGTCGCCGCGGGCCCAAGCACCCGCGTCGACGCCCTGTGAACGAGAACAATCAGGTTCACGAGTCTATTGCCTTCTTTTGACCGTATGCTGGCCTTTGGCCACTACTCGGCCCAATCGCGCAGGAGCTCCACGCCGGCATCTCGTGAGAGCTGCATGTAGGTGTTGAGAACTTCGGTTCCCGGCAGCCCTTGGCTGTCGGCTTCGGCCGCCCAGGTCTTGGCGATGTTCGGCAGGACCTGCGCCATCCGCCGCACCTCGTCCTTGGACATGGCCACGACCGTGGCGCCCTTCTCCTGGGCCGTCTTCAGACCGGCTGATGCTTGCTCGATGGTCCGACTCGCAAGCCTGTCTTCATACTCGGAAGCGACCTCTCCCAGGACATCGCGCACTTCCTGGGGGAGACCTTGCCACACGTCTTCGTTGATCGTGATGTTGCTGACGATTTGCGAGCCGAACCCGACCCTGGTGACTATCGGCGCAACCTCGTAGAACTTGAAGCTGGCCAGTCCGGACTGAAACATCAGGATGCCATCGTACACGCCGGTCTTCAGTGAGTTGTAGTACTCTGACAGCGCACCGGTCACCGGTACCGCCCCGGTGCCGGTGAGCCAGTTGGCAGCAAGTCCCGGCGCTCCGATCTTTCGTCCGCTCAGGTCCTCGTATCGTTCGATACTGAAGGTCGAGAGGATGTCATAATTGTGCAGGCCGACGACCGCGAGGCGGCGCTGGTTGTGCTTGAGGAATTGCTCGTCCATCGCGGGGATGCGCTCGCGTAGCGCGTTGAAGATCGACATCGCAGACTTGAGATCGTTGACGCCATAAGGCGTCACGAATGTTACCTGCTCGAGCGGCAGCTTGGCGCCCTCATGCAGCGTGTTGACGTAGGCGATGTCGACGATCCCATCCTCGACAGCCTCGAACATGTCGAACTGACCGGCGATGGTGCCGCCCCAACCCGTTGTCCATTCGATCTGGTAGCGCCCGCCTTCGGCAAGTCGCCGGTTGACCTCCGGCAGAAAGTAGTTAGCGAGTTCGGACGTACCCACGGATGCGAGCGCCAATCCGGAGCCCGCGGTCAGCGAAATCTTCTCTTGCGCGATCGCCCCGGGCGCTCCCGCAAGCGCTCCGCCGATACATGCGGCTGCTGCCGCTTTGACCATCTTTTCCAGCATTGTCGTCCTCCCTGGTAAATCTTTGATTTCCGGGCTGAAGCCCAGTTCGCGTCGTCCACTGTTCTCTCGGTTTGAATGGTCGAGATCGTCGCAATGCTCGGTTGGTCGGCTCGGCTCTCATCGGCACGATCGTGTCGATGAGAGCCGAGAACTCGAGTTGGTGCTGCGTCGTGACCTTCCGTGCCAATCGCGGCCCGCAACGTGCCTCGGGCCGACCCGGTCAATGGCGCGGATTACTTCGATGCCTCTTGAATGGCGGCACTGTAGCGGTCGTAGACCGCCTGCCCGTTCGGTGACTTCGAAATCCAGTCTGCGATCACCGTCTGGAGCCGCTCGTTCCAGCGCGCTTCCTCTTCCGGCGTCAGCTCCGTAAAGGTGCGATCGGTATCCTTCATGGCGGCCGACCTGAATTTCTCGATGTTGCCGTCGAACGTCTCCCCCCAGAACTCGGAGAACACCATCCCCGAATTCTCGTCGATGGCCGCCTTGTGCTCCGGCGAAAGGCTTTCATATTTCTTGCGGTTCATGATCACCATGATCGGCGAAGCACCAAGGTTGGGAGCGACGAGGTGGAACTTCGTCGCCTCGGCAATGCCGAAGATGGTCAGCGCCACCCATTCATTGACCGAGCCGTCGATCAGTCCGCGCGTCACCGACTCCGCGATGTTGGTCACCGTGAGGCCGCCGACGGGAACCGCGCCGAGCGCCTCGATCGTCCCGAGCAGGGTCGGTCCCGCGCCGCGCAGCTTCAGCCCCTTGATGTCTTCCAGGCTTTCGACCTTGCGCGTCGTCGCCAGCTGCGTCGGCGCAGTGGAGAACATTCCCAGCACCACGAGGTTCTCGGCTCCGGTTCCCTGGAAGAAGCCTTCGTCGATCATCCGCGCACCGGCGCGCGATCCAATGGTTGCGCTCGGCACGAGCGTCGGAAGCTCCATCACGGTCACTTCCGGAAACGCCCCCGGCGTATAGCCCGGCACGATGTAACCGATGTCGGCGACGCCATCGCGCACCATGTCGATATGGGTCTGCGGGTCGCGTCCGAGAGTGCCCGCCGGAAAGGCTTCGATCTCCAGGCTGTTGCCGGCAGAGTCGGTCACCCGCTTGGCCCAAACCTGGAGAATGTCCTTGAAGATGAAGGATTGAGCAGGAACGCTCGTAACCATGCGCAGCTTCTCCTGGGCAGCGGCTGCGGTGGCGACGGCAAGCGAGATGGAAACTGCCGCTCCGATCGCAACGAGCGCCGACTTCAAGCTTTCTTGTTTAGACATATCACCCTCCCTGGTTTTGGTTCGCTCGACGCGACTGCCGTCCCCCGACAACATTCGGCAATCGGCCTCGGGGCCCGCATTTTGCCGCGACCATTATGTTCCAAGATCAAGCGGTAAGGCGCGTCCCTGGCTGCCTCAACGGCGGATGCGGAAATGTCCGCCTGGTGATAATGTCCGGCTTTCCAGCCTATCTGACGGTTTCACCGTCAACGAATTGTCTCATGTCCGTCGCTTCGCACTTAGGGGGAGTCTTCGAAAACTCTCTCGTTCTGCTGGGCCGCCGTTCCCTGTCGCTGACACTGCAGGGACCGCCGTGCTTGCGGAGATTGTCTCCGGACGTGCGCGGCATGGTCTAGGAGAAGCGCCGCCGCGGGTCTACGGGCGGGTATCTGCCGCGTGCCCTCTGCACCCGCTGGTTAGAGCGCTTCAAACGGAAAAAAATCCGCGAGAACAGTGCGTCGCCGAACCTCGCGGGCTCGGTTGCGCTGTTTGCAAAACCAAAGGGAGGAAAGGCTGCCTGAAGCCTGAAGTGGGGGCTCATTGCCGCCATCAGTCAAAAACCGGTCAAGTGTCCGCTTCCAAGCGAAGGCAAAGCCTGCCTGAATGTCTTCAACGGGGGCGCATTTCTGCCGTTGCGGGAGGAGCCGCGCAGCCTCATTGGAGAGCACACGCTACAGGCGTCGCGGGCGAAGTAGGCGTTGAAGTTTTACGTGGCCTGAACCGCCCCGGGTTTGCCGGAGGCCATTTGGTTTGAGTCACGCTGCCATGGCCGGTTCTTCCAGCATGGCGTAGTAGCGTGCCTCGGCTTCGGCCGGCGGGATGTTGCCGATGGGCTCCAGCAGCCGGCGATTGTTGAACCAGTCGACCCAGTTCAGCGTTGCGAACTCGACGGCCTCGAAGGAGCGCCAGGGTCCGCGCCGATGGATCACCTCGGCCTTGTAGAGGCCGTTGATGGTTTCGGCGAGAGCGTTGTCGTAGGAGTCGCCGATACTTCCGACGGAAGGCTCGATGCCCGCCTCGGCCAAACGCTCTGTGTAGCGGATGCTGACATATTGAGATCCCCTGTCCGAATGATGCACCAGGCCACCGCGATGAATGGGCCGCCGCTCGTGCAGGGCCTGTTCAAGAGCATCGAGAACGAAGCTCGCATGCGCCGTCCGGCTCACCCGCCAGCCGACGATGCGACGCGCATAGGCGTCGATCACGAAGGCCACGTAGACGAAGCCCGACCAGGTGCTGACGTAGGTGAAGTCCGAGAGCCAGAGCCTGTTCGGCGCCGGGGCATGGAAGACCCGGTTCACATGGTCGCGTGGACATGGCGCGGCCTTGTCCTGGACCGTGGTGCGGATCGGCTTGCCGCGGATGACGCCGTGTAGGCCCACGTCGGCCATTAGCCGCTCGACTGTGCAGCGCGCAACGCCGAAGCCTTCGCGCAGCATCTGACGCCAGACCTTGCGCGCACCATACACCTCGAAGTTCTCGGTGAAGACGCGCTCGATCTCGGGCTTGAGCTCCAGGTCCCGCTTCGCCCGCGCCGACAGCTTCTCGGGATTGGCGCGCTTGGCGACATGGTGGTGGTAGGTCGACGGGGCGATCGGCAGCACCTTGCAGATCGGCTCGACCCCATACGCCTCGCGGTGATCGTCGATGAACGCGATCATCGTTTGAATGGGCGGTCGAGCTCCGCCTGGGCAAAATACGCCGACGCCTTGCGCAGGATCTCGTTGGCCTGCCGAAGTTCTCGGTTCTCCCGTTCCAGGGCCTTCAGCTTGGCCGCCATGTCCGCCGGCACACCGGCCCGCTTGCCGGCATCCACCTCGGCCTTCTTCACCCACTCGTTCAGCGTCTGGCCCGTGCAGCCGATCTTGCCCGAGATCGACATGATCGCCGCCCAGCGGGAGGGGTGTTCATGCTCGTGATCCAGCACCAGCCGCACGGCTCGCTGGCGTACTTCCGGGGAAAACTTGTTCGTCGTCTTGCTCATGATGGCTCCACCTTCTCAGGAGTTGGAGCCTCCGGCAAACCCGGGGCGGTTCAGCCCGCACTTCCCTGCATCCTGGTATGCACAGAGTGACAGGGATCAGTCGGCGCCGTATACGTGTGCTCCCCAAGCATTCATCATCTCGCGCCGCGCTTCAAGCAGGTCAGTTCGGTGGTACGCTGCTTCAGTTGCATTGCGCAAGGTGTGAGTGAGCGCTCGTTAAGCCAGATCTCTTGGGTAGCCATTCTCCGAAGCCCAGTCGCGGAGGGCAGAACGGAACCCGTGAGCAGTCGCAGTGCGTCCCGAAGTGTCACTCGCGACATTTGCGTCGCGGAGCAGCTTGGTGAGAACCACGTCACTAAACGACTTACCTTTGCTCGATGAAAATACGAGCCGAGTCTTGTGCTCGGTTGCGCGGTCGGCCAACAGCTGTAGCGCTCTGTCTGTCAGAGGTACTCTGTGAGGCATCCGTGCCTTCATGCGCGCCGCTGGTATAGTCCATAGCCGCTTAGCAAAATCCACTTCGTCCCACCGCATTCCCCGAACCTCTCCCGAGCGAGCCGCCGTCAAGATCAGGAGCTCCAGCATCTGCTTGCCGTCACTCAATCTACGGGCAAGAAGGGCATTGGCAACGAAGGCGGGAACATCTCGCCACGGAACCGCAGGATGATGCGTTACCCGCTCACGATTTGCCGGCTGCTTCGCGAGCAGTTTTAGTTACCAACCCAACAGGGCTTGCTACGAGATGATCGTGAACCGCGCACCACTTCATCACGGTGTCGCAACGCCGGCGGACACGGGAAGCGGTTTCGGGCTTTGAAAGCCATATCGGTCGCAGAGCTTCTGCGAAGTCCGCTGCGCGCAGTTCCGAGACCGGCCGCGAACCAGTCATAGGGAACACGTACGTTTCCAAAATTAGTCAGCCACGATGCAGCATGTTTCCTGTTACGAAATCCGCGTTCAATTTCCTGATGGACAAGCAACGCGGCTTCTTCAAAGGTCGGGATGGATGCTTTCTGCAGCTCGCTATCACGCCGAGCCCCTCTTGCAGCTATGGGATCTTGGCCGCGCGAGATGAGTTCGCGTGCGTCCAGCCCAGCGCGCCTTGCGGCCGAAATTCCTATGGCTGGATACGTCCTCACAACCGGCCGCCAGGACGAGGACAAAGCCCTCGTCGGCATCATGCATCTCGCCAAGGGCCTGGAGTTCCGTGCAGTCGCCGTCGTCGCCTGCGACGAAAATGTCCTCCCGCTGGCGGCGCGCGTCGCGGACGTGGCCGACGCCTTCGAGCTGGACGAGGTTATCGCCACCGAACGGCAGCTTCTCTACGTCGCCGCGACGCGGGCGCGCGACAGGCTGCTGGTGTCGCGTGTGGCACCGGGATCGGAGTTCCTGGAGGACGCCACAGCACGGGATGGCAGCTGAATCGAAGCTGTTGTTCCGGATCGGATGGGTCCCCAAGGCCGCGGCTCCTGGACAAGCGTATTCTGCTCGGACGAAACGGAGATCCGATCGCCGAAGCCCTCTTGAGGGAAGAAGACTCCCTCGAAGCGACCGGACATCCGCATCATGATCCCCGGCGTGCTCCGGGGGCGACAGGCGTTAAGGATGTCGCTCCGGTACATCCTCGGCGTGATACGTCTTTGCCGCGATGCGCCATCCCTCGTTGGTGCGGACCAGACTCAGGAAATCGGTGAACTGCTTCGGCGGGAACACCGACGATACCTTGGCCATCGCCATATCGCCGACGACCTCGATCGAATGGATCTGATTGCGGGCGTCATAACCGCTGTCGCGCGCGGACTTGCGGTTTCGGACGCGGTCGAGCCACGGCTCGATTGCGAGCGCGGTCGCCGCACCCTCCGCGGAGGCATAGAGCGCGGATGTGGGCGCGAATACGCGGGCAAGGCCTGCGACATCGCCATCGTGCAGCGCGTTCAGATACGCCCACACAGCGCTTTCGACTTCGGCGATGTCGGATGTCATGCGATTCCCCCGGTTAGGTTGAGCCGCGCCGGTATAAGAACGGCGTCGGGTCGATGAAGCGGTCGAGCACGTTGCGGGTCAGCTTCGAGACGTTGTTGTCGTATCCGTTGTGGCTGAGACTGCCCGGCCAGGCGATCGAGCCGACGTTGAACACGGCGCCGCCACCGGCGGTTTCGAAGAAGACCATGTCCGCCTGTATCCGCGCCTCGACAGGTGCCGTGACGGTTGGCACGGTGATGCTCATTTCCTCGTTCACCAGCCGGAACGCTTCGGTATGGCCTTCGGAAGACGCGAGGATCAGAGCATGGGTCGGCGTGCCGAGGTTGGCATCCGCATGGTCGATCTCGATGCCGGCGGCGCCACCGCCCTGCAGACCGAAATCGCCGATGACCTCAGCGTCTATGTCCTCGAATATGAAGGCTGCGCGCGGGTCGCGGCTGGCGGCCGTGCGTCGGTAGAAGGCGGAGAGATCGAAGCCTTCCGAGATGAAGCCGACGCCGCCGATCGACTGCGGCGGCCGTCCGTGCGCGCGCCACAGACCGCCGCGCTTGCCGTCAAAAGAATGGAATTCTTCGCCCGGCTGCGTCTCCCAGGTGCGGATTGCCGGTCCGCAGCGCCGCACTTCCATCACGCCCGGGAGCGTCGGATGGTAAGCGATGCGCCAATAGAAACCGTTGCCCCCGAGCACCATCAACCGCCCGCCGGCATCGATATAGTTCTTCGTGGCATCCCACATCTCGGCGGAAAAATACTCCGGGTGCGCGCCCGTCATCACCGTCTTGTACTGGCTGAGCAGCCGGAAGCCCTCGACATGTACATCGTCATCGGTGACGACATCGTATTCGATTCCCTGCTGCTCGAGCCAATCAACGATATGGGTGTCGGCATTGTATTCCCGCAGGTTCGAGCCCTTGGCACCGAAGGAACTGATGTAGCCGGGCCGGAAGTTGAGGATCGGCCGCAGGCGCGACGAATAACAGACGCCACTGCCATCGGAGTGGACGTCGTAGAGAGACGGTCCCCATTCCGGATGCTCGTCGATGAGGAGGTTGGCCTTGTGCAGGACGATGAGGCGGCTCGACAGCAATTCCGCGATCGGAAAGGGGACGGGATTGAGATTGGCATACGCCATGTAGGTCGCTGTGGAGGCAAGCAGGCAGACCGGGGCGCGCGCGTCGCCTGCTTTGGGCCGGACGAAAAATGGGATCCGCTCCTCGTCGGCGCCCGCAGTCAGTCGGATGGCATAGAAGCCGCTCTTCAGATCGTCGGGCAGATCGAACGAGATGTCGGCATCCCAGCACGCGTCGTAGAGGTCGTCATCGTGGAAATGGATTGCGCCATATTGCGCGGGCGTAGCACGCCAGGAGACCTCCTCTCCGGTCCAATTGGAGCCGGTCATGCCTCGTGCCGGAAGGTTGACCACCAAGCCGGCGAGGCCGTTGCGGGAGCGGTCGGCGATATGTTCGCCCTCCATTCCGGCAGAGAAATCCCAGAAGCCGACGCAGATAGGCGTTACATCGGCGGGGATCGTCTCGCCACGGAGTTTTTCCATGTCGAGACGCGACGCCGCAACGGAAAGCAAACGCGGCTTCTCGATCTTGCCGTTGTAGTGCTGCGCTGTCAGAGGTCGTGCCGGTGTGCCGCCCTTCATGGACGCTCCAAGTATCAGGCACGCGCCCGTCGGCAGCTGAAAAGAGAACGGGACGGCGTTTGTTGCAACCAGCGGCTTTTCGCCCGCGCCGGAGCGCGAGAATGGTTCGTGGAGGACGGAGAGCGTGCGGGCCTTTGCATCATAGCTTGCGCCGACCAGATGCCATTGCCGTTCGGTCAACGGGACCGAGGTCATTGCGCTCGCGGTACTCGAACCGTCCGAGACTGAGGCCGCCAGTGCGCCAGAAGCGTCGATCGTCAGTCGGAAGCCTTGGCCGAGTTCCTCGCTCCATAGCGAAAGCAGGACCTGCTCACCCTTCATTGGCGTCGTGGGCCAGATGTGCATCTGAACCGAGTAGCTCTCGAGCGAGTCGAAACAGCTGTTCGGCGGAATGACCACACAGGAGCCGGCGTTGCAGATCTGCTCCCGCGCCGGATAGGTACCGTCCGCGGCGGACGCTATCTCGACCTCGCGAAAGCCAGGGCCCTCGGGGTTGAGGTCGCCGCAGATGACGCGTACGAGACTGGCGCGAAATTCGGGGGCGGCAGTGCAACTCACCATGACCTTCAACGGCTCGCCGCGGGTGAGGCTGATCCTGTCGAGATATCCGGTGACGTAAGGAAGCGCCATTTTCAGGATGTTTCCAGTTCTTCGCCGCAGAGTGCCTTCCAGCGCAACCGGTAGACGTGGCGTTCTGCATCGGCGAGGTCGGTGTATTCGACCTCGTCCTCAACGCGCACCGGGTCGCCGCGCCTGCCGGTCAGCTTCGCAAGCCGCCATCGACGGTGCGGCACTACGGCGACCAGGACATATTTGCCGGCGCATGGCGCCTTGCGGAAATGCTGAAGCACGAACTGCAGGTTTGGGCTGTGGGCACCGATCGGTCTCTCGCAGTACTCGCGGTAGAGTTCCGGGCCGCGCGAAAGGATGTCGTCCCAGACCGCACGGGTCGGGCTGCGCTCGTCCGGCAAGACGTGGAACTCGGTCATGCGCTGCCTTCCTAGATGATACCCGCTGCCCTCAGCGATCGCATCTTGCCCTCATCCATTCCCAGGACGCTACCCAGAATATCCGCATTGGATGAACCCAGCGTCGGCCCGAGGCTGTCGACTGCGCCAGGCGTTCGCGAAAGTTTCGGAATCACCGATGAAACATGGACCTGGCCGAGTTCGTCATGAGGCAATGCCACCTGGTTTTGCCGGTGCGCGATGTGCGGATCGGCGAAGATGTTCTCGATCGTGTTCACGCGGGCGCAGGGCACGTCTTGATCCGCGCAGAGTGCCACGATGTCATCGGTACACATCGCGCCGACCCAGTCTTGAACGAGCGCATCCACCTTGGCGGAGTCGCGCAGCCGGGCTGCGGTCGTTCCATAGAGCTCCTGCTCCGCGAGCTCCGGCCGCCCCATCGCGGCAGCCAGTCGGGTGAACATGCGGTCGTTGGTACAGGCTATGGCAATCCAGCCGTCGCGAGTCTCGAAATGTCCGTGTGGACAGGCGTTGGACGTGCCGAGCCCCTGGCGTCCGCGCACGATGCCACGCGCTGCAAAGGCGGGCACCAGATCGTCCAGCATGCGGAGGATCGGTTCGTAAAGCGCGAGGTCGATGTACTGTCCCTTGCCATCCGTATCCCTTGCCCGCATCGCGAGCAGAATGCCGAGTGCCCCATAGACCCCCGACACATAGTCGGCGAGCGAAGTCGAACCTGGCGTCAGTGGCGGACCGCCCTCCATGCCGGTCAGGTGCGCGAGACCGCCGAAAGCATGCGCAATGCGCGCGAATCCGGGGCGGGCGCTGTAGGGGCCGTCCTGGCCGAAGCCTGAGACCCGCAACATGATCAAGGCGGGATTGATGCGGCTGAGTTCCTCGTAGCCCAGACCCCAGTTCTCGAGCGTACCGGGTCGGAAATTCTCGCAGACTATGTCGGATTTCGCGACCAGTTCGCGCAGGATGTCGGCGCCCTCCGAGCGGCGCAGGTCCAGTGTCACCGACTTCTTGTTGCGCGCTTCGCTCATCCAGCAGAACGTGTCGTCGGCCTCGACACTCGGCACGCCGAAACGCCGCAATGGATCGCCACCGCGCGGCTGTTCGATCTTGATTACCTCGGCGCCGAACTCGCCCAGAATCGCTGCCGCCATTGGGGCCGCGATGAAGGTCGCGATGTCGAGGACCCTGATGCCTTCGAGCGGGCGCTTGGTAATAGTCATGGGGGCACTTCTGTTGCAGTGCCTGATATGTCGCAGGGGTGCGGGAGCGACGCAAAAACAATCGCCTTCTACGGTTAGACAGGAAAGTTATGGTGGGTCTATGTTGGCCTAGCAATTGGCGACAGTCTTCGCCGAGCGCACCGGAGATGGCAGTATGGATGCGAGGCAGCTCAGATATTTCCTATCGGTTGCCAAGTTCAGGAGCTTCTCGCGCGCTGCCGTCGATCTTAACGTCGCGCAGCCGGCGCTGAGCCATCATGTGGCGAATCTGGAGGCCGAACTCGGCGTCAAGCTGCTTGAGCGGAGCACGAAAGGCGTCACACCGACAGAGTGCGGCGAGACCCTGATGCGGCACGCCGAAACGATCATTCGGCAGTTCAGCCAGGCGGCGATAGACGTCAAGACGACCTCCGCACATCCATCCGGGGTGGTCACGATCGGCCTTCCGACCAGCATTTCCATCGGGCTGACCGTGCCGCTGCTGCAGGAGGTCGAGAAGCGATTTCCGGCGATCAATCTGCGGATAAACGAAAACCACAGCGGATTTCTTTCGGAGTGGGTGCTGACCGGCCGTCTCGACCTGGCCGTTCTCTTCGACACCGGTCCGGATGCGCCGTTCGACCTCATTCCGCTGCTCGAAGAGCAACTCTATCTCGTTTCGGCGCGGGGCAGTTTCATAGCGGGACGCTCGTCCATCGAACTGAAGGAGCTGCGGGGCATCAGCCTGGTCCTTACCGGCCCAAATCACGGTCTGCGTCACGCCATCGACCGCTATTCCGACTTCTCGTCGCTCGACATCAACGTCAAGACCGAGATCGACTCGCTGGTAGCCATCAAGCAGCTCGTCGCTTCGGGATACGGCACCTCGATCCTGCCATGGTGCGCGATCCAGCAGGAATGCGCGGCCGGACAATTGCTGGCAGTGCCGATCGTGAAGCCTCGTATCGAACGCAAGGTCTATCTGGCCTCGGCGCGCGGATGGCCCAGGTCGCGCGCGGCGGATGTGATTGCGCAGCTGACCTCGGAGGTCGCGGCCACCCTGGTGGCCAGCGATCGATGGCGCGGCGAGCTGCCGAATAGCGGTAGGCTATAACGCAATCTTATTGCCGTATGTCGATTTGGACGCTTGTTGCAGAGCAATACGCCGGTAGATTTTCATGACCGAGTACCGCAGGAGACGGTGCTCCGGCCAATACCGACAACAAGAGGGTGAACCATGAGATCAACAGCGAATCTGCTAAGGGCGGCGACGCTCGCGGCCGGCGCGGTCGCGACCGCGTTCTCAGGCACTGCGGCGCAAGCCCAGGACAAGACGGTGACACTCGGCGTGCTCGGCGCATTCGCCGGTCCGTTCGCCGCCGACGCGGTCGAGGGCTACAACGGCGCCAAGCTCGCGGCGAAGGAGATCAACGAAGCGGGCGGCGTGAACGGTTACATGTTCAACGTCGAGCAATTCGACACGAAGGAGATGACGCCGGACGCGGTGCTGGCCGCCGTGGAACGCCTCAAGGCGACTGAGAATCTCGGCGCGATCGTGACGCCGTTCGGCAGCCTCTCCGGGTTCGAGATGGACTACGTCGCCGAAATCGGCGTGCCTTACATGGTTGCGGCAAATTCCAATCAATATCGCTCGATCATCCAGCCGAACCCGGACAAGTTCAAAAACGTCTGGTCGCTGGCACCCTCCTACGACGCCTATCAGACGGAGCTTCCTACCGTCATCGAGGAGATGATCGCCGACGGCTCGTTCGATCCGGCTGAGAAGACCTACGCGATCATCGGTTCGGACAACCCCTACTCGATGCCGATCTATGCCGGCCTGAAGAAGGCCATGGATGCCAAGGGCTGGACGATGACCTTCGACGACGTCGTCCCGGCTGTCGAGATCAACGACTGGCGCGTCATTCTCAACAAAATCCGTGCCGCGCCGCCGGCCGTGATCATCAACACCGAGGCCTCCTCCTCAAATGCCGCATCGTTCATGAACCAGTTCATGGAGGAGCCGACCGAGTCGCTGCTGTTTATCCAGTACGCGCCTTCGGTGCCCGAGTTCGTCGACCTGACGAAAAAGAACTCGACCGGTGTTCTGTACAACATGCTCGGCGGTCCGATCAGCGCCTCGGTGCGTCCGCGCACGAAGGAGATCGGCGACAAGTACAAGGCCGAATACGGCTACGACTCTTCGATCTACGGCTACATCTGCTACGAAATGGTCTATCTCTATGCGGACATACTGAAAACGGTGGGCGACCCGATGGACTACGCCAAAATGTCCGCCGAGCTCGCCGCCACCGACAAGGAGATGGTCCACGGTCGCGTCAAGTTCGATCCAGAGACGCATCTCTCCCTGCAGGGACCCGGCTACCTCCCGATCCAGTTCTATCAGATCTGGGACGGCGACCGTGTCACGATCTATCCCAAGGAGTACGCCACCGGTAAGAGCCAGACACCACCCTGGTTCGAGTAATATCGGAGGACGGGGAGGCCGTGACATCGGCCTCCCTCCAGGTTTGGTATCGAATGCATGTCTGACATTCTCGCGGTGGACGGCATCAGCAAGAGCTTCGGCGCGCTGAAGGCTATCCGGAACCTTTCGTTTTCCCTGAAACAGAGCGAAGTGCTTGGCATCGCCGGGCCAAATGGCAGTGGAAAGAGCACGCTCTTCAACATACTGACCAAGATACCATTCGGTCCGGACTCAGGCGAGATCAGGATCGCGGGGGATGTGGTCACCGAATACGGGCCGCGCCAGATCGTGGAAAAAGGCCTTGTCCGCAGTTTCCAGACCGAAACCGATTTCGAGACTTTGAGCGTCATCGAAAACGTTCTCGTTTCATTGCCCGATCGTGATTTCGCGAAGGGCGAGGCGGCGGCCCGAAAGCGAGCGATGGAGTTTCTCGATTCATTCGACCTCGCTGCCCAGAAGGACCGACCGGCTTCCGAGATCGGTGTCTACGATCGCAAGAAACTCATGATTGCCACGGCGCTCGCCTGTCGGCCGAAAATCCTGCTGCTCGACGAACCGGCGGCCGGCCTGTCGCGACCGGAGGTTGCCGAAATGATCCAGCTGATCCGGCGCGTCAACGAGGACGGGCTCTCGGTCATCGTCATCGAGCACATCATCTCATTACTTGTATCGGTATCCAACCGCCTGATCGTGCTGAACTTCGGCGAACTCCTGGCGGAGGGGGCGCCCGACGACGTGATCAGCGATCCGCGCGTCATCGAGGCCTATCTCGGCCCGGCGGCGGCGAATGGCTGAGCTCGCCCTCGACGTTCGCGCGCTCAACGCCGGATACGGTCGCGTGCCGGTGCTGCATGGCATCTCATTCGCCATCGCCAAGGGCGAGAATGTCGGCCTGATCGGGCCAAACGGGCATGGTAAGTCGACCCTGTTCCGTACCCTCTCCGGGCTGCTGCGAGCTTGGTCCGGTACGGTCACGTTTCTTGGCGAGGACATCACCAATCGGCCGGCCGCCGAAATCGTCGAGCGAGGTCTGATCCACGTGCCGCAGGGAAACACGCTGTTTCCCGACCTAACCGTCCAGGAAAACCTCTCCCTAGGTGCCTTCGCAAAGGGACCCCGCGCCGAGCGGCGGCGCAGCATCGAGCGCGTCTTCGCGCTTTTTCCGCGTCTGGCGGAACGGAGAGGCCAACGTTGCCGTACGCTGAGCGGCGGTGAGCGGCAGATGGTGGCAATCGGCTGCGGTCTCATGGGCCTGCCGAACCTGTTGATCCTCGACGAGCCCACACTCGGACTGTCGCCCAAGCTCAAGACGGACCTGCGCGATGCCGTTGCGGAAATCATCCGGTCTGGCGTTCAGACGATCATCGTCGAACAGGACCCTGAATTCCTGCAGACGCTCGCGACGCGGATCCTGCTCGTCAGCGAAGGCGTCGTCCACACAGAAATCTCCGGCGCAGGCGGATTGGAGCACAAGCGCATCGTGGAAATGTATTTCGGCCATGCTTGATTCACTCATGCTCGCCTTCCAGTCGATATTCGCCAGCGGTCTCGTGCTCGCGTCGCTCTACGTGCTGATGGCCGCTGGCCTGGCGCTGGTCTGGAACACGCTGGGCATCTTCAATTTCACCCACGGTGCGTTGATGGCCGCCGCCGCCTATGTCGCCTGGACGGTGGCGGATCCGCGCGGCCTGGATATGGGACTTGCGATGGGTGTGATCGCCGCGATCCTGGTGTCCGCCGTGCTCGGCTTCCTCATCAACTACCTGCTTGTCGCTCCCTTCCTCGGCCAGAAGCAGATCGTCCTGATAGCGGTGATGACGACGCTGTCTGGTGCGTTCTTCATCGAGAACTCTGCGCTGCTGCTGTGGGGTCCGCGGATCAAGCAACTCGACAAGTTCGTCGACGGCAGCGTCCGGATCGCCGGCACCACGATCTCCGGCCATGAGGCGATCATCATTCTGCTCGCGCCGCTGCTCATGCTGGGCCTTTGGGCCTTCCTGCGCTTCACCTGGACCGGAAGCGCCATCCGGGCGGTCGCGCAGAACCGCGAATTCGCCGAACTCTCCGGCATTCGGGTTCAGCGGATGTATGCCATCGCCTTTGCCATCGCCGCGGCGCTGGCGGGTCTCTCCGGCATCATGCTCGGTGCGATCCGCTTCATCACGCCCGGCCTTGGCGGCGAGCCTTTGCTCAAGGCGCTGATCGTGGTGATCCTTGGCGGGCTGGGAAGCATGCCTGGCACCGTGCTTGGCGCCTATCTTGTCGGGTTCGGCGAGGCGACAAGCACCTATTTCCTCGGTGCCTACTGGACACAGGCCGTGCTTTTCCTCGTGTTCATCGGATTCCTGGCACTGAGGCCGAACGGCCTCTTCGGGAAGCCGTGACCATGGAGAAGAAACTGCGTCCCACCGCCATCGCGGCCTTTTTCGCAATCCTTGTCGTGTTGCCGCTGGTCAACGATGATTCCTACATACGCCACATCAGCATCATCGCGATCATGTATGCGGTGCTCGGCTCGAGCTGGAACATCACGCTCGGCTATGGCGGCGTTTTCAACTTCGCCCACATGGCCTTCTTCGCGGTCGGCGCCTACGCCACCGGTATCCTGACGAAGACCTTCGGCTTCTCGCCCTGGTTCGGCCTGCCGATCGGCATCACCGCATCGGTCGTGGCGAGCGTGCTCGTTTGCCTGCCGGTGCTGAGGTTGAAGGGCGTCTACGTCATCCTTGTGACCTTCGCCTTCGGCCAGCTCTGCCTTCAGATCGTGCTGAACCAACGCGAGCTGACCGGCGGCAATTTCGGCCTCGTTTCGATCCCGCCGCTGGAGATCGGCACGTTCTCGTTCCGTGACTACCAGAACATCGGCTATTACTATCTGTCGCTGGCGATCCTCGCCCTCACCGTCGCCGCCGTCAGCTGGTTTTCGCGCTCACGCTTCGGCTGGCGGGTCGTCGCCCTGCGCGACAACGAGGCCTATGCGGTAAGTCGCGGTGTCCCTCTGTCTCGTATCCGGCTTCTCACCTTCGCGTTCAGCGCCATCTTCCCTGGCGCGATCGGTGCGGTCTATGCACAATATGTCCGCTCGGCGAGCCCCGACATGTTCGGCTTCTCGTTCCTGACGCTGGCGCTGTCGATGCTGTTGCTCGGCGGCACGGGCAGCGTTTGGGGACCTGTCGCCGGCGCCTTCGTGTTCACGATCCTGTCCGAAGTCATGGCACCGCTCGGTCCGGGCCGCTATCTCATCACGGCCGTGCTGATCGTCCTGATCCTGCGGTTCTTCCCGAAGGGTCTCGCCGGCATCCCCAGCCTGGTTGCACAACAGGTCCGCGCTGCCCGAAAGCCGAAACCCGCCGCGGAGGCCGCATGAAGACGACACGATTGCGGCGATGTGAACTGTCGGTTCCAGGCTCCAGCGAAAGGATGCTCGCCAAGGCGGCATCGATCGAGGTCGATCATCTCTTCATCGACCTCGAGGACGCCGTCGCGCCCAATCGCAAGAATCTCGCCCGCGCCAATGCCGTGGCCGCCATTCGCAACACGACTTTCCGCGCGCCCACGGTGGCAGTGCGCATCAACGACCTCACGACACCCTGGGCCCTCGACGACATTACCGAGTTGATCGAAGGCTGCGGAAACAGGCTCGACGTCATCGTGGTGCCGAAAGTTCTGGGGCCGCAGGACGTCCTCTTCGTCGAGCGGCTGCTCGCCATGCTGGAGATGCGTCATCGCATCACCCGCCCGATTGGTTTGGAGGTGTTGATCGAGGAGATACAGGCTTTGGACAAGGTCGAGCAGATAGCGGCTGCCTCGCCACGGCTGGAAGCGCTGATCTTCGGCATGGGTGACTATGCCCGCAGCCAAGGCATGCCGGTCTCCGACGTTGGCGAGACGGACGACTATCCGGGCGATCTCTATCACTACCATCGAAACCGCGTGGTGATCGCGGCGCGGCTGAACGGTCTCGACGCGATCGACGGACCCTATGCCGATTTCCGCAACCCGCAGAAATATCGCGACGAGGCGCGCCGCGCCGCAATACTGGGCTTCACCGGCAAATGGGCGATCCACCCCAGCCAGATCGCCACGGCCGAGGAGGTATTCACACCCGAACCCGGCCGCGTCGCGAAGGCGCGCGCGATGGCGGCGGCCTATGCCGAGGCGCTCGAGCGTGGTGAAGGCGCGATCAGCTTCGAGGGAAAGATGATCGACGTCGCCTCGGTCAAGGCGGTGGAGGAGATGATCGCCATCGCCGATCGGATCGATGGCCGGTCGGGCGGATAGCAGACGCTCACTCGTGCTTAATGACCATCGTGCGCACGGCGGAGAATTCGTGGAACGCCTCGAAACCCTTTTCGCGGCCATGACCCGATTTCTTCATCCCGCCGAAGGGCAGTTCGATGCCGCCACCGGCGCCGTAGCAATTCACGAACACCTGGCCGACCTGCATTCGGCGGCTGACGCGCAGCGCCTTGCCGCCGTCGCGCGTCCAGACGCCCGCGACGAGACCGTAGCGCGTGGCGTTTGCAAGCGCGACAGCATCGGTTTCGTCGTCAAAGGGCATCACGGCCATGACAGGACCGAACACCTCTTCGTGCGCAAGTGCGTTGGAACGCGGCACCGGCCCGAACAGCTTCGGCTCGACGAAGAAGCCGTCTGACGGCAATCCGTCGGCCAGTTGACCCGAAGCGATCGTGGGGATCGAATCCGCGACCGCGCGATCGCAGTAGCCGACAACGCGCTCCTGCTGGCGCCGGCTCACCACGGGACCGAGATCAAGGTCCATTTCCGGAGTTCCGACGCGTACCTTGCCGAACTGCTCTGCGATCCGATCGACAATGCGATCGTAAGCGCTTCGCTCGACGAGCAGGCGGGACCCGGCCGAACAGGTCTGGCCCGCGTGCTGCACGATCGCATTGACCAGCACCGGCAGCGCGGCATCGAGATCGGCGTCGGCGAAGACAATCTGCGCGGACTTCCCGCCTAGCTCCAGCGTGCAGCCGATGTGGTTCCTGGCGGCCGCCCTCTGTATCTGCACGCCGGTGGCATTGCTGCCGATGAAGGAGATGAAGTCGATGTCCGGATGACCGCTGAGTGCCGCGCCCGTCTGGTGGCCGTAGCCGGTCACCATGTTGATGGAGCCCTCCGGGAAGCCGCACTCGACCATCAGCTCCGCCATTCGAAGCGGCGTCTGACAGGCATCTTCCGCGGGCTTCATCACTACCGCATTGCCCATGGCGAGCGCCGGGCCGATCGACCGGGGGAACATCTGGGCGGGGTAGTTCCAGGGAATGATATGGGCCGTCACCCCGTGCGGCACGCGCTCCGTAGTGGCGAAGTGCCCGTTGAGAAAGGGCAGCGTGTCGCCATGCACTTTATCGGCGCCTCCGCCGTAGTATTCGAAATAGCGCGCCGCCGCGACGATGTCGTTGCGCGCCTGCTTGATCGGCTTGCCGGTATCGCGTGCCTCGAGCTGCGCCAGTTCCTCGGCGTGATCGGCCACCACGATCGCCATCTTCGACAGGAGCCGGCCGCGCTCGGCCGCATTCAGCTTTCCCCAGGCGCCTGTCTCAAGCGCTCGGCGCGCGGCTTTCACCGCGCTGTCGACGTCGCGCTCCGTAGCCGCCGCGATCCGAGCGAACTCGCGACCTTCCGCGGGGGCGATCACAGGTATCGTCTTGCCGCTCTCGGCCTCGCGCCACCGGTTGTCGATCAGGATCCCGGTTCTTGCCATTCTCAAACCTCCATTTTCGGGGTTCGTTACATGGTTCAGGGCGGATGGGAAGATATGGAAACCCGAAGCGGCAATGCCGATTTGTTATGGGGCGAAGACTCGGAAATCATCCTTCGCACCAAACTCTTCTGCGCTGCGGTAGCGAGGACGATCCGATGTTACGAGCGAAAGAAGCGTCACGCAGCGTCTGTAGTACGCGCTTACCGAATAGGCGTCCGCTGCATCCACGGGCAGCCGATATGGAGTTTCTCGATGAAGCCCCTACCCCGCCCAGAACTCCAGGTTCTGCCTGCTCTAGCGGGCATCCGGAACCGGCCTTTGCCAGAGCGCTTCGTCCCCGCACAGTTGTTGCGAACGAAAGGGAAACGAGGTTCAGTCGCGGACATGAACCTAGCCTTTCGTGATTCGACCATCGATCAAGCGCCGAAGGATTACCTTGCGCGGCTGAACCGCGAGCAGCGGGCGGCGGTCGAGCATGGGGGTGGGGAGGTGGCGGCTCCGCTGCTGATCATCGCGGGCGCGGGGTCGGGAAAAACGAACACGCTGGCGCATCGGGTGGCGCATCTGATCGTAAAGGGCGCCGATCCGCGCCGCATCCTGCTGATGACGTTCTCCCGCCGCGCCGCGTCGGAGATGACGAAGCGGGTCGAGCGGATCGCGGCGGAGGTGATGGGCGACAGGGCCGCGGTGCTGACGGAAGGTTTGACCTGGGCCGGCACGTTCCATGCGATCGGTGCCCGGCTCTTGCGCGACTATGCGCTCGAGATCGGCCTCGACCCGGCCTTCACCATCCACGACCGCGAGGATTCGGCGGACCTGATGAACCTCGTCCGGCACGAACTCGGCCTGTCGAAGACCGAAAGCCGCTTTCCGGCCAAGGGAACCTGTCTCGCGATCTATTCGCGCGTCGTGAACGCGCAGGCCGAACTGGAGCCGGTGCTGGCGAAAAGCTTTCCGTGGTGCGTTGGGTGGGCGATCGAACTGAAGACGCTGTTTGCGGCGTATGTCGAGGCCAAGCAGGCGCAGAACGTGCTCGACTATGACGACCTTCTGCTATGGTGGGCGCAGATGTGCGCCGAACCCGCTATCGCCGAGCATCTCGGTGCCCGCTTCGACCACATACTGGTGGACGAGTACCAGGACACGAACCGCCTGCAGGCGGCGATCCTCACGGCATTGAAGCCGGACGGACACGGCCTCACCGTGGTCGGTGACGACGCGCAGTCGATCTATTCCTTCCGCGCGGCGGAGGTGAGGAACATCCTCGACTTCCCGAAGCTGTTTCCCCGGCCGGCGGAGATCGTCACGCTCGACCGCAACTATCGCTCGACGGACGTACTGCTCGCCGCGGCGAATGCCGTAATCGGAGAGGCTTCCGAGCGCTTCACCAAGGATCTCTGGACAGAACGGCGCTCTTGCGAGAAGCCTCGGCTGGTCACGGTCCGTGACGAGGCAGAACAGGCGAACCATGTCTGCGAGGAGGTCTTGCAGGAGCGCGAACGCGGAACGATGCTGAAGCACCAGGCGGTGCTGTTCCGTGCCTCGCACCATTCGGGCCCCCTGGAGATCGAACTCACCCGCCGCAACATTCCCTTCGTGAAGTTCGGCGGGCTGAAGTTCCTCGATTCCGCACATGTGAAGGACGTGCTGGCCGCGCTGCGCTTTGCCGAGAACCCGCGCGACCGGGTGGCGGGGTTCCGCGTGCTGCAGCTGATGCAGGGCGTCGGCCCATCGGCGGCGGGTGCCGCCATCGAGGCCATGCAGCAAGCGCTCGATCCCGTGCTCGGGCTGCAATTCTTCAAGCCTCCCGCCCGTGCGCACGAAGACTGGCCGGGCTTCGTCGACATGTTTTCGGGCTTGCGCGGGAAGTCCGCATGGCCCGCCGACCTGGAGCGGGTGCGGCTGTGGTACGAACCCCATCTGGACAGGAATCACGAAGATGCCGTCACGCGCCGGGCCGACCTCCTGACGCTAGAGCAGATCGCTGCCGGATACCCGTCGCGCGAGCGCTTCCTGACCGACCTCACGCTCGATCCGCCGGACGCGACGAGCGACGAGGCCGGACCACCGCATCGCGACGAGGATTACCTGATCCTCTCCACCATCCATTCGGCCAAGGGGCAGGAGTGGACCAAGGTGTTCCTTCTCAATGCGGTCGACGGCTGCATTCCCTCCGACCTCGCCACCGGCGAGCGCGAGGAGATCGAGGAGGAACGGCGGCTGCTCTACGTCGCGATGACCCGCGCCAAGGATTCGCTGCAGCTGATCACGCCGCAGCGCTTCTTCGTGCACGGGCAGGCCTCGCGCGGCGACCGCCACGTCTATGCGCAGCGCACGCGCTTCATTCCCGACCACATCCTGCAGCGCTTCGAACGAACCACGTGGCCGCCGCCGTCGGCGGCATCGCAAGGGCGCTCGCCGCAGCCGGAGGTCCGGATCGACATGAAGGCCAAGATGCGCGGCATGTGGCGTTGAACCACGGCGCTGGCGAAACGCGGCGTTGCCAGCATCAATCTGAGGCGGCGCGCCACAAGGCGTTCTTCAGATCGACGAGCGACGGGTTGGGCAGAACCGGCGGCGGCTGGCGGCCCGTCTCTCCCGGGCCCGCGAGAACGGAGAAGCGGATCTCGCCGTCCGTGTAGTAGCGGTCGCCCTCTCCGTTGCGTCCGTT
The DNA here is from genome assembly GCF_001889605.1 of Aquibium oceanicum. Lineage (NCBI taxonomy): Bacteria > Pseudomonadati > Pseudomonadota > Alphaproteobacteria > Hyphomicrobiales > Phyllobacteriaceae > Aquibium > Aquibium oceanicum. The sequence continues at coordinate 1,984,823 of NZ_CP018171.1, read as the reverse complement.
CACGGTAAGGCCTACGCCCGTCACCTCGTAGACCTCGGCAACACGTCCGGTCGCAGCGAGGTCCGCGGCCAGCTCCTCGCGCATGGCGTCGACGTCCGGCGAGATGGCGTGGGTCACGGCGCCCGTGTAGTGGCTGAGCCCGACGCCGACGTCGAACGAGGCGGACCCCAGCCAGACAGGTCGACCCTCTGAACCAGCGGAGAGGACGTTCCAGAAGCGCACATGCTGGCGTCGGTCCGCGCTCCGGCCGACCGCCTTCTCGAAAGCGAGGTCCTGCTGCCGTCCCTGGTAGAACAGCGGGCTGACGGGCGCGTCGCGGTAGGACCTGTCGAACACCACGCTGCCGATGATCTCGATGCTGGTGCGCAGCGTCACGGGATCCGCCGGGGCCCAACCGGCCGCTGCCATGGCGGCCACGAGTTCCTCCCGGGATCCGACGATCCCGACATTCAAGGGATCACCCGGCAGCCCATCGGCGGTGCGCGTCACCATCTCGAGGCCGTCCAGCGCCGTCTGATGGTCATAGTGGCGCAGGGCGAACGGCAGAACGAGATAAGCCATGGCCGCCCAGACGATTGCGAATGCGCCGCCAGCAAACGCTAGGCGACGCAGGAGCACACGTGCCTGAAACACGAGAGGCGAACCCAGCGGCTTCCGATTTCCTTCAACCATGACAACTTACCCAGGGCGGCATGGCAGACAACCAGCTTCCATCTGCGGGATGGAACACGCGTCCCGCATCCTCAGCCGTGATAGGTGCGGTCCTCGAGCGGGATGTCCTCGATCAGTCGGCGCAAGCCCGAAAGGAGCGCCTGTTCGGCCCGGTTCATCGCCTTCTTCTGATTGGTGAGCAGGAAGATGTCGATGCCGGGCGGGGATTCGTAGGGAGGCAGGCGCCAAAGCAGGCCGTCCTCCACGTCGCGCCGCGCGACGTGCAGCGGCAGGGGGCCGATGCCCAGGCCAGCGACGATCATGCGCCTGACCTCTTCGAGGTTGGAGGAAACGCCGACGACGTTCGCATCGAGCTTGGCTTCGCTCCTCAACAACGCCACCGGGCGGAGGGCATCCGAGACGTTGTCCGTCTGGAAGGACACTGAGGTCTCACCGGCGAGATCCTTCATCGTCAGTCCCTTTCGACGGTAGAGCCGGTGGGTGGGCCCGCAGAAGAAGCCGAAGAACTCGCGATAGACCTGCGTGTACTCCAGGGCCGGGTCGCGCTGGCTGACGAGGCAGAGCCCAAAGGAGGCGCGCCGTTCTCGCACGAGCTTCGCCACGTCCACGCTGGGCGAAACCGTGATCGTGAGGCTGGACTTCGGGTGCGCCTGGTGGAACTCGGCCAGCGCCCGGTCGAATAGGGGAGAGACCACGTGGCTGGTGAGCGCCACGATGACGTGCCCCGTCACCTCTTCGCGGGCATCCCGCACCAGCACCGGGATCCGCGAGATCGTGCCGAAGACCTCGATGCTCTCGTCGTAGAGAAGCCTGCCGACCTCGGTCAGGTCGAAGCGGTTGGCGTCCCGTTCGATCAGCCGGCGCCCGAGGCGGCTTTCCAGCCGCTTCAGGGCATTGCTGACGCTGGGCTGCTTGAGGCTCAGCCGCTCCGCGGCACGCGTGATGCTCTTTTCCTCGGCAATCACCACGAAGGTTCGCAGCAGGTTCCAGTCGAGTTCCCACACGAGCCGTTGAGACTGTCGCTTCATCATTCATCCAGTGTATGCGACCTATTTCCATTATCTATTTGCGCAATGAAGCGTGCAAGGCAAAGATTTGGCTCGTCGCCTAAGGGAGCAATGAACAAGAGCGGTCGTGATGCCGCCATGCACGAACCCTTCAGAACCAGAGGAACAACGAGATGAAGACTGTTTTTTCGGGCCTTGTGGCCGCAGCATTCACCTTTACCATGGCCATCGGCGCCATGCCCGCGCAGGCCGAGGACCTCGCCGCCATCAAGGACGCCGGCGAGATGAAGATCGCCATGACGGGACAGTACCCCCCGTTCAATTTCGTCAACGACCAGAACGAGGTGGTCGGTTTCGATGCCGCCATCGGCAAGGAGATCGCGACACGGATCGGCGTCGAGCCGGTGATCGTCACGACCGCCTGGGACGGGATCATCGCGGGGCTGCTCGCCAGCAAGTACGACACCATCGTCGGGTCCATGACCATCACCCCCGATCGCGAGAAAGTCGTCGACTTCGTCGGCCCTTACTACCATGCCGGCCGCGGCGTGTTCGTGAAGGAGGAGTCGCCGGTTCAGTCGCTCGACGAGTTGAAGGGCAAGACGCTCGGCGTGACGCTCGGCGAGACCCACGAGAAATGGGCGCGCGAACAGGGCGGCTGGGACATCCGCACCTACAAGGGGCTTCCGGAACTCTTCCTCGAACTGAACGCCGGCCGCGTCGATGCCATCGTCGTCGACAACATTCCGGTTGCCGTCGCGGTGAAGGAGACGGGCGAGAAGATCCGCCAGCTCGACACGCCCGACATCGAGGGCGGCAGCGTCGCCATCGGCATCGCCATCCGCAAGGAGAACCCCGAGCTCAAGGCGGCCATGCAGAAGGCGCTGGACGAGATGATGCAGGACGGCACCTACGAGAAGATCGCCATGGAGTGGATCGGCCGCGACATCCGCTGATCCCTCTCCTGCCCCGGCGGGCGACGCGTCCGTGGCGTCGCCCTGCCGCTCGAGCCATCTCTCGGTCTCGACCGACGCCGCCCGAGGCGGCATGATCGCCATCCGCCGCATGACCACGCCAGACGAAGAAAGGAGCGCGCGCAGATGGACGTTGCATTGATGATGCGCGTGTTTCCGTTCTTTCTCGAAGCGGCGCTCGTGACCGTCCAGCTTTCGGTGCTGGCGGGGGGCCTGGGCCTGGCCATGGCGGCCGCCGCGGCCGCCGCGCGCCTGTCGCCGGTGGCGCCGCTGCGCTATCTCGGGGCGACCTATGTGAGTGTCTTTCGCGGTACGCCTGCGCTCATTCAGCTCTTCGTACTCTATTTCGGCGGACCTCAGGTCGGCATCAACCTCGATCCCTTCGCCGCAGGCGTGGTCGGGCTCGGCCTCAACATCGGCGCCTACATGGCCGAGGGTGTGCGCGGCGCGATCGTTTCGGTCGACAAGGGACAGGCGGAAGCGGCGCGCTCGATCGGCTTCAGCCGCGCACAGACCATGCAGCGGGTGATCCTGCCGCAGGCAGCGCGGCTGATGATCCGTCCGCTGGGCGTCAACACGGTCGCCCTCGTGAAGGGCACGTCCCTCGTGGCGACCATCTCGGTGGTGGAACTGACCTACACGGCGCAACGCTTTATCGGTTCGACCTATAAGCCCTTCGAGATCTTCGGGGTGGCGGCGCTGCTCTACATGGTGATGATTTATGGCGTGGCGCGGGTGGTCGATCTGCTCGACCGCCGCTACGCGATCGATTGAGGCGCCAATGCAGGGTCTCGATTTCTCCGTCGTCCTTCCCTACGCCGATATCCTTTGGATCGGCGTTTGGTGGACGGTCGTGCTCACCGTCTCGGCGGCGGTCATCTCGTTTTTCGTCGGCATCCTCTTTGCGCTCGTGGTGCTCTACGCGCCGGCAATCGTCGCCTATCCCGTGCGGCTGTTTATCTGGCTCTTCATGGGCACGCCGCTGCTCCTGCAGCTCTTCCTGATCTATTTCGGCCTCGTGCAGATCGGTATCGACATCCCTGCCCTGGTGGCCGGCATCGTCGGGCTTGGCCTGCACTTCGCAGTCTACAATGCCGACATCTTCCGCGCCGGTATCGCCGCCGTCGATCCGGGCCAGGCGGAAGCGGCGCGCTCGATCGGCTTCAGCCGCTTCCAGACCTTCCGCTACGTGGTGATCCCGCAGGCCGTGCGCAGCACGACACCTCCGGTCGGCTCGAACATGATCGCGTTGCTGAAGGAATCCTCGATCGTCTCGGTCATCGGGATCGCCGAACTGGTGCATGCCGCGCAGCTCGCCATTTCTGAGACGTTCAGGCCGTTCGAGTTCTACATCACCGCAGCGCTGCTCTATTACCTGCTCAATCTGGTCCTCGAGGCGGCGTTGCGCCGAATCGAGGCGCGCGTGGAGATGTCGCGATGAGTTCCCGTCCCATGGTCGAGGTGAAGGGCGCACGCAAGGCGTTCGGCGACAACGAGGTTCTGAAGGGCATCGACCTGACCGTCGGTCGCGGCGAGATCATCGCCATCATCGGGCCGAGCGGCTCGGGCAAGAGCACGCTGCTTCGGGCGATCAACCATCTGGAGACGCTCGACGGCGGCGAGGTCTGGCTCGACGGCGTGCAGGTGAACCAGCCGCTGAAGGGCCGCGCCTTCGAACGCCACATCAACCAAGTGCGGCAGCGAATGGGCATGGTGTTCCAGCACTTCAACCTGTTCCCGCATCTCACCGTGGTGGAGAACATCGCCATGGGGCCGATCGTGCTCAAGGGCACACCGAAGGCCGAGGCGCGCGAGCAGGCGCTGGAGCTTCTGCGCAAGGTCGGCCTCGCCGACAAGATCGACGCCTTCCCCTCGAAGCTCTCCGGCGGCCAGAAGCAGCGCGTGGCGATCGCCCGCGCGCTCGCCATGCAACCGATGGTGATGCTGTTCGACGAGGCAACCTCCGCGCTCGATCCCGAACTCGTGGACGAGGTGAACCTCGTCATGAAACAGCTCGCGGCCGAGCACATGACCATGCTCATCGTGACCCACGAGATGCGTTTCGCCGGCGAGGTCGCCGACCGGGTACTGTTCATGGACGGCGGCGTGGTCGTGGAGGAGGGACCGCCGTCCGAGATCTTCACCGCGCCGAAGCAGGACCGTACACGCGGGTTCCTGCGCAAGTATCTCACCACCGCCCCGGACGCCTGACCCGCCATGACTGCCACGAATTCCTATCCCGATTTCGGCCTGACGTCCGAGCAGCGCCGCGAGGCCGTGGCCGGCAACCAGTACGAATGGCCGGGCATGGACGGCGATCGCGGCGAGATCTGGTGCTACACCGACCGCTACTCCTACGCGGCGGGCGATACCGTGAGGCTGCAGGTGTCGTCGACGGCCGCGACGTACTCCATCGAGATCGTGCGCGACGGCGCGACGGAAACCCGCGTCTTCTCGCGTGAAGGCCTGGCCTCCCGCTGGCAGGACACGCCTGATCAGGTTTCGGTGGAAGGCTGCGGCTGGGAGACGAGCTTCGAATTCGAGATCCCGCGCGACTGGCCGTCCGGCGCCTATCGCGTGACGCTCGCGGCGGAAGGTCGGGATGGCGGCAAGATCAGAACGCACCATCTCTTCATCGTGCGTCCGGAGAAGGGCCGCAAGCCCGGCCGTGTGCTCCAGGTCGCCGCGACCGGCACCTGGACGGCCTACAACACCTGGGGCGGTTCGAATCATTATCAGGGCATCACCGGGCCCGGTCGCGACATGTATGCGCCGACCGTGAGCATCGAGCGGCCGTTCTGCCGCGGCTTCGTGGCGCTGCCGCCGGAGGCGCCGCGCGTACCGGTCGATTTCTACGTCCCGCCGGCGACGCCCCCGCGCTACCCGCACATGGAATGGGCCTTCGCCAACGGCTATTCGCGCAAATACGCCTCCTCCGGCTGGGCGAGTTATGACAGCCACTTCTTCCGCTGGGCGGAGCGGACCGGGTACGCGATCGATCTCGCCAGCCAGCACGAGCTGCATTTCGATCCCGACATCCTCGACGGCTACGACTGCGTGGTCTTCGTCGGCCACGACGAGTACTGGACCTGGGAGATGCGCGACGCCGTGGACAGCTATGTGGAAAGGGGCGGACGCGCCGCGCGCTTCGCCGGCAACTTCATGTGGCAGACGCGGCTGGAGGACGAAGGCCGGCGCCAGACCTGCTACAAGTACCGGGCGCGCGCCGAGGACCCGGTCTACCGCCAGGCGGACACGAGCCGGACCTCGACGTCCTGGGAAGCGCCGGAGATCGGTCGGCCGGGGGCGCTCACTTTCGGTCTCAATGCCACGCAGGGGCTCTATGTCGGCTGGGGCGGCTGCGCGCCGCGCGGCGTGCGCGGGTTTCCCGTCTATCGGCCGGAGCACTGGGCCTTCGCGGGCACCGGCATCTACTACGGCGACCTGCTCGGGGCGGAGAGCCATGCCTTCGGCTACGAGGTCGACGGGCTGGACTACGTCATCCGCGGCGGTCTGCCGGAGCCGACCGAGACGAGCGGTGCGCCGAAGGGGCTCCAGATCCTGGCCCTCGGCATGTCGTCGCTGAAGGAGGAGAGCGCCGACATTCCCGCCGACGACCAGTTCCTGTCCGACGCCGACGCGAAATTCGTCGCGCAGACGCTGGTCGGCGACGAAAGCGACGCGGCGGTGGAGCGGGTGAAGCGCGGCGCCGGCATGATCGTCAATTTCCCGCGCGGCAAGGGCGAGGTTTTCCACGCCGGAAGCTGCGAGTGGGTTGCCGGGCTCAAGCTGCAGGACGCGATGGTCGAGCGCGTCACCGCAAACGTTCTCGACCGCTACCTCAACCGATAGGCACGAATGCCATGCAATCCAACGCTATCCAGATGACCGACCAGCCGGCCGATGGTCAGAGGCCTTCGAACCTGTTCTACCTCGCCAGTCTCCGCCGGCCGCTGGTCGACCGCGCCGATGGCATCTACATCTGGGACCAGACCGGCCGGCGCTTCATCGACGGGTCGAGCGGGGCGATGGTGGTCAACATCGGCCACGGCAACCGCACCGTGATCGAGGCGATGAAGCGGCAGATGGATCGCGTCACCTTCGCCTACCGGCTGCATTTCGAGAACGAACCGGCGGAGGAACTGGCACGGCAACTGGCGGCGCACATGCCGGAAGGTCTCGACCGCATGTTCTTCGTCTCGGGCGGGTCGGAAGCAGTGGAATCCTGCATCAAGCTGGCGCGCCAGTGGGCCGTGGCAACGAACCAGCCGCAGCGCTGGAAGGTGGTCACGCGGTTTCCCTCCTATCACGGCGGCACGATCGGGTCGCTTTCGGTCACGGGGGACGATGCCCTGGTCGAGAGCTTCCGTCCGCTGCTGCGCGCGATGCCGACCGTACCGGCACCCGTCACTTGGCGCGACCGCGACAACTTCTCGCCGGAAGAGCGCGGGGTGCGCTACGCCGACATGCTGGAGGAGCGCATTCTCGAAGAAGGTCCGGAGACGGTGCTCGCCTTCATCATGGAGCCGATCGGCGGGGCCGCGACCGCGGCGCTCGTCGCGCCCGACAGCTATTATAGCCGCATCCGCGAGATCTGCGACCGCTTCGGGGTGCTCCTGATCCATGACGAGGTGATGAGCGGGGCGGGCCGAAGCGGCCGGTTCCTCGGTGGCGACCACTGGGACTGCCTGCCCGACATCGTCGCCATGTCGAAGGGGATCGGTTCCGGCTATGCGCCGCTCGGCGCCATGGCGGCTTCCTCGCGGCTCGTCCAGCCGCTGCTCGACGCCGGCGGCTTCCAGCACGGCCACACCTATGCCGGCAATCCGCTCGCCTGCGCGGCCGGACTGGCGGTGCTCGGCGAGATGGACCGGCTGCACCTGATCGACAACGCGGCGGCGATGGGCGATGCGCTGATGGGCGAACTTCTGGAATTGCGGAAGCGCTTCCCCTTCATCGCCGACGTGCGCGGCAAGGGCCTGCTGATCGGGGCCGAGATGGTCGCCGACCCGGAGACGCTGGCGCCGATCGAGCCCGGCAAGAAGGCCTATCAGCGCCTGCTCGACCATGCCTATGCACGCGGTCTCATCATCTACGCCCGGCGGGTGAAGGGCGGTCTGGACGGAGACAACTTCATCGTCGCGCCTCCAATGGTGGTCACCCGCGAACAGGTCGACGAGATCGTCTCGATCCTGGGGGACTCGCTCGAGGCACTCGCCCGCGACCTCGATCTACCCGTGAACGGCTGAGGCGGACATGGCACCGAAGAAAGTCATCGTCACATGCGCGGTCACCGGCTCGGTGCACACGCCCAGTATGAGCCCCTACCTGCCGGTGACGCCGGACCAGATCGCGACGGACGCCATCGCGGCGGCCGAAGCGGGCGCCTCGATCCTGCATCTTCACGCACGCGATCCGAAAGACGGCCGGCCGACCGCCGATCCGGACGTCTTCATGCAGTTCCTGCCTCGCATCAAACAATCCACCGATGCGGTGATCAACATCACCACCGGCGGCTCCTCCCTCATGGAGCTGGACGAAAGGCTGGCCGCACCGTTGCGCGCGGAGCCGGAGATGTGCTCGCTCAACATGGGTTCAATGAACTTCGCGCTGTTTCCGGCGCTGGAACGCGAGCGCGACTGGCAGCACGCATGGGAGCCGGAACTTCTGGAGGCAACGCGCTCGACGATCTTCAGGAACACCTTCGCCGACATGGAGGCGATCATCGCCTGCCTCAGCGAGGGCTGCGGCACGCGCTTCGAGTTCGAATGCTACGATGTTGGCCACCTCTATTCGCTGGCGCATTTCCGCGATCGCGGTCTGGTATCGGGGCCGCTGTTCATCCAGTTCGTGCTGGGGGTCCTGGGCGGCATCGGCGCCGACGCCGACAATCTCACGCACATGAAACGCACCGCGGACAAGCTTTTCGGCGACGACTACCGCTTCTCGGTGCTTGCGGCCGGCCGTCACCAGATGCCGCTGCTGTCGATCGCCGCTGCCATGGGCGGAAACGTCCGCGTCGGGCTCGAGGACAGTCTTTACGATGGACGAGAACTGGCCCGGTCCAACGCCGACCAGGTCCGTCGTATCCGAACCGTGATCGACGCGCTCTCGCTGGAGGTCGCCACTCCGGCCGAAGCGCGGGAGATGCTGCAGCTGAAAGGCGGCGACCGGGTGGCCTTCTAGCATGGATCCCGCAGTCACGATCCGGATCGCGACCGTCGAGGACGCCGACGCGATCCATCGCGCGGTTCTGGGCATCGCGGAGACGATGGACGAGGTGCACCGTGTGGCCAGCACGCCGGAGGACCTCGCGCGGCACGGCTTCGGGGAGCGCCCGGCCTTCGAAGCGCTGATAGCCGAAGCGAATGGCGAGATGGCAGGCGTGTGCGTCTTCTTCCCGAGCTTTTCCACCTATCGCGGGCAGCCGGGCGCCTATGTTCTCGACCTATTCGTCGATCGACAATGGCGAAGGCGCGGAGTGGCCGCCGGTCTGTTGCAGCGTGTGGCGGCGATCACCCGGGCGCGGGGCGGTGCCTACGTCCGCCTCTCGGTCGATGCGGAGAACGGCGCGGCGCAGGAGTTCTATGTTTCCCTCGGTATCGAGCATGCCTCGGAGGAGCGCATCCACGCCGTCTATGGCGACGCTTTCGCCGCGCTGGCCGATGCCGGGGATCGCCTGGCCTGAAGGAGTACGCAATGAAGGCTTTCTACGCCGACGAACAGAAGCGGCACGATCCGAAGGCATTCCTGTCGAGTGGCGCGCCGCAGCCCAACCCGGAACAGCCGGAGCGCGTGGAACGGTTGCTCGCGGGAGCAAGAGCTGCCGGCTGCCCGGTCGAGCGTCCCCGCGACCACGGGCTGGCGCCGATGGCAGCGGTGCACACCCCGGAATACCTCGAGTTTCTGCAGAACATCTACACGCGCTGGCGGCGGATTAAGGATGCTTCCGAGGAAGTGATCCCCAACATTCATCCGCTCGCCCGCGATGGCGCCTATCCGGCATCGGCCGTGGGACAGGCCGGCTACCACATGGCCGACACCGCCTGTCCGATCTCGGCCGAGACCTGGGAGAGCGTCTGCTGGAGCGCCTGGAGCGCGACATCCGCGGCGGAAGACGTGATGTCCGGCGCGCCGGCCGCCTATGCGCTCTGCCGTCCGCCCGGACACCACGCATTCGCGGATGTGGCGGGCGGCTTCTGCTTCGTCAACAATTCGGCGGTGGCCGCTCAGCATCTGCGGCGTAATGCATCCCGGGTGGCGATCCTCGACGTCGACCTGCACCACGGCAACGGGACGCAAGGCATCTTCTATCGGCGGTCCGACGTGCTGACCGTCTCGATCCATGCCGACCCCGTCCGCTTCTATCCCTTCTTCTGGGGCCATGCCGACGAACGCGGAGAGGATGCCGGTCTCGGCTACAATCTCAACCTGCCGCTGCCGCGCAAGACCGGCGACGACGGCTTCGTTGCGGCGCTCGACGACGGCCTGCGGCGCATCCGCGCTTTCGCGCCCGACGCGCTCGTCGTAGCCCTTGGCCTCGACGCTTCCGAACACGATCCTTTCGGTGGACTATCGGTCTCCACGGATGGCTTCGCCCGCATTGCCGAGCGGATCTCCGCCCTTCGGCTACCGAGCGTCATCGTGCAGGAGGGCGGCTATCTCTGCGACCAGCTGGGCGACAACCTCTCGGCATTCCTTGGCGGATGGAACGGTTCGGCAACCTGATCGCACCGTCAATCCTCGGCATAGCCCGTCATCTCCAGATATCCCCGGCCCTGGTGGGTGCCAGACACGCGGACCGGACCTTCCCAGTACGGAATCCCGAGATCCATCCAGGCCTGGTCGTTGAGGGCGCCGACCGTCACGTCGAGACCCCGTTCCGCCAGAACCAGCCTCCATTGCGTCGGGAGGTCGCGCCCGGCGACGCGGCTCGTCTGCACCGGGGTCGCGACGAGCTTGCCGTCGGCATAAGGCGTCGGGTCGCCGTCCGCGGCGATCCAGGTCGCGGAAGTGAAGGCGCCGCCGGCGGCATCGCGCAAACGGAACCCCATCAGCTTCTCGCCCGTGTCGAACGACAGCGAGAACCAGTCCCATCCGGCCTGGTCTTCCGCCAGGGGCTGCGACGACCATTCACGATCGACCCAGGCCGTGCCGCTCACCGGAACGTCGCCGTCCGGCAGGCTCAGCGTTCCCTCGACCGCGAAGAAGGGCTGCGAGTAATAGTGGCTCGCCTGCCCCTTGGCCGACTTGACCGAATAGCCCTCGTCGCCGTGAAGGACGAGCGGCCCCCTCGCCTCCATCGCGATGTCGTAGGCGAAGTCCGGTCCGGTCGCCTTGAGCTCCAGTCTGTCGAAGCTGTCGCCGGCCATGCGCCAGTCGTCGATCCAGGCGGTGAAGGGCTGCGCCTCCACCCCCGCCTGCCCCGTGCCGCCCCGGGCGAACCGTTCCGTGGCGAGGTGGGTCGTGGCGCTGGTGACGGCGGCATGGCCGAACCAGACCTGCGGGCTCTCCCATCCTTCGGCCTCGCCGGGCGCCAGCGCGGTGCGGAACAGGGTCCATTGCAGGCCATAGTCCGCGCCGTCGGGGCCGGTCAGGTTCGCGGTCACATACCACCACTCGATCCGGTAGTCCGGATGGGGACCATGGTCCTGCGGGAACTGGAACTGTCGACCCTGCTCCGGCATGGCGAAGCCCTCGGCGTCGGTGCCGAGCCCGGCAAAGCCCTGGGCGTAGGCGTTGCCGACTCCCACCAACAGGAAGAAGAGGGCCCTAACGTTCATTGGCGAAGATCCTCAGCAGAGCGGCCGGCTCCATGCGCGCCAGCCGCCAAGCTGGCCAGAGCGCCGCGACGAGCGCGGCGACCAGCGCAAAAAGTACCAGCCGGGCGTATTCAACGGGGAAGAGGTACATCGGCAGGCGCCAACCGAACGCCTCGACATTGACGATGGCGAGCAGGACCCAGGCAAGCGCCAACCCGAGCGGCAGCGCCAGCAGCGCAGTCACGGCGGCAAGCAGGAGGGTGCGCAGGATCTCCTGCACGGCCAGCCGGCGCTGCGTCGTGCCCATCGCCCAGACCGGCGCCATCTGCGGCAGCCGCAGCGCCGCGAGCGTCAGGAGGCTCATCAGGATGGCGAAGGCCGCCACCGCCAGCGTCAGTACGTTCAGCGCCCCGGTCACGGAGAAAGTGCGCTCGAAGACCGACAGCGAGAAGGCCTTCAGCGACGCCTGATCGATGATGCGCGCCGGTGATAAGTCGAACGTCTCCACCAGCGCCTGCCGTACGCCCTGCGCGTCGTCGGTGCGTAGCCCGTAGCGCGACGGCTGGACGGAGGGAAAAGTCTGCCGGAACAGCGCCTCGCCGACGATCGCCTGGCCGATCGGATTTCCGTAGTCGCCAACCACGCCCGCCACCGGCAGCGACAGCTCCGGCGCGAGCGCGAGCATGTCGCCGACCTGCAGGCCGGCCCGGCGGGAAAGCTGCTCGTTGATAACGACCGCCCTGCCCTCTTCCACCTCGTCCCAGACGGCGGGGGACGCGTCGAGGAAGCGCCAGTTGTCGCGATAGGTGTCGCCGACGCGCGCGCCGAATATCTCCGCCGGCAAGCCGGCAAGCGTGGCATCGACAGACATGATGGGCAGCACGGCGTCGGCGCGCGCGTCGAGGAAGCGCTCGAGCGCGGACCGGTCCGCAACCGCTTCGGCATCCACATAGAGTTCGGCCGACAGGCGCTGGTCGAGGAAACCGACGAAGGTGAGGCGGAAGCTGGAGACCATGGTCGATACGCCCACATTCGCGGCCATGGCCAGCAGCAGCGCCATCAGCGCCAGCCCGAGGCCGGGCAGCTGCTGGCGCGTGTCGGCCCAGAACCAGTGCGCCATGGGACCACCGGACAGTCCCTCGCCCAGGCGCAGGATCGCCGCAAGGCAGGTGGGCAGCGCAAGTGCGGCGCCCAGGAGCAGGGCGGCAAGCAGCGCGAAACCGGCGGCGAGCCCCGTCCCGACGATCGTCAGAAGGCCTGCCGCTCCGAGTAGCAGGACCGCAGCCGCGGCCTGGAGCACGCGGGTCCGGCCCGATGCGAGTGCCCAGGCGCGCCCACCGGCACTGGCGAGTATCGGCATCCGCGCCAACCGCCAGAACGCGCTGGCCGCCGCCATCAACGCGCCGCCGAGCGCCATTGCCAAGCCCGAAAGCCACCAGGCAGGGCGGATCTGCAGCGTGCCGGCGACATCGGCGCCATAGAGGCCTCGAACCGTCGCGGCGACATCCGGCAAGAGCAGCGCCGCGATCCAGTAGCCCAGCACCAATCCGAGCGCGCCCGCCAGCACCGCCAGCACGACCAGTTCCAGCAGCATCAGGACGATCAGGCCGGCAATCGGGACACCGAGCGCGCGCAGGGTGCGCACCATGCCGCGCCGCTGCTCGAAGGCCAGGCCGATCGCGCCATGGACGATGAAGATGCCCACCGCGAAGGAGAGGAAGCCGAAGGCGGTGAGGTTCAGGTGGAAACTGTCCGTCAGCCGCCCGACGTCGCTGGAGGCCTGCGCCCGCACAAGCACGAGGTCCGGCGCGATCTCGTCCAACGGCGGCTGCCGCAGCGGCTGGTCCGGCAGGACGATCAGGCGGCTGATGCGCCCCGCACGGTCGAGCAGCGCCTGAGCGACGCCGATGTCGGCAAGCACGGTGCCCGGCGCGACGGCGGGGTCGGTCAGGACCGGATTTGCCAGGTTCGCGGTCAGGACGACCGCAGCCTCCGGCCCGGCAACCAGCGTGTCCGCGCGTACGAACCCGTCAAGGTCGGTACGCCCCAGTGCCGCGCTCGCGGCGGAGCCCTCGGGCATGGTCAGCGGATCGACACCGATCAGCCGCAAGGTCGTGTTGTCGATGCGCAGGCGCGCTTCCACGACCGGGCTGACCAGCCAGCCGGCGCGGCGCAGAGCGACGAACCGTTGCTGCGGCATCATCTCCCCGTCGCGCGGGACGAGCTGGTCGAACCTGCCTTCTGCCAGCGTCGCGGCGGCCGCATCGTAGCTTGCGCGGGCCTCCGAATTGATCGCCTGGACGCCGGACCAGAGCGCCGTCGCCATGGCGAGGCCGAGCACCAGCGTCATGAGCTGGAGCCGATTGCGCCGCCAGTGCGACACGAGCGCCGCAACGACCGCGCCGGTCACGCGAGACGACCCTGGCTCAAATGCGCGTGCCGGCCGAGACGGGCGGCGAGGCGCGGGGAGTGCGTGACCATCAGGAGCGCCGAGCCCGCCTCCGCCACGAGCGCGAGGAACTGACCCATCACCTCGTCGGCTGTCGCCTCGTCGAGATTGCCGGTCGGCTCGTCGGCAAGGATCAGCTTCGGCCGCGCCGCTAGTACCCGGGCGATCGCCACCCGCTGCTGCTGGCCGCCCGACAATTGCTCCGGATATTTCCGCAGATGCGCCTCGAGGCCGAGCACGCCCGCGAGCCGTGAGAGGTCCTCGCGGTCAGTCGCTCCGCTCAACCTTGCCTGGAAGGCGATGTTGGCGGCAACGTCCAGCGAGGGGATGAGGTTGAACTGCTGGAAGACGATGCCGACGGTGTTGCGCCGCAGTCGCGCGCGCCCGCTGTCATCGAGCGCGTTCACCTCGTGCCCGTCGAGCAGGATGCGGCCACCGTCGACGGCGTCGAGCCCGGCCACCAGATGCAGCAGCGTGCTCTTGCCCGATCCGGACTCCCCCGTCAGCGCCAGTGTCTCTCCGGCCGCGAGCGACAGCGTCACGCCACGCAAGACAGACACCGCGCCTTCGGGTCCGGGATAGGATTTGCGCAGGTCTTCGATCGAAAGCAGCATGCACCACAGCTATCGTCTGCCGCGGAAAGGGAAAGCGCGGAAATCGAAAAACTTCAGCGAGTTGCCGGCTTTTCTACCGTTCTCTTCGAGTTCTCAACAATCGAACCATTACCAGGGAGGGTAGTGTCTCTAGCCAAGGGAATTTGAAGTCGACGCTCGACAGGTCGCCTCTTCCCTGCTGCGGAACACCCTGATCCGGTTGGGCCCGCGCTCGGGCACGACGGGTCATGCCACCAGTATCTTGCGTCCCGCGGTCAGGCCGTTCACCTTCCCCACGATCGATGCGGCATCGATGCCGTAGTGTCGGTAGAGATCGCCGATCGTGCCGGTCTGGCCGAAATGCTCCACCCCGAGCGGGATCGTGCGATGCCCGTGCACGGAGCCGAGCCACGCGAGGGTGGCCGGATGCCCATCGATAACCGTGATCAGCTTGCAGTGACGCGGCAGACCGGACAACAGCCTCTCGATATGACTTTCGGCGGCGGGATTGCCTCTCGACCGGGCCCTCTGGGCGGCCGTCCAGCCGGCGTTCAGGCGGTCGGCCGAGGTGACGCCCAGGACCGCGACGTCCCGCCCGCTGGAGGCGTTCGAGACGGCAATCGGACAATTCCGGGAGGTCGTCGATTGCTGGCTGATGACCGGCAGTCGCGACTAACTGATGAGAGTTGCCACCAAGGACCTGCACGAGTTCGAAAGGTTCCTCGTAGGCCGCCTGACGAAGGTGCGCGGCGTGGCGTCGATCGAGTCGTCGATACCGCTGCGGCGCGTGAAGTCTGGGTTCGCACGGACCGAATGAAATTTGGTACCGGTGGCAGGTGGAGTGCACGCGCCGGTGCTCAGGAAACATTGCCTCGGAGATTTCTCGTGGCAGATCGTGAAAGGGATTGCCTCCAACCAATGCCGGTCGAGCACTCCTAGGCGCGGAAGCGGCAATTCGGCGCTGGGGATCTGGCCAGTCGCAATGCGCCATCCGAAACGCGCACCGGCCCGCGCGCAGGCGCGCTCCTTAAAGCGCGGCATTCATGTCTGGGAGAATCCGAATCGGCCTGGTTGTGCCTGGATGGACCTCCAAGCGGAGGATAAGGCGCGGCGGCCTTAGGGCACCAATGCCTGTTGACGGAAGGAAGCGGCCCATCGCCGCTCCTTCCTGTCGCTTGCCCCAAATGAAGAACCCCGCATGGGCAGGGAGAAAGGGCGGGCGGCGTTCGTGAACCGGGCGGGTTGAACCCGCCCGGTCGCTTTCATGTCACTCGTAGGTCGGAAGGTCGGCAGCCTTCAGCGCGGTGCGGCGCTCCTCGAGCCAGCGCTCGGTCTTCTCGCCTTCCGGCGCGTCGGCGACCTTTTCCCAGGCCTGCGTCAGGAGTTCCTGTCGCTTCACCAGCATGTCGTTGTGTGCCTGCGCCTCGTCGGTCCAGAGACCCTTTTCCTTCCAGAACCGGATCGCGCCTTCATGGTAGGGAACCACCCACTCGAAGTCCTGCCGGTCTTCCGACCAGCCGACCATGGCCGCTTCGATCTTGACGTAGTTGTCGAACTGCTCGTTGACGGCCCTGGTGAGGTTGTAGACGAGGTCTGCATCCTGATCCGGATAGGTCAGCAGGACCGGGAACGGGAAACCGGCGCATTCCAGCGGGTTTTCCTTGGAGATGTTCGGGCCGAGCGTGGCGTTGCGCGGCGAGAACTGCGGCTTCACGGACTGCAGGCGTTTCCATCCCTTTTCGTTGGAAGCCGGCAAAGGCAGCCATTTCAGGCCGGCGGGAGAGGCCGCCGCCTGCTGGGCGAGGCCGCCGGTGGTCAGCGTCGTTATGGCGTCGACCTGGTCGTTGATGAGCGCTTCCCAGGAAGCGCCGAAGCTCGCGACCTCGACCTTCTCGACGTCGTCCCAGCTCAGGCCGCCGAAGGAGAGGAAGCCGGCGACGTTGCTCTGCAGGGCGGGCGCTCCGACCACGAAAGCGATCCGCTTGCCCTTCACGTCGTCGATGGTCTCGATGCCCGCGTCGCCCCTCAGTGCGAGGGTGAAGCAGTTGTCGGAGTTGGAGCCGACGAGCATGCGCAGGGGCTGCGGTCCGATTTCCGGGGCCGAAAACGCTTCGGTGCCTTCCACGGCGTTGAAGGATTCCGAACCGACCACGCCGAACTGGACGCGGCCCTGCTGCAACGGGATCAAGCGCGCGACGTCGGAAGTAGCCGGCAGGACGCGCAGGGAGGTGCCGTAGGCATTTCCGAGCGCGGTGCCGAGCGCCACCGCCTGGTTGTAGGACGCCGCGCCGACGTCATAGGACGTCACGGCCAGCGTGTCGGGCAGTTCGACGTCCTGTGCCTGGAGCGCCGTCGGCGCCGTGGTGGCGAACAGCAGGAGGGCGGCAGCGCCGCCAAATCGTCTTGTCATGTTCAACATGGTTTCCTCCGCGATTGATTCATGGCGCCGCCTGAAGCGGGGCTGCGTCCTGACTACCGGGTGAACCTGCGTCGAACAAACCCGCTTGCCCGGCATTCCGTGCTGCGAAACGCACTCAGGCGGCGGGATAGCCGAGAATGGCCTTCACCTCGAGATATTCCTCGAAGCCGAAGACGCCAAATTCGCGCCCGTTGCCCGACTGCTTGTAGCCGCCGAAGGGGAGGCTGCGATCGAACCCGGCGCCATTGAGATAGACCCGGCCCGCGCGGATGCGATTGGCCACACGTCGCGCCCGGTCGGGGTCGGTCGACTGGACGAAGCCGGCCAGACCGAAGGGCGTCGCGTTGGCGATCTCGATCGCCTCGTCCTCGCTGTCGTAAGTGATCATCGACAGCACGGGCCCGAATATCTCCTCCCGCGCGATCCGCATGTCCGGGGTCACGTCGGCAAACACGGTCGGGCGAACATAGTAACCGCGATTGAACTCGCTTGGGCGGCCCGGCCCGCCGGCCACCAGCGTGGCGCCTTCCTCGACACCCGAGGCGATCAGCGCCTGCACCTTGTCGAACTGCGACTGGCTGACCAGCGGCCCCATCGTCGTTTCCGGGTCCATGGGATCGCCGAGCCGGATGGTGCCGATCGCACCGCGCGCGGCCTCCACCGCGGCGTCCCGCTGCGAGCGGTGGACGAGCATGCGCGTCGGCGACTGGCAGTTCTGGCCGCCATTGGTGTTGCAGGCATGGACGCCCGCCACGACGGATTTCGCCAGATCGGCGTCCGGCAGGATGATGTTGGCCGACTTGCCGCCGAGTTCCTGCGCCACCCGCTTGACCGTGTCGGCGGCGAGCTTGGCCACGCGGATGCCGGCGCCGGTCGAGCCGGTGAAGGAAACCATGTCGATCTCCGGATGGCTGGCGATCGCCTCGCCAACCGTCGGACCGTCACCGTTGACGAGGTTGAAGACGCCCGCGGGCACGCCAGCCTCATGGATGATCTCCGCCAGCGCCCGGGCGCTGAGCGGCGCGATCTCGCTCGGCTTGAGGACGACCGTGCAGCCCGTGGCCAAGGCGGGTGCGACCTTCGACGCGACCTGGTTGAGCGGCCAGTTCCATGGCGTGATGAGGCCGCAGACGCCGATCGGTTCGCGCCGGACGATGCCGACGCCTTCCGGACGCTCGAATTCGTAGCGGGAAAGAACGCGCACCGCTTCCTCGAAGTGAAACAGCGCGACGGTGGCCTGCCGCTCGGTCGAGAAGGTGATCGGCGCGCCCATCTCCATCGTCATCAGGCGGGCGAGTTCCGGCAGACGCGCCCGAAATCCCTCGACGATACGCCCGAGGATCGCCAGGCGTTCTTCCCGGGACGTCTCGCTCCAGGAGGCGAAAGCGCGACGGGCGGCCGAGGCGGCGCGATCGACGTCGGCGGCGGTGCCGAGGCTGACGCGACCAATTTCCTCCTCCGTGGCGGGATTGACGATCGGCAGGCGACGCGGATCGGCTGGCGCCGTCCACCGGCCGTCGATGTAGAACTCGGATACGTCGTGCATGCTTCCTCCGTACGAACCGATGGAGGGACCCACCGCCAAAGGTGGGCCTCCGTTTTTGGGCGATCCTATCGGCGGCGGCGGCGGCCGCAACACCGTCTCGCGAGCGTTTCGCCAGACGGATGCAAAGCCCGATCCATCAAGCGGGCGTGCGCAGTCTTGCCGAGGACCCGAACTCGGCCGCAAGGCGCTCCAGTTCGTCTGCCAGCGTTCGCGGCACGACGACCTTTCCGAGGGACTGCCGTTCCGCCCGCAGCTTCCGGTCACCGGGGAGCGATGCTTCTCCAGGCGCGGCGAGGATCGAGGCCGCCAGGCCGGCGATGCGTTCCGGGTAGGGTTGCGTCAGGCCGAAGTGCGCCGGATCGATGGTCAGGAACAGCCAGGAGCAATCGGACGGCGCGGACGGGTCGCCGTACATCGAAGCGATCTCGCCGAGCACCGATCCGCCCGAGAGCGCGCAGAGAAAATCCACCATGAGCGCGAGCCCGTAGCCTTTGGCGCCGGCGGCAGGCCGGAGCACGCCCCGCAGGGCGGCGGCCGCGTCGGTCGTCGGCTGGCCGCTCGCGTCAAGCGCCCAGTCCGGCGGGATCGCCTCGCCGCGCTGCGCCGCGAGGCGTATCCTGCCCATGGCGACCGCGCTCATCGCCATGTCGAACACGATCGGCTCGCGCCCGGCGACCGGGATCGCGATCGCAAGGGGATTGTTGCCGACGACGGCGCCGGTTCCGCCGGGAGCGGCCAGCATCGGCCGCGTGTTGCACATGACGATGCCGATCATCCCCGCCTCCGCCGCGACACGCGCGTGTCGCCCGGCGACGCCGAAATGCGTGGCGGTCCGGACTGCGACCGCCGCCAGCCCATGTGTCCGGGCGGTCTCGACCGCACGATCCATCGCTCCCTTCGCAACGGCATGGCCGAGCGCGAGACCGGCATCGTAGACGGTCACGGCGGCGCTCGAATGGACCAGGCTGAGCGTGCCCTTGCCGTCGATCGTGCCGGCGCGCAGCCGGCGCAGGTAGGTCGGGGCCTGCAGCAACCCGTGCGAAGGGACGCCCTGCAGGTCGGCCTCGATAAGACCGTCGGCGACGAGCGCGGCGGCGTCCCCGGTAACGCCGGCGGCGCTGAAGAGGTCCGCCAGGAACGCGCGCGCACGACCCGCTTCGACGGTGATCCTGTCGTTCTCGCCGTTTGCCGTCATCACGTTCCTCCGCTGCGCGCGAAAGCCGTGGCGCAAAGGACCGGAGCAGTCAAACCGGGCCGCTGTTCCAACGCCGGCCGTTCCGGCATGCGAAATGCCTCTGCTGCCCGGTTTGCGCCCGTGGGGCGCACGCAGTACCTGCTTCCATGTCCGCTGGCGGACCGACCGGGAGGTGGATGAATTGGCGATTACCTACGACGTCGTCAGGCAGGTCGCGCGTGATCTCTATGGCTGGTCGCTCAAGAAGGTGCCCGACGACACGCTCGACGCCCTGGCCGAGGCGCGCCGGCGCGAAACCAACCCGACGTCGCAGCGCACCCTCGACTTCATGCAGGCGGCGGCGCGCGCGGCCGAACGCGAGGATCGCCACGCCTGCTCGGATGCCGGCTTCCCGACCTATTTCGTCAAGATCGGCACGCGGCTGACGCTCGACGGCGACATCCGCCGCGCCTTCGTCGACGGCTTCGCCGATCTCGTCGAGACCATCCAGCCGCCGATCCTGAAGTTCATCACGCATCCGCTGACGCTGGAGCGCAGCTACACCGGCAAGGACATGCCGATCGTCTCCTTCGACGTCGCGGACGGCGCCGACTACATGGACATCACCTGCTCGCCCAAGGCGCTGGGCTCCGGGCGCTGGGCCGATCTGAAGGTCTTCAGCTATCCGAAACTCGCGGACATCGAGGGCTACGTGATGGAATGCGTGATGGAGGCCGGATCGCAGCATTGCCCGCCGGTGGTGATCGGCGTCGGCATCGGCGGCTCCTTCGACAACGCGGCCAAGCTCGCCAAGATGTCCACGCTGCGCAGGATCGGCACCAGGCACGACGACCCCATGGTCGCCGACATGGAGGAACGTCTGCTGGCCGCCGTCAACAAGACCGGATTCGGGCCGATGGGAACCGGCGGCGACACCACCGCTCTAGCGGTCCATGTCGACTATTCACACGGACACGGCTTCGTGCCGGTCGCCGTCTGCTTCAACTGCTGGATCAACCGCCGTACGGCTGCCCGCATCCACGACGGCGGAAAGGTGGTGCGCCTTGAGTGACGGCTCTCCGCCCGACCTGAGGCGCCTGACGCTGCCGCTTTCGCGCGACGAGGCGCGGTCGCTCAAGCTCGGCGATACCGTGATCCTCGACGGCGAGGTGACCATCACGGCCGGGTTCCCGACGCATCAGCGCATGGCCGAGGCACTCGACCGTGGCGAACCGCTGCCGTTCCCGAAGGCCGGAAGCGCCTTTTTCCACATGGGCAGTTCCTGCCGCGCGGAGGGCGATCGCTGGGTGACGAACTACGTCAACCCGACGACGTCGACCCGCTTCGACGACACCATGCCGGGCATCATCCGCCGCCTGGGCCTGACCGCGACGGGCGGCAAAGGCGGCATGGGGCGCGCCTGCGTGCAGGCGCTGCGGGACGTCGGCGGCGTCTATTTCTCCATGCCCGGCGGCGCCTCGCCGCTGCTCAGCATCGGGGCGGTGGAGAGGCTGGAGACCGCCTGGGACGACCTGATCGAACAGTTCCGGCTGTCGCGCTTCCGACTGGAGGGCTTTGGACCGGTCACCGTGGCGATCGATGCGCATGGCAACTCCATGTACGATGCGCTGCAGGGCCAGGCTTCGGCGCGCATGCCGCGCATCCTGGAGGAACTCGAGCAGGCGCGCCAGGCCTCCGCCGCGCGGCGCGCGAAGACGGCAGGCGACGGACGCTGACGCTGCTTCACCATCGGCAATTCGAAGAAGGAAAACCGCGTGCGACGCTATTTCGAGGATTTTTCGGTCGGAGAGACCTGGACGAGCAAGTCCGTCGTGATGTCCGAGGAGGACATCGTCCGCTACGCCCGAGAATACGACCCGCAGCCGATGCACACCGACCCCGAGAAGGCGGCGCAGGGGCGGTTCGGCTCGGTGATCGCCAGCGGCTGGCAGATCGCGGCGCTCTCCATGCGGCTTTTCGTCGAGTCGGGCGGCTATGGCGAGACGCCGATGGTCGGCCTCGGCATCGACGAGTTGCGGTGGCGGCGGCCGGTGAAGCCGGGGGACACCTTGCGGGTGAAGCGGGAGGTCGTCGCGACGGAGCGGCACAAGACGCGGCCGGAATTCGGCATCATCAGGACGCAGGTCACCGTGATGAACCAGAAGGACGAGACCGTGATGTCGCTGGTCTCGCTCGGCCAGGTGCCGAGCCGGCCGGCGGACGCCGAGGCGGGAAAACATTTGTAACGGCTACAGGTGGCGGCCTTCGTCCACCGGCACGACGATCCCGGTGGAACTGGTGAGAAGCATGACGCAGGCTATAATGGCCTGTGCAACGTCGTCGGGGCTGGTGATCTTGCCGAGTGGCATCTTCGCCGCCATCGCCTCCAGCTGTTCGCGCGTCCGGCCGGCGACGAAATCGGTGTCGACCCCGGCCGGAGAGACCGAAAAGACGCGGACCTTGGGCGCCAGCACCTTGGCGAGGCCGACGGTGAGCGTGTCGAGACCGCCCTTGGCCGCGCAATAAGCGAGGCTTGAACCCATCCCGGTGCGCGCGGCGATCGAGGAGACGTTGACGACGGCCGCGTCGGTGCCGCGTTCGAGCAGCGGACGGAAGGCGCGAACGACCGCGAAGGGTCCGCGCAGATTGACTCGCAGCACCCGGTCGAAGATGTCGTCGGTCAATCCGTCGAGATCGTGGGCGGGCACGGGCTCGGTGGCGCCGCCATTGTTGACCAGCACGTCGAGACGGCCGTACCGCTCCTCGACAATCCGTGCAGCGTCAGCCACGGAGGCCGTGTCGTCGATGGCGATGCGCAGCGCCATGTGTCCGTCGCCCGGCAGCGTCCGCACGACTTCCTCGGCAGCCTCACGGCGGCTGTTGTAGCCGACGACCACCGATGCGCCCAAGCCGGCCAGCCGAATCGCGGTGGCGCGGCCGATGCCGCTGCTAGCGCCGGTGACCAGCGCCACGCGGCTCTCGAGTGCAGTGCTTTCGGTCTCGCTCATGCGGATTTCTCCCAATAGGGCTTCTTCAGATCCTGCTTGAGGATCTTGCCGGCGTTGTTGCGCGGGAGTTCGGGGCGCAGTTCGACAGCGGCGAGGCGCTGGGTGCGCCCGACCTGTCCGTTCACCCACGTCAGCAAAGCGTCCGGTTCGACTGCGCGGCCGTCCCTCGCGACGACCAGCCCGAGCGGGGTTTCGCCCCATTTTTCGCTGGGGATGGCGATTACCGCCGCTTCGGCGATGTCGGGATGCGCCAGCAGTTTCTCCTCGAGGTCCGAGGCGTAGATGTTGAAACCGCCGGAGATGATCATGTCCTTCTTGCGGTCGAGCAGGACGAGGAATCCGTCCTCGTCGAACATGCCGATGTCTCCGGTGCGGTGGTAGAGCGTGCCGTCGCGGTCGCGCCATTGGAAGGCGGCGTTCGCCTCCTCGTTGCGGAAGTACCCGGACATCATGGTGGCCGAGCGGCCGATGATCTCGCCGCGCCCGCCGCGCGGCACGTCTTTGCCCTCGTCGTCGATCACGCGGATCTCGTTCCCGGCCGCGGGCCTGCCGACCGTGTGCGCCTTCTGCGGGAAGGCGGCGAGGTCGAGGATGCAGGTGCAGCCGCCTTCGGTCAGGCCGTACACCTCGACGAACCGTCCCGGCCAGCGGGCGAGGATCTCGCGCTTGTCGGCCGCCGGAAGCGGCGCGCCCGTGCACTGCTTGACCTTGAAGGACGATAGGTCGCGCCGGGCGAAGCTCTCCGCGGCCAGGATGCGCCGGTACTGGACGGGAACCAGCATGGTGTGGGTGACGCGCTCGCGCTCGGCGATGTCGAGATAGGCCTCGACCTCGAATTTCGGCATGAGCATGACGCGCCCGCCATGGAACAGCGCCGCCAGCATCGGCATCAGCGTGGTGTTGGAATAGAGCGGTGTGGCAAGCAGCATCGTGCTCGACCCGTCGATGCCGAACAGCGAGCGCGCGGCCTGGCGATGCC
Organism: Aquibium oceanicum; assembly: GCF_001889605.1. Classification (NCBI taxonomy): domain Bacteria; kingdom Pseudomonadati; phylum Pseudomonadota; class Alphaproteobacteria; order Hyphomicrobiales; family Phyllobacteriaceae; genus Aquibium; species Aquibium oceanicum. Next base: position 1,961,240 of record NZ_CP018171.1, on the reverse strand, counting down.
GCATCGAATGGGAATGCACGATGCCCTTGGCGCGCCCGGTCGTGCCGGAGCTGTAGATGATGTTGAACGGGGTTTCGGGTGCCGGGACGACAGCCTCCGCGAGCGGCTGGCCGCATTCCAGGAAGGCGGCGGGAAGTCCGGTGCGGCTCGCTGCGTCGAGAACCACTGCGCGTCCGGGATGATCGGGCTTCAGGAGCGACTGGTAGCCGTCCTGCACGAAGACGAGGTCCGGTTCGCAGTCGGCCAGCATTCCCGCCAGCGCGTCCGGGTGGGCCGACACCGGCAGCGGGACGGCGCAGCCGCCGGCCGCCACGATGCCGAGGTATGAGACCGCGAGCCCGGTGCTTGCGGTGCCGAGCAGCGCGATCCTGCCGACTTCAGGGCCAGTTGCGGCGATGATGGCGCCGGCAACGCCGAGCACGTCTTCTCGCAGTTGAGACCAGGTCAGCGCCTCCGGGCCGCAGACCAGCGCGACATCTTGCGGACGCTCGATTCCGTGTCGCAGGATCCGCGCGACCAGTTCGCCTTCTTCGGTTGCGGCTTCGGTCACCGGGACACTCCCTCAGGGGTTCTCGATCAGCATGATGTGCCGCGCGACGATTGCCGGCTTGTCCGCGCCTTCCATCTCCATCGACGCTTCGCTGGTCAGGCGCGTCCCGCGCGCGTGGGGGGCGGCCTCGACGATGGTGAGGGAAAGGCGCACACGGCTGCCAACCGGGATCGGCAGGACGAAGCGAAGCCTGTCGTATCCGTAGTTCAGGCCACGGCCACGCCTGGCCACCTTGTAGATGTCGCGCTGCATGCGCGGCATCAGGGACACGACATAGAGCCCGTGGGCGATGGTCTTGCCCCTCGGCATCTCGCGCGCGGCGCGTTCCACATCGACATGGATCCAGTGATCGTCGCCCGTCAGACGGGCGAAATCGTCGATCGCGGCCTGCGTGATCTCGACCCATCCGGAGTGGCCGATCGCCTGTCCGGCATGAGCCGCGAGATCGGAGGCGTATTCTACGGTCAGCATCAGTTTCTCCCCTCCGGCAGATCGCGCGCAACGGTCTCGGCGATGGACGTGTCGACCGCCAGAACCACCTTGCCGATCTGCTCGTTCTCGTCGAGCAGGCGATGCGCGGACTGCACGTCTTCGAACGGAAACACCGCATGGATGCGCGTGGCGATCGCGCCGCTCTCCAGCAACGGCCAGACCTGTTCGACCAGTTCGGCGGCGATCCGGCCCTTGTATTCGGCCGATCGGGGCCGCAGCGTCGAGCCAGCAAGCGTCAGCCTGCGCCGCACCACCGACCGGATGTTCACCTCGGCCGTCTCGCCGAGGTGGCTGGCGATGAAGACCAGACGCCCGTCCGGCTTGAGTAGATCGAGCTGTCGCTGCGTATAGGGGCCTGCCTGGGCGTCGAGGATGACATCCACGCCTTCGCCGCCGGTGAGCGACCGGATCTCGTCATCCCACGGACCTTTATAGCTGACCGCCGCCTGCGCGCCGGTTTCGCGGCAGACGGCCAGCTTTTCCTCGGTTCCGGCCGTTGCGTAGACTGAGGCATTGCGCAGCTTGCGCGCCATCTGGATCGCCGCCATGCCGACACCGCTGGTGCCGCCCTGCACCAGCAGGCTTTCGCCTTCGGCGAGCCGGCCGAGCCAGATGACGTTGTTCCAGGCGGTGAAGTAGACTTCGGGAAGCGACGCCGCCTGGATGAAGGTGAAGCCGCGCGGGAGTGGCATGCATTGCAGGGCCGGGACGCAGCAGAACTCGGCATAGCCGCCGCCGTTGGCGAGGGCGCAGACAGCGTCGCCGACCGATACGGCCGAGACACCCGGACCGACGTCCTCGACGACGCCTGCGACGTCGAGGCCGGGAATGGGGGAGGCGCCGGGCGGCGGGGGATACAGTCCCCGCCGCTGCTGGATGTCCGGCCGGTTCACGCCCGCCGCCGCGACCTTGATCACCACCTCGCCGTGTCCCGGCACCGGTCGTGGATGCTCCGCGATGCGCAGCACCTCCGGTCCGCCCGCTCCGGCGAATTCGATCACCCGCATCGCACTCTCCTGGCTCATGCGCTGCCGGCTCACTTCCAGTTGTGGACGACCGGGTTGGAGAGCCGGCCGAGTCCTTCGATCTCGATGTCGATGACGCCGGAGAGCTTGTGCATGTTGACCGAGCGGTGCCCGTTCGGGAACTTGCCGACGCCCTTGGCAGAGGTGCCGAAGCAGATGACGTCGCCGGGTTCAAGCGTGAAATAGCGGCTCGCTTCGGCGATGACCTCTTCGACCTTGAAGCGGTAGCTGGAGGTCGAATCGACCGCGAAAGGCTCACCGTCGAACCAGCCCTTCACCTCGAGGGCATTGGGGTCGGCGACTTCGTCGGCGGTGGTCAGCCAGGGACCGATCGGGCCGAACGTGTCGGTCGCCTTGGAACGCGTATGGTAGACGAAGTAGACGTCGCGGTCGTCTTCGCCATGACTGTTGCGCCAGGCAAGGTGGTGCGGGCGGATGAGGTCCGGCTCGCGCGTGGTGGCGATCGAATCGAGGCCAAACTTCAGACCGTGCGAGGTCACGTCGTTGGTGATCGTGTACCCGAACACCGCGTCGCGGGCCTCTTCGACCGAGACGTTCTTGCACCTCTTGCCGAGGACGGCGGCCAGTTCCAGCTCCGGGATCGTCTCGCCGTAGTGCTCTTCCATGATGACCGGCTTGCCGTGCCCGGTGAGGCAGGACGGCGCCTTCAGGAAGAAGTTGGGCACGCCGGGATCCTTATGGGCGGACTTGCGGATGCCCATGTTGTTGAAGGCGACGCCGAGCACCTTGGAAGGCCGCGTCTGAGGCGGCAGCCAGTCGATGCCGGCATCGTCGAGAGGCGTCGCACTGCCTTTTTCGACGGCCTGTCGCGCCTTCGCGAGTTCGGATTCGCCGCCCTCGATGAGGTCGTTCATCGTTGCGGGCGAAGTGCCAAGTCCGGCGCTCGCATAAAGCTCCGACAGCAGCACGACAGCACCGTCCTTCATGGCGACGAGGGCGGGGCGTCCCTGATGATTGATCGTTCCGAGTTTCACACGTTCTCTCCTTGGTCGGTCGGCCGTCAAACGACGGCGGAATGGCGGGGCGCGGCCCTGTTCTGGAAAAATGCCAGTGCGACGACGGGCAGACCGATCGCGAGCGCCGCCAGCAGAAGCTCGATGTCCGACCAACCCGGGACGCCCTCCTGCGGCAAGGCGATCAGGATCGCGGAGCCGAGCAGGACGATACGCAGCGGCAGGGCGTACCAGCGACCGCCAAACAACGGGCCGACGAGCGGGATGTACCCCTGCAGCGACCAGGCGAAGAGCGCGATTCCTGCGATGGCCAGCAAGGTCGACGTGACGATCTCCGACGGAGTGCCCTGGAGAACCAGGGCGGGCTCCAGCACAAAGAAGAAGGGGATGAAGTAGATGACGCTGCCGAGCCGCATGGCCTCGAAGCCCGTCTTCATCGGCGGCGTCTTGGCGATGGAGGCCGCCGCGAAGGCGCCAAGCGCGACGGGTGGCGTGATGAAGGACAGCATGCCCCAGTAGAAGATGAACATGTGCACCGCCATCGGGTTCAGCCCGACCTGGATCAGCGCCGGGGCGAGCAGGATGGCAAGGAAGATGTAGGCCGCCGTCGAGGTCATGCCGACACCCAGGATCAGCCCGGTGAACGCGCCCATGAGGAGCAGCAGGAACGAGTTCCCGTCCGCCAGCCTCAGGAGATCATTGACCAGCGTCGCGGCCACGCCGGTCATCGACAGGGCGCCGATGATCATGCCGACGGCGGCGAGGATCGCGACCATGTTGGCGAAGAGCGAGCCGAGATCGTCGAAGAACCGGCCGACATCACTCCAGCCCCAGCGATGCTTCTTGGAGAAGAGCTGGTTGAGCAGGATCAGGAGCGGGGTCGCGTAGTAGGGCGCCAAAGCCTCGCGCCGCATGACGAGCAGCATGTAGATGAGGAGCGCGAAGGCGAAGATGTAGTACCAGCCCTCCTTGAGCGTCGTGCGCAGCGAGGGCAGTTCTTCTGCCGGGAGGCCTTTCAAATTCTCCTTGCCGGCGATAGCGTCGATCTGCACGAAAAGGCCGAAGAAATAGAGGAAGGACGGTATGATGGCGGCGAGCGCGATGTCGGCATAGGGAACGTTCATGACGCTTGCCATGACGAAGGCCGTGGCTCCCATCACCGGCGGCATCAGGACGCCGCCCGTCGAAGCGCATGTCTCGATACCGGCCGCCACCGTGCCGCGCAGGCCGATGCGGCGCATCGCGGGGATGGTCATGATGCCGGTCGTAAGCACGTTGGTGATGACGCTGCCGCTCATCGAACCGAGCAGGCCGCTTGAGACGATCGAAACCTTCGCCGGGCCGCCGCGTACCTTTCCGAGCAGCGCAAAGGAGAGGTCCATGAAGAACTTGCCCGCGCCGGTCTGCTGGAGGGCCGCTCCGAAGAGCAGGAAGCCGATGATGAGCTGCGCGAAGGTGCGCATGGGGATGCCGAGGATGCTCTCCGAACCCATCGCATGGTAGGCGGCGGTGTAGACGGGACCCGACGCGAAGCCGGAAATCGCCGTCGGCAGGTACTCTGTATAGATCGGATAAAGCGACATCAGGAGGACGACGATCGCCAGCGGCAGGCCTCCGGCACGACGTCCGGCCTCGAGCACGAGCAGCCAGAGCGCGAAGGCGAAATAGACGGCCGTTTCGGGCGGCGCCATTTCCCATCCGCGCAAGGCGATGTCGAGCGCGTTGACGAGGAAGTAGGCGCAAACGACCACGATGGCGACGGCCAGAAGCCAGTCGTACCAGCCTGGCGCCAGCGTTCGCGCGCTCGACCGGGCCGGGTAGACGAGGAAACAGCAGAACAGCGCCAGCGCGATGATGGCATAGTAATAGCGCAGATCGATCAGCGTGTAGCCGACGAAGAAGCCGAGGTTGAAGACCTGGTTCACCGCGAGCACGAGCATGGCGAAGGCGGCGACCCGCACGGCCCAGCGGGCAAGTCCCGCCAGCTTGCGCGGCCCCGCTTCGAACTTCGATGCGTCTGGTTCGACTTCGGCCATAAATCCTCCCGGAACCGTCCGCCCCGCCTGCTGGCTGGGGCAACGGAGCCTATTCTATATCGAGTCCGATCAGCCTTGCGGGATTGTCGCGTACCATGAGGCGCACGTCATCCTCGCTGAAGCCGAGAGCGAGGCAGAGCTTGATCGCCTGGCGCATGCCCTCCACAGGAGTGGGATTGTCGACCTGACCGAGATCGGAGCCGATCGACGAATGTGCGACCCCCGCGGCCTCGATGTGCTCCTTGAGTTCCTGCGGGGAGTACACGTTGAAACGGGAATCGACATAGAGGCAGGCCGATTGCTCGATGTGCGCGCCGAACTCGGCCATCTCCGCGATGTCCTCGTAGGTGAAGTGCAGCCCGTACATCGGATGATTGACCAGAAGCCGCTTGACCCCGCGCTTCTTCGCTTCGTGGAAGAGCTTCCAGATCTCCCAGACATGCAGATGGCCGGAGGAGAGGATGGCGTCGAACTCGGCGATCGAATCGAGGATCTCCTTCACGACGTCGAGGATTTCACCGTAGGAATCCACCACCGTGATCCCGGGGGACGGCTTCAGCTGCACGTTCGAAGCCAGTCGCGTCTTGCGATGCGAACTGCGGATGTGGTTGGCCGACTGGGCTGTCGGCATCCAGACGAGCCTCGCGCCCTGCTTCAGCTGAGCATCGACGACGAAGGGATTGAGGCCGCCCGTGGAGTTGTTGAGTACCAGGCCACCATACATCGCCACGCCGAGGTGTCCCAGGACACGATCCATGATCGGGATGAAGGGAGCGACGGAATAGTGATGGTCCTTGAACATGATGCCGCGCATGCCGGCAGCGGCGGCTTCTTCCACGGCTTGGAAGTGGTCTACCTGGCGCGGCATCGTCGATGGGCCGGAGTGGACGTGGAGGTCGACCGCACCTTTCAGAAGCCGGTTGGCAACATCGTCGTCGATTGTCGCAATGAGTTCGCGCGCCGCTTCGCGATGATTTGCCGATGCCATGCTTTCCTCCTCTTCGTGAGCGGCCTCGGCATACGTCTTGACACGGCGCAGCCACAACTTCAGAAACACCCGTATTTCGTCTGGCGGAACGGGATCCGCCCCGGGAGGTCGTGATGGGCATCCGATCCGTCGAGCGTGCGCTGAGCGTGCTGCAGGAGATGAACCTGCAGCCCTACACGTCAGTGGGTCATCTGCACGCGCGGACAGGGCTTCCGAAACCGACGCTCGTCCGCATCCTGCAGACGCTGGAGCACGCCGGCTACGTGGAGAACGATCCCCGTCTCGGCGGCTATCAGTTGAGTGCGCTCGTCAGTTCACTGAGTTCCGGCTACCACAAGGAGCCGATGGTCGTGGAGGCCGGGCGGCCGTGGGCGATTGCCTTGACGCGCAAGCACCAGTGGCCGGTTTCCATATCGCTGCTGGACCGCGACGCCGTGGTGGTGCGCTTCAGCACCGTTCCCGACAGTTCGGTCTCGCCCTTCCACAAGACCGTGAACATGCGTCTGCCGCTCATCACCCGGGGGATGGGACTAGCCTACCTCGCCTTCGCGGCGCCGGAGGAATTCGACCTCATCGTCGGGATGCTGCGCAAATCCGAGGATCCGGAGGACGAACTGGCGCGCCATCCCGAAAAACTCGACCGACTGATCGCGCTTACCCGAGAACGCGGCTATGCCATCCGCTCGCCGCAGGTCGAGCCGCGCAACTCCAACACGATCGCGGTTCCCGTCTTCAACGACAATGGCCGCGTCGTTGCAAGCCTAGGCCTCACCTACTTCACGTCGGCATTCTCGTCGCAGACCGAAGCGTGCGAACGCTATGCTTCGGTGCTCAAGAGTGCATCGCAGGAGATATCCAAAGACCTTGCCCGGCTGAACAAAAGCTCTCTCATCTGAGCCGTCGGTCGCGGGCTGGAACAGGTGTCGTGAGCGGCGGCGCGTGAAGGCGAATCCTCATCCTTGCGTCTTCTCACCCTTTGCCCGGCGCCGCCGTCGCGATTTCCGGGTTGGCACGGTCGAACCGGTCGATCCACGTCGCAAGGGGGGGGTGTGTCTCTTCCCATTGTCCGTCGAAGCGGATCGACAGGTAGCCGAGCGTGCCGCGCAGGGCGAGAGTCGCCGCGTCGGGTGCGAGATCGGGGACGTCCGCTTCCAGCCGGTCAAGCGTGCGCGTGGCCTTTTCCCACTGACGGTCGATCCAGCCCTGGAACATCTTTTCTTCCGGGCGGTAGCGTTTCTCGAACATGATGGCCTGCAAACAGTCGCAGACGCCATCGCAGAGCGATTCGAACTGCGCCACCTCGATCAGCCGAGCGGGGTCCGCGGGATAGAGCTTTCCGCCGGACCAGATGTCGAGGAAGCGCATGATGACGCGGCTGTCGTGGAGGGCGCGGCCGTCGTCGAGCAGGAGGACCGGCACCTTGCCGAGCGGGTTCGCCGTGAGGAACTCCGACGTCGGCTGGAAGGCGTCGGTTGGCCGCGGCGTGGCCGGGAAACCGGTGTGAAGGACCGCCATACGCGCCTTGGCGGCATAAGGCGACAGTAGCGAATAGAGTATTTCGGCCATTTGGGCCTCCGCTGACGGGGCAGTTCGTGGGAAGTTTCGGCACTCAAGCACCGGGCGCGACAGAGATCACCCGCACGAGGCGAAAAACACGCTTTCACCGGTGACAGGTTGACCTGACTGCGCCTCCGGTCGAAGACCGGGGCCGCAACGACGTCCCGGAGCATTCCTGTTGACAGAAAAACCGCCGCAGAACCTCGATCGTGACCTGGAGGTCGATCCCAAGATCTGGGAACCGACCGACATCAACTTCATCCTGACCGGGCTGGTGGTGCCGCGCCCGATCGGATGGATCTCGACGTTGGCCGCGGACGGTGTGCCGAACCTCTCGCCCTTCTCCTTCTTCAACGTCGCGGCGAACGATCCGCCGCACGTGCTGTTCAGCATCTCGCCGACGACGAAGGACACGCTGGCGAACTGCCGCGAGACCGGCGAGTTCGTGGTCAACATCGCCCATCGGGCTATCGTCGACCAGTTGGTGGAATCCTCGGCGGCAGTGCGGCCGCAGACGGACGAGTTCCAGTTGACGGGGCTCAAAACGGCGCCCTCGGTGCGGGTGAAACCGCCCCGCGTGGCGGCCGCGAAGGCGCATTTCGAATGTGTGAGCCGGCAGTTCGTCCCGATCGGCAAGTCGATGCTGGTGATCGGCGAGATCGTGCATCTCCACATCGCTTCAGAAGTCTGGCGCGACGGGCGGGTGCGGCCGGAACTGCTCGATCCCGTCGGACGCCTCGGCGGCAGCCTCTACTCGGCACTGGGCGAAGTCTTCTCGCGCCCGCCACCGACCATCAACGAACGCTGACCGGCTGCCGGTTTCAGCCGGCAAGAAACTTCGAGATCGCCTCGGCGACCAGTGCCGGCGACTGGATGCACATGAAATGGCCGCCTTCGAGCGCCTTGAAGGTGCGGATCTTCAGGGCGGCGGTCCCAGCATCGACGGCTTCGGGCGGGCCGAAGGGATCATGGCGGCCGGCCAGCACCAGCGTCGGGCAGGCGATGCCGGCGAGTTCGGGGCGCAGATCCTGGTCGACGAGGATGCGGTAGTTGGCGGCATAGCCTTCCGGATCGGCGCCGAGCCATCGAGCGATCGCCAGCGCCTTGTCCTCTGGTGAGGACCAGAGTTCCTCCGGAAAGGCGCGCGGCAGCACGGTCTCTGCCAGTGCGCGCATGCCGTCCACCTCGATGCGGTCGGTGAGCGCGCGCGCCGCTTCGCGCCTTTCTGCCGGCACGCCGAGCGCGGGTCCGATGAGCACGAGCCGTTCGAGACGGTCCGGAAAGCGCGTCGCGAAGCGCACGGCGACCGCGGCGCCCATCGCAGCGCCCGCGACCACGACCGGGCCTTCGATGCCGAGGTGGTCGAGGAGAGCGGCGACATCGCCGGCGAGCGCGTCGAGATCGTTGGTGCCGCGCTGCTTCTCGGACATGCCGGCGCCACGCAGATCGTGGCGGACGATGCGCCAGCCGGCGGGCAGAAGCGGGATCATGCCGCCCCAGCTGTCGAGGCTGCCGCCGAGTTCGTGCACCAGTACCAGCGTGCGATCGCCCTCCCCGTCGAGGGCGTAGCGGCAGGCCGCGCCATTGATTTCGGCGAAGGTCAACTCGGTCATGATCCGCTCCTATTCGACGAACTTGCCGTCGAGCACGTCCGCGAAGCCCGGAATGCCGATGGTGCAGGTGTGGATGGAAAGAGCGGCCGACAGCTGCAGGATCGCGTAGATCTCCTGCTGCGTCGCGCCTTCCGCGAGTGCCGCACGGATGTGCCGGCGCACGCCGTCCTCGTAGAGCGCGGTGGGGGCGGAGCAGACCGCCAGCGAGACGAGCTCGCGCTCCTTGGCCGAGAGCGGCCCGGAGGCTGCGGCGTCAGCATAGCCGCGATAGGTCTTCGCGAGATCCGGATCGATCCGGTTCATCAGATCGCCGTCCGCACCGCCCGTCTCCTCGGCCAGCACCTTCAGGCCGAGATCGATCGGCTGTTGGGCGGCGAGTACCGTGGTCAGCATGATGACCTGAAGTATCTCCTCCGGCGTCGCGCCGGCCTTGAGCGCGTATTCCATGTGGCGGCGACCGCCGCGCTCGTACATGTGGTTCACCGACAGGTCGATGGCGATGTAGACGAACTCGCAGAGCTTTTTCGGCAGCACGCCCGAATGGGTCGGACCGGACTGGAACGCGACATAGGCATCGAGGAATTCCGGCGCGCGGTCGAGGAGCACGTCGTGGAAGCGCGCCCAATAGCCGCGCGCCGCGACGATCCTCTCCTTCAGCGCGGCCTTTTGCGATGCGTCCATGGTCTGACCTCCCTCAGTCCAGAAGATGGGCGGCGAGCCCTTTGCGTCCGTCCCTCACGCCTGCGAGCGTCGCGGTGCGGAACAGGATGCGCCGCAGCGGCAGGTGCAGGCCATAATCCCATGTGAAGGCGATGCCGCCATGCATCTGGACGCAGCGCTCGGCGACGCGGCGGCCATGTTCGCCGACGTAGGATGCGGCCGACAGGAGCGCCAGCGAAGCCTCCTCCGCCGCCGCTTCGTCTTCCGGCGCCGCGTCGAGCGCCCAGCCGGCATATTCGACCGCGGCCTTCATGGCTTCGAGCGACACCGCGCAGTCGGCCGCCATGTGCTTGACCGCCTGGTTCGAGCCGATCGGCTTTCCGAACTGCTTGCGCTCGGAGATGTAGGCGACGGTGCGTTCGAGGCAGGCATCGGCCGCGCCGACGATTTCGGCCAGCGCGAAGAGACGCAGGGCCCGGTCCATGGCGTCCGCGCCGTTTCCGGCGGCCGGGGCAGGAAAGCCGGAGATTTTCAGCCGGGCGGCGCCAGACGTGATGTCGGTCGTCTCGACGGGAGCAGCCTCGACATCGCCCGGTTGGACCAGGATCCAGTCGCGCGCGCCCTCCCCCGCGACGGGAAGGAGCAGGAAGCCAGCGGCAGCCCCGTGCGGGACGATCGCCTCGCCGGAAAGTTCTCCGCCGCGTCTCTCAATGCCACCACTCACAGCCACGCCGGGGACCTCGCCGGCGGCGAGGCGCGAGGCGATTTCGGGACGGCTGCCAGACAGGGCGACAGCCGCGGCGAGCGCCTCCACCACGGGGGCGGCGACGATGGTCCGGCCTGCCTCCATCGCAACCGCGACGGCGTCGGTATGTCCCAGCGGCGAACCCTCCTCGCCCTCCCCGAACAGGCCGAGCGAAGCGAGCGCCTTCATGGGCTCACCGGGATGGTATGGATAGGGCGCCGGTTGGGTAACCGGCGGCAGGGATTTCAGGATCTTGGCAACGCTTTCGGCGAGGGTGCGCTGTTCGAAGGAGAAGTCGAAGTGCATCGTCACCTCCCCAGCCCGAGCATGCGCTCGCCGATGATGTTGCGCTGGACCTCGGAGGTGCCGGCGTAGATCGTTTCGGCGCGGATGTGCATATAGAGGAAGCGGAACCGCTCGGCTTCGGGCAGGTCGAGCACGAAATCCTCGGCGAAGATTTCGGAAGCAAAATCCATGATGCGCTGGTGCATCTCGCTCCAGAACAGCTTCACCACGCTCGCTTCCGAGCCGATCTCGCGACCGTTGACGACGCGACTGGCGACCTTGAGGTTCATGAGCCGGTGCATGCGGAGTTCGGCTAGGAGCGCGCCGGCACGCTGGCGGAACCACGGGTCGGCCGCCTTGTCCGACCGGCGCTTCAGGCTGGCGACGAGTTGGAGGAATTCCGCGGTGAAGCGCGACTGGCGGTAGAAGCGCGCGGTCGCCCGCTCGAAGCCGAGCACGCCCACTGCCGCGTTCCAGCCCTCGTTGACGGCGCCCAGATGCGCGTCGAGCGGAATGCGGGCATTGTCGAAGAAGACCTCGTTGAACTCGCTGCGGCCGGTGATCTGGCGCAGGGGACGCACGGTCACGCCCGGCGTCTTCATGTCGAGGAGGAAGAGGGTCAGGCCCTTGTGCTTCGGCGCATCCGGATCGGTGCGGGCGAGCAGGATGCACTTGTTGGCGTGGTGCGCGAAGCTGGTCCAGAGCTTCTGGCCGTTGACGACCCAATGGTCGCCGTCGCGCACGGCGCGCGTGCGCAGGCCAGCGAGGTCGGAGCCGGCGTCGGGCTCGGAAAAGCCCTGGCACCAGATGTCGTCCAGCCGCAGCATCCGCGGGATGACGGTCTTCTTCTGCTCTTCCGTGCCGAGCGCGAGAACGATCGGGCCGACGAGTTCCTTGCCGAGCGTGTTGATGCCCTCGGGCGCCGAGACGCGGCCGAGTTCCTCCGATGCGATGAGGTGTTCGAGGAGCGTCAGACCCTGACCGCCATAGGCTTTCGGCCAGTGGATGCCCTGATAGCCGGCAGCGTAGAGCCGGCGCTCCCAGTCGATCTGGAAGCGGGCGTTCTCGGCATCGTCGTCCGGCCCCATGAAGCGCGGCCCGCCCCAGTCGGGCGGAAGCTTTTCCGCCAGCCAGCCGCGCAGTCGCATCCGGAAGGCGTTCTGCTCGGGGGTGAAGGAGACGTCGACCATGGGCTCAGCCGGGGTTGCGCAGTTGAAACAGCATGTCGAGAGACGTGCCGCCCTTGGGAAGCGCCACGAAGGGGTTGACCTCCAGGCTTTCCACCGTGTCGCGGTTGGCGGCGGCGAAGCGCGAGACCGCCACGATCGCCTGGGCCAATGCCTCGCGGTCGGCGGGCGGCGCGCCGCGCCAGCCGTCGAACAAGGCGCTGCCCCGGATTGCGCCGATCATCTCGTACGCCTGTTCGGTATCGACCGGCGCGGGGGCGAAGACGACGTCCTTGAGCGCCTCGGCCATCGTGCCGCCGAGGCCGAACATTACGACGGGGCCGAAGTCCGGATCGTTCTGGGAGCCGACGATCGTCTCGATGCCGCCGGTCAGCATCGGCGCGATCGTCGCGCCCGAAATCCGCGCGTCGGGCGCATGGCGGCGCACGTCGGCCATCATGCGCGCCCAGGCGTCGCGAAGCGCGGGCTCGTCGCGGATCGAAAGGATGACGCCGCCGACTTCGGTCTTGTGCTGGATGTCGGGCGACGCGATCTTGAGGACGACGGGCCAGCCGACCTCCCCCGCACTTGCGACCGCCGCGTCGGCGGTCTCGGCCAGCCTCGACGGGAGATCCGGGATGCCGAGTGTGGCGAGCAGTGCCGCGCCGGACGCGGGATCGGCCGCGGCATTTGCGAGGGTGGCCTGATCCGTGGCGGGACCCGCGTCCTCGCGGCGCGCGGGACGGGCGAAGTGGCGGGCGAAATGTGTCAGGGCAGAGACCGCGGTGACCGCGCGGTTCGGGTCCTCGAAGACGATGAAGCCCGCATCGGTCATCTCGGTGCGGAAGTCCGCGGCCGCGCGGGTGACGATCGCCATGACGCGGTCGGGATGGTTTTTCGCCACTTCGCGCAGCATGGGTTTGAGCACGTCGGTGACCGAGGGCGTCTTGCCCATGTGGGCCATGAAGATGAAGAGGATCGGCACGTCGGCGCGGGTGGCGACGATGTCGATCACCTGGCCGTAGAGGCGGATATCGTTGGAGACCTGCGCGGTCGTATCGACCGGATTGCCGGTGCTGGCGAGCGGAAGCAGCGCCCTGATCTCTTCGGCGGCGGTCGCGTCGAGCGGCGGCAGGGCGATGTTCGCCTCGGCGCAGGCGTCGGCCATCATGATGCCTACGCCGCCCGACGGGGTTATGATGATCGCGTCTTCACCGGACGGCAGCTTTCCCGTGCTGGCGGCCAGCGCGATGTCGACCGCCTCCTCGATGGTGTGGGCCGACCAGGCCCCGTAGGCGGCGAGCACCGCGTCGAACACCTGCTTCGATCCGGCGAGCGAGCCGGTGTGCGACTTGACGGCGGCAAGGCCCTGCTCGCTGGCACCGGGCTTGATGGCGATGACCGGCTTGCGGGCGCGTCTTGCCGCCTCCAGTGCGCGCTTCAGCCGCTCGCCGTCGCGGCAGCCTTCCATGTAGGCGACGATCACCTTGGTGTCGGCGTCGCCGGCCAGCCATTCGATGCAGTCTGCGACGTCGACGTCCGCCTCGTTGCCGGTGGCGATGAAGTGACTGAAACCGATGCCGGCCTCCGCCGCGAGCGCCATGATGTAGGTGCCGACCGCGCCGCTCTGGCTGGCGATGCCGACCGTGCCCTTGCGCGGCCAGACATTGTCGAGCGCGGCCGAGAAGGTGGCGTAGAGACCGGTGTGGAAGTTGATCAGGCCCAGGCTGTTGGGACCGAGCAACCGCGCGCCGGCGGCGCGGCACGTGGCGGAAATGCGCTCCTGCGCCTCGCGCCCCGCCTCGTCGATCTCGCCGAAGCCCGCACTGAAGAGCACGATCGAGCGGACGCCGGCCTGAAGGCATTCCTCGATTGCGCCCTCTGCGAGCTTGGCACCGACGGCCACGACGGCGAGGTCCGGCACATCGTCGAGTTCGGAAATGCTCTTCGCGGCCTTCAGGCCGAGGATCTCGGGCCGGTTCGGATTGATCGGCACGATGGAGCCCTGGAAATGCTCCTTCATCAACGCAACCGGCTTTCCGCCGATCTTGACCGCGTCCGACGAGGCCCCGATCACGGCGACGCTGCGCGCGCGCATCATGGCATCGAGACCCGACGCCCCTCCCGCGGCTGCGTTCATTTCCACTCTCCCGACAGTTCCTCGATCTCCGCCTCGGAGAAGCCCGCCTCCGAAAGTATCTCGGCGGTGTGCTCGCCCAGGCCCGGATAGCCGCGGGTCATCCGGCCCGGCGACTTGTGCAGCCGGAACGGCGTCCCGACATAGCGCTCCCCGTCGCCATGGTGGAAGATGCCTCCGACGGCCTCCAGCTGCGGGTGCCCGGTCGCCTCGCCGATGCCGTTGACGATCGAAACGTTCACCTTCGCCCGGCTGAGCTTCGCATGAATCTCGTGCTTGCTGAGCCCGCGCGTGATGGCAGAAATGGCCTCGACCACGTCCTTGCGCAGGCGCAGCCGCTCCGAGGCCGTCCGGAAGGTCTCGACGCCCAGCGTCTCGGGATCGAGCGCTGCGGCGAGCCGCCGCCACATCTCGTCTGACGGGGCGATGATGACGACGTAGCCGTCGTTCGCGGGGAAGGCCTGGTTGGGCACGCTCAGGTGGTTGGCGGTGCCCATGCGCCTGTGCTCGTTCCCGGTCAGCCAGTAGTCCTGGTAGAAATAGCTCATCAGGTGCGCCGAGGAGAGAAGTAGCGACGTGTCTAGCCGCTGCCCCTCACCCGTACGTTCGCGGTGGAACAGCGCGGCGAGCACGCCGCTGACGATCGCGAGGCTCGCGTGCAGGTCGACGATGGCGCTGCCAGCGCGCGCCGGCGGCCCGCCCTCCTCGCCGGTTATGCTCATCAGGCCGGAATGCGCCTGCAGCGCGAGGTCGTTGGCGCCGATGTCGGCGAGCGGCCCGACCGGCCCGTAGGCGTGGAAGTCGCAGTAGATCATGCCGGGATGCTCGGTGCAGAGATCGTCGTAGCCGATGCCCCAGCGCTCCATTGTTCCCGGGCGGAAATTGTTGAGGACAACGTCGGACCGCAGCATCAGGCGGCGCACCGCGTCGCGCCCGGCATCGGTCGCCAGATCGAGCACGATCGAGCGCTTGTTGCGATTGAAGGATCGGAAAGAGGGGCTCGGCGCGCCGATCTTTTCCAGTTCGGCCTTGGTCACGCCGAGATAGCGGCATTCGTCGCCGCCCTTGGGGCTTTCGACCTTGATCACGTCCGCGCCCAGATCGCCCAGCATCTGGGCGGAATCCGGTCCCGCGAAGATGCGCGACAGGTCGAGGACGCGGATACCCTGAAGAACCTCGCTCATGCTGCTTTCCCGGCGACAGTCGTCATTCGCTCGTGCCGGTGCGCGGCATCAGACGAACACCGTGGCTTCGCCCGTCGTCAGCTTGGTGCCGGCGTCGTCCTCGCACCAGACGTCCAGCCGGCAGGCCTTGCCGTCGCCCGAAGGCTCCACGCCGGTGACGCGGGCGCGCGTGATCACGATCTGGTCCTCATAGATCGGCGCGACGTACTTCGTACGAAGCTTGCAGCGCCCGGCCACGGCGGGGCCGTACACGTCGATCAGCAGGCCGAGGATCCAGTTGGTGGAGATCATGCCATCGGCGATGATGCCCGGCAGACCCTGCTTGCGCGCATACTCGTCGTCGTCGTGAATGGTGGGTTCCTGGGTGTGGATACGTCCGTCGTCTGCGGCGATGGTTGGCTGCGCATCGACGTACCAGCGCATGCGCTCGCGCGTCATCGGACGCGGCGCCAGCGAGAATTCCGAACCGGGTTCGAGCTTTTCGGCGTTCATCCCCGTTCTCCTCAGGCAGCTTTTTCGGCGGAGCGATAGGCCAGGATGACCCGGTCGACGTAGCGGACCACCAGACGACCGGTGGCGACGTTGGTGAGTTCCATCTGAAGCACCACGTAGTCGCGGCCGTTCTTCTGGTAGCGATCGGTGATGTCGCCGCGGACGCTCAGGCGGTCGCCGACGCGAACCGGCTCGAACACCTCGACGTCGTACTCGAAATGGATGCGGGCGCTCGGGCCCGTTCCGCCCGGACAGGCGTCCTTGTAGAGGCGCAGCTTGTCGAGATGGATCAGCGTGGGCGGCATGACCAGATCGCCCTCGCGCCCCTGGAAGCAGGGGTGGTGCATCTCGACCGCGTGCGAATACTCGCGGACCACGAAGGGGCTGAGGGTGTATTCGACCGGACCGAGGACGTCGCCCTTGTCGAGATCGCTCACCACGCCGCCAGTCGCCATTCCGTATCCTCCACTTCGCCGCCACTCCCCGGCGGCCTGCGCACGCAGACCTAACACGCTGCCAACGGCGTCTGAACGCACAGCGGGCACAGGCTATCTTTTCGGAAATTGAAAAGATAACCGAGATATTGTACCTGACCTCAAACGGAATGCAGGCTTCGGACGGCTGATATGGAATGGGTACAGACCTTGCGGTCCTTCGTCAGCGCCGTCCAGCAGGGCAGCCTCTCGGGCGCCGGTCGGCTGCTCGGGAGTTCCCCGGCCTCGATCTCGCGCCACATCACCTCGCTCGAGGAGCAGCTCGGCACGCAGCTCCTGAAGCGCTCGAGCCGCGCGCTTGCGCTGACGGAGGCAGGCGAACTCTACTATGCGCAGGTCGAGCAGATCCTGCAGCAACTGGCGGAGGCCAACCGCAGCGTCAACCAGCTGCAGACCAAGCCGGAAGGGGTGCTGCGGGTCCACACCCGCATGCTCGTGGGACAATTGATCATCCTGCCGTATCTCCCCGAATTCATGGCGCAATATCCCGACATCCGGATCGACATCGTACTGTCCAACAACATCGCCCCGGTGATGGACCAGGGCGTCGACGTCGACATCAGGATCGGCAAGCTCGAAGACTCTTCGCTGATCGCGCGAAAGCTCACTGGCAGCGAGCGCGTGGCGGTGGCGACGCCGGCCTACCTCAAGGACCGGCCGCCGATCTATTCGCCGCAGGACCTGCGCAACCACAACTGCCTGACTTACCGGATCAATCTCGGGACGACGGTCTGGCGCTTCATGGATGCCGAAAAGCGCATCGACGAGGTGCCGGTGCGCGGCTCCGTGCAGACGGATTTCGGATACGCGCTGGTGGAACTGGCCAAGTCCGATGTTGGAATAGCGCTGCTTCCGGACTGGGCCGTGCACCGCGAACTCGCCGACGGCCGGCTCGTGCGGCTTTTGCCCGGCTACAAGGTCAGCCACGTGGACTTCGAGAACGGCGTCTATGCGGTGTTTCCGGCCAGCCGCCAGACGTCCTTCAAGCTGCGGTTGTTCGTCGATTTCCTCGCGCAGGTCTTCAAGCGGGAACTGGCGAACCTCTAGCCCCAGGGGCTTGTTGATCGTTGCCCCGCGGCGTTGACCGTAGGCAGGGGCCGGATTGTGGCCACCGCCGTTTCCACCTACCCTCCTGGTGCCCGTAGGCCGGCGAGGAGAAAATCCATATGGTGGCGAGGCTCATTTACGCATTGAACGTGTCGCTGGACGGCTACGTCGATCACATGGCCTTCGCCCCCGATCCCGTGCTTTTTCGTCATTTCATCGACGACGTGGGCAGCATGGCCGGCACCTTGTATGGACGGCGCATGTACGAGGTGATGCGGTATTGGGACGAAGATCGTCCCGAGTGGGAAGAAGCAGAGCGCGCCTATGCGAGGGTCTGGCGCAACCAGCCGAAGTGGGTCGTGTCACGCTCCCTGGAATCGGTCGGTCCGAACGCCACTCTTGTCGCGGGTGACGTCGAAGCGAAGGTCCGTGAGCTGAAACGCCAGCTCGATGGAGAGATGGAAGTTTCCGGACCGGAGTTGGCGGCAAGCCTGACCGACCTCGGCCTCGTGGACGAGTATCGCCTGTACATTCACCCGGTCGTTCTCGGCAGCGGCAAGCCTTACTTCGCCAGGGCACGACCCCGGTTACGCCTCACGTCCAGCGAACGTATCGGCCCCGACGTGATTCGGCTGACCTACGTACCGGCGTAGACCGGCCGAATGTCTCGGCGGACGGCCGAAGAGCCCACGCCGGGCTTCGGCTCAACCGCCTCGAGGCTCAAGCCGCCAGTTTCGCCGCGAACCGCCGCAGTTCGGCGACGAAGCGTTCCGGCGCCTGGAACGGGATGAAATGGGCCACCTCCTCGAAGCGCACCACCTCGGCCTGCGGCACGAGCGAGGAGATCACCTCGGCGCTGTCGGCCGGCATCAGCACGTCCTGGCCACCCGGGATGAGCAGGACCGGGCAGGCGATACCGGGCAGGATCGGCCGGATGTCGATGTCGAGGAATCCCAGCACCGACAGCGCATAGGCTTCCGGGTCCTGCGCGGCGTAGCGTTCGAGGTAACGCTCGAAGCGGGCGTCGTGCGGCATGCCCTGGAAGGTCTTTTCCGCGGCTGCCGGCAGCAGAACCTGCATGCCTTTCGCGCGAACCTCGCCGACGCGCGCGCGCAGCATGTCCTTCACCGCGTCGGCGTTGCGTACGCCCGGATTGGTCATGACCAGTCCGGCGCAGCGGTCGGGAGCTGAGGCTGCCGCGACGGCGGCCACCATGCCGCCGATGGCGCAACCCGCGAAAATGGCACGCTCGATGCCGAGCCTGTCCAGCAACGCGATCAGATCGGCCGCGTGCTTCTGTGCGGTCACCGGCTGAGGTGGATTGGGCATGCGGCCCGACGCCTGGAGGTCGGGCACGATGCAGCGGAAGTCCTTCGAAAGATCCGCTACCGCCTCGTCCCAGAAGCGGCCATCGGTGCCGAGCGCATGGACCAGTAGGAGCGCGGGGGCGTCGGGACGCCCGTGCGTCTCGACCTTCAGTTCGACAGGATTTGACATCACATCACGTCCGGAGCGGGCTCGAAGCGATAGCCGCCGCCGTCGCGACGCGCGTAGCCGCCGAACGGCCTGCCGAAATGCGACGGCAAGAGCAACGCGCCCTCGTCGGCCGCGTGCTTCAGCACCTTGGCGCGGGTCTCGCGGGCCATGTCCTGGTTCTCGCAGTATTTGCTGTTCCACTCCGGATACAGGATCTGGATCGGCTGGTGCATCACGTCGGTGATGAAGAAGGCTTCCTGTCCCTTCGACCGAACGCGCAGGCCGGTCATCCCCGGTGCGTGGCCCGGAATGGGAACCATGTCGAGGCCGTCGCCCAGGCTTTCGGTGCCCTCGACGACGTCGACGAGCCCGGCGTCGAGCACCGGCTTGACCGTATCCAGATAGGTGTTCCAGGACGCCGGCGGCTTCGAGGCGGCGCCACGCTCGGGATCGCGGGCTTCGAGTTCCTTCGCCGACATGATGTAGCGGGCATTCGGGAACATCGGGACCCAACGGTCGCCCTCGCGCTTCGTGTTCCAGCCGACATGGTCGACGTGGAGATGGGTCAGGAAAACGGTGTCCACCGCTTCCGGATCGACGCCGGCCGCGATCAGGCCGCGGTCCAGATGACGCTTCTGCATGTGGAAGCGGGGCGACAGCGGACGGTCGCGATCGTCGCCGCCTCCGGTGTCGATGATGATGGTGCGGTCGCCCCGGCGCAGGATCCAGACATGGATCATCGACTGGAGGACGTTGCGCTCGCCGTTATAGTAGTGCGGCTCCATCCATTCGCGGTTCTGCGCGATGATGGTTTCGTCCAGTCCGGCGAAGAGATCGACCGGCTCGTCCAGCACCACCTCCTCGACGCGCGAAATCCTGAAATCGCCGATCTCTAACATGCATCCTCCTTTTGCATCTGCTGGCAATATAACGCCCGTATTCGGGTCGCAGTTTGCATATTTTGCAACGATGGTTTGCAGACCCGCCGGTTATCCGTATTCGTCGCCTTCGATAATGTCGACATCGACCGGGTCGGTGACGGCCCAAGGGAGGATGCCGGCATCGTCAAACTCGATATCGATCGGCCTGGCCGATCTTATCGCGGCGCAGGCCGGGCGACAGGCAGACAGGGTGGAATGACTTCCGACATTCTGGACGTGAGCGGTGTCGATGTGACGTTCGGCGGGATCCGGGCGCTCTCCGACGTGTCTCTCAGCGTACCCGAGCGGAAGATCACCGCGGTGATCGGCCCGAACGGTGCGGGCAAGACGACGCTCTTCAACGTCATCTCCGGGTTCTACAAGGCGAATTCCGGCAGCGTCACGTTCGCCGGAGCCGACCTCCTGTCGCAGCCGGCCCACACCCGCTCTGCAAACGGCATCTCGCGCACCTTTCAGAACATCGCGCTGTTTCCGGGCATGACGGTGGCCGAAAACATCAAGCTCGGCGCGCATGCGCAGCTGCGCACCGGGCTGTTCACGGCCGGGCTCTATCTGGGACCCGCCGCTCGCGAGGAACGCGAGCTGGAGCAACGGATGGACGAAACGGTCATCGAATTGCTCGGATTGGAAGACAGCCGCGACAGCTCGGTCTCCGGGCTTCCCTACGGAACCCAGAAGCGAATCGAGCTCGCCCGCGCCCTCATCTCCGCACCGCGTCTCCTGATGCTGGACGAGCCATTCGCGGGGCTGCCGACGACGGAGAAGGCAACCATGGCGGCGCAAATCCGAAAGGTCGTGGACGAACGCGGCGTGACAGTGCTGCTCATCGACCACGACATGGAATCGATCATGGGCATGTCCGACCAGGTGGTGGTGCTGAACTTCGGCGAGGTGATCGCAGCCGGCGCTCCGGCGGAGGTGCAGGCCAACCCGGCGGTCATCGAAGCCTATCTCGGCGCGGAGGCCTAGAGAGCGATGGCCCTCTTCCTCGAATTCAGCCTGATAGGCCTGGCGTCCGGCGGCATCTACGTCCTGGCAGCGCTGTCCTTCGTGATCGTCTACAAGGCGACGAACATCTTCAACTTCGCGACCGGCGAGATGATGATGCTCGGCACCTATTTCTTCTACCTGTTCGACACGCAGCTCGGATTCGGCTGGATCGTCGGCCTGGGCATGGGGCTGGCTTCAGCCGCGCTCCTCGCCATCGTCATCGAGCGGGTGATGCTGCGGCCGCTGATCGGACGGCCCCACATCATTCTGGTCATGGTGACGTTCGGTGTCGGATCGATCCTGCGTGGCTTCGCCGGGCTTATCTGGGGTCCGAACGTTCGCCAGCTCCCCGAGACCCTGCCGCGCAAGCCGATCTTCCTCGGCGACATCCTGGTGCCCGGCAAGCTTGCCTGGGGCTTCGTGACCGCGGGCGTGATCGCTGCCCTGTTCATGATCTATTACAAGTTTTCGCGCGCCGGCACGGCGATCCGCGCCACCTCGACCGACCAGATCACGGCCGAAAGCCTGGGCATCAACATCCGCGCGGTGTTTCTGCTCGCCTGGGCGCTGGCGGGGCTGCTTACGGCTGCCTCCGGCATCATCACCGCCTCAGTCAACGGCGTCACTCCGCAGCTCGGCCTCGTCGCGCTGAACGTGCTGGCCGTCGTCATGCTGGCGGGAATGACCAGTATCGGCGGCGTCATCATCGCGGGCCTTTTCGTCGGCTGGATGGAGACGATTGTCGGTGCCTACCTCGGCGCCGCCTGGCAGAGCTTCATCCCCTATCTCGTGGTGCTCGTCGTCATGATCGTGAAGCCGTACGGATTGTTCGGCGAGCAAAGGGTGGAACGCATATGACCGCTCCGACCCAATCCCTCCCCGCGTCCGCCTCCGGCAACAAGCCGCTCAGCCCGCGGATCGAGACGATCTCGTGGATCCTGCTCGTGCTCGTCATGATCTCGGTCCCGATCTGGGGATCGATCTATGCCGTCTACATGGCATGTCTGATCGCCATCAACGTCATCGCGACAGTGGGCCTGAACATCACGGTCGGCTATGCCGGGCTGCTTTCGATCGGGCATTCCGCCTTCCTGGGGGTCGGAGCCTACGCCAGCGCGCTGATGTGGCTGCATCTGGGGACGCCGCTGGCGGTCAACCTCGTGGTCGGAGCGGTCGCGGCGTTCGCCATCGGGCTGGTGTTCGGTATCCCCGCCCTTCGCATCAAGGGCGTCTATCTCGCCATCGCCACGCTGGCGGCGCAGTATTCCCTCTATTTCGTATTCCAGCAGTGGACGTCGGTGACCGGTGGCGACCGCGGCCTGTCGCTGCCAAAGATCGACGTGTTCGGCTTCGGCGACACGGGCTTCTACTACGTGGTTGCCTTCGTGGCGCTGATCGCCACGCTTGCGGCGCGCAACCTGTTCCGCACACGCATCGGCCGCTCCTTCATCGCCGTGCGCGAGAAGGACTATGCCGCACAGGTGCTTGGCATCAACGTCGTGTCGACCAAACTCATCGCATTCGGGATCGGTGCCGCCTATGCCGGCATCGCCGGAGCATTGCTTGCCGCCTTCCTGCGTATCGTCAACCCGGATCAGTTCACTCTGGTATCGTCGGTGTTCTTCCTCGCCGCGGTCGTCGTGGGTGGTCGCGGATCGATCCTGGGTTCGATCCTGGGCGCGCTTTTCATGACGCTCATGCCGGAATTCCTGCGCGAGATCATCGCGCTGGTCAGCATCGAAGGCGCCGACCTGGCCAGCCTGCTGTCGCCGCTGCGCGAGATCATCTTCGGATCGCTGATCGTCCTATTCCTTATCTTCGAGCCGCGCGGCCTTGTGGGCTTCGTCGACCGCGCGCTCGGCCGTTCCGAGAACGTCGAGGCGCGGCAGGAGCACTAGAAGTCCGAAAACGACAACGAAACAGGAGGAGCATGACATGATGAGACTCATAAGAAGACAGGTCCTCGCCCTGGCGGGCGCGGCGATGCTCGCGGGCACCGCCGGAATGGTCCAGGCACAGGAAGAAGACCTCAAGTTCTGGGTTCCGCTGCCGCTGACCGGACCGCTGGCGGTGACCGGCCAGGCACAGCAGGTCGGCTGGCAGCATGCCGTCGACTGGATCAACAAGGACGGCGGCATCAAGGGCCGCAACATCGACATCGAGTTCTACGACGACGAGTACAAGGTCGAGCTCGGCGTCGCCGGCTTCAAGAAGGCGGTTGCCGGTGGCGACATCGTGTTCTCCGGCGGTGACGGCACGCCCTTCGTGCGCGCGATCTCGCCCGAGAACAACGAGACCTACAAGGTGCTGATGTCCTCCACGGGCGCGGCGTCCGACCTCGTCGAGACCGACAAGTACCCGCTGCACTTCCTCGTCGGGTCGAATTATTCCGACCAGGTGAAGCAGCTCTTCAACTACATCAAGAGCAAGGATGCCGGGAACAAGGTGGCGATCGTCTACTCGGCCTCCGAGTTCGGCCGCGATCCGCTGGAGAACGCCCGCAAGTACGCCGAGGAGATGGGCATCGACATCGTCCTCGAGCAGGAGACGAAGTTCGTCGAGGTCGACGTGACCGCGCATGCGATCAAGGTGCGCCAGGCCGATCCCGACTACGTGATCTTCCACGGCTACGCGGCCAACGTCTGGCCCGAGATCGTCAAGCTCCTGCGCGACTACGGCGTCGAAGCGCAGATGATGGGCACCATCTTCGGGTCGCACCCGGACGTGGTCTCGACCGTGGGCGAGGCCGCCGACGGCTATCTCGGCACGGTGACGGTCAATCTCCTGATCGACCAGACGGACACCCCGATGATCAACACCATCGAGGAGTACCTGAAGACCTGGACCGACAAGCCTTACACCGGCTACGCCAATATCGGCTACATGCAGAGCTGGGCCGCGGCGCTGCTGCTGCGCGAGGCGATCGGATCGGCTATCGACAAGGGCGTCGAACTGAACGGCCCGAACCTCATCGCCGAGATGTCCGCCATCAAGGACTTCGGCGGCGACGGCGTCTTCGGCACGCCCATCGCGTTCGAGAAGAACCGTATCCCCTACGGTGTTCTCTATCGCTACAACATCGAAGACGGGAAGCTGACCGTCACCGAAGAAACCCCCTGGGGCAAGATCGAGTAGTCCGATGGTTGCAGCGCTGGAGATATCCGGTCTGAAGGTGCTCTACGGGCAGGCGATCGAGGCGCTGGACGGCGTTTCGATCACCGTCCCGGACGGCGGCTTCGTCGCCCTGCTCGGCGCCAACGGCGCCGGCAAGTCGACGACCCTGAAGGCGATCTCCGGCCTGCTGCGCTTCGAAAACGGTCGGATCGCAGAGGGAACGATCAAGTATCGCGGCGAGGACATCGCCGCGATACCCTCCTACCAGCTCGCGCGGCGCGGCATCCTGCACGTGCGCGAAGGCCGCTTCGTCTTTCCGACGATGACGGTCGAGGAAAACCTCGAGGCGTCGCTGTTCGCGCGCGGCAAGCGCGGCCCGGCGCTGGCGCGCCGCGTCTACGAAGAGGTGTTCCACTATTTCCCGGCGCTCAAGGAGCGCGCGAAATCGCAGGCCGGATATCTCTCCGGCGGCGAGCAGCAGATGCTCGCGATCGGCCGCGCGCTGTTTGCGCAGCCCGAACTGTTGATGGTCGACGAGGCCTCGCTGGGTCTCGCGCCGAAGATTGCGGCGGATATCTTCACGATCCTCGACAAGATCAGCAACGACCGCAAGCTGTCCATCCTCGTGGTGGAGCAGAACGTCACGCTGGCACTTCGCCACGCCGCCTATGGATACGTGCTGGAAAACGGCCGCATCGTCAGCGAGGGCGAATCCCAAAAGCTTCTCGATCGCGATTCCCTTTCACGCCGCTACCTTGGCGGTGGCGCGAACGCTCACTGAAGAAGGACAGCACCATGGAACTTGAAACCCTCCGGCTCGAGGTGACGGACGGTATCGCCGTCGTGACGCTCGCGCGCGCGCCCGTCAACGCCCAGAACCGCCGCATGCGCGAGGAGATTATCCAAACGTTCGACGCCCTGTCCGACCGCGACGACGTGCGGGTCGTGGTCCTGACCGCCGATGGCAAGACCTTCTGCGCCGGCGCCGACATCAAGGAGCGGCGCACCATGGTGAAGCAGCCGGGCGACTACATTAGCCACAACCGCGTGACGCGCGAATGCTTCTATGCGATCTCCGACTGCACCAAGCCCGTGATCTGCGCCGTCAACGGACCGGCGATCGGCGCCGGCTTCGTCACCATGCTCTACAGCGACATCATGATCGCGTCCGAAGACGCATGGTTCACCATGCCGGAGATCGACGTGGGGCTGGCCGGCGGCGGCAAGATGATGATGGAGCATATGGGCCGCTCCTGGGGGCGCCTGCTCTACTTCACCGGACGGCGAATCTCGGCGGCGGAACTCGCCCGGCTGGGAATCATCAGCGCCTGCGTCCCCGGCGACAAGCTGATGGAGGAGGCGATGACGATCGCGCGTGAAATCGCGGCCAAGAGCCCCTACGTCGTGAGGGAGATCAAGCGAGGTTTCCAGGCGGTGGAGCAGATGCCGATGCGCGACGCCTATCGCTACGAGCAGACGATCACCCATGCGCTCTCCACCAGTGCGGCGACGCGCGAGGCGCAGACCGCGTTCGTGGAAAAGCGCAAGGCGGACTACTCCGCCACCTGAGGTTTGCCGATGACGAAGACCAACTGCGCGATCCTCGACGACTACCAGGACGCCGCCCGTACGGCGGCGGACTGGAGCAAGCTCGAGGAAGACGTCGGCATCGAGCGTTTCGCCGACCACATCGCCGACCGCGCGACGCTGGCCGAGCGGCTGGCGAAGTTCGAGGTGATCGTGGCGATGCGGGAGCGTACCGCATTCGACGACGACCTGTTCTCGCGGTTGCCGAACCTCAAGCTCCTCATCACCACCGGCATGGTGAACGCCTCGATCGACCTCGATGCCGCGAAGCGGCACGGAGTGATGGTCTGCGGCACGCGGGGATCGGTGGGACCGGCGGCGGAACTCGCCTTCGGCCTTCTGCTTTCGGTGATGCGCAACATCCCGGCGGAGAACGCCAACTTTCACGCGGGCGGCGGCCAGTGGCAGCTCAGCGTCGGCCGTGATCTCAACGGCAAGACGCTGGGCCTCGTCGGTATCGGCAAACTCGGCCAGCGCGTCGCGCGCTACGGCCAGGCCTTCGGCATGGACGTGGTCGGTTGGTCGAAGAACGTGACGCCGGAGCGCTGCGAGGCGCTTGGCATCGGCTACGCGGCGACGCTCGACGAACTTCTCGGCCAGTCGGACGCGGTTTCGCTCCACCTGACGCTGAATGCCGAGACGCGCGGGATCATCGGCGAGCGCGAGCTTGCCGCGATGAAACGGGACGCGGTGATCGTCAACACCTCGCGTGGGCCGCTGATCGACGAGGGGGCGCTCGCCGCGGCCCTGCGCGAAGGGCGTCTCGGCGGCGCCGGCCTCGACACGTTCGACCAGGAACCGCTGCCAGCCGGACATACGTTGCGCGGCATGGCAAACGTCGTCGCCACGCCGCACCTCGGCTACGTCACGGCAGAGACGTATGCCATTTACTACGGCGACGCCGTCGAGGACATTGCCGCCTGGTTGGCAGGATCGCCGGTGCGGGTGTTGAATGCCTGATCGTATCGTTACGGGAGGCTTCGACGGTGACCGACGACCACACGCTTGAAGGCGAGTACGACTACATCATCGCAGGCGCCGGGTCGGCCGGATGCGTGCTGGCGAACCGGCTTTCCGCCGATCCGAAGAACCGTGTCCTGCTGCTCGAGGGCGGCGGGCGCGACAACTGGATATGGTTCCACATACCGGTCGGCTACCTCTTCGCCATCGGCAATCCCCGGTCGGACTGGCTGTTCACCACGCAGGCCGAGCCGGGGCTGAACGGCCGCAAGCTCGCTTATCCGCGGGGCAAGGTTCTGGGCGGCTCCTCGGCGATCAACGCCATGATCTACATGCGCGGACAGGCGCGCGACTATGACGGCTGGCGTCAGATGGGGCTGACCGGCTGGGGCTGGGACGACGTGCTGCCGGTGTTCATGAAGCATGAGGACCACGAGCGGCCTCCGAACAAGTTGCATGGCCAGGGCGGCGAGTGGCGCGTGGAGTATCCGCGCCTGCGCTGGGACATCCTCGACCGAGTGCGCGACGCTGCAGAGGAAGCCGGCATCGCCAAGATCGACGACTTCAACGCGGGCGACAACACCGGCTCGTCCTATTTCCAGGTCAACCAGAAGCGCGGACGGCGCTGGAGCGCGGCGCGCGGCTTCCTGCGCCCGGCGCTGAAGCGGCCAAACCTGAGGGTGGAAACCGCCGCCCTGGTCGAAAAGGTCGAGATCGAGGACGGGAAGGCGGTCGCGATCCTCTACCGCAAGGACGGACGGCTGGTCCGGGCGAAGGCGAAGGGCGAGATCGTGCTGTCGGCCGGCGCGGTGGCCTCGCCCGGCATCCTGGAACGGTCCGGCATCGGCGACGCGGAGCGACTGAAGGGTCACGGCATCGAGCCGATGCTGCATTCGCCCGGCGTCGGCGAGAATTTGCAGGACCATCTCCAGATCCGCCCAATCTACAAGGTCACCGGCATCAAGACGCTCAACGACGTCTACGCCAACCTCTTCCGGCGCGGGCTGATGGGGCTGGACTATGCCTTCCGGCGGCGCGGCCCGCTAACCATGGCGCCCTCTCAGGTCGGCGCCTTCGTGCGCTCCTCGCCGGAGTACGAGACGGCCAACCTCGAATTCCACTTCCAGCCGCTGTCGCTCGACAATTGGGGCCAGGGGCTCCACCCCTTCGCAGCCTTCACCGCGAGCGTGTGCAACCTGCGGCCGTCGAGCCGCGGCTCGATCCATGTGTCGGGACCGGCCGCCGCCGACGCTCCGGCCATCCAGCCGAACTATCTTTCCACCGAGGAGGACAAGCGGGTAGCGGTCGATTCGCTCAAATGGGCGCGCCGGATTGTGTCGCAGAAGGCGCTGGAGCCCTACCACCCCGAGGAATACAAGCCCGGCGCCCACATAAGCTCGGACGAGGAGATGCTGGTATCGGCCGGCGATCTGGGCACGACGATCTTCCATCCCGTGGGCACGGCCCGCATGGGAATCGACGGCGACGAGCGCGCCGTCCTCGACGAGCGCCTGCGCGTGCGTGGCGTCCGCGGCCTGCGCGTGGTGGACGCGTCCGTGATGCCGACGATCACCTCCGGAAACACCAACTCGCCGACCATCATGATCGCCGAAAAGGGTGCCGGAATGATCCTCCAGGATAGGCCCTGAAAAATCCACAAATGCTATAGCTCTAACATTTGACTTTATGACCTTTTGAAATTACCAGTGAGGCGTCCCGAGGGAGGAGCCTTGAATGAAACTGCACTGGTCGCCGCGATCGCCCTTCGTGCGAAAGGTCATGATCGTCCTGCACGAGACCGGCCTTCTGGACCGCGTCGAATGCGTCCGCACGGTCGTGGCAATGGCCGGTCCGCCAAACCCGGACCTGCTGCCCGACAATCCGATCGGCAAGATTCCGACGCTGGTGCTGGACGACGGCACCGCGCTGCCGGATTCGCGCGTCGTGTGCGAGTACCTTGACGGGCTGCACGACGGCCACCGGCTGTTCCCGGCCGAGACGGAAGCCCGCTTCCGGCAGTTGCGCTGGCAGGCGCTCGCCGACGGGCTGACGGACGTGCTTCTCCTGTGGCGCAACGAACGCATCCGGCCCGAGGGCACGCAGTACAAGAAGCTCACCGACGCCTTCGACACCAAGGTGCGGCACGCTTTCGCCATGTTTGACAAGGAAGCCGGCGCGCTTTCGAGCGAGCCGTTCGGCATCGGCCAGGTCTCGCTCGTCTGCACGCTCGGGCAGATGGACTTCCGCTTTGCCGAAAGCCGCTGGCGTGAGGGAAATCCGAACCTCGCCCGGTGGTACGAGGAGGTCCAGACCCGTCCTTCGGTCGACGCCACCGCCATCAGGGACGACGGCAAGGGACCGCCCGACGTGCCGTGGGCGGCCGGGCCGGCTCTGGTCTTCGCGTGACCTCCATGGCTCCCGAAGGCGCGACCGTGGGCCGAATTCCCTTTCCCGACGAGGAGGGGCTGACGCCCGAACAGCGGCGGGTTGTCGACGCCGTCGTCGCCGGACCGCGCGGGGTGCTGGTCGGCCCGTTGCGCGCCGCGCTCCACCGCCCCGACCTCGCGGACGCCTGGCAGCGCTTCGGCGCGATGCTGCGCTACGACACCAGCCTGCCGCCCCGGCTGTCGGAACTGGCGATCCTGGTGACCGCGCGGCGCTGGAACAGCCAGCTCGAATGGCACGTGCATGCCGCCGCGGCGGAAAAGGCCGGCCTCCCCGTCTCCGCCATGGAGAGCCTGCGGGTCGGCGAGACGCCGCACTTCGACGACGAGGCCGATGCCGAGGTCTACGAGTTCTCGCGCGAGCTGCAGATCTGCGGCCAGGTCGGGGAAGAGACCTACAGGAAGATCCGCAACCGTTGGGGTGCAGTCGGCGTCGTCGAGCTCACCACGCTGATCGGCTACTACACGCTGGTGTCGATGACGCTCAACGCGCATCACATTCCGCTGCCCGACGGGGCCGAATCCCCGCTCGAACTCGGTGGCCCCTGCCCCGAGGACGGCAGTCTGCCCGTGAGGCTGGCGGCGATCCCCGCCTCGACGAGCCGGGCCGACGGGAGCGCCTCGTGAGCGACGTCCTCGAGCCGGTCGCGGCACGCATGCCGGAGGCGCCCGCCTCGCCCCTGCCGGACGGTGCCTGCGATACCCACACCCACGTCTTCGGGCCGTTCGACCGCTTTCCGGTTCCCGCTCCGTCGAGCTATGCGCCGCCGATCGCGCCGCCGCCGGTGCATCAGGAGATGCTCGACCGCGCCGGCCTGTCACGCGCGGTGCTGATCCAGCCTGCCCCGTACGGCACGGACAATTCCGCCCTTCTGGAGGCGCTCGGCCAGCGGCCGGAGACGACGCGCGGGGTCGGCGTGCTTTCGGCCGAAGCGGACGACGCCGACTTCGAGCGGCTGGCCACCGCCAACATCAAGGGATTGCGCTTCAACGAGATGCGCGACCCGCGCGGCGGCGGCCGCTATAAGGGAAGCATCGGGCTCGACCAGTACCTGCTTCTGGCGCCCCGGATGAAGGAGCACGGCTTCGTGCCGCATGTCTGGGCGAAGTGCGCGACGCTCGCCGAGCTGCTACCGTCGGCAATCCGCGAGGCGGGGCAGCCCTTCGTCATCGACCATCTGGCCGGCATCGACATCGAGAAAGGCACCGCCGATCCGGACTTCCGGACGCTGGTCGACCTGCTGAAGGACGGGCTGATCTGGATAAAGCTGTCGCTGTGCCGCAACTCGACCGATACGCCGGGATACGAAAGCCAGCGGCCATTCCACGAGGCGCTGACTGAGGCGAACCCCGACAGGTTGATGTGGGGCTCGGACTGGCCGTTCGTGCGCATGTACGACAAGTCGCCCGACGTCGGGCATCTGCTCGACGTCTTCGCCGAATGGACACCGGACGCGGCGCTGCGGCGTCGCATCCTGGTGGACAATCCGGCATCCCTCTACGGTTTCGGGGCGACGGCATGACGACCGCGGCCGACATGCTCGTCCAGGGCGGCCTGCCGGACTACCTGATCGTCGGCGGCGGCACGTCGGGCTGCGTGCTTGCGGCGCGGTTGACCGAAAGCCCGGACGTGCGGGTACTGCTCGTGGAAGCTGGCCCGGACCTGACCGAGGAGAGCCAGCCGGCCGACATCCGCTCGGGAAATCCGAGCCGGGCATTCTTCACGCGCGAATTCTTCTTCGACGGCCTGATGGCGCGGTTTGGCGCGGTGCCGACCGTTCCCGACGCGCCGCGCCCGGCGGCGAAGTACGAGCAGGCGCGCGTGCTGGGCGGCGGCTCGGCGATCAACGGCATGCTCGGCAACCGCGGCGCGCCGGCCGATTACGACGAGTGGGAAGCGCTCGGCGCGGAAGGATGGAACTGGGCCTCCACCCTGCCCTATTTCCGCAAGCTCGAACGCGACCTCGACGTCTCGGGCGATCTGCACGGTGCCGACGGGCCGGTGCCGATCAGCCGGCCGGACCCGGCGACCTTCTGCGGCTTCGTGCGCGGCACGCGCGACATGCTGCTCGCCCGTGGCGTTCCCACCGTGGAGGACCAGAACGGCGACTGGGGCGACGGCGTCATGCGTGTGACGACAACCATCAGCGAGCGCGCCGAACGTGCCTCGGCGGCAGTGTGCTACCTGACGCCGGAGGTTCGCCGCCGTCCCAATCTGGTCGTGGTGACCGGCAGAAGCGTCAACCGGCTGATGCAGGACGCAGGCACGGTGACGGGCGCGGAGATCGCCGGACCCGACGGCCCCGTCAGGATCGCGGCGCGCGAGACGATCGTCTGTTGCGGCGCGATCAACACGCCGGCGTTGCTACAGCGCTCCGGCTTCGGCCCCGCCGATTTGCTGACGCGCACCGGTGTGCCCGTCGTGCGCGACATCGCCGGCGTTGGACAAAACCTTCAGGAACATCCGGCGCTCGGCATCTCCTGCTTCATCCGGCCGGGCAACCGGCACTCGGATTCGCGCCGGCATCACACGCAGGTGCATTACCGCTTTTCCTCGGGCCTTGAGGGATGTCCGGAAACGGACATGCACATGGCCGTGCTCGCCCGCTCCGCCTGGCACGACGTCGGCGAGCAGTTGGGCACCTATTATCTGTGGATCAACAAGTCCTATTCCACCGGGCATGTGGCGATCGCCTCGCCCGAGGCGGACAAGCTGCCGGATGTCGATTTCCGGCTGCTCTCGGACCAGCGCGACCTGCAGCGCATGCGCGACGGCTTCCGCCGGGTGGCGAGCGTGGCGCTCGACCCGGCGCTCGACGCCGTTCGTGCCGAGGTCTTCCCGACCATCTTTTCCGACCGGGTGCGGCAGGTTTCGCGGCCCGGACAGTGGAACGCCTTTCAGACGGCGGTGTTCGCTCGCGTCCTCGACTTCGCCGGATTCGCGCGCGGCGCGCTGATCCGCAGGTTCATAGCCCCCTACGACATCCGCGAACTGCTTGCCGACGACGCGGCGCTCGACGCCTATCTTCACAAGGCGATCGTGGGGGTCTGGCACTGCGTGGGCACCTGCCGCATGGGCCGCGCGGACGATCCCGCCGCGGTCACCGCGAGCGACGGCCGCGTCCACGGCGTTCCGGGACTGCGTATCGGCGATGCATCGCTGATGCCGACCGTTCCGTGCGCCAATACGAACATACCGACATTCATGCTGGCCGAGCGCATCGCCGACCTCATCCGGTCGGAAAGCCGCGCCGCGCCGGCCGGCCTGCAGCAGGAGACCATGCCATGACCGCCGACGTCCTTCTTTTTCTCGATGGCAAATGGGTCGCGGGCTCCGGCGGACGGAGCCTTCCGCTGACCAACCCGGCGACCGGCGAGACGGCCGGCTCGGTTGCTGTCGCCGAGACCGCCGATCTCGACATCGCACTCAAGGGCGCTGGCTCCACCTTCAGGAGCTGGAAGAACACCTCGCCGGTCGAGCGCGGCCGCGTGCTTCGCCGCGCCGCAGAGCTCCTTCGCGAGCGCATCGACGAGATCGCGCCGGTCCTGACGGAACAGCAGGGCAAGACGCTTTTCGAGGCGCGCTACGAGGTGAATGCCACCGCCGAATCCTTCGACTGGTTCGCCGAGGAGGCGCGCCGCGCCTACGGACGCATCGTCCCGGCCCGCGCCGAAGGCGTGCACCAGCTCGCCTTCAAGGAGGCGATCGGCCCCGTCGCCGGCTTCGTGCCGTGGAATTTCGGCATGGGCCAGGCAGCCCGCAAGGTGGGCGCCGCGCTCGCGGCGGGCTGCACGGTGATCCTGAAGGGACCGGAGGAGACGCCGAGTTCCTGCGCCTTCCTGGTGCAGGCGCTGGCCGACGCGGGGCTGCCGACGGGCGTCCTGTCGCTTGTCTTCGGCGTTCCGTCGGAAATCTCGGAATACCTGATACCGCACCCGACGATCCGCAAAATCTCCTTCACCGGCTCAACCGCGGTGGGCAAGCATCTCGCGGCCATGGCGGGCCGCCACATGAAGCCGATCACCATGGAGCTCGGTGGCCACGCGCCGGTCATCGTCGCAAAGGATGTCGACATCGAGCCGGTGGCCAAGCTGATGGTGGGCGTGAAGTACCGCAACGTCGGCCAGGTCTGCACCTCGCCGACGCGATTCCTGATCGAAGAGGAAATCTACGAGCCCTTCGTGGAGACGTTCACGCAGCTGGCCGCGGCGGTGAAGGTCGGCGACGGTTCGAAGGAAGGCACGGTCATGGGGCCGCTCGCCAACGTGCGACGGCTGGAAGCCATGGAAGGGCTGATCGCGGACGCGGTCTCCCACGGCGGCAAGATCCGCACCGGCGGCAAGCGCATCGGCAATGTCGGCAACTTCTTCGAACCGACGGTGATGACCGACGTGCCGCTGGAGGCGCGCGTCATGAACGAGGAGCCGTTCGGACCGCTTGCCCTGATGCGGCCGGTTTCCGGCATCGACGAGGCGATCGAGGAGGCCAACCGCCTCGACTACGGCCTCGCGGCCTACGCCTTCACAAAGTCCGCAAAACTGGCGAGCCGGATCGCGGCGAACGTCGAGACCGGAATGATGTCGATCAACGCGGTCGGCATCGCCTTCCCCGAGATCCCCTATGGCGGGGTGAAGGACAGCGGCTACGGCTCGGAGGGCGGCATCGAGGCGATGGACGCCTTCCTCGTCACCAAGTTCGTCTCCCACACGATGGCATGATGAGAATGGGACAGTCTGTCGTCCAGAAGATCATCGCGCGCGCCGCCGGACGGGAAACCGTCGAGCCTGGCGAATACGTGACGGTGACGCCGGACTACACGTGCTGCCAGGACATTTCCTGGCCAGCGCGCAAGCGCATCATGGAACAGGCCGGCGTGACGCGGCTGGCGCATCCCGAAAAGCTGGTGCTCGTCGTCGACCACACCACCGCCGCCGGCATGGGGTCGGCCTACCACCGCAACCACGGCGAGATGCGCGACTTCGCCGAAAAGCACGGCGCCAACTATTTCGGGCCCGGCTCGGGCCTGCGCCATCAGGTGCTTGTGGAGCAGGGATTCGCGCGCCCCGGCACGCTGGTCTTTTCCGACGAGCCCAACATCGCCTCGATCGGCGTGGTGGGCGCGCTGAACATCGCGATTTCCACCGAGGTCGTCGTCACATCGGTGCTGAACGAGAACTGGATGGTGGTGCCGCGGCCGATCCGCTTCACCCTGACGGGCAGGCTCGCCGAAGGCGTACACATCCGCGATCTCGCCCAGGCGATCATACGCGACTATGCCGAAACGGACCTGCTCAGCCAGGGCTGCATCGAATATGGCGGCGATGGCGTTGCGGGACTGTCGCTGGACGAGCGCCAGACGCTTCTCGCCTGCACCTACCACGCCGGGCCCGACACCGCGTTGATGCCGGTGGACGAGGCGGCACTCGCCTATGCGCGGTCGCGCGCGGACGGCCGGCCTTTCGAGGTTTTCGAGGCGGACGCAGATGCCGAATATGCCTACGAGGCATCGTTCGACCTCGGCGCGCTCGAGCCGCTGGTCACCGTGCCGCCGGAGCTCCACACGGTGTCGCCGGTCGGCGAAGTGGCGGGCCTGCGCATCGACCAGGCGGCGATCGGCACCTGCGCCAACGGGCGCATGGACGATCTTCGCGCGGCAGCGGCGATCCTGCGCGGACGGCGCATCGCCAGTCACGTCACCTTCTACGTCACGCCCGGCAGCCGCGAGATTTACGCGCAGGCGGGCCGCGAGGGCCTTCTCTCGATCCTCGCCGAAGCCGGCGCGACCATCCTGGCGCCCGGCTGCACCACCTGCTGGGGTTACGAGGGCGTGCTGAACGACGGTGAGGTGTCGATCTCGACGCACCAGATGAACTATCACGGCCGCAACGGCAGCCGGCTGGCGCGCGCCTATCTCGCCAGCCCGATCACCGTCGCCGCGTCGGCGCTCGCCGGCGCGATCGTCGACCCGCGCGGCGATCCCGCGCTGCGGAGGGACGCGGCATGACGATCACCGGACGCGTGTGGGCTTTCGGCGACAATGTCAGCGCCGACAACGGCATCATCCAGTATTCGCAGGTGCCCGACCTCGGCAGCTTCGACATCCCGGCGCTGAAGGCGATGCTCTTCGTGCTGCTGGACCCGGATTTCCCGCAGAAGGTCGGCGAAGGAGACATCGTCGTGGCGGGGCGCAATTTCGGCCACCACAGCCATCCGCATGCCTGCGTGGCCATGCGCGAATCCGGCATCCGCGCCTGCGTGGTGGAATCGACGGATTCCGCCTTCATCCGCAAGGGGTTGAACAACGGCCTGCCAATCGTGCCCTGCCCCGGCATCACGCAGATCGCAGGAACGGGTGACCAGCTGGAGGTCGATCTCGTGTCGGGCGTGGCGCGCAATCTGGCGACCGGCGAGGAGCGGCGGTTCCGGCCCTATGCCGAAAGCATGCTGCAGGTGTGGCGGCTGGGCGGCCTGGCGCCGGCGCTGAAGGAACGCGTTTCGGCGGCCGGTCTGTGAGGAACGTAAGATGAGTACCAACCGTATCGCCGTCGTCGCGGCCATTCCGCCGGAACTGCGCGAGGTGCTGTCGCGCGGCAACGAGCTGGTCGAGGTGAAGCGCGGCGAAGACGCCCGCGACGGGTTCGACGTCGCGGTGACCACGAGCATCGCCGGCGCCGATACCGCGCTCTACGACCAGTTTCCCGACCTGCGCCTGCTGCTGTGCAACGGCACCGGGCTCGAGAACATCGACCTTGCGGAAGCCAGGCGCCGCGGCATCGTGGTGCGGCATACGCCCGACGAGGTGACCGACGACACCGCCGATTTCGCCATCGGCCTGATCTACGCCGTGTCGCGGCGGATCGCGGAGGCGGACCGGTTCGTACGCGCCGGGCGCTGGGCGACGGAACGCATGACCCCGTCCCGACGCGTCTTCGACCGCACGCTCGGCATCGTCGGGCTCGGCAAGATCGGCCAGACGATCGCGCGGCGCTCCGCCGGCATCGGCATGAGCGTGCTCTATACCGGGCCGCGCGAGAAGCCGGACCTGCCCTACGGCTACGTGCCGGCGATCGGCGATCTCGCCGAACGGTGCGACGTGCTGGTTCTGTCCTGTCCGGGCGGGCCGGATACGCACCGCATCGTCGGCCAGTCCGTGCTCGAACGTCTGGGTCCGGACGGCATCCTGATCAACGTATCGCGCGGCAGCGTGGTGGACCAGGAAGCCCTGATCGCGGCGCTGGAAAAGAAGGCGATCGGCGGTGCGGGGCTCGACGTCTTCGATGCCGAGCCGTCTATCGATCCGCGCTTCGCGGGCTTCGAGACCGTGGTGCTCGCACCGCACTACGCGGCCGTGACGCGCGAGACGCGCTACGGCATCGCCAACACGCTGGCGCAGGCCGCCGACGACCTGCGGGCCGGCCGGCCCGTGCGCGACGCAGCGGTCGATTCCGGGAAGGGCTGAGACATGGCAATCACTTACGAGGCCGTGAAGACACTCACCGCCGACCTCTACGAATGGTCGCTGAAGCGCATCCCGGACGACGCAAAGGAGGCGCTGGACCGTGCGGCCGCGGCCGAGACCAACGAGAGCGCGCGCAAGGTGCTCTCGATGATGCGGCGCAGTGCCGACCGGGCCGAGAATACGGATCGATTCGTCTGCTCGGACTCCGGCGTGCCGGTCTACTTCATCAAGGTGGGTACCCAGGCGCGCTTCGAGGGCGACGTGAAGCGGGCGATCAGCGACGGATTCGCGCATCTGGTCGAGACCATCCAGCCGCCGCTCCTGAAGCACGTCACCAACCCGTTGACCAACGAGCGGAGCTACGCCGGCAAGGACATGCCGGTGGTGAGCTGGGACATGATCGACGGTGCCGACTACATCGACATCACCTGCGCGCCCAAGGCGCTTGGGTCGGGCCGCTGGGCGTCGCTGGAAATCTTCAGCTTCCCGACGCTGGAGGAGATCGAGGCCTACGTCCTCGACGTCATCGTCAAGACCGCCGCACAGCAGTGCCCTCCGGTCACGATCGGCGTCGGCATCGGCGGGACCTTCGACTACTGCACCAAGATCGCCAAGCTCGCGACGCTGCGGCCACTTGGCACACCGAGTTCGGAGCCCGTGCTGGCGGCGATGGAGGAGCGGCTCCTCAAGGCCACGAACAAGCTCGGCTTCGGCCCGATGGGCACTGGCGGCGACACCACCGCGCTCGCCATCCACATCGAATATGCCTCCGGTCACGGCTTCACGCCCGTGGCAGTGTGTTTCAACTGCTGGATCAACCGGCGAACCCGCGCCCGTCTCTACAATGACGGACGCATCGAGCGGATCGAGTGACGATGGCGACGCATCACCTGACACTGCCGGTCGACGTGGAAGCGATCCGCGGGCTGCGGCTTGGCGACCTCGTCACCGTGGACGGCGAGATCGTCGCGACGGGCGGACTGCCGACGCACAAGCGCATCATCGAGGCGATGGAAGGAAAGCGCGAGTTGCCCTTCCCTCTCGAAGGCGCCGGCTTCTTTCACCTGCCGAGCTACAGCCGGGACACAGACCACGGCTTCGAGATCGTCTACATCAATCCCACGACCAGCACCCGCTTCAACCCCCTGATGCCGAAGATCATCCGGCATTACGGCCTGCGCATCGTGTGCGGCAAGGGCGGGCTCGACGCCGAATGCGCCCGCGCCATGCAGGAGGTAGGCTGCGTCTACCTATCCATTCTCGGCGGAGGCGCGACGCTCCACACGGACGCGATCAAAGAGGTGACCGGCGTCGGCTGGTCCGATCTCGTCACGCACTATCGGCTGGTGAAAATGCGGGTGGAGGGCCTGGGGCCGCTCACCGTGGGCATCGATGCGCATGGCAACAATGGCTACGACCAGCTGGAAGCCAGGGCCAGGGAGCGGCTTCCGGCCCTGATGGAAGAGCTTCGGGCGGCACGGGAAAGTGCCGCCGCTGGCGGCGGTTCCGACCCCGCTGCTTGACGGTGGTGAAAAGGTCATGTTACCGATTGATAAAGGTTATAAAACTAACCTATTCGCTGCAAAGAACCTTTGCAGTCGGCGCATAGAGCAGGCGATTGGCGGGCGATCCCCGACACGCTACGCAAACATGGACCGTTAATTCGCAACTCAGCATCGGGAGGAATACATGCTGACGAAACTGACAATGATACTCGCGGGAACCGTCGTGTGGACGGCGGCCGCCCAGGCACAGGACTATCCGGAGACCAACATCCGGTTCGGGCATTCCGTTTCGCAGACATCGACCAGTTCGCTGGCCGATGACTGGGCCGCGAAGGAAATCGCCAAGCGCTCAGACGGCAAGGTGACATTCCAGATGTTCTGGGCCGGCGCGGCGGGATCGCCCGCCGAGCTGTTCGACCTGATCTCGACCGGCGCCCTCGATGCCGGCGCGCTGACGCCGAGCTGGTACGCGGCCAACCTGCCCTTCTTCGCACCGCTGAGCTCGGCGCCGTTCTCCTATCCGAACTCGTCCGCGGCGATTCAGATCGGCAACGCCCTGCTCGCCGACATTCCGGCGCTGAAGGAAGAAGCCGACGAGAACAAGCTCCACGTCATGCGGTTCGCGCAGTTCAACGAATACCACATGCTGTGCACGCAGCCCCTGCGTACCATCGAGGATTTCAAGGGCCGCAAGATCCGCAGCCAGGGAGACTACTTCCCCATCGTGCTCAACACGCTGGGCGCAACGCCCGTGACCGTGCTTCCGGGCGAGTTCTACGAGTCCATGCAGCGCGGCACGATCGACTGCATCATCCTGCCCTACGACTTCCTGGTGTCGAACCGCCTGTATGAGGTCGCCAAGTACGCCTCCGAGATCACCTTCGGACCCATCGTGGCGCATATGAGCGTCATGAACCTCGACAAGTGGAACAGCCTAGACCCGTCGGTGCAGAAGCTCATCACCGACGTTCAGAAGGAAGCCGAGGCCTTTGACGAAGAAGTGACATCCGCAGCCAACGACAAGTCGCTCGCCACGCTGAAGGAAAACGGCGTGGAGGTGCTTCCCTTCCCCGAGCAGGACAAGCTCGAGGAGATGATGCCCGACATGCTCGACGTCTGGTCGAAGATGATGGCCGACAAGGGCATGGGCGACGAGGCCTCCTCGGTCGTGGCGAAGTGGAAAGAGCTTCGTTGAGCGTGACCGTCACGGCGCCCGGCTCCGTCCGGACGCCCTGACGCCCAGCCTGGTGCCGGGCAGCGCGCCGCGCGCTGCCCGCCGTTGTTTCGAAGATCCGGGAACCGTCGATGTCAGATCCGCTGTCCATCGCCGCGGGATTCACGCTCGTGATGCTCGTGCTGATGATCCTTGGCGTTCCAGTCGCGATCGCGCTGGCGACGGCCGGAATTGCCGGGCTCTACCTGATCGGCGGGGAGATGCTCGCGCTGGGCCAGCTCTACAGCGTCTCCTACTCCATCACGGCCAACTACGCCTTCGCGGTGCTTCCCACATTCCTGTTCATGGGCAACCTGGCCATGGCGAGCGGCATGGCGACGGAACTCTACACGGCCGCCGACCGTTGGCTCGGCCACCTGCGCGGCGGCCTCTACCTCGCCACCATCAGCGGCGCCACGGGCTTTGCCGCCATCTCCGGCTCGCCGCTGGTGAACGCCACGGTGTTCACTCGGTTGTCGCTGCCCGAGATGCTGAGGCTCGGCTACTCGCGTTCGCTTTCGGGAGCGTGCATCGCCTCGGCGGGAACGCTGGCCGCCCTCATTCCGCCGAGCATCGGCATGGTGGTCTACGGCATCCTCACCGAGCAATCGATCGGCAAGCTGATGATCGCCGGAATCGTACCGGGCATCATCACCGCGCTCGGCTACTGCATCATGGTCTGGGCGATGGTGCGGTTCAATCCGAAGCTCGCGCCGGCGGACCGCCCGAAGGCGTCACGCGCCGAACGGTGGGGCGCGCTCGGAAACACCTGGTCGATCCTGCTCCTCTTCCTGTTCATCATGACCGGCATCTATGGCGGCTACTTCTCGCCGTCCGCTGCCGGGGCCGCCGGCGCCTTCGGCGCGCTGGTGATCATCGCCCTCCGCCGCCGCCTCACCATGAGCATGCTGGGCATGACGCTCATGCGCTCGGCCGAAACAACGGCGATGCTCTTCATCATCGTGATCGGCGGCATGATCTATTCGCGCATGCTGGTGTTGAGCGGCTTCGTCACCGGCGTCGTCGACTTTACCGAGGCGCTGCAGCTGTCGCCAACGATGCTGCTCATCATCCTGGGCATGATCTACGTCGTTCTGGGCTGCTTCATGGAAGGCCTGTCGCTGCAGCTCGTGACCATCCCCTTCGTCTATCCGATCATCGTGGCAGCCGGTATCGACCCGATCTTCTTCGGTATCCTGGTCATCATCATCATCGAGATCGGCGCGATCACGCCGCCGGTGGGCCTCAACCTCTTCGCCACCGTCGGGGCGTCCGAGGGCATGCTCCGGATCGAGGACATCGTGCGCGGCATCCTGCCGTTCGTGCTGCTCAACGTGGCGATCCTGATCACCTTCATCATGTTCCCGGACATCGTGATGTGGATCCCCAACAACATGCGCTACTAGGGAGGCGCCGGTGCTCCGGAAGCTCTATGTCGGCATCAACAGGGTAACCCTCTTCATCGGCGGGCTCGCCATCCTGGCGATCACGCTGCTCGGCGGGGCAGACATCATCGTCACCCTCATCTTCCAGCGACCCATCGCCGGCGTGTTCGAGGCGACCCAGACCCTGATGGTGGTGGCGGTCTTCCTTGGGCTGGGCATGGTACACCTGAACCGCTCCTACATCAGCGTCGACATCGCCTACGATGCCATGCCGCGCTTCGGGCAGCGGCTGAGCGACACGCTGACGCTGCTTCTCATGCTCTGCTTCTTCACGGCGCTGGCATGGCGCGGCTGGGGCAATGCCATGCAGTCCTGGCGGGTCGGTGAGTACACCTCGGGCATCGTGCAGTTTCCGGTCTACCCGGCCAAGATCGCGCTCGCGGCGGGATGCACGCTCGCGGCCGTGAGCTGCGTGGTGGACCTTGTCGCCGGCGCACGCTTCCGCAAGCCGGCCGTCATCCGCGAGGAATAGACGCTTCGGACGGGAGCTCAGCGAAGTTTGAAGTCGAGCCGGACCACGTCGCCGCGATAGGTTGCGACGCCGACGAACACCAGCGTGCCGCTGGCGTCGATGGCCGAGCGGTGCACCACGGCGACCGGCGCGTTGAAGGGAAGATGGAGGAGTTCGGCGATCTCGGCGTCCGCCGTCCCGATGGTCAGCGTCTGGCGCGCGTCCGTCACCTCCACGCCTGCCACGTCGGCGATGAGGCGCATCGAGGTCTTCGTGCGCAGAGCCTCGTCCGTTATGCGCTGCTCGAGCCGTTTGTCGATGTAGACCTCGCCGATCATGAAGGGCGAATCGTTGCGCCAATGGCGGCGCCGGAAGTGCAGGTAAGACGGCGCGCGTTCGCCGATCTGGTGCACCAGGCCCTGCACGTCGGCCGATTCGCCACGCGCCAGCACCTCGATCGTGGCTCCTTCGCGCGCGTTGAGCAGTCCCGCCCAGTTCGTCTCGACCTGGCACCAGAGCGCTTCCTGTGGGCGGAAGGTCACGAAGGTACCCTTGGCCCGGTGGCGTTCGATGAGACCGTCGCTTTCCAGGATGGACAGCGCCTGGCGGATGGTCGCGCGCGCCACGTCGAATTCCGCCGCGAGCATGTCGACCGTGGGGATCTGCTGACCCAGTTGCCACGTGCCGATCTCGATCTTGCGCCGGAAGAGCGTCGCAAGCTGCACGTAGCGCGATATGTTGCTCTTGTTGAGGCTCACGTATGCTCTCGTCCCTGATTTCCCTCTGTAGATCTCTGCTAGCACGGCGAGGTGTATCAGGTGAACCGAAAGACTAGTCTTTGAGTTCATTGATCGAAGCAGGGAAAAAACCGTTGCCACCGGGAGGGCCGGCAACCGGCCCGGATGGCGGAGCCGCGCGGCTGCTCAGCCCGGATGCCAGTCGGTCACCTGAAGCACGTGTCCGCCAAGCTTCTGGAAGGCGCGCTGCCGGCAGGAAAAGACGATGATCTGCTGGTCGAGCGACTGCCGGTGCAGCGCGTCGAACATCTTCTCGATGCGGTCGTCGTCGGAATAGACCAGGGCGTCGTCGAGAATCACCGGGGCGGGGCGGCCGTCCTTCGCGAGCAGGCGGGCGAAAGCGAGTCGCGTCAGCACAGACAGCTGCTCGCGCATGCCGCCGCTCAGGCGCTCGACCTCCTCTTCCTGGCCGTTCCGCAGGATCTTGTGGGGGAGCAGCGTTTTTTCGTCGAAGGTGATCGAGACATCATCGAACAGGAGCCCGAGCAACGGGCGAAGTTCGGTCATCACCGGCTTCAGATAGGCGTCGCGGGCACGGCTGCGTGCCGTCTCCAGCGCGGCGCGCAGCTTCTGCAGGACGGCGACTTCCTTCTCGTAGGCCGCGACGCGGGAGTTTGCGGCAGCGAGCGCCTCGACCGTCTCCCGCCAGTTTTCCTCGACGGCGTCGTCGGAACGGGCGCGGATTTCGGCATTGAGGCCGGCCATCCGCTCGCGCAGCGAACCGGCCTCCTTCTCGGCAGCGTCGGCCACCGAGCGGACGCGCCTGAGCGTCGCCTCCGCCGAGGCGAGATCGACGGCGCTCTCGCGCAGCCCGGCCACCACGGCCTGCTGCTCCGCCAGCTTGGCGTCGAGCTCAGCCAACTCGCCCGCGAAGCGGTTTTCCTGCTCAGCCCGCGTTTCCTCCGGCCCGAGAACGGCCTCGGCCTGCGCACGTTCGGCCTGGAGCGCGGCGAGCGCGGTCTCGGCCGCGACGACGGCGTCTCCGGCGCCCCCCTGCATGGGCTCCGCCTCGCGCAACGCCTGCCGT
Organism: Aquibium oceanicum; assembly: GCF_001889605.1. Classification (NCBI taxonomy): domain Bacteria; kingdom Pseudomonadati; phylum Pseudomonadota; class Alphaproteobacteria; order Hyphomicrobiales; family Phyllobacteriaceae; genus Aquibium; species Aquibium oceanicum. The sequence goes on along the minus strand of NZ_CP018171.1, from coordinate 1,918,385 downwards.
GCCGCCAGACGCCGCGCCTCCGCCGCCTCATGCGCGGCGCGGACTTGTGCCGGATCCTCCTTCAGCTCCAGCGCGTCGCCGGCGACCGCCCTTCGCGCCACAACGTCTTCGCGCAGCTTCGCCAGCCCGTCGGGTGCGAGCGCAGACAAGCGCGCCTTCAGTTCGCGCAGGTCGCTCTCCCGGCGCTGTACCTCCATTTGCCGCCCGCGCGCGGCGGCGAGATCCTCGACGCCCAGCGAGGCGAGAAGGACGCGGCGGCGCTCCTCGACCCTGTGCAAGCCGTCGCCGTCGCCGGTAGTCCGCCCAGCTCTCAAGGTCGCGATGCCGATGCCGGGAATCGAGAGCTGGGCTTGCCCGTCGTAGGATAGCGGCTCGCCGTCCGTCAGCGCCTTGCCGTCCAGCATCACGGCCGGCGCACCCGGCTCGTAGGCGACAGTAAGCGACGGACGGCCGGCCTGGGCGACCGCGCGGAGTTTCGCAATCTCGATCTCGACGGATTCGAGTTCCGCCACGCTCTTGTCCGAAAGCCGCAGCGGAGCAATGGCCGCCTCGCCTTCCTCGATCCCGCCGCGGGCGGTATCCGCCGCCGCAAGCCGCTGCTCCAGTTCCGCCAGTCGCTCCGCCGCCTCGCGCGACCGCAAGGCGGCGTCGAGCCGGGCGAGCAGGGCACGCGCCTCCTGTTCGCCCGCCTCCGCCGCTTCGCTTTCGGCACGGGCCTGTGTGACCGTTGCTGCCGCCTCGTCGCGCCGGGCCAACGCTTCCGCGCGCCTGTGGGCGGCCTCGGCGAGCTGGCTCCGCAGCGTCTCGGCCTTCCGCAGGGCCGCCCGGAACGTGGCGAGTTTTTTGTCCGCTGCATCGCGCCGTTCCCGCGTCAGCGTCAGGTCCGTTTCCGCCGCTCGCAGAACCGCGGCCTTCGACTTCGCCGCCTCGAGGGCGGCCTGCGCGGTCTCGACCGCCTGCCTCCGCTCCTGCCGGTCCTCGGCGCGGTCGAGTTCGGCCAGCCGCTTCGTCGCAACGGCCCGCGCGTCGAGCGCTTGACGCAAAGCCGTAACCTCGCCTTCGAGCCGGCGCTCCTCGACCTCAAGGCGCGCACGCTCCTCGACGGCGGCGGCATAGCGCTCGCCGGCTTTGGGACGTCCTGTCGGGGTCACAAGCCGGCCGAGTTCTTCCTCCGCCGCCGCCATGATCTCGGCCATGCGGCGTCCGCCGGTCACCGCCTCGACCTCTCCCTGAACCGATTCGAGCAGGCTGGCGCGTACCTGCTTCTCGCTGTCCTCCTCGGACTTCGAGCGCCTCTCGATGCCCGTCACGCCTTGGCGAACCCACAGCAAACCGGCAGGTCCCGCCGTGCCGCCTCTGACAAGGCCTTCGATGAAGATTTCCGCCTCGTCGGCCTGGGCGATCAGCCGTCCCGTGGCGAGGTCGGTCACCTGCGCCGAGCGGCCGCCGTAGAACTGCTTGGCGACGCGGTACCGTCCCGCCTCAGTCTCGATGTCGGCCTCGACGCGCGGATTGCCGCCCGAATAGGGGCGCAAGCTACGAACATCGGCGGCCGTGCTCGAATGTGGCTGGAAGAACAGCGCGTGCAGCGCCTCGAAGCTGGTCGACTTGCCGAACTCGTTGGCGGCGCACAGCACGTTGACGCCGTCGCCGATGCCTTCGACCGCGACACCGCGATTGGCGAAACGCTTGACGTTGAACAGGCGGAAAGCGGCGATCTTCAAGGGTTTACCGCCTGCGCATAGGCATAGAGCCGGGCAAGAGCCGCACCGGCGATCGCGCGCTCCTCCGCCGAGCGGGCCGCGTCCTCCGATTCGGCGAGCAGCGCATCGGCCGCCTCGCGCAGCGCGCCCGCGCGGTCGATCCGGTCCAGATCTCCCGCCTCGCATTCGGTCGCCAACCCCCGGTCGTCGAAGTCGAGATAGGCGAAGTCAGGTCGCGCGTGGTCTATCGCATCGGAGAGCGCCGTGCGGTCCGCCAGCCGCGCCCGGCCGGTCGCGGCGATCCGCAGGAGCGACTGGCGCCGCTGCCGCGTCTCCGGCAGGAGCGCTTCCAGGCCTGCGACGGCGTCGTCACGGTCGAGCAGTTCGAGGGTCAGCGTGCGCCAGGCGAAGCGGCCGGTCGGAAGCGCCGTCACCTCGGGCAGCGCGTCCGGTCCCTCTAGCGACACCAACAGCGCCTCGCCGGGACGACCATGCTTGAAGCGGTCCTGTTCGGGCGTGCCGCTGTAGCGGGTGCGCGGATCGATCTCCACGCCGCCGTGCCAGTCGCCGAGCGCGAGGTATGACAGGCCGGCGCGACGGGCACGATCCGGCGCGATCACCTCGAGCCCATCGCCCTCTTCCGAAAAGCTCCGAACCGCGCCGTGCGCGAGCCCGATTCGCAACGTCCCGTCCGCGGACGGTGCGCCGTCCATCCATTCGGTGAGGTCGCGGCCGGCCCGCCGGGTCGTGCAGGGCGCGGGAAAGAGGAGGACGCCGGGGGCAAGTTCCATCGCATGCGGCTCGACCGCGAGCGAGACGTTCTGCGGCGCCTCGGCCCGCAGCGTCGTCCAGAGTTGCGTCGTCTGCAGCGAATCATGGTTGCCCGGCAGGATCACGAAGCGGATGTCGGTATGATGGCTCATCTCCGCCAGCGCCTGGCGCCGCACCTGAGGCGCGGGCGTCTCGGTGTCGAACGTATCGCCAGCCAGGAGAACCGTGGAGGCGCCGTGCTCCCGCGCGTGTTCTGCCAGTCGGCCGATCGCAGCGTGGCGCGCCTCGCGCAGGGCGCCGGGCAGGTCGCCTGAAAACCGTCCGAAGCGCTTGCCGAGATGGAGGTCGCTGGAATGGACGAATCGGAACGTCATCCGGCGTTACCTTCCATCGTCCGCCGCACATGTAAAGCAGCGGTTGCACCGGCGACAACCATCGCCCTCCCCCGCCGTTCCCCTGCCCGCGCGGTTCAAGAGACCGCAGGGCTGTCGACACACCCGTTGCGTTCGCGGAGGCGGCCTGCACGGACGGCACACCCCGTTCGCGTCGCCCTGCAGACCATCTTGATACCGCCGCGGACTCGGCTATTGGTTTTCGCCATGTACCGCCTCCTCAGCGCAGTGCTGTGCCTCGTATCGCTGGCCGCAGGCGGCCGGATGGCGTTTGCCGTCGAGGACGCGCTGCAGGGCGTGGCGCTGGTGATCGGCAACTCCGGCTACGAACACCTGCCGCCGCTTGCCAATCCCAAGGACGACGCCCGCGCAGTGGAGGACCTGCTCGATGATCTTGGCTTCGAGACCGACCTTTCGTCCGACCGGGACGCGCGGCGGCTCGCGCGCGACCTGGAGGACTTCGCCGAGGATGCCGCGCACGCCGACGTCGCCATCCTCTACTACGCCGGGCACGGCATCGAGGCCGGCGGCGAAAACTTCATGGTTCCGGTTGATGCCGACCTGTCCGCGCTGGACGCCGCATCCGAGAGGCTGGTGCCGACCTCGCAGTTGATCGCGCGCCTGCGCCAAACCGTGCCCGTGGTGATCGTGCTGCTCGACGCCTGTCGCGACAATCCCTTCCCGCCGGGCGCGATGGTGCGCGTCGCGCCGGAAGCCGAACCCGTGGCGATGGCGCCCGAGGGCCTGGCGCCGCCGCCCGCACGTGGCGCCCGGAGGCTCGCGCCCGCCGGTGGAGAGCCCGCCCCGGAAAATCTCGGGATCGTGCTCGGTTTCGCCGCCGAACCCGGCGCGGCGGCGCTCGACGGGGCGCCAGGCGAACACAGCCCGTATGCGGCCGCGCTCCTGAAGCACCTTTCCGCCGGCGGCTACCCGTTCGGCGACGTCATGACCATGATCTCCGAGGAGGTCTATCTCAGGACCGGCGGACGGCAGACGCCGTGGATGAACACCAGCCTTCGCCGCGAATTGCGCTTCGGCGCCGCCGATCCGGCGAACGGCGAGGAGGCCGCCATCCGCGGCGAGCGGCGGCGGCTCCTGCTCGGCATCTCGGCCATCGGGCAAGCGGAGCGCCGGCAGGTCGAGGCGCGGGCGGAAAAGGCCGGCGTGCCGATGGACGCACTTTTCGCCATGCTCCAGGCGCTGGGCGCGGAAGCTGTCGCCGACCCGGCGCAACTCGACGCCGTCCTGCGCGACCAAGCCGAGCGACTGAAGTCGATGCTGGCCGAACGGCGGGCGCTCGCCCCCAGTGATCCCGAAATCGCACGGCTCGGCGGGCTCGCAGAGACGGCGCTCCGGGAAGGCGCGCTCAAGGCCGCTATCGCAATCAACGGGAAGGCCAAGGCGCGCGTCGAGGAACTGCACGCGTCCGTCGACCGGGCGGAGGGAGAAATCGCGACGCGGCGGCGCGAGTTCGCCGCCGTCTATGCCCGGAGTGCGGAGACCTACGCGCTCTCCTTCGATCATCTGCACGCGGCGGAAGACTACGGCCGCGCCTACGATGAGGTGAAGCGGTCGGACGACGACCGCGCGGTGGACTACCTGATGGCCATGGCCGAGGCCCTGGCCGACCACGGATACTACAAGGTGGATGCCGGCAGCCTGGAGCGCGCTGTGGAGGCCTATCGCGAGGCGCTCGACAATCTTCCGGCCGACGACCGCTCGCCCCGGTGGGCGAAGGCGCGTTCCGGCCTCGCCATGGCTCTGTTTACCGCCGGCGAACACGAGAGCGGAGCCGCGACGCTGGAGTCATCTGCCTCGATCCTGCGCGAAACGCTGGCGGAACTGCCTGCCGACGGGCCGGCAGAGGCGGAGCTTCGGCTCGGCAGCGACCTCGGGCTGGTGCTGTTCACCCTCGGCTGGCGCGACGACGGCACGGAGCGGCTCCGGGAGGCCGAAGCCGTGCTTCGAACGGCGCGGGCAAAGGCCGGGGAGGTCGAGAACGCGGAACTCGTCGCGCGGGTTACGAACCGGCTAGGGACTGCGCTGATGTATCTCGGCCAGCGCACGGGCGACCGGACACGCCTGTTGGAGGCCGCGGACCTCTTCCGCGCCTCGCTCGCCATTACCAGCCGCGAGGCCGCTGCGTCGGACTGGGCGTCGATGCAGAACAACCTGGCGATTGCGCTCGGCGCACTCGGCGAGATGGAGACCGGCAACGACAAGCTGGCCGAAGCCGTCGCGGCCTATCTCGAGGTCCTGAAGCTGAATACGCGCGACAGGACGCCCCTGCTCTGGGCGGAATCGCAGAACAACGTGGCGACGGCCCTGCACCGGCTGGCGGAGCGGGAGAGCAGCACCGAACGCTACGAAGAGGCGGAGGCCGCGCTCCGGCTCGCGCTCCAGGAGATTACGCGCGAGCGTTCGCCGCTGAAATGGGCGGCGGTGCAGGAGAACCTCGGCATCGTGCTGCGCAACATCGGCGAGCGCCGGAGCGACCGGTCGGTGATGGAGGCGGCCGTTGCTGCCCTGCGCAACTCTCTGACGGAGCGGACCCGCGACCGCGTTCCCGGCGAATGGGGCAATCTGCAGAACAATCTCGGCAGCGCACTCCTGTCGCTGGCAAAGGCCGGCGGACCCGAGCGTGCATATGCAGAGGCCGAAGCCGCGTTCGAGGCCGCGCTGCCGCAGCAGTCACGCGACCGCGCACCACTGGAATGGGCTAAGACACAGAACAATCTCGGGAACCTGCACTACGCGCTGGCCTCTCGCGGCGGTTCGCTGGCAGGTTTCGAGAAGGCCGCGGCGCACTACCGGCTCTCGCTCCTGGAGAACACGCGCGACCGCATGCCGCTCGACTGGGCGCTGGCGATGCACAATCTCGGTCAGACGCTGACCGAGATTGGCAAGCTTGCGCCCTCGCTGCCCGCGCTCGACGAGGCCGCCGCCGCGCTCGAAGCGTCGCGCGCGGTTTACCGAGAAGCGGGCCAGGCGCAGTACGAGACCTATTTCGAAGCGCTGCTCGCGCAGATCGAACTGGCGAAGCTGCAGATCCAGGTGTCCGAGAAGATCAGGGCGCTGAACGCGGCCGAATAGGTGGCAATCGCCCGGCCGGCCCCGGAACATTCCAACCGCTGGGCCGTTCGACCTCGCTCTGGAGGTGCGTGATGCAGACAGGCTGGTTCGACGTCCCGGTGAAGGTGGCTGCGCAGCAACCGAACGCCGTGCAGAGCGTCGCGAATGCGCGCGACGCGGCGGATTTTCTGCTGCATCGCTGGCCGCGCGAATGGGGCCGGCAGCACTACGCGGCGCGCTCGGCGTGCCTGGCCGTCCTCAAGGGGACGCGGGAACCGACGCTGGCGCGCGAAGCCTTCGCAGCCGCCGCGCGCGAAGCCGACATCCTGAAGGAGGATCTTGAGATGGCCGAGAACCAAGACCTGCCGTTCGACCGCGTCGTCACCGTGTCCGATCCCGTCGGCAGGGTCGAGATCGGCTCGGCGCGTCAGGCACGCGACTACCTGCAGAGCGCCGACTGGCCGAGCGGTGGCAACCAGGAAGACGCATTGAACACTGCGCAGGCGGCGCTGGACGGCCTGCTTTCCGCTTCGGATGCGCGCGACCGCTTCATCGAGGCGGCGCAGCAGGCCGGTGTGCTGATCTTCGAATGACGATAACCGCCGGAAAGGGGGCCGCACATTTTTGCCTGGATGGAACCTACTGCGCGACGAAGCCGCCATCGATCGGGATGTTCGTGCCGGTGACGAAGGACGCCCGATCCGAGCAGAGCCAGACGATCAGTTCGGCGATCTCTTCAGGGGTACCGATACGACCGATCGGATGCAGCGGGTCCATCATCTGCGCGCTCGACTGGGCGCCTCCCGTCGCCTGCTCGGCCAGCGAATCGAGCATGCGGGTATCGACCCCGCCGGGGCAGATCGAATTCACCCGGATGCCCTGCTTGCCATATTCGAGCGCAGCGTTCTTGGTCATGCCGTTCACGGCGTGCTTGGACGCGACATAAGGCGACAGACCGGGAAAGCCGATCAGGCCGGCGACGGAGGCGAGATTGACGATGGCGCCGCCGCCGGTCTTCAGCATCTGGGTCAGTTCCGCCTTCATGCACAGGAACGTGCCGCGCGCGTTCACCGCCATGATGCGGTCGTAGTTGTCTAGCGGCTGTTCGACGATCGGTGCGATGCGGCCCTCGATACCGGCATTGTTGCAGGCGCAGTCGAGGCGCCCGTAGGTGTCGACGGCCTTGGCGATGAGCGCATCGACCTCTTCGGGAACCGATACGTCGGCCTTCATGAAGACCGCCTCGCCGCCATTGTCGCGGATCATCGTGGCGGTCTCCTCGCCGCCGTCCACGTTGACGTCGGACAGGACGACCTTGGCCCCCTCCTGTGCGAATTTCAGCGCCGCGGCGCGGCCGATGCCGGCAGCCGCGCCGGTCACGAGTGCGATCTTGCCTGATATGATTGCCATGGGAATTCTCCGGAACGAGTGGGTTTCTGGCGTCGGACGATGAGTACCGTGTCGAGCGCCGCCGCTCCTTGATGGAGGTCAATCCTGCGCGGTTGACGTGCATCAACTACGGAACCGGACGAAGCCGTCAGACGTCTAATCGGACGGGGCAAGGACGACCTCGGACGGGACACGACGAAACGGGAGGACCGCATCCGCGGCAGTGCGACAATGTTCAACGATCGGGCAGAAGCAGGAAAGGCTCTCGGTTCCGAATTGGCGAAGATGGATCTGCACGATCCGATCGTGCTCGCCCTGCCGCGCGGCGGCGTTCCCGTCGCGGCCGAGATCGCCGATCTGCTCCATGCGCCGCTCGATCTGGTCATCGTCCGCAAGGTGGGCGCGCCGGGGAACCCCGAACTCGCGGTGGCGGCCATCGTCGACGGCAACCCGCCCGACGTGGTGCTGAACCGCGAAATCATCGAAGCCTACGGCCTGGGCGAGGCGGAACTCGACGCGCTCGTGAAGGAAGAACGCCCGGAACTGGAGCGCCGTCGCGGCGCATATCGAGGCAATCGGAAGGTGATGTCGATCAGGGACAGGACGGCTATCGTCGTCGACGACGGCGCGGCGACGGGAACGACAATGAAGGTCGCGTTGCGCGCACTCAAGCGTCGCCAGCCGCGCCGCATCGTCGTGGCGCTGCCGGTCGCGCCGCCGGATACCTGCATCGAACTCGAGCCGGAGGCGGACGCCGTCGTCTGCCTCAGCCAGCCCCCGAGTTTCCGGGCGCTGAGCCAGCACTATCGCGATTTCCGGCAGCTCTCCGACGATGAGGTAACGCAGGCGCTGCACGAGGCGGCGCGGCGCAGGAAGACGGAAAGCGCGAAGGACTGACCCGGAACGCGACTCGCCTGCTCAGAGCGGGGCTTCCACGCCGCGGCCTTCGGCCCTGGCGCGGGTGAGGCAATGCATGGCACAGGCGAGATCCTGCGCGGCGATGCCGAGCGAGCGGTAGAGCGTGATCTCTTCGGGGCCCGCTCGGCCAGGTTTCGAGCCGCCCAGCACCTCGCCGATCTCGGCGCGGACATGGTCCTTGCCGATCCTGCCACTTTCAATCGCGCCGATCACCTCGCCGGCCTGGGCGAAGGTGGAGGGGCGGTAGTCGACATAGAGCGCGGCGCGGGCCACCATCTCCTCGTCGATCTCGCGCTTGGAAGGAATGGATGCCCCGACCACGTTGAGATGCGTTCCGGGCGCGATCCAGTCGCCAGACAGCAACGGCTCGGCAGAGGACGTGACCGTGCAGACGAGATCGGCCCCATCGACGGCCGCGCGGACGTCGTCCAGCACGTCGATCTTGAGCGCCGGGTGCATTTCCCGCGCATGCGCTGCGAATCGCTCCGCCTTTTCCCGGCGGCGGCCCACGATACGAACCTCCCGCACGGGCCTGACCGCCACCATCGCCTCCAGGTGATGCTCGGCCTGTTCGCCCGCGCCGATGATGGCGAGTACGCCCGCATCCTCGCGCGCCAGCGCACGCGTCGCCACTGCACTCGCAGCCGCCGTGCGAATCGCCGTGAGCAGCCCGGCATTCATCATGGCGATCGCCGAACCGTGCTGCGATTCGAACAGAACGATCGCGCCCTGGTGCGAGGAGTAGCCCGCATCCGGATTGCCGGGGAAAAGGCTGACCAGCTTGATGCCGTAGCAGGGCGCCGTCGCTTCCGATCCGGGCATGAAGGCGCCCGGCATGACGCCCATCATGTTCGGCCTGCCAACGTCCACGATCGAGCGCAGCGGCAGGTTCGCGTTGCCCGCCGAAACCTCCTTCATGGCGCCCGCCACCACCTCGATGGCATCCCGCATGGGCAGAAGCGCGGCGACGTCGGCATCGGAAAGGACGATCATCGTGCGCGCACCGCGCCCTTGCCCCAGCCCTCGCCGGTCAGGGGAAGTCCAAGCTGTTCTTCCAGCAGCGCGGTGTAGAGCGCGGGACGCACCACGTAGGGAAAATGCCCGCCGCTCTCGAAGCGATAGGCCACGCCCGGCTTCAGCCGCGCCCGCACAGCCTCGCGCATGGGCGGCGGGATCAGCGGATCGTCGGCACCTTCGATGGTGGCGGTGCGTTCGTTCGGAAGTTCCACCGGCGGCAGTTCCGGACCCCGCTTCAGCGCGTTCAGCCGGTTGCGCAGTTCCGCCTCGGGAATGCGTCCGCCGACCTCCATCAGGAGCAGTTCGACGAGCTCCGACTGGTCGGGATGCATCTCAGCCCAGGCCTTCAACCCGGTGCCGAAGCCTGCACGCAGTTCCTCGATCGGGCCGTTGTCGAGATCGGAGCTGTAGGGCGGCTTCGTCGCAATCTCGGCGACCGAATGCAGCGTGTTGGCCGCGATCAGCCGCTCGACCCGCTCCGGATGGGTTGCCGCGAAATGCTGGACAAGATAGCCGCCGAGGGACGAGCCGAGCAGGGTCACCTTGCCGAGGTCCAGCTTTTCGCAGAGCGCGGCGATGTCGTCCGACCAATCCGCCACCCCGCCCGACACAGGATAGGACAGCGCGACGACCCGCGCGCGGTCTTTCAGGGCCTCGATCTGCTGCCAGAAGATGTCGCAGCGACCGAGTGTGCCGGGGACCAGGAGCAGGACCGGCCCGCCGGTGCCGACGTCGAGATAACCCCAGTCGCGCCCGTTCAGGTCGATCCGCCGCTCCGGATTTTCGGCCGCGAAACGGTCGCGGTCGGCGATCAGTCGGTTGGTCATGCGAAAGGGTCCTCGGTCTTCGGCCAGTAGTTCGGGGCGCGTTTGGTGAAGGGGATGTTGCCGTAGTCGGGTGTGATCGAACCCGGTGTCGCGACGTGGATAACCTCCGAGGCGATCGGCGCGAAGCCGGCATGGAAATGGTTGGAGGACTTCACGCAGACGATCTTCTTCGTCGACAGATCGATCCCGATGCCAGTGAAGGCTTCGGGGTGGAAGGTCTGGGTGCGGTTGTCGTTGACGAGGATATCGACGCCGTTCGCCTCCAGCCAGACCAGGTTGCCGAGCGGCGCGGGGAGCGAGCCGAATCGCTGCGTCAGACCGCTGGCGATGCCGCGTACCGTCACCTCGAGGTCGAGCGGATTGCCGGACATCGGCCCGCACTTGCCGCCGAGCCGCAGGTTAAGCGTCGCGCCCTTGCCCGCCTCGCGGCAGATGCGCACCGCGACGGGATCCCAGTAGATGCCGGTCGCGACATTGGTGATGCCGCGTTCGAGGATCGCCTCCAGCAGGAAAGTGGCGTCGGACGGCGCACCGCCGCCGGCATTGTCGGAGACGTCGGCCAGCACCACCGGGCCCGAGGCCGCCGCAACTGCCCGGTCGAGCGCGCCCTGGATGTCCGGATAAGGCCGCATGATCTCGTGGCGCAGCGAGAACAGGTGCCGGCCGATCTCCTCGGCAAGTGCTGCCGCCATGTCGGGATCGCCGTCGGTGATCGCCAGCATGCGCGCGCCGACGCGGGGATGGTCGCCCCAGGGAAAGCCCGCGGCGAGCGAGAGCGACAGGATGCCCTCCTCCTTCTCGCGCTCGAGAAGCATGTCGATAAAGCCGCGCATCGGCGCGTAGGGCGTGTGCATGGCACAGATCATGCGGCAGTCGAACTCGCGCATGACCGGCTTCGTCCTACCTTGGGCGGCGTCGGCGGCGAGCGTGAACAGGTCTTCCGCACGTTCGGGAATGTCGACGTGCGGATATTCCTTGTAGGCGACGAGCAGCGTCGCGTTGCCCAGCATCTCTTCCGTCAGGTGGCAATGCGGATCAAGCAGCCCGCCGATCACCGTCTTCGGCCCGGCAATGTCGCGGCAGTGCCGGATCAGGTCGCCCTCGCAATCGTCGTAACCGTCCGCGATCATGGCGCCGTGAAGGGAGAGCAGGATCACGTCAACGGGTCCGGCGGCCCGCAGGTCTGCCAGGATTTCGTCGCGGAACTCCTCGTAGACCTCCCGCACGGTCGGCCCGGCCGGCTGGGCGTGGGCGGTCAGGCTTTCCACGACCTCCCAGCCTTCCGCTTCGGCCCGGTTTCGCCAGATGTGCAGCGGCGCCGACCAGTATTCGACCGGCCCCTTGGTCGCGTCGCCATGGGCGACGACGCCTTCCTCGAAGCTCAGCCGCCCCGTCGGCAGGGGCGAGAAGGAGTTGGTTTCGGTGGAGATGCTGGCGATGAAGATCTTCATGCGGGTGTCGATTCCGGCGGCTGCGTGAAATGGCGCGCTAGCTGCGCAAGCAAGTGGATGAGGATGAGCGTGAAAGCGACGGGGATCGCCGCGGTGAACCAGGCCATGGAGATGCCCATCATCTCCGCCTTGCGTTCCAGCGTCCGCCCGATGAAACCCCGCGCCAGGCTGAAACTCGGTCCGAGCAGGGAGTAGTAGAGCACCGGCAGGACGAAGACCGCGGCGCCGGCCGCGCGCAGCAGGGCCAAGGCCGCGCCGCGGGATCCGCGGACGGAGACCATGTGCGGAAAGAGGTTCGGGTCCGAACGCTCGTGGAAGGCGACCGAGGCGCCGAGCATGCCGGCCCAGACCATCGCCCGGCGGGCAAGTTCTTCGGTCCAGACCGGCGGAGCGTCGAAGACGTAGCGGGCGACGACCTGATATCCGGCGGAAAAGGCCATGACGGCCACTGCCAGCACCGCGCCCCAGAGCGCGATCCGGTTGAGGCCGGCCGAAAGCCGGATCAGGAATGCCGCCGCCCGCAAGGCGCTATTCGCCCTTCGCCGTCTTCCAGGCGGCAAGCTGTTCCGGCGTCACCAGGCCGCTGTCGTAGACCGGCTGCGAGGCCTCCCGAAAGGCGGCGCGCGCATCGTCGCCGAGTTCGGAGATCTGCACGCCCGCTTCCTTCAGCTTGCCATAGACCGAATCCTGCGAGGCGAGCCAGTCGCGGTTGGCCTTGTTGGCGGCTTCGGCCGCGGCGTCCACCTTAGCGCGGTCTTCGTCCGAGAGCCCCTGGTACCAGTCCTCCGAGACGATGGTGATGCGCAGCGACGGTGTGATCTCGGCGTCGGTGAAGAACTTGATGAAGTCGGTGTGGCCGAAGAGCAGCGGAACGATCGGGGGGTTCAGATAGCCCTCGGCGACGCCTGTCTGCAGCGCGTTCGGCACCTCGGCCCAGCTGACGATGGTGCCGGAAGCGCCCCAGGCCTCGAACAGGTCGATCTGGCTCTCGTCCAGCGCGCGCATGCGCAGGCCCTGCATGTCGGCGACCTTCTCGACCGGTTTCTTGGTGTTGAAGATGCCCGAGCCCTGGCCGACGGTGTTGACGGCCAGCACGCGCACGCCGTGAGAGGTCGTGCCCTCGTTGATCTTCTCCAGCATGCCGCCCTCGTAGAGCGCCTTGTCGACCTCGCCCATGTCCTGGAAGAAGTATGGCAGGCGCAGGCCGTAGATCGTGTTGTCCAGCGAGCCGACGATGCCGAGCGGCGACATGGATACCTCCAGCAGGCCCTGGCTGACCTGGTCGAAGAGTTCGTCGTCGCCGCCGAGCGCGCCGCGCTGGTATTCCTCGGCCTCAATGCCGGCCTTCTTCAGCTCCTCCACGAAGGTGTGGGCCCAGACGTAGCTGCCCGAGCCCTGCAGGTCGGGTGGGCTGTCGAGCGCCACCTTGACCTGAGCCGACGCCGCCCCGGTGAAGGCGAGCGCCGCGGCGAACGCCGCCGCATACGCATATTTCGAGATGTTCATGGTCCTAACCTCCTGTTGGTTGCGCTTTGTCTTTCTTGCAGGCACTTACCCCCCGCCGACGAAGCCGAAGGCGCGTGGCAGGGCGAGGCTGATCTCGGGAAAAGCCACGAGCAGCCCCAGCACGACTATCTCGACGATGACGAACGGGACGATCGCGCGGGCCAATTCCCAATAATCGATCCTGGCGACCGCCGAGACGACCAGCAGGCAGCCGCCGAGCGGCGGCGAGATCAGGCCGATGCACAGGTTGAAACTCAAAACGATGCCGAGATGGACGGGATCGGCACCCTGGGCGAGCGCCACCGGCGCCAGAAGCGGCACCAGCAGCGCCAGAGCCACGGGCACGTCGAGCACCATGCCGGCGAGCAGGAAGACGACGTTGAGCACGATCAGGTACTGGATCGGCCCAAGCCCCAGTTCCGCGACCAGGGCCGCGATCGCCTCCGGCAGGCGCTCGAGAGCGCCGAGATGGCCGAGGGCCGCTACCGCAGTGATCAGCATGAAGATGGAGCCGGAGAGCACGGCGGTGCGCCGAAGTCCCTCCAGGATGTCCTTGCGGCTCAGCCCGTCGTAGAGAGCGCCGACGCCGAGCGCCGCGAAGACCGCGACCGCCGCCGCCTCCGTCGGCGTCGCCAGCCCGAAGACGATGCCGCCGACGATGATGAGCGGCAGGAGGAGTGCGGGCGCGGTCTGCCAGAATGTGGCGACGAGCGGCGGCGCCTCCTCGCGCGTCAGTCGGGGATGGTCGTCGCGCCAGGCATAGAAGGCATTGACGGCGAAGAGCGCGCAGGCGAGCAGCAGCCCCGGCACGATACCCGCGAGGAACAGCGCGGTGACAGAGGTGCTCATCAGTGCGCCATAGAAGATCAGGATGATCGACGGAGGGATGATCGGCCCGATGATGGACGAAGCCGCCGTAATCGCGCTGGCGTAGCTGTTGGTATAGCCCTGCTCGCGCATGGAGGGCACCAGCGTGTTCGATAACGCCGCCGCGTCGGCGACCGCGGACCCGGAAATGCCGGCGAAGAAGACGCTGGTCATGATGTTGACGTGTCCGAGCCCGCCGGGCAGCCGCCCGACGATCGCCATCGAGAGGCGGATCAGCGCGCGTGTCACCCCTCCCCTGTTCATGATCTCGCCCGACAGGATGAAAAGCGGCATCGCCATCAGCGCGAAGACGTCGATGCGCGAGAAGATCTGCTGCGGCAGGACCGCCAGATAGCGGCCGTTGCCGCTGGCGAGATAGGCGACGACGGAAGCCGCGCCGACGACGTAGGCCAAAGCCAGCCCGGAGACCAACAGCGCGATACCCGCGGCCGGCGCCAGCCAGATCACCGACGCGCTCCGCAAGCCAGCGCGACGGGCTTCGTCTTCAGCGACGAATGGCAGGCGATAACCCGCCCCCCTGCGACTTCCCCGTCTGACACCAATCCCGGCACCATCACCCCTCGAAACCGATCCTCGGAACCGTAACAGAGGCTGGGCGGCTGCCAAGCGAAATTTTCCAATCGGAAAATCGGGCCTGGCGCGTTGCGCCCGTATCCGTTCCCGAGCCAGCCTCAGAGGCGGTACTGTGGGTTGCAAGGTGTGCCGCGCCCTCTGCGCTGCGCCCACATTTTGAGCGACTGCTTCTTTTGCACTGCACAATCCGGCGCCAGCCCCGGGAATGCCTGATTTTTGGCTTCGATTTCGTCGCTTTTCCGCAACACCTAGCCGCAATCGATTTTGCGCCGCGCAATAACCTAAAACTCCTGTTGAACCGGCAAACGAGTTCCGGCAGATTTTTCGCCAGAAAGCGACGCCTGACCGACGCGGGGGCAATCACGCATACGGCGACTGACCGTCTGCTTTCGAAGTGGGCGAAATCAGGAACCATCACATGGCTATCAAGAGTCTCCTTCTGGCGTCGGCGGCGACCCTCGTCGCGGCGACCGGCGCGCGCGCGGCGGACGCAATCGTCATCCCCGAGCCGGAACCCGTCGAATACGTGCGCGTCTGCGATGCATACGGCGCAGGCTACTTCTACATCCCCGGCACCGAGACGTGCCTGAAGATTTCCGGCTACGTCTGGTATCAGATCGCTGCCGAGAGCTATGACGGCAACGACAGCCCTGATTTTCAGACCTATGGCAGTTATCCTGCGGATGAAGGCTTCATAAAGGGCGTGCGCACCCGCGTGGAATTCGACGCGCGATCGGACACCGAGTGGGGCACGTTGCGCGCCAATATCCGGCTTCAGGCGGATTGGGGCACACCTGGTGACGGGCCGGTCGGCATCGATCAGGGAATCATCCAGCTCGGCGGCCTGCGCATGGGCTACACCGAAACGGTCTGGAACGATTCCATCGGCGCCGGCGTGGCCTCCTACGGTTCGCATTCCTGGGGTGGCCTGAGCTACGGGTACCAGCAGCGCCACCAGATCTCTTACTCCTTCGGTTCGGACCAGGGGTTCGCGGCGACGCTGTCGCTCGAAGACGATACGCTTGGTGGTGAAGGCTACATGCCCGACGTGGTCGGTGCCGTGAGCTACAATCAGAGCTGGGGCGCTATCTGGGCCAAGGTCGGCTACGATGAAGATCGGAGTGCGATCGACTCGTTGAGCGATGACGGATGGGGCGTAACAGCTGGTGTCCACTACAACATCCCCGGCTTCGAGGGATCGTCGCTGCGCGTAATCGGCTACTACTCCGACAGCGACAATGCCTACGGTGTCGGCAGCCCGGCATTGGCAAGCGCGCTCGTGGCGCCCGTGGGCGGATTCGGCAACTCGGAATGGTCGGTGCTCGGATCCTATTACCACCAGTTCACTCCGACCTTCGGCGCATCCGTCGGCGCGCAGTACTTCAGCGACTTCTATCAGGGCCTGACAGACGACTCGACGGGCCTCGACGGTTACGAAGCGGAGCTGGCGCTCGTGTGGGTTCCGATCGAGAACTTCGAGGTCCGGTCGGAGGTCTACTACGACAAGATCGAGACGCTGGACGGGACCGTCTCCGGCTTCCTGCGCTTCACGCGCTTCTTCTAGAAGCGGCTTGCGAATCGCTCGCCGGGATCCGGCGGGAAAGAAAATCCAAGAGACCCGGCGGGCGATCGCCGGGTCTCTTTTTTGATTCTTCCCCGGCAATGCAGCGGGATTTCCCCTGATACGACTTTCTGTCGCCTGACGAAGCCCGATCTCCGCCCGGCGATGCACCACCATCAGCACCGGGCAGCACCTTCAGGTCGCCAACTTCGTGTCCTTTGTGCAACACAGGTTGGGCAATGGAATGGCAAGACGGCGCCAGCACGACGTTCGATGTTGAACCCGCAAACGACACGAGTATGGTCAGTCTCGAAGAAAGGGGCGCCGACGTGCATCTTTTTTTCGACATTGGGAATGGGGGCGGGGACGCGATCTTCAGCCAGAAACCCAAACCTGCTTTGAAACTTTGACTGGAGGTCAACCATGAACATCAAGAGCCTGCTTCTCGGCTCTGCCGCGGTCCTGGTCGCGGCGACCGGCGCGAAAGCCGCCGATGCAATCGTCATCCCGGAGCCGGAGCCTGTTGAATACGTGCGCGTCTGCGACGCCTACGGTGCAGGCTTCTTCTACATCCCGGGCACGGAAACCTGCCTGTCGATCTCGGGCTACGTCTGGTATCAGATCGGTGCCGGCAGCTACGACAACGTGAACGACACGTTCGGCTACTACGACACCACGCTGGGCGATGGCTTCATGAAGCAGGTCCGCACGCGCCTGAACTTCGACGCGCGTTCGGACACCGAGTGGGGCACGCTGCGCGCCTTCATCCGTCTGCAGGCCACTTTCGGTTCAGGTATCGGCGACGGTCCGGTGTCGGTCGACCAGGGCTACATCCAGCTCGGCGGCCTGATGATGGGTTACTCCGAATCGTTCTGGGCTGACTCCAAGAACGGCGGTCCGTCCAACTACGGTTCGCACACCTGGGGTGGTCTCTACTACGGCTACCAGCAGCGTCACCTGATCGGTTACCGCTTCAATGGCTCCAACGGCTTCTTCGCCGCGGTGGCTCTCGAAGACGATACGCTCGGCGGCGAGGGCTACATGCCCGACCTGGTCGGCAAGATTGGTATCGCTCAGGGTTGGGGCGCCGTGTGGGCTCGTGCGGCCTATGACGAGAGCTTCGACGACATCGTCGGCGTGGATGGTGGCTTCGCTGCTCAGCTCGGCCTTCAGTACAACATCGCGAGCATGCCCGGCACCTCGATCCGCGTCCTCGGCTTCTACGCTGACGGTGACCACTCCTACAACGTCGGCGCTCCGAGCTGCTCGCCCGGTTGCGTGACCGGCGGTGCCGAGTGGAGCATCCTGGGTTCGCTGAACTACCAGATCAACCCGACCCTCGGCATTCAGGTTGGTGCTCAGTATTTCAGCGACCTCTACGTAGCAGGCACGGACGTCTCCACTGGCACCGATGCATGGGCGGCTGAAGTCGGCTTCGTCTGGGTTCCGGTCGAGAACTTCGAAGTGCGCACCGAGGTGGTCTACACCGACCGCGGCGAGTTCCAGGGCGTAGCCGGTGGCTACGATCCGGATGGCACCGTCTCCGGTTACCTGCGCTTCACGCGTTACTTCTAATCGGCTTACGAGCTGATGAGGAAAACCCGGCGGGCAACCGCCGGGTTTTTTCGTTTGCCGAACGGAGCCATGGCGACTACGCAATGCGAGTTGTCCGATCCGGGGAGTGACATGACTACCGAGTTCACGCGCCGCGACGTGCGGCTGTCGAACTGGCGCGAATATCCCTACAGCCGCTGGACCTTCCAGAACGTGAGCGAACTCGTACCGGTCGCTCCGATCAGCTGGCCGCGCGGCGAGGACGAGGCGTCACCCGGTTCGGACCGGATCCGGGATATGCCGCTGCGGCTTCCTGGAGGCTTGCAGACCAGTGCGCTGGAACATCTGACGCAATCCCACGGCGATGCCTTCGTCGCCATGCGCGGTGGCCATCTGATTGCCGAGTGGTATGCGCCGCACAGCGCTCCCGACGCGCCGCATCTCATCTTTTCAGTCTCCAAGTCCGTGGCAGGTCTTCTCGCCGGCATCGCAGCGGAGGAAGGATTGCTCGATCCGGACGCGCCGGTAACAGAATACGTTCCCGTTCCCCAGTGTGGAGCCTTTTCCGATGCAACTGTCCGGCACCTGCTGGACATGACGGTCAGCCTCCGGTTCGAGGAGAACTATCTCGATCGGCAGAGCGATTTCGATCGCTATCGCCGCGCCATGCTGTGGAACCCCGAACGCGATGGCGGCAAGACAGAGACGCTCGAGGAGGTGCTCTTATCGCTGCCGAAAGATGATTACGAACACGGGGAGCGCTATCACTACGCCTCGCCGGTGACAGACATGCTCGGGCTCGTCGTCGAACGCGCCGCCGGCCGGCGCTATCACGCATACCTCGCCGAGAAACTCTGGCGGCAGATGGGTGCGCGGGGTTCCGCCTACGTGACCCTCGACCGCGAGGGCACGGCGCGCGCGGCGGGCGGCATCTGCGCCACCGCGCGCGACCTCGCCCGCCTGGGCCAGATCGTTCTGCGCGGCGGCATTGCCGACGGGCATCAGGTCGTTCCGCGCGCCTGGATCGACGACATCGCCGCGAATGGGGACCGCCGCCTCTTCGCGCGGGAGGACGGATCCTTCCCCAATGGCCACTACCGCTCTTGCTGGTATGCCACCGGCGACGACCACGGCAGCCTCGCGGCGATCGGCATCCATGAGCAGTGGATCTGGATCGACCCGGTGCGCGACGTCGTGCTGGTGAAACTCTCGTCCCGCCCTGAACCAACCGACGACGACGCCACGCGGCGCGAGATCGCCGCGCTCGGCCAGATCGCGCGTGCAATCTGAAGCGCACGGTCGTGACGACGATCGTCGGGGAACGGGTTTCGGTCTGATGTAAGACGCAGTCAAAGGAATCCGCCTAGAGCGCCTTCGCCTTTCTTTCCGGTGAATGCCATCGCCCCCAAACCGGTTGCCACTTTCGGGCCAGATGCCTTAGCGTCCTGCCGCTTGCCCCACACGGATTCTTACTCCATGCACCAACGTCCTCCCCTCACCCCGCTCGCGGAAGCCCTGCCCTCGACCGTTCCCTTCGTCGGGCCGGAGAATCAGGAGCGGCAGCGGGGATCGGCGTTTCGTGCGCGGCTCGGCGCCAACGAAAGCGGGTTCGGTCCCGCTCCTTCCGTCATCGAAGCCATGGCCCAGGCCGCGGGCGACATGTGGAAATACTGCGACCCGGACAATTTCGACCTGAAGGCGGCGCTCGCGCGACATCTCGCCATCCCGGCGAGGAACATCGTCATCGGCGAAGGCATAGACGGGCTGCTCGGCCTCGCCGTGCGTCTCTACGCCGGCCCGGGGGACGTGGTGGTCACCTCGCTCGGTGCCTATCCGACCTTCAACTTTCACGTGGCAGGCTTCGGCGCCCGGCTGGTCACTGTCCCCTACCGCAACGACCGGGAGGACCTCGACGGTTTGGCCGATGCCGTGAAGCGCGAAGGCGCGCGTGTTGTCTACCTGTCGAACCCGGACAACCCGATGGGGACATGGTGGGAGGCCGCAGACATCGAGGCGTTCGTGGCCGCCATACCCGAGACGACCCTGATCCTTCTCGACGAGGCCTACGGGGAGACCGGTCCGGTCTCCGCGCAGCCTTCAATCGACTTCTCGCGGCCGAACCTCGTTCGCCTGCGGACTTTCTCCAAAGCCTACGGACTCGCGGGCCTGCGCTGCGGCTATGCCTTCGGCGACGCCGAGGTAATCCGCGGCTTCGAGAAGGTCCGCAACCACTACGGCATCAACAAGATGGCGCAAGTGGCGGCGGAAGCCGCGCTGGCGGACCAGGACTATCTGCGGTGGGTGGTCGCGCGCGTCGCAGCCGGGCGGGAGCGCATCGCCGGCATCGCCCGCGACAACGGTCTGGCGCCGCTCGCCTCGGCCACCAACTTCGTGACGATCGATTGCGGCAGCGACGGCGCCTTCGCACTGAGGGTGCTGCAGGGAATGCTTTCGCGCGGCGTCTTCATCCGCAAGCCGATAGCGCCCGTGCTCGACCGCTGCATCCGCGTCAGCGTCGGACCGGAGGAGGAACTCGCGATCTTCGAGGAAGAACTGCCGAAGGCACTGGAGGACGCTCGCGGCTGAAACGGCGGGTCCGATGCCGGACCAGTCGTGGTGGCGGGCCGGCCCGCGCGGGAAGACGGCCGCGAACTGCTGTGTAGTGGAAAGGCGTCTCTCTTCCTGTCTTCATAAGGAAGCATTCGACGCGACTGGACCGCGTTCACCTGAGAAAATCGACGACGGCCTTCACGGGGGCGTCTGACGCATCTCCCAACCAATCTCCGCCTATCGATCCTTGAATGAAACGGTCATTCATTTTATTGATCCAACCGGAGGAGAACCCCTTTGGCGCGCACGGCTGGATCATTCGGCGAGAAGACGGAGGCGGCGCTGCGGGAAGCGGCGGTGGCGCTGATGGCGCGGCACGGCTACGAGGCCGTCTCCATGCGCCGGCTCGCCGCCGAGATCGGGTTGCAGGCGGCGGCGCTCTACAAGTATTTTCCGACCAAGGAAGACCTGCTGTTCACGCTCCTGCGCGAGCACATGGAAGGACTTGTCGCAGCCTGGCAGGCCGCGGACCCCGGCGGGAACGACCAGACGCGGCGGCTTGCCGCCTTCGTGAGAAACCACATCGTTTTCCACGTCGAGCGGCGTCACTCCACCCACGTGTCCAACATGGAGTTGCGCAGCCTCTCGCCGGCCAGGCTCACCGCGATCCTGAAGCTGCGCTCTTCCTACGAGAAGGAACTGCGCCAGATCCTTCGGGAGGGCGCGGCGAACGGCGAATTCGCAATCGACGATCCAGGGCTGACGGCCATGGCGATCATCCAGATGATCACTGGCGTGATCGTCTGGTTCCGTCCGGACGAGCGGCTCTCGGTCGAGGAGGTCGCGGAACGATATCTGGCAATGACAATGCGGCTGGCGGGAGCGCGAGCCCGGACGGAGGCAGGCTGATGTACGACCACGTGATGAATTTCGGGCTCGGCGAGGAAATCGACGCGCTGCGCGACATGGCGCGCCGCTTCGCACAGGAAAAGATCGCGCCGGCCGCGGCGGCGATCGACGCCTCGAACGAGTTCCCCGCCTGGCTGTGGGCCGAACTTGGAGCGCTTGGCCTGCTCGGCGTCACCGCCGATCCCGACCACGGCGGCTCGGGCATGGGCTATCTCGCCCATGTCGTGGCGATGGAGGAGATTTCCCGCGCCTCGGCCTCCGTCGGGCTCTCCTACGGCGCGCACTCTAACCTCTGCGTCAATCAGATCAGCCGCTGGGGCACGGCCGAGCAGAAGGCACGCTACCTGCCGCGGCTCTGTGCCGGCGAGGCCGTCGGCGCGCTCGCGATGTCGGAGAGCGGCTCGGGCTCCGACGTGGTGTCGATGCGGCTCAGGGCCGAAAAGCGCAACGACAGCTTCGTTCTCAACGGTACCAAGATGTGGATCACCAACGGCCCGGACGCCGACACGCTCGTCGTCTACGCCAAGACCGACCCGGAGCGCGGATCGCGCGGCATCACCGCCTTCATCGTCGAGAAGACTTTCACCGGTTTCTCGGTGGCCCAGAAGCTCGACAAGCTCGGCATGCGCGGCTCCAACACCGGCGAACTCGTGTTCGAGAACGTCGAGGTGCCCTTCGAGAACGTGCTGCACGAGGAAGGCAAGGGCGTCGAGGTTTTGATGTCGGGGCTGGACTACGAGCGCGTGGTGCTGGCCGGCGGCCCGCTTGGCATCATGGCGGCGGCCATGGACGTCGCGGTCCCCTACGTGCACGAGCGAAAGCAGTTCGGCCAGCCGATCGGCGAATTCCAGCTTGTCCAGGCAAAGCTCGCCGACATGTACACGACCATGAACGCCTGCCGCGCCTACGTCTATGCGGTGGCTGGCGCCTGCGACCGCGGCGAGACCACCCGCAAGGACGCCGCCGGCTGCATCCTCTATGCCTCCGAACGCGCCACGCAGACCGCGCTCGACGCCATCCAGCTTCTGGGCGGCAACGGCTACATCAACGACTACCCCACGGGCCGCCTGCTGCGCGACTCCAAGCTCTACGAGATCGGCGCGGGCACGAGCGAGATCCGGCGCTGGCTGATCGGGCGGGAGATGATGGCGGAGGGGTGACGCCGGCGGGCGGGCACGGGAACCTTCAAGGTCTGCTTCGCGAACGCCTCCCTTCGCCGGGGTTGCGCGCTGCGGGGAGCGCGGCTCAGGCCATGATCTTGTCAAGAACCCACTTCCGAACGCCGGTGAGAAACAAGAAGAGAACTCGACGAGGCAAACGAATGGCGCAGGGCGCTGGGTGCCACGATCCTGACCGCCAGCCGGGTCTGGGCGAACCTCGACCTGCCGTGTAAAGTCGCCCTCATCCGCTAGGACAGTCCATGCCCGTCATCCGCACAGCCCTCTCCACCGCCTCCGAAACCTTCCACGCCAACGCCGCGCGCATGCGTGGGCTGGTTGCCGACCTTGCCGACAAGGCTTCCGCCATCGAGCGGGGCGGGCCGGAGGAGGCGCGGCGGAGGCACGTTGGCCGTGGAAAGCTGCTGCCGCGCGAGCGGCTGGCACAATTGCTCGACACCGGGGCGCCGTTCCTCGAGATCGGGCAGTTTGCGGCGTGGGACATGTATGGCGGCGACATATCGTCGGCCGGCATGATCGCCGGCATCGGCCGCATCGAGGGGCGCGAATGCATGGTGGTGGTCAACGACGCCACGGTGAAGGGCGGCACCTACTATCCCATGACGGTGAAGAAGCATCTTCGCGCGCAGGAGATCGCGGCCGAGAACGGCCTGCCCTGCATCTACCTGGTCGATTCGGGCGGCGCCAACCTGCCCAACCAGGACAGCGTCTTCCCCGACCGCGAACATTTTGGGCGCATCTTCTTCAACCAGGCCAACATGTCTGCCGCCGGCATCCCGCAGATCGCCTGCGTGATGGGCTCTTGCACCGCCGGCGGCGCCTACGTGCCGGCGATGTCGGACGAGACGATCATGGTGAAGAACCAGGCGACCATCTTCCTGGGCGGGCCGCCGCTGGTGAAGGCTGCGATCGGCGAGGAGGTGTCGGCGGAGGACCTCGGCGGCGCCGACGTGCACACGCGGCTCTCGGGCGTGGCCGACCACTATGCCCAGAACGACGCGCACGCGCTCGCCATCACGCGCCGCATCGTGGCCAACCTCAACCGCGTCAAGCCGGCGACGCTGGCGCTTCAGCCGCCGCGCCCGCCGCTCCATGACCCGACCGAGATCCACGGGCTGATCCCGGCCGATACGCGCCAGCCCTACGACGTGCGCGAGGTGATCGCGCGCATGGTGGACGGATCGGAGTTCGACGAGTTCAAGACGAATTTCGGTACCACGCTGGTCACCGGTTTCGCGCATCTCCACGGCATGCCAGTCGGCATTGTTGCCAACAATGGCGTGCTCTTTTCCGAAAGCGCGCAGAAGGGCGCGCATTTCATCGAGCTGTGCTGCCAGCGAAAAATCCCGCTGATCTTCTTGCAGAACATCACCGGCTTCATGGTCGGCCGCAAGTACGAGGCCGGCGGCATCGCGAAGGATGGCGCCAAGCTGGTGACGGCGGTGGCCACCGCGCGCGTGCCGAAACTCACCGTCATCATCGGTGGCTCCTTCGGAGCTGGCAATTACGGCATGTGCGGGCGCGCCTATTCGCCCCGCTTCCTTTGGATGTGGCCCAACGCGCGCATTTCGGTCATGGGCGGCGAGCAGGCCGCCACGGTGCTGTCGATCGTCAAGCGCGAGGGCATCGAGCGCAAGGGCGGGTCGTGGTCAGCGGAAGAGGAAGCGGCGTTCAAGAAGCCGATCCTCGACCAGTTCGAACACGAGGGCCAGCCGCTCTATTCCTCCGCCCGGCTGTGGGACGACGGAATCATCGACCCGGCCCGCACGCGCGAGGTGCTGGCGCTGTCGCTGTCGGCGGCACTGAACCGCGAGGTGGAGGACACGAAGTTCGGCGTGTTCAGGATGTGAGGCGATGAAGGGCTTGCTTCTGATCACGTTGCTTCGCGTCAGCAGCAGCTACGCGTGCAACACGGAAGTCGACGCCATCGGACATGTGCCCGACACCGTCCAGTGGTGGTTCGTCGAAAACGAGGCATGGCGTATCCGGACATTCGGTCTCGACCATGACGTTCATATCTTTCGGGTGGTCGGTTTCCCAAGCGAGGATGCGCTTGCCAGCACGCGCAGGAACTTTGCGGACATTACCGTCGCCGAGGTCCGGGTCGAGATCGAAGGTACCGAAGAACGCGCGGACATTGCGAAGGCATTAGAAGCGAAGGGCCTTGTCCCCCATTTCGATCTCACGAGCCGTTTCCTGTTCTGGAAGCCGGATGATGGAGAATACAACACTCAGTCGCGTCCCGAAGAAGCGTCGGCGACGTGCACTTGATCAATTCGTTCGGAGGTAACCGACGAACCGAGGGTCCGGAGGTTTTCATGCCCACCCATCGCATCTATTCGATAAGTTTTGCGAGCGTCTATCCGCATTACGTAGCGAAGGCCGAGAAAAAGGGCCGCTCGAAGGCCGAAGTCGACCAGATCATCGCCTGGCTGACCGGCTACGGCCCCGCCGAAATCGAGACCGTGCTGGGGGAGAAGACCGACTTCGAGACCTTCTTCGCGCAAGCCCCCCCCCTCAACCCGTTGCGCGCGCTGGTCAAGGGGGTGATCTGCGGCGTGCGCGTCGAGGAGATCGAGGAGCCCCTGATGCGCGAGATACGCTACCTCGACAAACTGGTGGACGAGCTGGCCAAGGGCAGGAAGATGGAGAAGATTCTTCGGTCGGAGTGATCGGCGCATGCAAGCCAGCGTCCGCGTGTATCCCGCCATGTCAGGAAGGGGGCCGCCGCAGATTTCCGCGCAACGCGGTCCTAGAAGCCGGCCTGATGGATCGTCCAGAACGCTCGCTACCCTCGTTCAAAAGGGTGGTCGCATCTGCCGCGGGCGACACGTCCATCTTCGTCGACCAAGCCCCCTGTCTAATCGTCGTCAACTTAAATAAGCTCCTACGGGTCGAATCTTCGGGAGAACGGGGCTTGAACACAGGCGATAGGGCTCCGGCCCGCACCGGCTCGCTGGCGCTGCGAGCCGCCACTGGCCTCATCGGACTGATGTTCCTCCTGTTCGTAGCTGTGCTCGCGGTGCTCATCCTGCGCGAGCGGGAGCTTGCTCGCGACGCCGCGGAAAGCCGCGCCGCGGCCGCTTCGCAGGTCGTCGCCACCAACGCGCGCTGGATCACCGAACTCTCGCGACAGGCGCTCGGCCGCATCGACGAGGCACTGGGTGCCGAAATCGACAGCCAGGACGCGGTGACGACGCGCCAGCGCGTGCAGGAGGCGGTGGCACGCCTGCCAGGCAACGTGAAGACTTATGTGGCCGACGCGAAGGGCGACCTTCTGTTTTCCACCGACCCAGCATTCCGCCCCATCTCGGTTGCCAACAGGGAGTATTTCACCGCGCTCCTGGCGGGCGTTCGCTTCCACGTATCGCCGCTGCTGACGAGCCGCCTCGACGGATCGCAGGTCTTCGTGTTCTCGCGCCGCCTCGACCGGAATGGTGCCTTCGCCGGGGCCGCCTTCATCTCGTTCGATGTAACGCTGTTCCGCGAAATCTGGGAATCGCTGTCGATGGACGACACCTCGACCGTCAGCATCGTTCGCGACGACGGACAGCTGGTGGCGCGTTACCCGCTCGCCGATGGGCCGCTCGACCTGTCTGGCTACGCGCTCTTCACCGAATATCTGAAGATCAGCGAAATCGGCACCTATCCGGCGGTATCGCCGGCCGACGGCGTGACACGCATCGTGGGCTACCGGCGTGTGCCCGGCACACCGCTGGTGGCGATCGCCAGCGTCAGCACCCAGGCCGCCTTCGCCCAATTCTGGCGCAACACGATCATGACGCTTGCCTTCGCAGTACCGACCGCGATTGCACTGATGCTCGCCATCTTCTGGATCGTAAGGCTGGTTAGAAACGACGAACGCACCCGCGCGCAACTGGTCGAGACGATTGATCTCAACCGCATGCTGGTCCGCGACACACATCATCGCGTCAAGAACAATCTCCAGGCGATCATGTCGCTCGTGCGACTCCACCGCCTGCCGCAGGAACTGAAGACGGACCTGCAGGGCCGCATCACCGCGATGACCGCCGTGCACGAGCATCTCTATCGCCTCGACCAGTTCACCGATGTGGACGCGGTGTCGCTTTTGCCAGCCATCGTAGAGCCGCTCAACGCCGCATTCGCGCGGCAGGTGAGGATCGAATATGACATCGACCCGATCATCCTGCACCATGACCACGCCACGCCCGTCGCTCTCGTCATCAACGAATTGGTCACGAACGCCCTGAAATACGCCTTTCCGGACGGGCGGACGGGCAGATTGCGCATCGCGTTGAAATCGCGACCCGACGGCGCCACCACGCTTTCCGTGACCGACGATGGCGTCGGCTTCGACCCCTTGGCGGTCTCAACCGGGCTAGGCAGCCGACTGATCCGCGCCATGCTGGTTCAACTCGGAGGAAACGAGCACCAATACACATTCGAAGGCGGCACGCGATTCTTCGCCGAGCTCCATCTCGCCACGACGGAACGCGAGTTTTCAGCCGGCCACGCACAGGCCGCCGAATAGATCCGAGACCCTGAGAACCCGAGACCGAAAGGAACACACCAATGACGAACGACAATCTCGTCGAGACCTCCCACGCCGGCATCGCCGTTACGGACAACGGCGCGGACGGGCCGGCGATTGTGTTCATCCACGGCAATTCGGGCTGCAAGGAGGTTTTTCGCGAGCAGTTCTCCGCGGACGAAATGTCCGGATACCGGCTCGTCGCGTTCGACCTACCCGGCCACGGCGCTTCCGAGGACGCACGCGATCCGCTGGAAAGCTACAAGATCGGCGGCTACGCAGCGCTGACGGAGGAGCTTCTGGGCAAGCTCGGCGTGGAGAGGCCGTTGCTGGTCGGCTGGTCGCTCGGCGGCCACGTTGCCTTGGAAATGATCGGCCGCGGCTTCCATGCCGCGGGCGTTGTCATCTCGGGCACGCCGCCGATCCAAGCCAATATCGAATGCCTGATGAGCGCCTTCAACATCGATCCCTCAGCCGAGAATCTGACCGGCAAGCGCGATTTCACCGATGCCGACGCGCTCGCCTATGCCACGCATACGTCCGGACTGGATGGCGGCCTCGACTCGCATTTTCTGGCTATGGTGAAGCGTACAGATGGGCGCGCGCGCGAGATCATGTTCGGCTCGGTGGTAGCCGGCGAACCGCTCGACGAACAGGCGATCGTGGCGTCGATGACCGTGCCTCTCGCCATCGTCAACGGCGCGGAGGACCCGTTCATCAAGGCGGACTATTTCGACACGCTCTCCTACGGCTCGCTGTGGAACGGGCGCGTGGTGCGGGTCGAAGGCGCCGGACATGCGCCGTTCCTGCAGGCGCCCGGAAAATTCAACGCCCTCCTGGCGGATTTTGCCGCCCACGCGCAAAAGACCGCGAAGGCCTGAGCCATCCGGCACACGCCGGTCGACACTCCTGACAAGCGCAGGCGGCAGTCGATCGAATACCCTCTTGCGATCGGCTCGCGGCGGCGTGACGGTAGGGCCGTCTTCGGCACCGGAGCGACGCATGATCCTGATCGGCCAGTATGACTCATCCTTCGTCCGGCGCGTGGGGATCGCGCTGACGCTCTACGGACTGCCGTTCGAGCATCGCCCCTGGTCGACCTTCGGCGACGCGGAACGGCTGAGGGAATTCAATCCGCTGGTGAAGGTGCCGACGCTGGTGCTCGATGACGGCGAGGTGCTTATCGACAGCCACATGATCATCGATCATCTCGATAGTCTCGTGGAACCGGAACGGCGGATGTTTCCGGCGTCTGAGCCGGAGCGGCGGCGCGCGATGAAGATCGCGGCGCTTGCGACCGGGATGGCCGACAACGGCGTCAGCCTTTTCTACGAGACGTACCTGCATCAGAGCCCTTCGGCGATGCTGGTCGAGCGGCGGCGTGGGCAGGTTCTTGGAGCACTGCGGACCCTGGAGGAGGACCGCGCCGCGCGCAGCACTCCATACTGGTTCGGCGAGACCATTGGCCATGCGGACGTCGCGGTCGCCTGTGCGCTGCGCCACGTCGGAGATTCTCTGCCAGGCTTGATCGATCCCGCCCGCTATCCGCAAGTCCATGCCCACGCCGCCCGGCTGGAGTCGCTGGAGGTGTTCCAGGCGGTGTCGCAGCCTTTCGTCCCGCCCTCCTGAAGGCGGACGTCGCGCCCGCTGGACTTCACCTGCCGCCCATGGCTTAACCTCGTGGCAAAGCCTTGCCGGGAGGAACGATGTTTTCGAAGATCCTGATCGCCAATCGCGGCGAGATCGCCTGCCGCGTCATCCGCACCGCGCGGCGCATGGGCATCAAGACGGTCGCCGTCTTTTCCGATGCGGACGCGCAGTCGATGCACGTCGCGGAGGCGGACGAAGCGGTTCATATCGGCGCCTCGCCCGTCGGGGAGAGCTACCTGCGCGGCGACCGGATTATAAAGGCTGCGCTGTCGACCGGAGCGGAGGCGATTCATCCGGGATATGGCTTCCTGTCGGAGAACCCCGATTTCGTCGACCAGGTGATGGCGGCCGGGCTGACCTTCATCGGCCCGTCGGCCGATTCCATCCGTGCCATGGGACTGAAGGACGCAGCCAAGCGGCTGATGGAGAAGGCGGGGGTGCCGGTGGTGCCCGGCTGGCACGGCGACGGCCAGGCGCTGGTGCTGCTCGCCGGCAAGGCCAGGGAGATCGGCTATCCCGTGCTGATCAAGGCGCGCGCGGGCGGCGGCGGCAGGGGCATGCGCCGCGTCGACGATCCCGATGGTTTCGCCGATGCGCTGGCGGGCGCCAAGCGCGAGGCCAAGGCCGCCTTCGGCGACGACGCGGTGCTGATCGAGAAGTATGTCGAGAAGCCGCGCCACATCGAGGTGCAGGTGTTCGGCGACAATCACGGCAACGCAGTACATCTCTTCGAGCGCGACTGCTCGGCCCAGCGCCGCCACCAGAAGGTGATCGAGGAGGCCCCTGCCCCCGGCATAACACCCGAGATGCGCGCGGCGATCACCGACGCCGCGGTGAAGGCCGCACTGGCGATCGGCTATTCCGGCGCGGGAACGATCGAGTTCATCGTCGACGCCTCGGAAGGGCTGCGGCCCGACCGCTTCTGGTTCATGGAGATGAACACCCGGCTGCAGGTCGAGCACCCGGTGACCGAGATGGTCACCGGCGTCGATCTGGTGGAATGGCAGCTGCGGGTGGCCGCTGGCGAGCCGCTGCCGCTGGCACAGGACCAGATCCGGCTCGACGGCCACGCCTTCGAGGCCCGCATCTACGCCGAGGACGCGGCGAAGGGTTTTCTGCCGGCGACCGGTACGCTGCATCATCTGCGCTTTCCATCCCACGCTCCCCGCGGTGCCGAGATGCGGGTCGAGACCGGCGTGCGCCAGGGCGATGCCATTTCGCCCTTCTACGATCCAATGATCGCCAAGCTGGTGGTGAAGGCTTCGGGCCGGGCCACAGCGCTTTCGGCGCTGGTGGAGGCGCTGGGCGAGACCGAGATCGCCGGCACGATCGCCAACGTCCCGTTCCTGGTCGCGCTCGCCAGCGACGACGATTTCGCGTCCGGCGACGTCGATACCGGCCTGATCGGCCGAAAGCAGGAAGAACTGACGCGCATCGCGCCACCCTCCCCGCATGTGGACGCCCTCGCCGCGCTCGCAGCATCCGGAGCAAAGCCGCGCATCTCCGCGCAGGACCCGTGGGACGCGCTGTCCGGCTATGCGCATTTCCACCCGGTGCGGCGGCGTGTCGACCTGCGGAGCGGCCCCGATGAGGTGTCGTTTTCAGTCACGGCGCGGAGGGATGGCCGCTACGAGATCGCCGGCGCTGACAGCTCGATGTTGATGGCAGCGGACGACCAGGCGGCGGATGCGCGGACCGCCCGCTGGCCGGGCCACGTCACCGTCTTCGAAGGCGCCGTAGGCCACAGTTTCGCCATTCCCGACCCGTTCGAGGCAGCGGAGGAAGCGGGAGCCGGTGGCGATGCGCTACGCGCGCCGATGCCGGGGCTGGTGAAGATCGCGCGGGTGGCCGTCGGCGACAGCGTCTCGAAGGGCCACGCGCTCCTGGTGCTGGAAGCCATGAAGATGGAGCACACCATCTCGGCGCCACATGACGGCAAGGTCGAAGAAATCGCGGCCGAAGGCGCGCAGGTCAGCGAGGGAACGGTGCTAGTGCGGTTTGCGGAAGGGTGAGTCACACCATGTGTCGAACGTATTTTGGCTGAACCTGCAGAACGACTACGAACTGCGGCGCCTGCGGGCCGGCGACTGGTCGAGCGTCGCGAAGAAGATCCGGCCGCTCAACGCCGCTTGAGCCATCTGACAGACAACCGGAGACCGCGCCGGCCTTGTCCCGGCCGGTCGCGGCTCCTGCGGTGGCAGCGTTCGCGGCGCCCCCGTGCCGCGGCGGCTGCCTTCCCCCCGCAAGCGATCCGGTGTCCCGTCCCTCGCCGGGCCTCTGCGGCCCGTCGCCTTTAGTGCATGGTCATCCATTCGCGCGCTTCGCGCAGGGCGCGAGCGAGTTCCATCTTCGACATCGTCGCCGCCATCTCGCCGCGCAGTTCGGCCGCGCGCTCGGACCCCTTGATCGCCGCGATGTTGAACCATTTGTGCGCGGCGACGACGTCGACCTCGCAGTCGCGGCCGGTCGCGTACATCATGCCGAGTTCGAGGAGAATGTCGGCCTGAGCCGTGTTTCCGATGTCGCCGAAACCGGCTTCGAGCATTTCAAAACGTGCCATGTGTCCAGTCCCCTGTTGTGCTTCGAAAGCAGCGGTTCTTGTCCCTAGGTCCGCCGTCTTTCTGATGCTTCGAGGATGCCACCCGGCCTTGAATCCGTCGTTAAACTGCGTGCTTAATTTGGAGAAAACAAAACTAAAACAAGAAGTAAAGGCGAGATTCCATTAAGGATGGGAATCGCGCGTCTGCGCGGAAACGGCCGAAATTCCGATAAAATCCGCCCCTGACAACGAAAGGCTTCGCTAACCACGGCACGCGGTCGGAGCAGAGCCGCGGGCCTCTTCCGAAGCCGGCAGGGTTGCTCGAAGCGGCGAAAAAATGCGGCGGCCTTCCGCAGCGACACCGCTTTCGCGCGGCTCACGGATGGTTTACTTTGACGTTTGCGTAAGAACCGGCCGCGCGACCAGCGGCCGTGAACGTCAAGGGAGGTATTCATGAAGAGCATTCTCGCCATCGCCGCGGCAACCCTGTTCCTGTCCGCCGGCGCGGCATTCGCCGATCCGATCGAGGGAAACTGGAAGACCCAGTCCGGAGAGACCGCCTCGATCGCAAGCTGCGGCGGCAGCTATTGCATCACGCTCAAGACCGGCAAATATGCCGGCAAACAGATCGGCAAGATGAGCGCAAACGGAAAGAGCTACAAGGGTTCGATCACCGATCCTGCGGACGACAAGACCTATAGCGGTTCGGCGTCGCTCTCCGGGGGAGCGCTCAAGATGAAGGGTTGCGTCGCGGCGATCTTCTGCAAGACCCAGACCTGGTCCAAGCTCTGATCGGAGTTTCCCGTCTCTGATCCGACGCGGGCGGCCTTGTGCCGCCCGTTTTGATTCCCTGGGAAGCACGACCGCCGCCGGCGCCTTGCCTGTGCAACTCTCCTCGCCGATGTGCCTGAACGCCGGATGAACGGCCGCCTCAGCACCGGTTCAGCGCGATCGTGCGAGAAGGAGGGCGAAGCAGGAGGACCACCCATGCTCGCCCGCAGATTGACCATCGTCACCCTGATCGTCGTGATCTTCGGAATGAGTTTCTCGATGGTGGTCGCGGAGACCAGCCGGCCGGCCCGTTCGTGGGAAGTCGGCATGTTCATCCCCTGCGTGTTCGAGCAAGGGCTCCAATGCCGGATCCCCAGGCGCTGACTGGCGGCAGGGTTGGCCGGTAGGTACGAGAAGCGAGTTGAAGATGCGTGACTTTCCTTTCCAGTTTTCCTCCATGGCCGCGACGGCCGCGCGTATCGCGCTGCTCCTGGGCGCGCTCGCAGCGCCGGTGCTCGCGATGCCCCTAACCGACGTCGGCGATGGGATCCTGGTCGGCGGAAAGGTGGAGCGCACGAGCGGCGCCGGGCTCGTCATCGTCGTGGGGCTGCGACGCGCGCGATAATGTTCAAATAGCAGGCAAAAGCCCCTCCCGCTGTCACACTTCGCTCTCTATAATGGGACATGGAAAAGCGAATCTATCCCGTACCGATCGAGACGGTCGAACGACCGGAACCCTTCCCGCGCAAGAGCTTCACCGACGCCAGAGAGGCGGTAGAAGCCATCCAGGCTCTCTACGACCGCAACACGCAGTTCCTGCGCGATTCCTTCAACGGCCTGGCCTCGGCTGGTAGGCCGGACCGGCGCTACCGTGCCTTCTATCCCGAGATCAGCGTCACGGTGTCGTCCTACGACCAGATCGATACGCGGCTGGCCTATGGCCACATGCCCTCCCCCGGACAGTACGCCACCACGGTCACCCGGCCCGACCTGTTCGAGCCCTACCTGACCGACCAGTTGCGGCTCATCATCCGCAACCACGGCATCCCGATCACCATCGGCGAATCCGAAACGCCGATACCGCTTCACTTCGCGCTGCTGGAAGGCACGCATGTCGAGGCGGGCATCGCCGAGCGCATCCAGCGGCCGCTGCGCGACATCTTCGACGTGCCCGACCTCAACGCCACCGACGACCATATCGCCAACGGCACCTTCGAGGCAGCACTCGGCGAACCGCTGCCGCTGGCGCCCTTCACGGCGCAGCGCATCGATTATTCGCTGCACCGGCTGGCGCATTACACGGCGACGAGCCCGTCGCATTTCCAGAACTTCGTCCTGTTCACCAACTACCAGTTCTACATCGACGAGTTCGTGGCGCTGGCACGCGACCTGATGGCACGCGGCGGAGAAGGCTATACGAGCTTCGTGGAGCCGGGAAACATCGTCACCCTGCCGGGCGAACCGGAGGAGAACCCCACGACGATCGCCCGCCTGCCGCAGATGCCGGCCTATCACCTGATCAAGCCCGGCCACGGCGGCATCACCATGGTCAATATCGGCGTCGGCCCATCCAACGCCAAGACCATCACCGACCATGTCGCGGTGTTGCGGCCACACGCCTGGCTCATGCTCGGCCACTGCGCGGGGCTGCGCAACACACAGGCGCTCGGCGACTACGTGCTGGCGCACGCATACGTCCGCGAGGATCACGTGCTGGACGACGACCTGCCCGTCTGGGTGCCGATCCCGGCGCTCGCCGAGGTACAGGTCGCCGTGCAGGAAGCGGTCGCGGAGGTCACCGGGCTTTCGGGCTATGACCTCAAGCGCATTATGCGCACGGGGACCGTCGCCACGATCGACAATCGCAACTGGGAACTGCGCGACCAGCGCGGCCCGGTGCAACGGCTCTCGCAGTCGCGTGCGATCGCCCTCGACATGGAATCGGCCACCATCGCCGCCAACGGTTTTCGCTTCCGCGTGCCTTACGGAACCCTGTTGTGCGTCTCCGACAAGCCGCTCCACGGCGAACTTAAGCTGCCGGGAATGGCGACCGACTTCTACAAGCGGCAGGTCAATCAGCATCTCATCATCGGTATCAAGGCGATGGAGAAGCTGGCGGCCATGCCGGTCGAGCGGCTGCATTCGCGCAAGCTCAGGAGCTTTTCGGAGACGGCGTTCCAATAGGCCCATCGAGAAGACCGGCGTCTTGATCGCGCCGCACTTTCCTCTCTATTGAGCGGCCATGACGAGCACCGGCAACGCAGATGCAGCGAAGCGGGCGGGCGTGGCGCTGGCTGCGACCTCGCTGGTGTCGCTGCCGCTGGTCGCCGGGTTCTTCGGCTGGCTCCACCCGGCCCTGGATTCGTTTTCGCATTTCCGCGTCCATCTGGCCGTCCTGCTCGCGATCTGCGCGGTGTGGCTTCTGGCGACGCGGGCGCGGCTGCACGGAGCGGTCGCACTGGCGCTCGCGGCCGGCGCCTATGTCACCGCCTATCCTCCTTCGTCCTGGGACAGCCGGGCGAGCGCGGCGGTGCTTCCGGCCGCAATGGACGAACCGGTCTACCGGCTGTTGCAGCTCAACCTGCAATGGGACAGTCCGGCCCCCGAAAAGGCGCTGGCGTTGATTTCACAGGCCGACGCGGACGTCATCACCCTGGACGAGGTGTCGGAGCCGTGGCGCGCGAGGCTCGCGGAAGTCTCGGACGCCTATCCGTTCCGACTCGACTGTCAGGGCGATCCGAAGTTCGGCAGCGTGATGATCCTGTCGCGCCGGCCGATGATCGACGCCGAAGGATCCGGATGCCGCGAGCGCAGGGGATTTGCGGTCGCGACGATCGATTTCGACGGCCGGGCGGTCGAGGTCGCGGCGGTCCATCTTGCCTGGCCGTGGCCGAAGACGCAGTTCGAGGAAGTGCGCGACCTGGCACCGCGGCTCTCGGCGCTTTCCGACGCCACGATCGCGGCCGGCGACTTCAATTCCGTTCCGTGGAGCGCGGTCTTCCGCACCTTCGTTCAGGCCGGCGGGTTTGCAGAACCCGTACGGCTCGGCCCGACATGGATCCACAAACGGCTGCCGAGGAGGTTGCGCCGCCTTGGGGGGCTCGAACTGGACCACGTGCTGGTCAAGCGGGGGCTGCGGCTGCGCGACATCCGGCGCCTCAATGATGCCGGCTCAGATCACCTGCCGGTCCTGACCGAGTTCTCCATCCGCGACCAGCCTCCGGCCGGGCAGGTCGCCTTTGCACGGACGAGCGGCGCGGCGCGCCCCGGCGGGTCCTGACACCTCAGCGTTTGGCGACCAGCACCGCGACGCTCTTGTCCACTGCACCGCCTTCACGGTGCTCCTGCCGGTCGAAGTCGTTCTGCTTCTTTTCGTAGGCGTTGTAGATCGCCATGGTCTCGCGCTTCAGCTTCGCCAGGGCATTGCCGCAACGGCGGTCACCCCTGGTGGCGAAACTCCTGATCTTCTTGTCCAGCACCGCTGCCAACTCTCGGGCGATCTTGCCGTGGACCTTTTCGTGGCGGATATTGTCGGCTTGGAAGAGCTTCCAGCGCCGCAACATGTCTCCGCTCAGTTTCTCGCGCGGCTGGGGGTAGATGTAGGTGATCTTCATCGAGACGCCGCCGCCGCTGATCCGGCAGACGCCGTTCTCAAAGACCATATCGCCTTTGAAATCGGCCTCGTAGCGCGTCTGCGCGATCGCCTTCGTCAGAAACCCCTGGCGCGGTCCTTTGCGGTTCATGTCCCACAAGAGGTCGATGCCAGTCTTTCCCGAGATCTGGTAGTATTCGGTCTTCTCGGTGATCTTCGGTTTCGCATCAGCCTGCGTGGCGAAGGCGGCGATGCTCATCGACGCCAGCACAATCCATGCCTTCATGTGAGATCGCATCCCGCCCATCTACCCCTGCTTGCATAGAATGCATGCGGCGCGACCGCTTTCAAGCGGCATTTTAGGCTGGGGTAAAGTAGACGCGCGGTCCTTGCCGGACGCGCAGGAACGGCGGCGCCATGGCGCCGCCGTCGCCGTCCTCACATGTTCGGATAGACCGGCCCCTCGCCGCCCTGCGGGGGCACCCAGTTGATGTTCTGGTTCGGGTCCTTGATGTCGCAGGTCTTGCAGTGCACGCAGTTCTGCGCGTTGATGACGAAGCGGGCTTCCGGATTGTCGTGCGAGACCTCGCCGCCCTTGTCCCGGGAGCCGGGGCCGCCGGCCAGCGCGTTCCCGTCGGCGTCCACCCACTCGTAGACGCCCGCCGGGCAGTAACGCGTCGAGGGACCGGCAAACACGCCGTATTCGGAGTTCTTCTGCAGCTCCGGATCCTTGACCTTCAGGTGGATCGGCTGGTCCTCCTCGTGGTTGGTATTCGACAGGAACACCGAGGAGAGCCGGTCGAAGGTAAGGACGCCATCGGGCTTGGGATAGTCGATGCGCTTGTGTTTGTCGGCCGGTTCGAGCGCGGCATAGTCAGCCTTCCCGTGCTTCATGGTGCCGAAGAAGGAGAAGCCGAGCAGCGTGTTGACCCACATGTCGAGCCCGCCGAGCGCGACGCCGGCATAGAGGCCCAGGCGAGACCACAGCGGCTTGACGTTGCGCACCCGCTTCAGGTCCTTGCCGATCGCCGAGTCGCGCCAGCCCGCCTCATAGCCCGAAATCTCGTCGCCCGAGCGGCCCGCCGCGAGCGCCTCGGCAACGTGCTCGGCCGCCATCATTCCGGACAGCACCGCGTTGTGCGAGCCCTTGATGCGCGGCACGTTGACGAAGCCGGCCGAGCAACCGATCAGTGCCCCGCCCGGGAAAGTGAGCTTCGGCACGGACTGGTAGCCGCCCTCGGTGATGGCGCGGGCGCCATAGGAAAGTCGCTTGCCGCCCTCGAACGTGTCGCGGACAGCGGCATGGGTCTTGAAGCGCTGGAATTCCTCAAAGGGGGAGACATAGGGGTTCCTGTAATTCAGGTGGACGACGAAGCCGACGGCCACCTGATTGTCTTCCATGTGGTAGAGGAAAGAGCCGCCGCCGGTGGCATTATCGAGCGGCCATCCGAAGGAGTGCTGCACCAGTCCAGGCTTGTGCTTTTCCGGAGAGACCTGCCACAACTCCTTGAGGCCGATGCCGAATTTCTGCGGCTCGCGTCCGTCGGCAAGGTCGAACTTGGCGATCAGCTGCTTGGCGAGCGAACCGCGCACGCCCTCGCCGATCAGCGTGTACTTGCCATGGAGTTCCATGCCGGGCGCATAGTTCGGCCCGCGCGATCCGTCGCGCTCGATGCCCATGTCGCCGGTTGCCACGCCCTTCACCGCGCCGTTCTCGTCGTAGAGCACCTCGGTCGCGGCAAAGCCGGGATAGATTTCGACGCCTAGAGCCTCCGCATGACCGGCAAGCCAGCGGCAGACGTTTCCGAGCGAGACGGCGTAGTTGCCATGGTTGCTCATCAGCGGCGGCATCAGGAAGTTCGGGAGCCTGACGGAGCCGGCCGGTCCGAGCAGCAGGAACTGGTCATCGGTAACCGGTGTCTTGAACGGATGGTCGCTTTCACTCTGCCAGTCGGGAATGAGCTTGCCGATGCCCACGGGATCGACAACGGCGCCGGACAGGATGTGGGCGCCGACCTCGGCGCCCTTTTCCAGCACGACGACGGAAAGCTCGGGGTTCACCTGCTTCAGGCGGATCGCCGCTGCGAGACCGGCCGGCCCCGCGCCCACGATCACGACGTCGAACTCCATGCTTTCGCGTTCAGCTTCGCTCATTCTCGTCCTCCAGCTTTCCGGCCCGGGCCGGATGGCACGCATCCCCATGGTGATAGCGCATGTGTTCGCAATTGCGATACCACAGGCGCCGCGTGCGTCAACAAATCCGGACAGGAGCAGACCCTACCGTTGTTGACGTAAACGTCAAACGACGGAGGTGGAAGATGGTTGCCCATTGGCCCCGATGGCCGAGGTTTGGGCCTGCAGGGGTCATCCGCCGGGGTCGGCGAGGGCTCGAAGCGACTGGCGCTCCCCACTCGCCTAGTCGATGATCCTGCCGCCCTCGGCGGTCAGGCGTGCGACATTTTCCTTCATCTGCCGCAAGAGTTCGGGCGCGTGGCCCTGCCATGCGATCACCTCGCCGACGATGCGCAGCGGGTTGTTCGAGTGGTAGGAGAGCGTCGGGTTGCCCGGAAACTTCTTGTCGGTGACGTTCGGATCGTCCTCGATCGGACCGGTCGGTTCGACGACATGGATGGGTTGCCGCCCGCCGTCTGCCGACAACTCGGCGCCCGAGATGGCGGCGTCGAGCGTGCTGGCGAAGTAGACCCCCGAGAGCGGCCGGTCCTCAGTGAAATTTGACCTGTAGCCGACGGCGATCAGGTCGCCGGGTTGCAGATTCGCCCGTGTGCCATGGAAGTACTGCCGGCAAAGACAGTGGCGGCGGCAGTCATGGCATTCGGCTCCTTCTCCCGCGCGATGACCAAGGTTTCAAAGCCTTGCAAAATGAACCGGCAATGAAAAACCCTCACCCAAGGCGCACCAGTCAGGCGATCGCTTCTGCGAGCGCTTCCATGATCGTGGTCCAACCCTCGACATGGCCGTCGCGGGCTTGTTCGCTTTTGAACTTCACCTGTTTCAGCGTGATCTCGGTCGCGCCCGGGCCGGCGTCTGTGAAATCGATCGTGACGACGCTGTCGTCGAGCGAGTGCGGCGACTCCCAGGTGAAGGACAGGTGGTCGTGCGGGTCGATAGCAAGGTAGGTGCCGGCATGGGGTATCTCCCTCTCCGGCGTCACCATGACGATGGAGAAGCGGCCGCCCGTGACGGGATCGTTCTGCACCCTGGCCTCTCCGGTCGTGGATGGCGGCCGCATGAAGCGGGCGAGCATGGCGGGCGAAAGCCAAGCGTCGAAAACCTTTTCACGCGGAGCCTTTATGGTGCGGTTGACGGTCAGTTCCAGGTCAGTCGTCGTCATCGTCATCATCCTTTGAGACCAGTGCATCTTCGAGCGCCGCGAGGCGCAGCTCCCAGATCGACTTCAGTTGGCCGAACCACTCTTCCGTCACCCGAAGAGGCTCGAGTTCGGCCGCGATGAAATGCTCGCGGCCCTGGGTCCGGCGGGTGACGAGACCCGCCTCCTCCAGCACCTTGATGTGCTTCGATACGGAGTTCAGCGACATCTCGAAATGAGCGGCGAGCGCGGTCACCCGCAGTGCCCCTTCCTGGACGAGCAGCGTCAGGATCCGTCGCCGCGTGGTGTCGCCAGCGGCCTTCAGAATTCGGGACAGGTCATCGTCGTTCATCATTCATCTGATTGGTTGAATAATAAATGCGCGGGTTATTGTCAACCATTAGGGTGAGCGTTTTCCGCATGGCTTATGCACGGTCCTTCCGACCTCCTTCATCGGTGGCCGGTTTGGAGCTAAACTCGATGCAAAGGGAGAAGTGCCTGGTGAAGAGCCTGCATGCGCTCGTTGCCCTCCTGGTCGCACTGTTCGCCGCGCATCCGGCATCCGCGGCCGAGGATGACATATGGCGCGCTGGCGCCTACTCGTTCTCGGACGAACTCGGCGGCTTCCGCATCCTGTCGGTCGAGGGAGCGGGGACAAAAGGCGACCCCGTGGTGGTCACGCAGGAGTTCCTGTCGGCAAGCCCGGTCACCCTCGTCATCCGCATCCACGGACCGATCCGGCCGTATGCCAACGATCCCGCTTTCGCCACCGGCTTCCTGAACCTCGTCGTGGTCGCGCGCAACGCCAGCCAGCTCGCCTGGACCGAGTTCGAGTTCGAACTCCAGGAGAAGCGCGGCGTTCCGAGCGTCTATGGCGACGGGCTCTCCTTCGACCAGCGTCGCCAGGAGAGCGACAACATCCTTTCGGTTGGCTTCGCGGAATTCCATCGGGCGTTCGAGCCGTATGACCGCTTGCTTTTCACCCACGGCTTCGTCGACCCCGGCGCGGAAGCGCGCTTCGTGTTCGTAATCTCCGATCTGACGCCGAAGCGGACCTTCTATCTCGTCCAGGACCCGCGAATCCCGTCTTCGTGACCAAGTGCGATTCGACACGGCGCGGCGGCGTGGTAGAAGGCGTGGCATGGGAATCCACCAGGCCGACCTGCGGGAACTTCTGCTGTTTCTTGCCGACAGCGGCGCCGACGAGGCGTTGGAGGAGGCACCCGTCGACCGTTTCGCCGAGAGCCAGGCGCGGCTGGCACGCCCCGCGCCCGAGCCTGTCCCGGCAGAACCCGCCAGGGAGCCGCGGCGACGCCTCGGCGAAGCACCGGCCGGCCCCCCGGTCGCACCCCGGCAAGCTGCGCCTCCGGCCGCCATTCCCGACGAGGCGCAGGCCGCTCGCGCGCGCGAACTCGCCCGCTCGGCGGCGTCGATGGAGGACCTGCGCGCGATCCTCGCAGGGTTCGACGGCTGCAATCTCAAGTTCACCGCCAAGAACCTCGTCTTCGCCGACGGCAATCCGAAGGCCGACATCATGTTCGTGGGCGAGGCGCCCGGGCGCGACGAGGATGTGGAGGGCCTGCCCTTCGTCGGCCGCTCGGGGAAGCTGCTCGACCGCATGCTGGCCGCGATCGGCCTCGACCGGTCGAGTGCCTACATCGCCAACGTCATTCCCTGGCGCCCGCCGGGAAACCGTACGCCGACCCCGCTGGAGACCGAACTGTGCCGGCCCTTCATCGAGCGACAGGTCGAACTCGCCAACCCGAAGGTGCTGGTGACGCTGGGCGGACCATCCGCCAAGGTGCTGCTCGGCGCCACGGAGGGGGTCCTGCGCCTGCGCGGCAACTGGCGCGTCCACCGGACGGCATCCGGCCTGGAGATCCCTGCCATGCCGACGCTCCATCCCGCCTACCTGTTGCGCAACCCGGCCCACAAGCGGCTCGCATGGCGCGATTTTCTCGAAATCAAGGCGAGGCTGCGGCTTCAGGGTCCCGCACCCTAGGCGCGCCGCCCGCCGCGACGGACCACCCATCCTCCACCCGAACAAGGAACGGAAACCACTATGGCCGACACCGAAACCTATACGCCCCCCGAAGTCTGGAAGTGGGACAAGGAGAGCGGCGGACGCTTCGCCAGCATCAACCGCCCGATCGCCGGACCCACGCACGAGAAGGAACTGCCGGTCGGCAAGCATCCCCTCCAGCTCTATTCGCTCGCCACGCCCAACGGCGTGAAGGTGACGGTGATGCTGGAGGAACTCTTGGCGCTCGGACACTCCGGCGCCGAATACGACGCCTGGCTGATCAAGATCGGCGACGGCGACCAGTTCGGCAGCGGCTTCGTCGACGTGAACCCGAACTCCAAGATCCCGGCGCTGATGGACCGCAGCGGGCCGACGCCGGTCCGGGTCTTCGAGTCCGGTTCCATCCTCCTCTACCTGGCGGAGAAGTTCGGCGCCTTCCTGCCGAGCGAGCACGTGGCGCGGACCGAGTGCCTGAACTGGCTGTTCTGGCAGATGGGCAGCGCGCCCTATCTCGGCGGCGGCTTCGGCCACTTCTTCGCCTACGCGCCGATCAAGATCGAATACGCGATCGATCGCTTCTCGATGGAGGTCAAGCGTCAGCTCGACGTGCTCGACCGGCATCTGGCGAACAACGAGTACATGGCCGGCAAGGAATACACGATCGCCGACATGGCGATCTGGCCCTGGTACGGCAACATGGTGGCCGGCAAGAGCTACGAGAACTCCGGGACATTCCTGGACGTGAAGTCCTACACGAACGTCGACCGCTGGCAGAAGCAGATCGGAGAACGCGCGGCGGTGAAGCGAGGCCGCATGGTCAACCGCGCCGTCGGCAATCCGTCCGAGCAGCTGCACGAGCGGCACGACGCCAGCGACTTCGAGACCAAGACCCAGGACAAGCTGCAGGCGGCGGCCGGAGAGTAGCCGGCTGCTCCAAGCCGGGGTTTGCGGGTCGAAACGACCGCTTAGGGCAGTCTCCCGGAGGTTTGGTAACCCTCCGGGAACCTGAGGTTCCTCGACCCGTTGGGTAAAGTGGCTCAGCCATGGTATGCTGCCCGCGGATCGGCAAGAAAAGTCCGCGTAATCCGGAGTGTGACGATGCGTATCAGACTTTCCTCGTTGGGCGCGTGTCTCGTCGCGCTCTCGACCTTCTTGGCGTTTTCGGCCATGCCGGCTTCGGCAGGCAGCAATTTTCGCGGCGGCGACGCTGCCCAATCGCGCAGCGCCGAAGGCGGGCAATCCTATCGGCGCGGCGACCGCGACAATGATCGCCGGGGCAATTTCAGGCGAAAGGCCCCGGGAGGCTTCGAGGGTGGCCATTCCTATCGCCGCGGCGACTACCGCTGGAAGCGGGATCGCGACCACGGATACCGGCACCACAAACGGGTCGACAAGCGGTTCCGGGACGATCGGGACGACCGTCGCTACTGGCGCGACGACGATCGTCGCGGCAACGGTCGCAGGCACCGTGACGACTTCGGCGGAACCCGTTCCGCAGCGCCGTCCATCGTGATCGAGGTCAATCCCTGGCTCGCAAACTGATCTCC
Source organism: Aquibium oceanicum (assembly GCF_001889605.1). Classification (NCBI taxonomy): domain Bacteria; kingdom Pseudomonadati; phylum Pseudomonadota; class Alphaproteobacteria; order Hyphomicrobiales; family Phyllobacteriaceae; genus Aquibium; species Aquibium oceanicum. The sequence goes on along the minus strand of NZ_CP018171.1, from coordinate 1,876,163 downwards.
CCCGGCGTCACCGCGCCGGGGCTTACCTGACACTGACACGAGCCTCTCACGCGTGGGCGGCGCTCGCTGAGCGTAGAGCCGCGGCTTGAAGCGCTGCGAAGAGACCGACCGCCATTCCCTGCACGAGCACGAAGATCACGCCGAGGGTATTGGGCGTGACGATGCCGGCGACGAGGATTCCGACGCTCGCCGCGACCCACAGGGCGTTTCCGGCCACGATGTCGATCAGGATGAGACGGGATACACCTTCTCTTCCGGCAACGAGCGCGAGAAGCACCACCCAGGCGAAGATCACCACGCCCGCCCAGAACAGGAGCGGTTGGGGAAGCTCGAGAAAGGGGCCGAGCAGGCCCGCTCCGAACGTCATCACGAGGCCGGCGGCGGCGCTGACCGCGGCGTCGAGGCGCAAGGCGTTGCGCAAATAGGGTGTCATGGGAATGGTCATCCGGTTTCTCCATCGAGGTGTTCGACCGGAGCGCTGTTACATAGACGCTAGCGCCCGGCACCGGAACCATGACGCTCGACGTGTGCGCTGGCGATTACGCGGCGGGTAATGGGAAGCCGACGAGGCATCGGCTATCGTCGCGACTATGGAAACCAAGCTCGCCTCCCCTCCAGCCCGCTCCGCCTCCGCCGGCGCCCTCCTGCGCGAATGGCGCACCCGACGGCGCATGAGCCAGCTCGACCTCGCGCTGGACGCCGAGGTCTCGCAGCGCCACCTGAGTTTCCTCGAAAGCGGCCGCGCCATGCCCTCACGCGAGATGGTGCTGCATCTGGCCGAGCGGCTCGACGTCCCGCTGCGCGAGCGCAACCGGCTGCTGCTTGCCGCCGGTTTCGCGCCCGGCTACCCGGAACGGCCGCTCGACGATCCTTCGCTCGGAGCCGCGCTTTCGGCGGTGGAGCTCGTTCTGAAGGGTCACGAGCCCAACCCGGCGATCGCCGTCGACCGCGCCTGGAACCTCGTACGGGCGAACGCGATGATCCAGCCATTCCTCGCGTTGGTCTCCGACGCGTCGCTGCTTGCCGGGCCAATCAACGTGCTGCGTCTCAGCCTGCATCCGGGCGGGCTGGCACCGCATATTCTCAACCTTGCCGACTGGCGCGACCATCTCCTGGAGCGGCTCCGGCGTCTCAACGAGAACGTCGCCGACCAACGCCTGCGCGACCTGGAAGCGGAGCTGCGATCCTATCCCGCGCCGAAGCGCTCGGGTCCCCCAATCCCTTACGAGCGCACGGCGATCGCAGTGCCGCTGCGCATACGAGCGGGAACCGCGGACCTGTCGTTCATTTCGACGATCACCGTGTTCGGCACGCCGCTCGACGTCACGCTGTCGGAACTGGCGATCGAGTCCTTCTTTCCCGCCGATCAGCAGACCACGGCGGAGCTGCGCGAGATGGCAGCCGGTCTCGCGACAAAAGAAAGTTGAAGTGGCTTCGAAAACCCTTCCGTTCCCGATTCTGGACTTTTGCGTATCCGGTTGATCCGAAACGGCTTCCCGCCGTCGAATACGATCGTCATCCCTGCGTCGAAGTCACCTTGCGGGCTGCCGCAGTGGCGAGGCCGAGCTTCTGTTCGCGCCAGATGATGAACAGCCCCGCTCCGACGACGATGGTGCCGCCAACGATGGTGTAGAGTGTCGGTACCTCGCTGAACACGAAGTAGCCGATGGCGATGCCGAGGAGCATCGACGTGTACTCGAACGGCGCGATGGTCGACATGTCGGCGTGGCGATAGCTCTCGGTCATCAGGATCTGGCCGATCCCGCCGCAGAGGCCGGTTCCGATGAGAAAACATGCCTGCGCGAGCGAGAGCGGCGACCAGCCGAAGGGAAGCGTCGCCAACCCCGCCGCGGTCGAAGTGATCGAGAACCAGAAGACGATGGTGGCGGATTTTTCCGTCAGCAGCAGTCGGCGCACGAGCAACTGGGCGACGGCCGAGACCGCGGCGCCGAGCAGCACCGCGATGACGCCGACGGCTTCACCCTGCCCCATCGGCGAGCCGGAGGTGATCAGCGTCAGCTTCGGCCATGAGACGACGATCACGCCGGCGAAGCCGACCGCCACCGCGGTCCAGCGGAAGAACCGCACTGTCTCACTGAGGAAGAGGGCGCTGAACACCACGACGATCAGCGGCTGAGCGTAGTTGATGGCGATCCACTCGGGCAACGGAAGCTTGGTCAGGGCGTAGAAGCCGAGCCCCATGGAGGTGACGCCGACCAGCCCACGCGCCACGTGGCTGAACGGCCGCCTGGTGTAGAAGGCGGTCGCGAGTTCCTTTCGCCATGCCATCACCGCCACGACCGGGATGATCGCGAACAGCGACCGGAAGAAGACGATCTGTCCGGCGAACACGTCTCCCGACGCCTTGATCAGGGAAGACATCACGACGAAGGAAACGACCGAGCAGACCTTGAGAAGGATGCCGGTCAGCGGCCGCCGTTCCGGCACCTCCAAGGCCGTCACGCGGCGGCGGCTTCCTGGATCGCCTGCCACACGCGCATGGGCGAGGCCGGCATCTCGATGTGGCGGATGCCGTGGGCGCGGTAGAGCGCATCGGTGATGGCATTGAGCGCGGCCGGCGTGCCGCCGATCGTCCCCGCCTCGCCGGCGCCCTTTATGCCCATGGCATTCGTGGTCGAGGGCACGTTGCGCGTCTGGAAGTCGAAGAACGGGACGTCTTCGGCGCGCGGCATGGCGTAGTCCATGAAGCTCGCGGTCACCAGCTGGCCGTCCTCTGAGTAAACCGTGTTTTCCATCATCGCCTGGCCGATGCCCTGCATGATGCCGCCATGGACCTGGCCGGCGAGCAGGATCGGGTTCACCGTCGCGCCGAAATCATCCACGATCGTGTAGTTCAGGATCTCGACGTGCCCGGTTTCGGGATCGACCTCGACTTCGCAGACATGGGTGCCGTTCGGATAGGTCGCCTCGTCCTGCACGAACTCGCCGAAGCCCTTCAGGTCTTCCGGGTTTTTGGCCGCCTTGGCGATTGCGGCGAAATCGACGGACCGGTCGGTACCGACGATCCGCGCCGTTCCGTCGACCAGTTCGATGTCGGCGGCAGCGGCCTCCAGTTCGTCGGCGGCGATCTTCCTGATCTTCTCCGCCAGGTCTTCGCCGGCACGCGAGGCCGAGACGCCGCCGAGCGGGATCGAGCGCGAGCCGCCGGTGCCGCCGCCCTTGGCCAGTTCGTCCGTGTCGCCCTGCCGTACGGTGATCTTCTCGATCGGCAGGTTGAGCTTTTCGGAGACGAACTGCGCATAGGCCGTCGCATGGCCCTGCCCGTTCGACTGGGTGCCGATGAACAGCGTCACCGTGCCGTCGCCGTTAAGGCGCAGGTTGGCGGCTTCAGATCCGGCGAAGGCGCAGGCCTCGATATAGGATGCCAGCCCGATGCCGCGCAGCTTGCCGTTGGCGGTAGACTGCGCCAGCCGCGCACCGAAATCGTTCCAGCCGGAGCGTTCCAGTGCAAGGTCCAGATGGCCCGCGAATTCGCCGACGTCGTACTTGCGGCCGGTCTGGGTGGTGTAGGGGAACTGCTCGGGCCGGATGAAGTTTCGCCGGCGGATTTCGTCCGGACCGACGCCGATGACGCGGGCGCATTCGTCGACCAGCTTTTCGAGCAGGAGAGCCGCCTCCGGCCGACCGGCGCCGCGATAGGCGTCAACCGGACAGGTGTTGGTGTAGACGCCGGTGATGGAGACGTCGAGTGCCTGGATGTCGTAGACGCCGGTCGACATGGTCGCACCGACGAAGGGGATGAAGGGGCCGTACTGGGAAATGTAGGCGCCCAGATTGGCGATCAGCTTCACCCGGAGGCCGAGGAAGCGGCCGTTATCGTCCATCGCCATCTCGGCATCGACGACGTTGTCGCGGCCCTGGGCGTCGGTCATGAAGTGCTCGGAACGGTCGCCGGTCCACTTCACCGGCTTGCCGAGCCGCTTGGCGGCTTCGAGCACCAGCGGATACTCGCGGTAGACGAAGGTCTTGGGGCCGAACCCGCCGCCGACGTCGGGGGTGATGACGTGGAGCTTGGACGGCTCGACGCCGAGCACGCCGGAGATGATCCGCTGCATCGAATGGACGCCCTGCGAGCCGGTCGTCAGCTGGTAACGATCCTCGTCGGCGCGCCATTCGCCGATCGCGGCGCGCGGTTCCATGTAGTTGCAGACCAGACGGTTGTTGTGGAACAGCACCTTCGCGAACTTCGAGGCCTTGCCGAACGCCGCCTCGGCCTTGGCCGGCTCGCCGAGCTGATAAAGGAAGGCGCGGTTGCTCTCGAGTTCGGGCCACACCAGCGGCGCCCCGTCCGCCAGAGCCTCGGCGGTGCCGGCGACCGGCTCGTCGTCGTCGTAGTCGATCTCGATCAGTTCGGCTGCGTCCTGGGCCAGCGCGCGGCTGTCGGCCACCACGAATGCGACGGCGTCGCCGACGTAGCGGACCCGGTCGCGGCACAGGATCGGCGTGTCGCGGGTCGGTGCCCGCGAGCCGTCCGGCTGCTTCTGCATGGCGCCGGACTTGAGGTCGGAGAGGTGGGAGGTGTCCTCACCCGTCAGGACGAGATGGACGCCCGGCGCGGATTTCGCCGCTTCCACCGAGGTGATCCTGAAGGAAGCGTTGGCGACGGGCGAGCGCAGGACATAGCCGTGCAGCACCGCCTGCGGCGCGATATCGTCCGTATAGCGGCCCCTGCCCGTGATGAAGGCGCTGTCCTCCACCCGCAGAACAGAAGCTCCCATTCCGAATTTCGGCGTAAAAACCGTCATGTTCCGTCCCGATCAGTGTTTGGAAATGAAAAGGGAGATAAGGGTTTCATCAGTTTTGTCGAGTGCCGGATTTGTGTAAAGGGCAACGCTGGCGAATTGTTGTGCCAGTGCCGGTAATCGGCCGGGCAGCGGAAAGGCAGCGGATGCGGACGGATACGGGGCAGGTGTTCAAGCTGGAGGACTACCGTCCCTCCGATTTCCTGATCCCGCAAACCAAGCTTTCTTTCCACCTTGGCCCTGACCGCACCACTGTCGTCTCCGAGCTGTCGATCGAGCGCAACGCTGAGACCGGCGACGGGGAGCCGCTCGTGCTCGATGGCGACGCGCTTGCACTGGTCGATCTGGAGATCGACGGCGAGACGCTCGGCCCGAACGCCTACGAGGTGACGCCGGAAAAGCTGACGATCCACGCGCTACCGAAGGGCAAGACTTTCCGCCTCAAGATCACCACGGAAATCTCGCCGTCGACGAACACGGCGCTGATGGGCCTCTACCGCTCGAACAGCGTCTACTGCACGCAGTGCGAGGCGGAAGGCTTCCGGCGCATCACCTACTTCCTCGACCGGCCCGACATCCTGTCCGTCTACACCGTCAGGATCGAGGCCGACCGCGCGGAAGCACCTTTGCTCCTGTCGAACGGAAATCCGTCCGAAGCCGGAGAACTCGACGGCGGCCGGCACTACGCCGTCTGGGAGGACCCCTTCCCCAAGCCGTCCTATCTCTTCGCACTCGTCGCGGGCGATCTAGGTGTGCTCAAGGACCGCTTCACTACGATGTCGGGCCGCGAGGTCGAACTCGGCATCTACGTGGAGCACGGCAAGGAGCAGCGGGCGGCCTATGCGATGGACGCGCTCAAGCGGTCGATGGCCTGGGACGAGGAGGTATTCGGGCGCGAATACGATCTCGACGTTTTCAACATCGTCGCCGTGTCCGACTTCAATATGGGCGCGATGGAGAACAAGGGCCTCAACGTCTTCAACGACAAGTACGTTCTGGCCGACGAGGACACGGCTACCGACGCCGACTTCGCTAACATCGAGGCGATCATCGCGCACGAGTATTTCCACAATTGGACCGGAAACAGAATCACTTGCCGGGACTGGTTCCAGCTCTGCCTGAAGGAAGGGCTGACGGTATATCGCGACCACGAGTTCTCGGCCGACCAGCGCTCGCGCGCGGTCAAGCGGATCGCCGAGGTGCGCACGCTGAAGGCGCACCAGTTCCCCGAGGACCAGGGTCCGCTCGCCCACCCCGTGCGCCCGCGCCGCTACCGCGAGATCAACAACTTCTACACGGCGACCGTCTATGAGAAGGGGTCCGAGATCGTGCGCATGATCCGCACCATCCTCGGCCGGGAGAAGTTCCGGGAAGGCATGGACCTCTACTTCGAACGCCATGACGGCGATGCCGCCACCATCGAGGATTTTCTGAAGGTCTTCGAGGACGTGGCGGAGAAGGACCTGTCGCAGTTCGCGCTCTGGTACCATCAGGCCGGCACGCCCAACATCACGGTCAAGGCCTCCCATGACGCGCAGCGCGGGGAACTCGTCCTCGATATCGAGCAGTCGTCGCCGCCGACGCCCGGCGAAAGCCGCAAGCGCCTGATGCACATTCCACTGGCCTTCGGGCTCGTCGGACCATCCGGAGAGGATCTCGTCTGGGAAGCGGCGGATGGTGCCGCGATCGAGAATTCCATCGTGCATGTCCGCCGCCGCAAGCACACGATCCACTTCACGGGAATCTCGGAGCGCCCGCGCCTGTCGCTCAACCGCGGTTTCTCTGCGCCGGTAACGCTGTCGGTCGAGGAGAAGCCGGAGGACCGCGCCTTCCTCGCCCGCCACGACAGCGACCTGTTCTCGCGCTGGCAGGCGCTGAACACGCTGATGACGGAAGCGATCATCGAGGCCTCGAAGATGATCCGCGGCGGCAAGGAGCCGAGCTTCCCCGACGATCTCCTGACCCTGTGCGGCGACATTGCCGCCGACGGCTCGCTGGAAGAGGCCTACCGGGCGCTGGCGCTGACCTTTCCCGGGGAAGCCGACGTCGCCCGCGAGATCGGCAGCAACATCGATCCGGACGCGATCCTCGCGGCGCGCGACGCGCTCGTGGAAGCGGTGGGACGCGCCAATGCCGCGTCATTCGAAAAACTCTACGAAAACCTATCCGACGGCGGGCCGTTCAGCCCGGACGCACGAAGCGCGGGGCGCCGCTCCCTTCGCAATGCCATGCTGGACTATCTCTCGGAGAGTTCAGGCGATCCACGAAGGGCCGCCGCCCAGTTCGAGCGTGCAACCAACATGACCGACCGGTCGGCTGCGCTTGCGACGCTCGCCATCCGCCATCCGGATACGCTGGAAGCCACCTCCGCCCTGGCGCGGTTCGAGGAGCGCTACCGTTCCGATCCCCTCGTGCTCGACAAGTGGTTCCAGATCCAGGCAGGGGCGCCGGGACGGCATTCTCTCGATACCGTTCGAAGCCTGTCGGAACACCGCGCCTTCTCGCTCGCCAACCCGAACCGGGTGCGATCGCTGGTCGGCACCTTCTCCAGTGCCAACCAGACCGGTTTCCACCGGCCAGACGGCGAGGGCTACCGGTTCTTTACCGACATGGTGCTGGCGGTCGAGCGCCGCAATCCGCAGGTCGCCGCGCGCCTCGCCACCGCGTTGCGGTCCTGGCGTTCACTGGAGCCCGGCCGGCGGGCGCTGGCACGCGAAGCGCTACTCCGAATCTCGTCCGCGGAGAACCTGTCGCCCGACCTGCGCGACATCGTCGAGCGCACGCTGGCCTGAGAAGCCTTCCCGGACCGACGAATATTTTCTCGAATGATGGCCGCGCCACTGGACAAGGCGAATCAGCTTTGATTCCTTAGCGACGATTCGGATGTGCGGCGTGCCGAATCATACGGGGACATCAGACAGGAACGGAGCCACCAGATGGCCGAAGCGGACGCGCAGGGCGCGCCCGATACGCAGACTCTTGCCCGCGGGCCGGCCAGGCGGCGGCCCAGCCGGCGGCTGACCGGCAATGCGCGTGTTCTCGCCGCTCCCGCCTACGAAAGGCTGATCGCGGCGGAACCCTATCTGCGTCGGTCTATCCCCACCCTCATCGTCATCTTCCTGCTCGTGGTCGCGGCCGCGCGAAGCATGTCCATGATGGCATGGCACGACGACATCGAGCGCACCGCAAGGACCCTGCTCGGCCTCGGCGCGGCCGAACTCGCAAGCGCGATGCGAGCAGGCGAAAAGGCGCCGGGAGACGATACCGCCGCCAGCCAGGATTATCTGGAACGCTCCAGCGTGCTCGGTTCGCTGCGCCCGCGCCACATCCTCGTGGTGACGGACGCAAACTACCGGGTCGTCGCGTCCGTGCCCCGTGCACTCGACTGGACCGGCAAGACGCTCGACAGCCTGGTTTCCGGCGGACAACCCCTGTTCCTGTTCGGGGAGCGGGCGGACGTCATGACGGTGAGTGTGAACGGGCACGAATGGTTCGCCGCACTGAGTCATGTCGGTCCCGGCAAGGGCGCTGCCGCTCTGCTCATCCCGAAGGAGACCGTCTTCGCCGAGTGGCGGCGGATGGTGTCGCTCAACGTGACCCTCTTCGTCATCACGTCCGGCGTGCTCATCATCGTGCTCTACGCCTATTTCAGCCAGGCCTCGCGCGCCCAGACCGCGGACCGCATCTACGAGCAGGCGCATCAGCGGATCGACCTCGCGCTGGTGCGCGGCCGTTGCGGGCTGTGGGACTGGGACATGGCACGCGGCAAGATGTACTGGTCGCGGTCGATGTACGACATGCTGGGCTACGAGGTCTGCGAGGACATGCTGTCCTTCGGCGTCGTCTCCGCGATCATCCATCCCGACGATGCCGACCTCTTCGACCTCGCCAACCAGATCGTGGCCCGCGAGATCGACCAGATCGATCAGGTGTTCCGCATGCGGCACGCGGCGGGGCATTGGGTCTGGATGCGCGCCAAGGCGCAGGTCATCGATCCCGAAGCCTCCGAGATCCACCTGATCGGCATCGCCGTCGACGTGACCGAGCAGCACAAGCTCGCCCGCCAGTCCGAGATGGCCGACATGCGGCTCAGGACCGCCATCGAGAACATCTCGGAATCCTTCGTGCTGTGGGATTCCGACGATCGCCTCGTGATGTGCAACACCAAGTTCCAGGAACAGATGGGGCTCGCCGATCCCGACGTCGTCTCAGGCACCGCGCGGGCAGACCTGGAAACCCGGATGAAGGGCTACGCCTTCGAGCGCAAGCTCGCCAGCACCAACGGCCGCGACGGCGCGACGTTCGAGCGGCAGCTGGCCGATGGCCGGTGGCTGCAGGTGAATCAGTCGAAGACGCGCGACGGGGGCGTCGTGTCCATCGGCGCCGACATCACCCTGCTGAAGCAGAACCAGGAAAAGCTGGTCGACAGCGAACGCCGCCTCATGGCGACCATCCATGATCTCAGCCTCGCCCGCCGGGCGGAGGAGGAGCGCGCGGTGGAACTGTCGGAATTGAACCGCAAATACATGCGCGAGACGGAGCGGGCGGAAGCCGCCAGTCGGGCGAAATCCGAATTCCTGGCCAACATGTCCCACGAGCTGCGCACGCCGCTCAACGCCATCATCGGCTTTTCGGAACTCATGCAGTCGGGTCTGTTCGGCAAGCTCGGCTCTGACCGCTACGAAGAATACGCCCGGGACATCCATTCGAGCGGCAGCTACCTGCTTGGGGTCATCAACGACATCCTCGACATGTCGAAAATCGAGGCCGGCCAGTTCTCGCTGCAGCGCGAGGAAATCGACCTCGACAAGCTCATGGCCGAGGCCATCCGGGTGATCTCGGTGCAGGCGGACGCGAAATCGATCTCGATCGGCACGAAAATCGCCGAGCACGCGACGCTCCATGCCGACCGTCGCGCGATCAAGCAGATCGTCATCAACCTCCTGTCGAACGCGGTGAAGTTCACCGGCCAGAACGGCAGGATTCTCGTCAAGGCGAAGAAGGTCTCCGGCGCCTTCGTGCTGTCGATCGAAGACAATGGCTGCGGCATCCCGAAGGAGGCGCTGAAGAAGCTCGGCCGGCCCTTCGAGCAGGTGCAGAACCAGTTCTCCAAGAACCACACCGGCTCGGGCCTCGGCCTCGCGATCTCGCGCTCGCTCACCGAAATGCATGGCGGCGTCCTGAAGATCAAATCCAGCGAAGGCGAAGGCACCATCGTCTCGGTGCGAATTCCGGTCAGCCAGATGAAGATGGCGGCCTAACGCCAGTTGCGCACAACCTGCCTGAAGAAGCTACCTTCCGCAGACCAGCCTGTCGAAATGCGCCCGTACGCGTCCGGCCGTTTCCTCGATGTGCGCCTCCAGCACCTTGAGATCGGGCAGGTCGGTGTTGCGCAGGAGCAGGTCCGCCAGCCCCGGCGGCATGTCGTCCCGGTCGATGTCGCCGGTGAGGCAGAGGCGCGAGACCTGCGCGAGGCCGGTGAAGAGGCGGTAGGCCGACGTCAGCTCCTCCCGCGCCTGCCCGTCGCAGAAGCGCTCGGACAGGTGCGACAGAGCCTCCGCCGTCGAGGTGGTGCGGTTTTCCGCCTCGACCTGCCCGAGCAGCCCCGCCGCCTGTGCGATGAATTCCAGGTCGATCAGCCCGCCGGGGATGAGCTTCAGGTCCCAGATGTCGCGCGGCGGCTTGTCGGTCTCGATCAGGGCGCGCATCTCGCAGGCATCTTGCCGAACCTTGGTAGCATCGTGCGGCGCGGCGATGATTGTCGCGATCTCGCCGCCCACCTCGTCGCCAAGACCTGCGTCGCCCGCCACCACGCGCGCCCGCGTCAGCGCCATGTGCTCCCAGGTCCAGGCTTCCGTCTGCTGGTACTTGCGGAACGCTTCCAGATGGGTCGCGACCGGTCCCTTGTTGCCGGAAGGCCGCAGCCGCAGGTCGATCTCGTAGAGCACGCCCTCCGCCGTCGGCGCCGACACCGCCGAGATCAGGCGCTGCGTCAGGCGGGCGTAGTATTGCGAGGGCGCGAGCGGCTTAGCGCCGTCCGACTCGTCGGCGTCGGCGGCATGATCGTAGAGCAGGATCATGTCGACGTCGGAACCCGCGGTCAGTTCGCGGCTGCCGAGCTTCCCCATGCCGAGGATTACCGCCCGGCCGCCCGCGACCTCGCCGTGGCGGCGCGCGAACTCCTGCCGCACCGCGTCGAAGGCGGCACCGATCGACAGGTCGGCTAGATCGGAGAATGCCTTGCCGGCTCGCGTCGCGTCGATCGCGCCGGTCAGCAGCCGGATGCCGATGAGGAACTTCTGCTCGAGCGCGAAGATGCGCAGCCGGTCGAGCCGTTCCTCGTAAACCCCGGCGGCGCCGAGGAATGTTTCCAGCCGCTCCGCCAGATAGGCCTTGTTGGGAAGCTCCGTCATCAGCGAGGGATCAAGAAGCCCGTCGAACACGTGCGGCCGGCGCGTGATGATCGCGGCGAGACGGGGCGCAGCACCCATGATGGTCGCCAGCAGCCGCAGCAGGTCTGGATTGGACTGGAGCAGCGAGAAGAGCTGGATGCCGGCCGGTAGTCCCTTCAGGAATTCGTCGAAGCGGATGATCGCCTCGTCGGCGCGGTGCGTGCCCCCGAAGGCCTGCAGCAGCGCCGGCGTCAGTTCCGTCAGCCGCTCGCGCGCCTCCGCCGAGCGCGTGGCGCGGTAGCGGCCGAAGTGCCAGGTGCGGATGACGCGGGAGATGTCGCTCGGGCGCTCGAAGCCGAGATTGGAAAGGGTCTGGAGAGTGTCGGGATCGTCAACGTCGCCGGTGAACACGAGGTTGCCGATGTCCCCCGAGAGCTGCGGCGCGGTCTCGAACAGGGCGGCGTAGTGGCTCTCCACCTCCCTCAGCGAGGCGCGGAATGCATCCGCGAAGGCGTCGGCGGAGGTAAAGCCGCGCATGCGAGCGATCCGCTCGAGCCCCTCGTCGTCCTCCGGCAGTTCGTGCGTCTGTTCGTCGGCGACCATCTGGATGGCATGTTCGACGTCGCGCAGGAAGCAGTACTGCCGCACAAGCGTGTCGCGCGCGTCGGCGCCGATCCACCCGAGCTCCGTGAGCTTGCCGAGCATGGCGATCGTCTCGCGACCGCGCAGTTCGGGAAAGCGGCCGCCGGCGATAAGTTGCTGGGTCTGTACGAAGAACTCGATCTCGCGGATGCCGCCGCGGCCGAGCTTTACGTTGTGGCCGCGCACCGCGATCTCGCCGTGGCCCTTGTGGGCGTGGATCTGGCGCTTGATCGAGTGCACGTCGGCGATCGCTGCATAGTCCATGTACTTGCGCCAGACGAAGGGCTGCATCTCCTTCAGGAAGGCCTCGGCCGCCTCTAGGTCGCCGGCGATCGGGCGCGCCTTGATCATGGCCGCGCGCTCCCAGTTCTGTCCCCTGCCCTCGTAGTAGGTCAGCGCGCCTTCCACGGGGATGACGAGAGGGGTGGAGCCGGGGTCGGGCCGCAGGCGCAGGTCGGTGCGAAACACGTAGCCGTTCTCGGTGCGGTCGGAGAGGATGCGCACCACTCGCCGCGCCAGCCGCGAATAGAGATCGCTCGCATCCAGCGGGTCCTTGATCGCCGGAGCCTCGGGATCGACGAAGAGGATCAGGTCGATGTCGGAGGAGAAGTTGAGCTCGCCGGCGCCGAGCTTGCCCATGCCGAGCACGATCCAGCCCGAGCCGTGCTCCGGATCGTCGGGGTCCGGCAGGACTATCTTTCCCCGCTCGTGCGCTTCGCGCAGCAGGTAGCGGATCGCGGCGCGCACGCAGGCGTCGGCGAGCCGGCTGAGCAGGCCGATCGTCCGACCCGTGTCGGAGGCTCCGGCCAGATCGGCGAGCGCGATCAGCGCGTGTGCCTCGGTCTTGCGCCTGCGTAGGTCGGCCATCAGGCTCTTTTCGGTCATCTCGTCGCCGCGCCCGAGCGCACCGATGTCGGAGATGATCGCCTCCACACGTGCGTCCCAGGGTTCGTCGAACAGGCGTTCGAGCATCATGGGATCGCGCCGCATGGCATCGCGAAGATAGGTCGACAGCGTCGCGGCAGCGCCGAGGAAGCCGGCGAGCTTGCCCTCGCCGCGCGCAAGATCGGCAAGCCGGGTTGCGTCGCATTCGCCCGCCGCTTCGGCGATCTCGTCCAGCTCCTCCCTGGCCTGCCCGGGATCGAGCGTGGACAGGTTCGGCATCTCGGCGCCGAACCAGGCACGGCCTTCCGGCGCGGCGTCGCTCACGCCGAGCTCCGCGCCGAGGGGAAGATCATCGTCACCTTGAGGCCGGGGGCCGCATCGTCGAGTTCAATCCGGCCGCCGTGGAAGGTCATGATCGCCTTGGCAAGGCTCAGGCCCAGCCCGGAGCCGGGCCGGGAGCGGCTCTTTTCCAGACGCACGAAACGCTCCGTGGCGCGCTGGCGGTCCTCGGCCGGTATGCCGGGGCCATTGTCGGCGATGGAAACCCGCACTTCTCCTCCCGATCGAGATGCGGAAACGGTCACGCGAGGGCTGTCCGCCTGCCCCGCTGTATACTTGATGGCGTTGTCGACGAGGTTTGACAAGGCTTGCGCCGCCAGTTCGCGGTTGCCGGAGACCAGCAGCGGCCCGGTGACATGCGCGTCCATAGCCACGCCGCTCTCCTCCGCGACCGGCTCGTACAGGTCCACGACGTCGGCCACGACCGTCGCCAGGTCGAGGCTTTCGGTCGATTCAGTCGAATATCCGGCCTCGAACCGCGAGATCATGAGGATCGCGTTGAAGGTACGGATGAGCTGGTCGGACTCGGAAATCGTGGCCTGAAGCGCCTCACGGTAATCGTCGGTGTCCTCGGCGCCCGCGAGCGCCGCTTCGGCGCGGCTGCGCAGCCTCGTCAGCGGCGTCTTCAGATCGTGCGCGATGTTGTCGGAGACCTGCTTCAGCCCCTCGTTCAGGACAGCGATCCGCGACAGCATGGTGTTGAGATTTTCCGACAGCCGGTCGAACTCGTCGCCCGCACCGGTCACCGGCAGACGGCCGGAAAGGTCGCCGCCCATGATACGGGCGCTCGCCTCCGAGACACTGTCGATGCGCCTGAGCGCCGTGCGCCCGACGAAGAACCAGATCAGGAACGCGCCAAGCCCCATGAAGCCCAGCGACAGGATCAGCGCGCGCTGCACCACCTTGCGAAACCGCTCCGGCTCGCCGAGGTCGCGGCCGACCAGGAGGATCATCTGGTTGGGAAGCCGGATGACGAGCGCGATCGCCTCGTGCGGCCCGGTCGTCGCGGCACCGCCTCCCGGAGCGGCACCGCCACCCTCGCCATAGCGCTGGTAGAAGAAGGGCCGCTCCGTCCAGCCCGCGGTCTCGAGTACCCCCGGCTGGAGGCTCTCGACGTTGCCCGACAGGATGCGGCCGTTGGCGTCGGCCACGAGATAGAGATTGGCGCCGGGTTGCCGGGCTCGCTGCTCGACCACGCGCACGAGGAATAGAAGCCCGCCGCGCTCGTAGGCGCGAACGAGGCTCGACGTCTCCTCGTTGATGGTCTCCTGCGTCTGGCCGGCCAGGATGCGCACCGACACCGACGTCATGTAGAAGACGAGGACGATGGCGAAGGCGCCGAACAGCAGCAGGTAGAGCGCCGAAAGGCGCGCCGCCGTCGTCTTGATGATCGGCGGCAGGCGCAAGTCAGCCGGCTCGCAGCATGTAGCCCGCTCCGCGGACCGTGTGCAGGATCGGCTTGTCGAAGCCCTTCTCGATCTTGCCGCGCAGCCGCGAGACGTGGACGTCGATGACGTTTGTCTGCGGGTCGAAGTGATAGTCCCAGACGTTCTCGAGCAGCATGGTGCGCGTCACCACCTGGCCGGCGTGACGCATGAGATACTCGAGCAGGCGGAATTCGCGCGGCTGCAGCGTGATCTCGCGCCCGGAGCGGCGCACGGTGTGGGAAAGCCGGTCGAGCTCCAGGTCGCCCGCGCGGTAGACCGTCTCGACGTCCTTCGCACCCGCGCGACGCTTCAGCACCTCGATGCGGGCGAGCAGTTCGCTGAAGGCGAAGGGCTTGGTCAGGTAGTCGTCGCCACCGGCCCGCAGGCCCGTCACGCGGTCGTCCACCTCGCCCAGCGCGGAAAGGATGAGCACGGGCGTCTCGGATCCGCGTGCCCGCAATCCGGCGATCACCGAAAGCCCGTCGCGGCGTGGCAGCATGCGGTCGACGATCAGGACGTCGTAGTCCCCGCTGTCGGCCAGCGCGAAACCGGTCTCGCCGTCGCCCGCGACGTGGGTGGTGTGGCCGGCCTCGGTGAGCGCTTTCTCAAGATACTCCGCCGCCTCCCGGTCGTCCTCGATCAGAAGAATCTTCATGCCCGCCTTGTACCCGATATCGGGGGCGAGAACCGCCTCGGCATCCATTTGTTTCTATACTCCTCTTACGAAAACGGCAGCGGGCCTTGCAACCCGCTGCCGCTGCGACCGGAAACGCTACGCGATACGTCGCTTCCGGTTCTTCCGCCCGAGGCCGGCGAAGGAGAGAGGATCGCCGGCCCGGGACCGATCAGCTGCGCGCCACCGGAAGGGCCACGAAGCGGCTGGTCTCGTCGCGCTTCAGCTGGAACAGCACCGCCTTCCGACCGGCGTCCGAGGCGTCATTGACGGCCTTCTCGATGGCCGACGCACTCTTCACGGGCTGCGAGTTGACCGAAACGATGACGTCGCCGGTCTGGATGCCGCGATCGGCGGCATCGCTGTTGGCAAGCACGTCGGTCACGACCACACCCTCGCCTTCCTCGGCCGGCGCGACGGTCAGGCCGAAATCCTCGAGGATCGAGCCTTCTTCCTCGGCCGGCTCGTCGACCGAGGCCTGCTTTTCGAGACCAGGCATTTCGCCGAGCTTGACTTCGATGGTCTTCTCCTTGCCATCGCGCAGCACCTTCACCTCGGCGGTGACGCCAGGGCTCATGCGGCCGATCATGCGGGCCAGTTCACGCGGCGATTCCACGGCCTTGCCGTCGACCTCGACGATGATGTCGCCGGCCTCGATTCCGGCCTTGCGAGCCGGGCTGTCGTCCTGCGGCCCGCTGACCAGGGCGCCGTCGGTGCCCTCGATGCCGAGCGATTCGGCGATGTCGTCCGTCACCGGCTGGATCTGGACGCCGAGCCAGGCGCGTTCGACGGAGCCGTCTTCCTTGAGCTCCGCGATCACGTCCTTGGCCACCGACGCGGGAATCGCGAAGGCGATGCCGACATTGCCGCCCGAGGGCGAGAAGATCGCGGTATTAATGCCGACGACCTCGCCGTTGAGGTTGAAGGCGGGACCACCCGAATTGCCGCGGTTCACCGCCGCGTCGATCTGGATGAAGTCGTCGTAGGGACCGGCGCCGATGTCGCGTCCGCGCGCCGACACGATGCCGGCGGTCACGGTGCCGCCGAGGCCGAACGGATTGCCGACGGCCACGACCCAGTCGCCCACGCGAACCTTGGAGTCATCGGCGAAATCGACGTAGACGAACTTGCGCTCCTCATCGACCTTCAGCAGCGCGAGGTCGGTGCGGGGATCGGTGCCGACGAGCTTTGCGTCGATCTCGGTGCCGTCATCCATGACCACAGTGAGTTCGGAACCGCCCTCGACCACATGGTTGTTGGTGACGAGGTAACCGTCCTCGGAGATGAAGAAGCCGGAGCCCTGCGATACGGGACGCGCGCGCTGGCTGCCACCCGGGCGGCCGGGGCGCATCTGCGGCTGGCCGTCCTCGAAGCCCGGAAGATCGCGGAAGAAGCGCTTCAGCGGATGATCGTCGGGAAGATTGTCGAGGCCCTGGCCACCAAAGAAGGAATCGGGACCGGCGGCGGCGGGCTGCATCTTGGCTTTCACGCGGACGCTGACGACGGCGGGCGAGACCTTCTCGACGACGTCGCCGAAGCCCGTCGACTGCTGCGACTCGACGCGGACGGCCTCAGCCATCACCGGGGCCGTACCGGAGGTGACGGCGCCGAAGCCGATCGCCGAGGCGATGGCGACCGAGGCGGCCCCGGCCACGAAACGCTTGCGGGCACTGGTCTGGAATGGAGCTTTCATGTGTGTCCTGTCCTTTCAGGTTCGAATGCTTTCTGAGGGCATCCTCGGACAGTGATCTAGTGACACTCACATTACCGCGCCATTTCCGGCACATGAAACTTTCGTAATGTTGCCGGCGGATTGGCAGCAATATTCCTATCGCTGCTGCGCAACCTCAGCTTTACGGACCACCGTCCGCACCCGCGAGGAGGATTCCAGCGTCCGGTGTACCGGGCACTTTTTGGCGATCTCCTCGATCTTTTCGGCGATCTCCGCCGGCAGGTCTCCCTCGATCGAAATCACCCGCTCGAACTGATCGATGCGCTTGTTCGAACCCCGCTCCTCGTCGGTGCACTCCAGGCAATCCTTCATGTGGATCTTGCTGTGCGAGACGTCGACGCTGATGCGCCCGAGCGTCAGCTTCTTGAAGTCGGCATAGATCCGCAGCGTCATCGACGTGCAGGCGCCGAGTGCGATGGACAGGAAATCGTAGGGCGACGGCCCTGTGTCCAGGCCGCCGACGCTCGGCGGTTCGTCGGCGAAGAGACGATGGCGACCCGCCTGGACGGCGTTCTGGAACTTGCCCTCCCCGGTTTCCATGATCCGGACGCGCTCGATCGCTTCCTCCCCCTGCGGCCTGTCGTCCTTGAGGTAGCGCGACGACCAGCCGGTGATCACGGAGGCGGCGAAGGCGGCATCGTCGGGATTGGTGAGGAGATGGTCGGCCTTGTCCAGCGACACGAAGCTCTTCGGGTGCTTGGCCGCCGTGAAGATCGTCGTCGCGTTCTCGATGCCGACGATCCGGTCGATCGGGGAATGCAGGATGAGGAGCGGCTTGCGCATCGCGGCGATGCTGTCGGCGAGCCTCGTGGCGCGCACGTCGTCGACGAACTGGCGGCCGATGCGGAAGCTTCTCCCGCCGAGCTTCACCTCGGCCTCGCCGTCCCGTTCGATCTCGGGAAGGCTTGCGCCGAAGTTCTTGAGCACGTGCCCGGTATCGGCTGGGGCGCCGATCGTGACCACCGCACGCGCCTCCGGGATGTCCCGCGCCGCGGCGAGCACGGCCGCGCCGCCGAGCGAATGGCCGATCAGCAGCGCCGGGGCCTCATAGCTTCCGCGGAGGAACTCCGCCGCGGCGATCAGGTCACCGACGTTGGAGGAGAAGTCGGTCGATGCGAATTCACCCTCGCTCGACCCCAGTCCGGTGAAATCGAAACGCAGTATGGCGATGCCGGCGCGCGCGAGGTCCGCCGCGATCCGCCGCACGGCAAGAAGGTCCTTGGAGCATGTGAAGCAGTGCGCGAACAGCGCATAAGCCCGCACGGGACCGTTCGGCATGTCGAGGCGCGCGGCAAGCTGCGCGCCCGAATGCCCGGGAAATTCCACGCGCTGTATGATCGGATCCATGGGCGACAGCCTTCCTTTGCCGTTGACCGGGGAAGCCTATCAGTTCGGGCGGTCCCGCTCCCGCAGAATCTCGCCCAGCCGCGCCTCTTCCTCGGCGGAAAGCCGGCCCGGCTGCCGGCGCGCGCCGCGCCCGCGCAGGAGCAGGAAGGCGCCGCCGGCCAGAATCACCACCAGCGGCGTTCCCCACAGCGCCAGGTTCTGGAAGCTCATACGAGGCTTGAGGAGCACGAACTCGCCGTAGCGCGAGACGATGAAGTCCATCACCTCCTCGTCTGTGTCGCCGGCCACAAGCCGCTCGCGCACGAGGATCCGCAGGTCACGCGCGAGTTCGGCATTGGAATCGTCGATCGACTGGTTCTGGCACACGAGGCAGCGCAGTTCCGCCGAGAGCTGCCGGGCGCGGGCTTCCAGTGCCGGATCGTCCAGCACCTCGTCGGGAAGCACGGCGTAGGCCGCCGTCGCCGAGAAAGCGATGGCGAGCGCCACAAGGAGGGTGCGCAGGAGGGGCAATGCGTTCAACCCGTCGCCCCGGTCGCCGCGCGGGCCTTTTTCGCTCGCCGCGCTGGCGCGCCGACACGCAGGCGCCGATCGAGAAGCGAAAGAATCCCGCCGCCCATCATCACGACCGAGCCAAGCCAGATCAGCGTCACGAAAGGCTTCCACCAGATGCGCACGACGATGCCGCCGCCGTCGACGGGATCGCCGAGCGAGACATACATCTGGCTGAGACCACGCGTCGAGATGCCCGCCTCCGTCGTCGGCATCTGGCGGGCCGGGTAAAACCGCTTCGCCGACATGATGGTCGTCAGGACGTCGCCGTCGGAATCGAGCAACGGGAACAGACCGCGGTCCTCGGTGAAGTTCTGCCCCTGGAACGGCTGCAGCCCATCGAACCGCAGCTGGTAGCCCGAGACCTCGACAGTATCGCCGGGCTTCATGGTCAGGATGTGCTCGGTCTGGAGCGACGTCACCGAAACGACGCCGAGCGTCGTCAGTCCCAGGCCGAGATGCGCCAGCGACGTGCCGAAGGCGGAGCGCGGCAGTCCCGCTAAGCGGCGCAGCGCTACACCGGGGGAGACGCTGCCGATGCCGGATTTGAGCGCGAGGTCTGTGAGGGCGCCGAGGATCATCCAGGCGGCGAGCCCGATCCCGAGGGCGGCGAAGACCGAGGCACGATCGATAAAGAGCGCGACGAAGAGAATGACGAGCAGCGCCCCGCCCGCTGCGAACGCCAGGCGTTGCGAAGCAGCCCAGAGATCCGCGCGCTTCCAGGCGAGCAGCGGACCGAAAGGCACGGCGATGAGCAGCGGCACCATCAGCGGCCCGAAGGTCAGGTCGAAGAAGGGCGCGCCGACCGAGATCTTCTCTCCCGTCACGGCCTCGAGCGCCAGCGGATAGAGCGTGCCGACGAGTACGGTGGCGACCGCGGTGCTCAGGAAAAGGTTGTTGAGCACCAGAGCGCCTTCGCGCGAGATCGGATGGAAGATGCCACCCGGCGCCAGCGATTGCGCCCGCCAGGCGAACAGCGCCAGCGCACCGCCGATGAAGAGCGTGAGGATGGCGAGGATGAAGACGCCGCGGGTGGGATCGGTCGCAAACGCGTGCACAGAGGTGAGCACGCCGGACCGGACGAGGAAGGTGCCGAGCAGCGACAGCGAGAAGGTGAGGATGGCCAGGAGGATCGTCCAGATCTTCAAGGCCGAGCGCTTCTCCATGACGATCGCGGAATGGAGCAGCGCGGTTCCCGCGAGCCACGGCATGAAGGAGGCGTTCTCCACCGGGTCCCAGAACCAGAACCCGCCCCAGCCGAGCTCGTAATAGGCCCAGAAGGAGCCCATCGCGATGCCGCCGGTGAGGAACACCCAGGCGGCCAGCGTCCACGGCCGTACCCAGCGCGCCCAGGCGGCGTCGATGCGCCCCTCGATCAACGCCGCCACCGCGAAGGAGAAGCAGACGGAGAAGCCGACGTAGCCGAGGTAAAGCAGCGGCGGATGGATGGCCAGGCCGACGTCCTGGAGCACCGGGTTAAGGTCCTGACCCTCGATCGGCGCGGGATTGAGCCGGGCGAAGGGGTTGGACGTGGCGAGGATGAACAGGAAGAAGGCCGAGCCGATCAGTCCCTGGATCGACAGCACGTTGGCGCGCAGCGTCGCCGGCAGGTTGCGGCCGAATGCCGCCACCAGGGCACCGAAGAAGGTCAGGATCAGCACCCACAGCAGCATCGAGCCCTCGTGGTTTCCCCAGGTGCCCGAGAATTTGTAGAGCAGCGGCTTCTGCGAATGCGAATTCTCGAAGACGTTGAGGACCGAGAAGTCCGACAGCACATAGGCGGAGGTCAGCGCCGCGAAGGATATCGCGGTCATGGCAAAACCGGTCACCGCGACCGGCCCGGCGGTCGCCATCAGGCGCGCATCACCCGTGCGCGATCCGACAAGCGGCAGAAAGAACTGGACCAGCGCCAGCGCGAACGCCAGGACGAGCGCGAAATGTCCGGTTTCGACCAATGCCTGCGGCCTCCCTCAGTTTTCCTGCCAGACGCCCTGCGCCTTCAGGCTGTCGGCGACTTCCTTGGGCATGTAGTTCTCGTCGTGCTTGGCGAGCACGCTGTCCGCGACGAAGGTTCCGTCGGCGCCGAACGTGCCTTCCGTCACCACGCCCTGCCCCTCGCGGAACAGGTCTGGCAGGAGCCCATCATAGACGACTTCGACCTTGCCGCCACCGTCGGAGACGCCGAACGAGACACGCGTGCCCTGGCCGCGCACGATCGAACCGTCCTCCACCAGCCCGCCCAGCCGGATGCGCTGTCCCGGTGCGATGCTCGCGGTCGTGAGGTCGGCCGGCATGTAGAAGTAGGAGGTCTTCTGCCCGAGCGCATAGAATGTCAGCCCGGTCGCGGTGCCGACAAAGGCCAGCGCGCCCAGTATGATCGACAGCCGTTTCTGCTTCCGCGTCATCGTTCTTCCACGCCCCTCACGCCCTGTTCCGCCGCGAAGGCCACGAGTTCTCGCGCCGCGGCGCTGTCCTCGCCGAGCGCGGCGACGCCGCGCGTGAGGGCGTCGCGTGCCTCGTCCGCCTTGCCGAGCACCATGTAGGAGCGCACCAGGCGTTGCCAGCCTTCCCGGTCGTCCGGGTTCTCCCTTAGCCTCTCATCAAGCTGAGCAACCATGATCTCGATCATAGCGCTGCGATCGTCGGCGCTCATCTCGCCCGCCGCCTCGAAGTCTTCGCGGGTCGGGCCGGGAGGAGCCGTGCCCCTGCGGGATGCCTCTTCCTCGGCCCGTGCGATGGACTGCTCCACGACCTCGCGCCAGGGCGCGTTCTGCGGCAGGTCGGCAAGCATCGCGCGCAGAGCATCGGCGGCTTCCGACATCCTGCCTTCCTGCGCCATGGCGGTGGCGAGATAGAACCGTGCCTTCGGATCCTGCGGGTCGATTTCCAGCGCCCGCCGGAAGGCGTCGACGGCGTCGGCACGCACCACGCCGCCGGCCGACATCATCAGGGCCTCGCCGAGACCAGTCTCGCGCGCCGCGGTCGGCCCAATAAGGCGGATGGCGTTGCGATAGGCGGTCGCCGCCTCGGTCGGCCGTTCGAGCCTGGCATAGATCGGCGCCAGCACGTCCCAGCCGCGCCCGTCCTGCGGATTGGCGCGAAGATGCGCCTCCGCCCGCGCCACGAGTTCGTCGATGCTGCTCTCGCCCGGGTTCTTCGCCAGCCGCTCTGCGAGCGGCTGACCCGGAAGCTCCGGCGATCCGATCGAACTGTACACCCCCCAGCTCACCAGCGGCACCGCCAGCACGCCTGCCATCGCGAGCCCACGCGCGACGGCCGTCTCGCCCCGGCGCTTCCCGCCTTCGCTCTTCTCCGTGCTGTCGAGTTTCAGGATCCGCCGGCCGATCTCGGCTCGCGCCTGCTCGGCTTCATGCCTGCCGATCAGACCGCGCTCCGCATCCCGCTCCACTTCGGCCAGCTGGTCCCGGTAGACCTCGATGTCATGCACGGAACCGGGCGCGGCCTCCTCGCGCCTGCCGGCGAGCGGCAGGATCACGGCGAGGCTGGCGATCACCGTCAGCAGTCCGAGCACGATCCAGAAAACCATGCGACCTCAAATAGCGATGGTTGGAGGGCATTCCAATCGCCCTTGCGTGCGGCTATTTGGCGGCAGCGGACTGGCTGGCGGACCCATCATTCAGGTGAGCGGCGTCCAGCTGCCGTCGGGGTTGCGGCAGGCCGTGCCGCGCGCCTCCGACTCGCGGCCGCCATCGGTGATCGTATGGCTGTACTGGCGACAGTCCTGGGAGCCGACCCGATAGGGCTGGGCAGCCACAACCGAGCCTGAAAGCCGGCCGTCCTCGGTGTTCCAGGTCACCGGCATTCGCGCCGGCGTGTATTCGAGTGCGCGATACTCCGCTTCCAGCGCCTTACGGCGCTCACGCTCAGGCAGTTTGCTGCCCAGTTCGCCGCCTATCAGGCCGCCGTTCATCTGGGCGATGATGGAATCCTTCGTCGTCGGGGCGGTCACGCCGCTCGTCAGCGACGTGGTCGTGCACGCGCCAAGCGAAAGGCAGGCTGCCAAAAGCGTCATTGCTTTCGCGGCTGTGGGCATCGCTCGATTGTTCCCTTGCGTGACTGCGACCGAAGCATCGGGGCGGTAACGTCGATCTATGACCGAAATTGGGCTCGCCGGAAACCCGAGCCCTTCGTTTCTCATTGGAGCCGCCACTGCCTTGCGAGGGCCGGTAACGTCGAACGTCATCCCGCAGACGGCAGGCGAATCGCGGCTTTCAACCCCCCGAGTTCCGACCGATCGAGCGCCAGTTCGCCGCTGTATTCGCGCACGAGATCGTGAACGATCGCCAGCCCGAGACCGGTCCCGGGCTTGGTCTCGTCGAGCCGCGTGCCGCGCTTCAGCGCCTCGCGCGCCTGTTCCTCGGGAATGCCCGGCCCATCGTCCTCGATC
Organism: Aquibium oceanicum; assembly: GCF_001889605.1. NCBI lineage: Bacteria > Pseudomonadati > Pseudomonadota > Alphaproteobacteria > Hyphomicrobiales > Phyllobacteriaceae > Aquibium > Aquibium oceanicum. Next base: position 1,853,006 of record NZ_CP018171.1, on the reverse strand, counting down.
GTCAGCAGGATACGTCCCGCCTCCTCCGCCAGCCGCACGCGCACAGCGGACCGCGCCCATTTGACAGCATTTTCCAGGAGATTGCCGGTAATCTCCTCGAGATCCTCCCGCTCCCCGGCGAAGACGAGTTCGCGCTCCGGGCCTTCGAAGGCAATGTCGACCTTCGGGTCGAGCTTGCGGAACACCCGCAACAGCCGTTCCAGCGGCTCCTTGAGCGGCGTGCGGAAGACGACACTGTCGCGCTGGGCGGCGATGCGCGCGCGCTGAAGGTAGTGCTCCACCTGCTGCTGAAGCGCGGCCGCCTGCTCGACGATGAGCCTCCCCTTCTCACCGCCCATCGCGCGTCCCTCGTTGAGGAGTACGGCCACCGGCGTCTTCAGGGAATGGGCGAGATTGCCGACCTGCGTGCGCGACCGTTCGACGATTCGACGGTTGTTCTCGATCAGCGCGTTCGTCTCGCTGGCGAGCGGTTCGATCTCGGAGGGAAACCTGCCGTCGAGTTTCTTGGCAGTTCCTTCCCGCACCTCGGCCAGCGCGTTGCGCACCTGATCCAAAGGACGCAGTCCCAAAAGAATCACGATGGCGTTGATTGCGATCATGCCGACGCCAAACAGCGTCAGATAGGTGTAGAGCTGTTGTGAGAAGTCGGCGATGTCCAGTTCCAGCTCGCTCCTGTTCCCCATCACGCGGAACCGGGCGATCCGGTTGTCGGAGTCCAGGATGAAGTCGTTCTCAACCACGTCGATTCGTTCGCCAGACAGGCCGACGGTCTCGTAAATGCGCTGGAACTGGCTGTCGAACGGCACCTCGGCTTCCGACGGCGCGGGAATCGGATCGGACATGGAGGAGGAGCGGATGCCGCCGGCGAGGCCCGGCGAGACCGGCTCCACGGCCCAGTACCAGCCGGAACCGGGCTGTGAGAACTTGACGTCGTAAAGCGCCGGCGTCCCTTGCAACTCGCCCTCGTCGGAAACGCTCACCGCCGCGACGAGACTGTAGAGATGCGCTACGAGCAGGCTGCGGAAGCTGCGTTCGGCCGAGACGCGATAGAGCGCGGAAATCAGCGTGGCGATCACCACGAGGGCGACGACCGCCCAAACCGTGGAAAAGGTGACGACGCGGAAGGACAGCGAGCGAAGCCCGATCCTCAGCGCGTTGCGCCTGGCGGGCCGCGCCTGGTGCGGCGCCTGGGTGCTCACTCCTGCGGCTCTCGCATCCGGTACCCCATGCCGCGCACCGTCTCGATCAGGTCCAGGCCCATCTTCTTGCGCAAGCGCCCGACGAACACCTCGACCGTGTTGGAATCGCGGTCGAAATCCTGGTCATAGAGGTGCTCGACCAGTTCGGTGCGCGACACGACCTCCCCCATGTGATGCATGAGATAGGCGAGCAGCCGGAACTCGTGAGAGGTCAGCTTCAGCGGCATTCCGCCGACATCGGCCTTGGACGCCTTGGTGTCGACCCGCAGCGGGCCGCAGACCAGTTCGGACGAGGCGTGCCCCGCCGCCCGGCGAATCAGGGCGCGCACACGCGCCAGCACTTCCTCGATGTGGAAGGGTTTGGCGACGTAGTCGTCGGCGCCCGCGTCGATCCCTGCCACTTTATCGCTCCAGCGGTCGCGCGCCGTCAGCATCAGCACAGGCATTTTCTTGCCGTCCGCGCGCCATCTTTCCAGCACGCTGATCCCGTCCATTTCGGGCAGGCCAATGTCCAGAACGACGGCATCGTAGGGCTCGGTGTCCCCCAGGAAATGACCTTCCTCGCCGTCGTGGGCCCGGTCAACCACGTAACCCGCTTCCGTCAGCGCGTCGGCGATCTGACGGTTGAGGTTCTTGTCATCCTCTACAACCAATATTCTCATGCTATCCTCGGGATTGACGGGCTCTCGCTTCGCCCGGCCCTCTATCGCTGCGCCATGTCGGGCAGGAGGGCTAGTTGGCGGGGACCTGTCTCTCCACCCTGCGCGGCGGCTGGCCGTTGCTGCCCGGCACGGTGTAGACGACGACGCAGACCGTCTGGCCGCCCTGGCTCTGCTCAGTCGCAACCTGAAGGGTTCCGCCATCCTGAGCGGCGATGGCGCGCCCAACGGACGCACAGTCTGCCGCATGCGCCGAGGTGGCCGACCCCGTGGCCAGGACCAGGAACGTCAAGAGATGCATAATGGAGCTACGGATGTTCATGCGCTCCTGATACCCCGCCGCCGCTGAACGCGGCATGAACGCCGTTCTGGATTCACTGCCAAGCCCTGGGCGATTTTTGTGCCAGTGCGCGCATCGGAGTGTCAATGTAGCCTGGAATTCGGCTTTTGACAGCGCAAAGAAATCCTTTCCTCGCCTTTGCACGAAGCGGGGAGATGGTCGAAACGGAAGCTTTGGAAGTGGAAACCGGCGGCGCATCGGGCTTGGGGGCAAGTTCCTGGCGCCCGAGCCGCGTGCGTGCGTAGCGCGCCTCGATCGAGGCCATGAAGCCGGGAGCCAGGTTCCGCGCATTGTCGCGCGTCGTCATGCGCGTCTGCCGGAAGCGCGGATCGGCCATCAGCCGGCGCACCAGCGGTGCCGGCCTAGGCGTCGTTGTGATCAACTGCACGGGCCGCTCCCCGAGCCGCAGCCCGAACTGCAGCATGTCGAAGGTCGCTTCCATGTGTTTCCACTTGGCGAGCTCGTCGCACCAGGCGGCTGCGAATTGCGGTCCACGCAGGCTCTCGGGATCCTCGGCGGAAAAGGCATAGGCCACGGCGCCCGAAGCGTCCCACACCAACCTGCGCCGGGTCGCTTCGAAGCGCGGCGGCTCTCCGCGCGCGATTGCGCGGATCCCCGAAGGTCCCTCGATCATCACCTCGCGCACGTCCGAAAACGTCTCCCCCACCAGCGCGATCTGGCCGTGCCGCGCGAGCGTGAAAGGAGAGAATCCGCGCACCAGCGCGTTCACCCATTCAGCACCGAGCCGCGTCTTGCCGGCCCCGCGGCCTCCCACCACCATCCAGTTGTCGGGCGCGCCCTCGCGGCGCCGCCACAGCGGATATTGCTCGTGTCGCGCCTGGGCGAACCATCCCCGTGTGGCGCGGTCAGCCTGCCTTGGGTGCAACACCTCCTGCGACCAGCCGGGCTGCTTCTGCTCGGGCGAGGGCGATGATGCGGTCGTCGATGAGGCGAAATGCTTCGGCGGGTTCTCCATCGCTCCTTGCTTCTTCTTCGTTCGCCCGTTCTCGTGCGGGCGTTTCCAGGCATTCCACACGCCCGCCGGTCCGGCGAGCCTGTCGATCTATTCCTTGTCGAGCCGCGGCGGCGATCGGCCGCCATGCTACGCCTACGACGCATCCTCGAGGCCGCCTACAGTGACCGTATGAGCATCTGTCCGCTGGACCAGCGCAGGCCTGCCGATCGGTTTCATCCCTTTCTGCTTTTGACGATGTCAGGTGCCGGACGCCCTCCACCTCCCTGTCAGCAGGCGAAACTGCCGGCACGAACCGGGAATTCGTCCAGACCAAAGGCCTCGCGCTCTGGCTACGAAGAAGAAAATTGAAATTTGTTCAGCCGCACCGGCTGGAAGCTAGGGGTCGGACACGCCATCCGGAGGAACCTCAAAGGCCAGTACTGCTCCCACCCGCACACTTCCGACGATGACGAGAACCTATCAAACCACCGTCACGGTGTCAAGGGTTTTATTCCTATCTTTTTTCTTCTAACCCTGACGAAGGAAGAACGTGCGGAAGAGGCGTACTCCCGCGAGCTCGCCGCACAGTCCCCTCTACCACCCTCCCCCAGAACCTGCTAATACTCCCCTCCTCTCGCGGCGCCGCCGCCATTGATGGATCCGATCCGCTTGTTCCGGATTTTCTCGCACCGCCCCTTCCTCGGCCTTCTGGTCGTGCTCGCGGCCATGGCGCATTTGGCGGCGTTCGCGACCGCGGCGCCGCTGCCCGGCCGCGCCGACCAGCTTTCGCTGTCCAACGGCGCCTCGAACGCGCCCGCCCTTACCAGCAAGGCGCCACAGGCGGAGGCGCGCATGCGCCTTTTCGAGCCGAAGCGCTTCGCCGACGCCGAGCCGTCGGGTGCCCTTGAGGCTTCCGCCACCTTCCTCTTCTACGCCGGCATTCCGGCTCTCGATCCAGCGCCGGCCGATGCCGGCTTCGTGCGCGCGGCGATTTTCTCGCCCGGACAGCGCGCACCCCCCGCTTTCCTCCGCACCGCCTGACACAACCCGGCAGCACCGGACCCTGACCGCGATACGGCGGCGGGCGGTGCATGCCGATCGTCATCCTCTTGGTCCGGAGAAATCCTCATGCAAGCCGCCATGGGCCTCGCCCTGCTTGGACTCTGCTTTCTTCTCATGCGCTACGCCAAACCCAACGCAGAAGGCATCGCGCCGCCGATCATGCAGTTCTGGGGCGTGGCCACCGCCGCAGCGCTCCTGTTCACCGTGTTCGCCGGCCTCGGCATCCTGCTCGTCGTCTTCTGGACGCTGGGCATTGGCGCCGGCGTCGCGCCGGTCTGAACCCTTCCGACATTCCAGCTTCCAAGCGTATCCCGGCGGCGCGTCCGCCGGTTTCCGCTCGTCGCCCAACCAGGAAAATCTTCGATGACCACCCTCGACACCACCATGCTCGCAATCCCGCGCGCCGACCGCATCATATCGCCCGGCAGCCTCACGGGCATCGCCGTCGTCACGGCGCTGATCGGCAGCCAGCTGATCACCGTCACCGCAGCCTTCCTCTATTCGCTGGTCGTGCTGTTCCACATTCCGGACGGCGCCGCGACCGTCCTCGGCGTCGCCTTCGGGGCGCTCGTGCTCTGGGGCCTCGCGATCATCGCGCGGCTCGCCTACGAGGCCGAAACCGACCCGGCCAACAACTGAGGCAGGAGCATCTGCGCCACGGGGAGCGGGAGGCTTTCGCTTCCCCTCTCCTGCCTCATCACGAACCGGTGAGGGAACCGCCTATCGTTGGCGCCGTTCTTGCCTGGCGACATCAACAAAAAAGGAAACACCCAATGAAAACCGCAATTATCTCAGCCATCGCCGCCGCTTCCATGTTCGCCGGCTCCGCCCTCGCGCAGAGCGGAAGTGGTGGTCAGAACGGCTCCGGCCCGAACATCATGAGCGACATGGAACAGACGATGATGGACGAGAATCCGGGCATCGTCTCGTTCTTCACCGACGACACCATGAGCGAGCTGCGCGGCGAAGACGAGTTCAAGGCTGCTTGGGACGGCATGTCGGATGATGACCGTACGCGTCTTCAGGCTGCTTGCGAGTCTCCGGACATGAACGACTCGACGTTCTCGCGCGGCACGCTCAGCCTCTGTGCGCAGATCAAGGCCGCAAACGCGGGCTAATTGTCCGATCGGCGCCTTAACGGCGCTACGCCTCTCCCCCGCCGGGGAGAGGCATATACGCGTCGCACGACTACTTCCGTTCAGTACGCGACTTGCCAGGCCCCCGCCGGCGTCTTGCGCAACAGCGTCAGGGTGGCCGGATCGAAATCCTGATACGCCTCCCCCGGCAGGTCGATCAGCATCCCGAAGTCAGCCACGACGCGCCACCAACGCATCACGCCGTCGCCATCGCTGAAGACACCGCACATCGGGGGCGTCGGTCCGTCCTGCGCAGCCGTCGAGGCAGCGTCGGGGCCGAACACCCAGCCGTCTCCACTCTCCGCCGGATCCAGCACGCACTCCACGCCGGGCGTCGGCCCTTCCATGCCGTCCCTCGAAGCCCGCAACAGGTCTGGCACGGGATTGGCCGGGTCGACATGGGTGATCCACACCACGCGCGTTTCTCCCTGCGGGGTTCCACCATTGCTCGCCGACAGCGCAGAGCGCGCGATGTCGAGCGTCGCGTAGTGCGCACCGCCGCCGAACTCGAGCTGCGTGGTAATGCCGTTGCACCGCAATGCCTTGTAGAGCAGGACGCCGTCGATCATCTGCGTCTCGTTGACGACCCAGTCGCAACTGTGGTCCGGCAGGAGGTATGCGTTCGGATCTCCCGTATTGAGCAGGTAGTCCACCGCCTGGCCCTGGCAGATGCCGGTAACGGGCAGCTTCGGCCCTCCATCGGGACAGGCCGGGAATGGCAAGGCCGCACGATTGGGCTGCTTGCCGCCGGGCAGCGGCGGCACCTGAGGTATCGGTGCCGGCCGATTCGCGGTTTTCATGCCGCCGCCACGCCTGCCCTGCGCCACGCATTCCTCGATCTTGGTGATGACGGCGGCGGTCCCGCGCAGCTGGAAGTCGAGCGATGCCCGGCGGATATCCAGGATCATCGTATTGCCATTGCGGATCCGGTTTAGGTCGTCCATCCCGAGCCAGGCGAAAGTCCACGGCCCCGCCGCCGACCCGCTGATCGGCCGCACGTCGCCGTCGACCTCGATCTGGCCGTTCCAGTCGGGCCGCGCCTGATAGGGCACGGCGACCTGCCACTGCGCGGAGCCGTCGACCGTCAGGTCCCGCCCCAACCGCCAGATACTGCCGCCGTCGTTGCGTTCGCCCACGCAGTAACCGAAGCGTCCGTCAACGGTGCCACTGAGCACGGTCCAGCCTCGTGTCTGGCCATAGAACCTTTCCGCGGCGCCCCGCATTCCGGCGATGTCGTAGCCGCCATACGAGTTGGTGCCTCCGGGCGTCGGCGGCGGCGCGTTGCGCACTACCGGGGGCGACTGCCGAACCGGCGGACGGCCCTGGTTCAAGGCGCATTCCCGAGCCTTCGCCATGGCGGCGGAAGAGCCGGAGAGGCTGAACACCTGCTCGCCGCGGTCCAGCAGCATGCGAACTTGGCTGCCGTTGCGCAGGTCGTCGACGAACGCATCCGCATCGATGCTCGCCCAGCCGTCGCCATCGGCCATGTAAGTCACAGGTCGCAGATATTGGCCAAAGCCGACATAACCCTGCACCGGCCCGTTCGAGCCATAGTAGGGATTGCCCATTTGCCACCGGTTGCCGTCGGTAGCGATACGCAGCTGCACGCTGCCATTGTCGGAATCGGCGGCGCAGTATTGCAGCGTGCCGTCCATGGAAACCGAGACGACCCGCCAGCGGCCGAGATCAGCATATTCGCGTTCGTCGGCATAGGTTTGGGCGCATGCACCCGAAGCCGCGGACAACAGCAATGTACCCGCAGCGATGAGCTTCCGTGTCGACATGGATGACCCCCGTTCGCCTTCGTGACAGGCCCAGCCATACGCCGCGGCGGCGTCGCGCACGCGGCGGATGCCCGGACGAACCTGCCCGAAGAAAATGCCCCTTCCCCAACGAGAGGTTTATTTGCATGACCTTTCAGGCGTGACAATCCCGTGTTACAGATACCGCGCAATTATTGGGGCGTACCCGCCAAAGAACCGCGCGGCGCAGTCTCCCGCCCGGTCGCGGAGGGGGAGGTGCGCCGGCCGATCGCGCATCCTTCGCCCTTCGCGATCTTCACCCTGTTGCCCGAAACCGCCGCCGCTTTCCCCGATTTTCCTTGTCCCTTCCGTCCCTTCCGGTGCAAAGATGAGGGGTCGCGCCCCGAAATCGCCCGTATGGGGGATCAGTTTCCGTCCATCAGGATTTCGAAACCCGTCTGCCTATGGAAAACCCGTTCGAACCCAGGAAGTCGAATGCGCCGCATGCGTCGAAGCTCCTCGAGCTCGACGCATGGATCGATTCCACCCTCTACGAGGCGGGATTCTCGGCCGGCGAGCGCTGGGAACGCATCACAATCTTCTTTCGCCGCTTCCGGGTCTACGGCTGGAAGCGCGCCATCGTGGAACTGCTCAGCGAAGGCATGACGCTGGGGACTGCGGGCTGCGTTCTCCTGCTCGCCCTCGCCATGCCGGCCTTCGAGGAGACAGCCGGAAACTGGCGCGCCCAGGCGGACTTCGCCGTCACCTTCCTCGACCGCTACGGCAACGAGATCGGCCAACGCGGCATCATTCAGCGCGACAGCGTGCCGATCGACGAGATGCCGGACCAGGTCATAAAGGCCGTGCTCGCGACCGAGGACCGCCGCTTTTACGACCATTACGGCATCGATTTCCTGGGGCTCGCCCGCGCCCTGTCGGAAAACGTCCGCGCCAATTCGGTCGTCCAGGGCGGTTCCACGATCACCCAGCAGCTCGCGAAGAACCTGTTCCTGTCCAACGAGCGTACAATCGAGCGAAAGGTCAAGGAGGCGTTCCTGTCGCTGTGGCTGGAGATGAACCTCTCCAAGAAGGAGATCCTCCAGCTCTATCTCGATCGCGCCTACATGGGCGGCGGCACTTTCGGCATAACGGCGGCGACGGATTTCTATTTCGGCAAGGGCATCAAGGATGTCACCCTGGCGGAGGCTGCGATGCTCGCCGGCCTGTTCAAGGCGCCGGCCCGCTATGCGCCGCATGTCGATCTCCCGGCCGCGCGCGCCCGCGCCAACGAGGTGCTCACCAACATGGTGCAGGCGGGCTTCATGACCGAGGGCCAGGTGATCGCGGCACGCCGAGCGCCCGCCGACGTCGTCGACCGCGACAACCAGAAACACCCGGACTATTTCCTCGACTGGGCCTTCGAGGAGGTGAAGCGCATCGCGGCGACCATGCCTTCCCATTCGCTGGTAGCGCGCACCACGATCGATCTCAACATCCAGCAGGCGGCCGAGGAGTCGCTCGAGTTCCACCTGCGCCAGTTCGGCGAGGACTACGGCGTCAAGCAGGGCGCTATCGTGGTGCTCGACAATGACGGGTCCGTGCGTGCGATCGTCGGGGGGCGCGACTACGGAACCTCTCAGTTCAACCGCGCCACGAGCGCCCAGCGCCAAGTCGGTTCCTCGTTCAAGCCCTATGTCTACGCAACCGCGATGGAGCACGGCTTCACGCCGGATTCGGTCATCTCCGATGCACCGATCACCTGGAACCGTTGGACGCCGAAGAACTACACCCGCGGCTATTCGGGGCGGATGACGCTTTCCACCGCCCTGATCAAGTCGATCAACACCGTGCCGGTGCGACTTGCCAAGGAACATCTGTCGATCCCGCCGATCAAGGAGCTGACCGAGTCCTTCGGCATCGAATCGCCGGTGTTTTCCGACAAGACCATGGTGCTCGGCACGTCCGGCCTCACCGTCCTGGACCAGGCGACGGGCTACAACGTCTTCGCCAATGGCGGCTTCGCTGGCACGCGCCACGGCATCACGCAGCTTGCGACCCATTCGGGCGAGGTCGTTTACGACTGGCGCCGCGACCATCCCGAGCCCAGGCGCGTGCTGTCGGAACAGGCGGTGCGGTCCATGAATTCGATCATGGTCCAGATTCCCGAGCGCGGCACCGGCCGACGCGCGGCGCTGGAAGGGATCCGCAGCGCCGGCAAGACTGGTACCACCCAGGCTTATAAGGATGCCTGGTATGTCGGCTTCACGGGCAACTACACGGCCGCGGTCTGGTTCGGCAACGACGAGTCCACCTCTACGCGCAACATGACCGGCGGGGCGCTGCCCGCCATGACATGGCAGCGCCTCATGACCTATGCTCACCAGAACATCGATCTCAAACCAATTCCCGGCATCGACGACCCCTTCATCGAGAAGCCGGAAGAAGAGGAAGTGGCCGCCGCGGATGATGCAGGGGAAAACGGGGACGAGCCGGCGCCTGACCGGCCGCCAATCATGTCGGCGGCGACGACCGTTCTCCTGCGCGCCATGGCCGACCGTTTCCGCGAAGCGCCTGATCTGCGTCCCGACGGCGACATCGAAACCCTTTCCGCGCTGTAGCCGACATGTCTGATACGGGTGCTCCTCGCGAACAGCGATGTCACGCGCCTTTCGCGCGGTGTGCTGGTTCGACGGCCGCCGACGTGGTTCCCGTGGCTAGGGTCTGCACGTGATGCGGGTCCTTGTCTCCGTTGCGCTGGTGCTCCTCGTTTCGATCGTCGGGGGTGCGGCCTCGGTGTGGTACGCCGTCAACGAGATCGCCGGGTTCAGCGCGCTCCACGTGGGGAGCTGGACCGCCTATCCCGAGCGCGGGACGCCGGATGCCGACCCTTATTCGAAGGCGCGGTTCGCGCGCGACGCGGAACTGCCGCTCGGGCGCGCGGAAGGTCTTTCCTTCGTCGCGACGCAGGATTCGTCCGGTCTGGAGCTTCGCCGTCGCTGCGCCTACCGCATCGAAGGGACCGTCCCCGTTTCCCGCTTCTGGACGCTCTATGCGGCCACGAACGGACTTTCGCCGATCCCGAACGGGAATCGCCGCCCGGGCCTGCAGTCGCTGCAGATCGTGAGGCGGCCGGACAATTCGTTCGAGATCTCAGCCGGGCCGCATCCCGCTCCCGGCAACTGGCTCCCGTTGACGGGAGAAGGTCCGATGTCCTTCGTCCTCACGCTCTACGACGCCCCGGCGCTCAGCGACGCGGGCTCCATCGAGCTCGAACTTCCCCGAATCTATCGGGCGGGCTGCGATGCTTAGGCTCCTCTACGCCCTCCTGCTCGGCCTCCTGGGAGCCGCGATCATCCACATCGTGATCCTTCTGCTTCTCCCCTTGATCACTGACGCTGACGCCTGGTCTAGGCTCGCCGCCGAAGGCGAGACGTTCGAGATGGTCCCATTGTCCACCGACGCGGCGCCGGCGCCGGTCGTCACGTTGACCGATCCCTTCATCCGGGCGAGCGCCTGCCGCATCGATTTGAGCGAAGGCGCCACCCACGTGACCGCGCGCGCTGACGTGCCGTTCTGGTCGGTCTCGATCTACGACCGCCGCGGCCACAACGTCTATAGCTTCAACGACCGCACTGCGACGGCCAAGGCGCTCGATCTCGCCATCGTATCGCCAGCCCAGATGTTGGAGCTCCGAAAGAGCCTCCCCGACGAATTCGCAAAATCCCTCTTCGTCGAATTCGCCCAGCCCGCCGGCATCGTCGTCATCCGCGCCTTCGTTCCAGACGAGACATTCGAGCCGGCGGTCGAGCGCTTCTTCTCTTCCGCATCCTGTCGCGCGAGTTGAGCACCTACCCATCTCGCCCTCACCCCGCGGCAGGATCGACTGCCGTCCGCACAGCCGGTTAATCGTTGCGGATGACGGCCGGAAGCGTTATAGAGCCCGTGATTTCCCAACTTGGTGGCTTGTACCACCGCCCGCGCAAGGGACGCGGGCGAACGAGAGGAGTTTACTCTACGATGGCCAATCAACTCCTGATGCCAAAGGCGACCGCCGTCTGGCTGGTCGACAACACGGCTATGTCCTTCGACCAGATCGCCTTCTTCTGCCATCTTCACCCGCTGGAAGTGCGCGCGATCGCCGACGGCGAGTCGGCGCAGGGGATCAAGGGCATGGACCCGGTCATGAACGGGCAGCTGACGCGCGAGGAGATCGCAAAGTCGGAAGCCGACCCTAACTACCGCCCGAAGCTCTCCGAACCGAAGGTCCGCATCCCGGAGACGAAGCGCAAGGGCCCCCGTTACACGCCGCTGTCGAAGCGCCAGGACCGTCCGAACGCCATCCTGTGGCTCGTGCGCAATCATCCCGAACTGAAGGACGCCCAGATCTCGCGGCTCGTCGGCACCACCAAGTCGACCATCGAGCAGATCCGCAACCGTACCCACTGGAACGCGGCCAACCTCCAGCCGATGGATCCCGTGACGCTCGGTCTGTGCTCGCAGATCGACCTCGACCTGGAAGTCCAGCGCGCCTCGCGCGGCGTTCAGCCTCAGGCTCCGACCGGCGACACCTTGCTGCCGGCCTCGATGACGGAAAGCAGGCCCGTGGATCCGGAAGAGGCCGACCACGACCAGGAGCTCGATGCCAGCAAGGTCTTTGCCAAGCTCTCCTCGCTCAAGGGAAAGCACGACGAGGACGAGGAATAGGACGGACAGTCCGTCCGATGCCCGCTAACCCGCGGCTCGCCCTCGCTCAGGTCGCCTTGTGGCCTGAGGTCTGAATCGGCAGGCCGTCCTTCCGCGCCGAACGTGCGTCCGGCTGGGCGCCGCTGTGCTTTCGCTCGTAGCGGACGCCCGGGAAGATGATGATCGTCGCGGGACCGCCGGTCGTCCGGCCGTCCGACGGCGCCGCGGTACGCGGTGTGAATGGCACTACGTGTGTCATGGCTCCGGCAATCTCCATCGATGCACTCGAGCACGCTTACGTAAACGCTCTGATGCCAACTCTGCACGGCGTAAGGTTAACAGCTCGCTAACGAATTGCTGCTAGTTTTTCCAGTTGGAAGGGCGTCACTGTGTTTCCAGCGCGGTCCGCGAATATCGTGTGCGATCGTGTTGCGCCCAGGTAACGAGTCGAGTGTGCACAGGGTATGTCAGCGGAATTCCGGCAGGTCGCGAACCGCAACGGCAGCGGTAAGTCTGAACGCTTGGTGCGGGCGGCTGTATCGGCCTTCTGCTCCCTGACCCGCCCGACCCGTCGCGAAATCACCCAGCTCGGCCAACTGGTCCTCCCGCTCCTCGACCGCGTGCCCGTCGATGCAAAGCGCTACGTCTCGGCGGCATTGTCCGATTCGCGCTATGCCCCGATCGACCTTGTCCTGCGCCTCTGCGAGGAGCCGGTCGACATCTGCGCTCCCCTGCTCATCCGCTCGCCCCTGCTCGACAACGGGCACCTCGTGCGAATCATTGGGAAGATGGGCGCGCGTCACGCGGCGGCGATGTTGCGCCGGCCGCGTCTTCACCCGGCAATCGCGGCTCTTGCTGGCAAGCTCGGCGATGCCGGCACGCAACCGGCTTTGCCCGTGATGCAGACGCAAGACAGGTCGCCGGCCGGGGAGCCGTCGCCGAATGCCATCGAGCCCGATTTTCCCTCGCCCTTCCGCGAGGAAGTCGTCGAGGAAGTCCGCAAGCGCCTTCGCCATATCATGGCCGGATCGTCCGCCGGCAAGAGCGCGCGGCTCGGCCCCGTCCAGCGCGGCTTCACCATGGCCGCCCGCGACTATGAGCGGCTCAAGGCCAACGTGCTCTCCGGCAATGCAGCATTCTTCCAGAGCGCGCTGGCCGATACCCTCGGTATCGATTATCCGACCGCGCAGACCATCGTCAACTCGCGCGACTACGACGATCTGATCGCGGCTTTCCGCCATATCGGCCTCTCCGAGGAGGAAGCCTTCCTTCTCGTGTGCGCGGCCTGTCCGGATCGCTTCCGGAGCGTCGAGGAGATCCGTTCCTTCGCCGACCGCTACCGGTCGCTGCGCATCCGAGCCGCCGATCGAAAGGTCGGGGAATGGAAGCCCGCGCAGGACGCTCGCCCGTCCCCCCAAGGCGAGGTCGTGCCTTTCATCCGGGTTACCGGCGGCCTCAAGGCTTCATGATATCCACGAGGTCTTCGGGCAGACGGGGCGTGTCGAGTTCCACGAACCAGACGTCCGGATCGAACCGCGCCTCGCGCGTGATCCGCGCACTCAGGCCATCTTCCTCGAGCTTCTCTTCCAGCACGACGAACTGTCGGCCACCGGGCCGCTTCTCGTCGTAGCCGCTCTGCGGGGCCGGGCCGAGAAGGGTGGAATCCCCTTCCCTTCCCCGGATCACGATGAAGACCGCCCCCGCCTCAGCGGCGCCCTTGCGCATCACTGCGGCGAAGCCGCCCTCGCCGAAGACGCGGCGAATGAGGGACGAGACGAAGAAATCCGACGTGACCCGCATTCCGGGCCTCAGTTCGTCAATCCGATTTCCGTCATCTTTTCCAGGAGCCTAGCATCCGGCTGCCCGTTAACGGGAAGCCCGAACAGCGACTGGAATTCACGCACGGCGGTGCGGGTCTTTTCACCCATGACGCCGTCGATCTCGATGCCTTCGTTGCCGAAAGCTCTCAAGCCCGCCTGGATCTTGACGATCTGCGTCTGGTCGAGGGCGGCCCCCGGTGCGTCGGAGCGGTTCGGTTCGTCCGAACGGATGGAGGCGACGACGTCGCGGCGCGGCTCGGGAACGGGGACTCCGTCCGGGATCGGCACCGAGGTGGCGGACGGCCCCGCGCCGCCGTCGAGCGCCGCCAGAAGCTCGTCGCTGACTTCGCCGGTGACGGGGAGCCCGACCGTCTTCTGGTAATCGGAGATCGCCTGCCGGGTTTTGGGGCCGGAAAGCCCGTCGATTTCGCCCGAATAGAACTTCAGTTCCTGCAAGGTCGACTGGATCCGGGCAAGCGTTCTCTGGGTCGCGGACGGCTCGGCGGGGGATACTCCCGCTACCGCCTCCTCCGGCTGCGCCCGGACCGAGTTCGTCACATCCCGGGGCGGCGCGGGGCGAGCGGCCGGGGGTTGCGGAACAGCCTCCGCTTCCGGGTGTTCGACGACGAAGCGGGTCTGGAGCAGCGGCTCGGGATGCGGGAATGGCTGGTACCACAGCGCATTCGCGGAAACGTAGAACAGCACCACAAGGAATGCCGTCGAGCTTCCGACGAGCACCGGATTCTCCACGATGGCCGTGCCCGACGCCGCCGCCACGGTCCCGATGAGGCCGGGCTGGCGGCGGTCGATTTCACGCCGACTGACGGAATGCTTCATTGGCTTTCCTCCGCGGTTTGCCGGACGGCGAGATGGTGAGGATTTCGGCATCGTGTCTGTCTTTGGAACCTGTGCAGTCTTCGAAAGGTATCGTGATCTCTACGGACGTCCCCATTCCCGGCGCGCTCTCGACGGCCATCGAGCCGCCATGCAGTTCCACCAGCCCGCGCACGAGGGACAGTCCGAGACCCGTCCCCTCATACTGTCTGGTGTAGTCGTTGAGAACCTGAACGAATGGCTTGCCGATCCTCGGCAGGTCTTCCTCGGCGATGCCGATGCCGGTATCGCTCACTGACAGCCTGACGCCTTCGGCCTGCCGTTCCACCTTGACCGTCACGGTCCCCCCCGCAGGCGTGAACTTCACCGCATTCGAGAGAAGATTGATCAGGATCTGCTGCAACGCGCGCTTGTCAGCGTGCACTTCGCCGACCGTCTCGTCGACGCGGCACTCGAGTTCGACACCCTTCGCCGCCGCCTGGTAGCTCATGATCGCCTTGCTGGTCTCGACGGCCTCCAGCATGCGGAAATGCTCGCGAACGATCGGATAGGTCCCCGACTCGAGCTTGGCGACGTCGAGGATAGCGTTGACCACCGCCAGCAGATGCTCGCCCGATTCGCGCACAAGCCCGGTATATTCGCGCTGGCGCTCGTTGCCGAAAGGACCTGCCATCCCGCACAGAAGCATGTCTGAAAAGCCGATGATCGTGTTCAGCGGCGTGCGCAGTTCATGGCTGACGGTCGCCAGGAACCGGATCTTCTCCGTCTCCGCGCAACCGCGCGCCGCGTCCAGTTCCTCGCGAAGACGCGCCACCGTGGTGTTCTCGCGAAGGATCACGGCAAATCCGTCCTCGCCAACCTCGTCGCTGACGAACTCGAGCACGAAAGGCCGATAGCCGTGTCCCGGCTGGCTGTCGGCGTCCGCCGGCAGCCGCAGGCGCAATTCCACGCTCCGGTACGCCGCGCCTTCGCGCATGTCGGCAACCGCCGCCAGATAGGCGATGCGGTCCGCGACATGGACCCGGTCGAGGAGACCGGCGCCCAGCAGGAACTGCGGATCGAGCGTCAGCACGGAATGCGCCTGCGCGGAGCATTCCGATACCTCGCCGTTCGGCGACAGGCGCATCGTCACCGCCGGATAGCGGTCCGCCAGGAACGACGTCGTTCGCGGCGACGCAGCCTCGACCTCCGGCAGGAATGCCGCGCGTCGCAGCCACAGGGTTCCCGCATAGGCCAGCGGAACGAGCCAGAACCAGGCCGCGGGCGCGTCGACGGCCATGCCGTGGATGAGCGGGAGCAACACACCCATGATTATCGCAGCCGCCGCCGCCAGGGCACCGCCGACCAGCGCGAAGCGGGTGCGGGCGACGAATACCGGTTCGAGGAGCAGCGGCACGAATGACAGGAACAAGGGCGAGGAAGGTCCCCCAGCCAGGGGAACCAGCAGCGCCAGCGGCGCGACCGCGGCGACGAGCAAGGCTGGCCCGGCGACGCTGCGCGACCCGCTCTGGGCGACCGCGACGGCGACTGTCCATCCGATCACGAAACACATGCAGATCGCGGCAAGCGCGACCGGAACGCCCGCCACCGGCGCCAGCACCTGTGCGAAGGCGGCCGAGACCAGGAACGGGCCGGCCAGCGCCACGCCGAGCAGGCGGCGTTGCCTGCCGCGCTCGGAAGTGTCCGTTACGGAAGGGTGTACCAGTCTCCCGCAAGCTTCGGCGAGACCGGAAAATCCTTCGCTTGCTGCTGCGGGGAGCCTACTCAATTCACGCACTCACTGACGTCCGTTCAACGGATCTTTATTCTCGCCGAAACTCTCATCGCCGGTTTAATGAATGAATAAGGCGGCCCGCAGGGGAGCGGCCATTGTGCCGAAATGACCTTCCGAAGGCCCGCGAACGGCTATCAGTTCACCGGATGGTTAATGCGCGCTTAGCGAAAACCCGCTCCGCGCGCGCCGCTTCCGGGCTGCCCCCGCCGGCCGGCGCGGCAGCAATCCGTTGTGGATCAGCGATATAGGTGGTTAGCCAAAAATCTCCGGGATCGCTCGAACTCGTCTCGAATTCGATTCGAACCCAAGCCATTCAAAACCGCTTCCAATTTGACGAAAACTTCGCCGTCTGACGCAATCGGGTGTTGGGCCGGCCGTGCAAGAAGAGCGCAATGGCTAATCTGCCATCTCATCGGAGATCGGACGACAGGGCATAGAAATGGGATTTCTGATCCGGACAATCTTCTGGTTCTCGCTGGTGCTGCTGGTCCTGCCGCTGTCGCCGCAGGACGCCGATGGCAGTTCCGAAGCCGTCGGCGCATTCGAGGCCCTCAACGCCGCGCGCGAGGCGGTCGGCGATCTGAGCGGAATGTGCGAACGCCGGCCGGAAGTCTGCGAGACCGGGCGGGCGGCATTCCACTCGATCGGCATTCGCGCCCGCGAGGGCGCGCGCATCGCCTACGAGTTCCTCGACACCCAGGTGGAAGAGCCGGACGAGACGATCACGACCGGTGGCGTCCCGGCCGAGTGACGGGGACCGCCGGGCTGACACCGAGCCTCCCTTCGATGCCGCGAGCCTTTCCCGCGAGTTAACCGGCTTCGGGCGGTGACTCGGGCACATCCGGCCCCTATATGGGGATTCAGAGAGGCGCCACCCGAATGACTGCCGATATCGACTCCATCATCGACGACTTTGCCTTCCTGGACGACTGGGAGGACCGCTACCGCTATGTCATCGATCTCGGCCGCGACCTCCCGCACTTCCCCGAGTCAGAAAAGAACGACGTCAACAAGGTGCCGGGCTGCGTCAGCCAGGTTTGGCTGACCACCAGCGTCGGCGATGGCGACGACCCGGAGATCGAATTCGCGGGCGATTCGGACGCACATATCGTGCGTGGGCTCGTAGCGCTCATGCTCGCGCTCTACTCCGGGCGCCGCGCCAGCGAGATCGTGACGACGGATGCGGATGCGGTGCTCGCCAGGCTCGGGCTCGACGAGCATCTTACCCCGCAGCGTTCCAACGGCCTGCGCTCGATGGTCAATCGCATCCGCCGCGACGCCCAGGCGGCGCTGAGCGAGAGCGCCTGATCGGTCAGCTTTCGCCGATCTGTGCGCGGTATCCTTCCGAGCCCCAGTGGAGGATGCTTCCTCCCGGTGTCTTCCGGCGCTCCGGCTCGTAGTGGCGCGCAAGCGCGGCCAGAGCGGTCCTGAGGACCACCTTCGCCGATCTTGCCGGCCAGGCTCGCTCGATCTCCACCGTCTCCAGGCCTTTGAGAAAGCAGCAGACGTCCACCAGAAGACCGCCAAGCTCGGGGCCGACGGCCGCCAGAGCCGCATTGACGCGCTGGCGGGCGGCAACCGCGCCGTCCGTCAGTTCCGCGCTCGCGCCCGGCGTCCCAATGGGCCGCCCGGAGCTGCCGGCCGCGCTCCAGTTGGCGCCCAGCCGCGGAAGAAGCTGGCCGCGCGTATAGTCCGCGCGCAGGCGCTCTCCTGCCCGGAACTCCCTTGGATCGAGAAAGGGCCTGCCGTCCTTCGACTTGCGGCGGGCGAGTTGGGCAAGCGGAGATTCGGAAAGGTTCGCCACCGCCTCCCGCCGTCCTTCGGGTAGCTCGACCGGCATCGTGCCGATCTCCACATGCTGCGAGAGACAGTTCCGGTCGCGCATGCGGGCGAAAGCCGCCCGCCCCGCCGGCGTGAGACCCGCGACACCGTCCGTGGCCGCCACGAGCGACCGCCGAACCAGTCCGTCGAACGAGACCCGGCTCACCGAAATTGTCCCGAGCCGCCGCGACACCAGCATCACCCTGTCGGCGCGGCCACACTCTTCCACGCCGGCCGGTCCGAAGGAAAGAAGACGCAGGACACGGATGTCCTCCTTTTCGCGTTGGCCTGCCATTCAGATGCGCTCCATTCCCCTGAGCGCGGCGCGCGCCACTTTTTCCGTCGTGACGACGAGCGCGTCGAAATCGGCGTCGTCGCGCATGTCCTCGATGAGATGGCACGCGTGCAGCACGGTGGTGCGGTCGCGGCCGAAGCCGCGCCCCACCTCGCTCATCGTCATCCCCATGACGACATGCGTGACGTACATGGCAATCTGGCGCACCCGAGCGACGCTGGTGCATGTGCGTCCGGGCTGCCGCAGCTCGCGTCCGCTGACGTTGAAGAGGGCGGCGGCGATGTCGATCATGCAGTCGCAGATGCGCACGTTGCGTTCCAGCGCGGAGCGCGAAGGCTCCGGATCATCATTCGCGGAGCCGCATCCGGACCTGTCCCTTTCCATGTCGGGCAATGACGATTGCCGGTCTTCTCTGACGATCTGGCAGGCGGTACTGGACGGCACGGCGCTTCCCTCTCGTTATAGGAATATGTTCCTCTTATAGCGAGACTAGGGGAAGGTGTGAACAAAATAGCAACACAAAAACTCCCGCGCTACCCCGAAGCGCCTGAAATTCTTATGCTTTCCTGAAAAATCCTTCGTCAATGCGGCCGATTCTCTCCCCGCCCGATCGTCTGCGGGCATGCTTGCGACCGTCGTTCATCGCTCGGGAGCAAACCAATGCCGGTCATCGCCACGGAAGCGCAGTCGTTCAAGGCCGCCCGCGCCCGAGAGACCATCTTTGCCAGGGCATCTGCGGCGTTCTTTCTCGCGACGGGCATAGACCTGCCGGCAGCCATGGGCGCGGAAGGAAAGGACAAGGTGGCGATCCGCAAGCGGGTGCAGCGTCTGCTCGAAAGGGAGCGGCTGCGCGGCGGTGCCCGGCACTGGAGCTACGACCTCAACCGCCACATCGCCCTGAAACAGGCGCTCGCCTTCATCGACGCCGGCTTTCCCAAAGCCCCCGATGAAGTTCCATCCGAGGGAGTAAAGGCGAACGGCCATTCTTCCCACCGGCGGGGACGGCGCGCGCTGTTGGCGAGTGGCCCGGTTGCCTCGCGGTGAGCCTTTCCGAAAAGCGAAACCAGAGACCTCAAAAACGAAAAACGGCGCCCGAAGACGCCGTCTTGAAACGTGAAGTGATGATCGGCAGATTAGCGCGTCTTGCGCTTGCGACCGAGACCCATCTTCTTGGCGAGTTGCGAGCGGGCCGCCGCATAGTTCGGCGCCACCATCGGGTAGCTGGCATCGAGGCCCCACTTCTCGCGGTACTGGTCGGGCGTCAGTCCGTAGTGGGTCATGAGATGACGCTTCAGCGACTTGAACTTCTTGCCGTCTTCGAGGCACACGATGTAGTCGTCGTGAATAGACTTCTTCGGGCTGACTGCCGGCTTAGGCTTCTCCGCCGGCACCTGTTCAGTTCCGGTACCCACGCGGCCAAGCGCGCTGTGGATATCGGCGATCAGGTTCGGGAGTTCTCCGGCGGGAACGGGATTGTTGCTCACATAGGCAGCAACGACGTCGGCAGTAAGTTCGATGAGCATGTTACCGCTCATTGCACTGGTCTCGGGTAGTTCCATTTTTTTCAGGCCCCAATTTGAGGAGTGTCGATTGCGTTCGGCGTTCTTACGCGCCGATCAACGGCTATATGCGAGACTGATTTTCAACGATTCGCATATCGGCTAGATAATTGAAGCAAACAAGGTTTCAAGTCAATTCAATACAGAAGCCAATAAAAAAATCTTGCTGGTTACTAGCTTGTTATTCGAGATCAGCGCCGCGGAATACAACCTTTGCGAGTTTTTCTGAGATGGGTATCCAACAGGTTCTAATAATTACATTACGAATTTGTAACCTATGATGTTTCCCTGGCATCGGCGGCCGCGGTTTGTTTCGGCATCTCGTCATGGACTGATCCTTCCCAGAGCGGATAGCCGGCGGCATAGGCTGCCTTTGCAAGGAGATGCGCGGAGATCGGCGCCGTCAGCAGAAAGAAGACGAAACCCGCCAGCGCGCGCGTGGCAATCGTGGTCTCGTCCGTATAGACCGCGAGCGCGATCAGCATCACGCCCGAGCCGAGCGTTCCGGCCTTAGACGCGGCATGCATGCGGGTGTAGAATTCCGGCAACCTCAGGAGGCCGATAGACGCAACCAGCGCGAAGCTCGAGCCGACGATGATCAGGATCCCGGCAAGGTAGTTCTGGACGATGTCGATCATGAACTCGTCTCCGGCTGTCGGTGCTCCAGCGGTTCGCTGGCGGATTGCAGTTCCCCGTCGACCTCCCGGTCCCCCCCGCGGTTCATCACGAAACGCGCGAAGGCGACCGTGGCCAGGAACCCGACGAGGCCCAGCGCGATGGCGACGTCGACGTAAAGCGTCACCCCGGTCTTGATGCCGATGACGGCGATGAAGCCGATTGCCACCGCGACGAGCATGTCCAGGCCGACGATGCGGTCCGGCAGAGTCGGGCCACGGACGACTCTCAGCACAGTCACCAGGAACGAAAGGCTGAGCAGGGCAAGCGCCAGGTAGACCGCCCCCGTCAGGAATGCTTCGCTGGCGTTCATCGAAACGCCTCCATTATCCTGCGTTCGAAACCGTTGGCGATGTCGAGCCGCGTCTGGTCCGGATCCGAGCAGTCCAGCGCGTGCACGTAGAGGAAACGCCGGTCTTCCGAAACGTCGACAGAGAGCGTCCCCGGGGTCAGCGTGATGAGGTTCGCCAGAAGCGTGATCTCGAACTCGCGGTCGACCTTGAGCGGGTAGGCGAAAATGCCGGGCTTCAGGTCCATCTTCGGCTGCACGACCAGAACCGCGACACGCCAGGAGGACAGGACCAGTTCGTAGAGAAAAAGGGCGAAAAGCGACACGACGCGGCGTGTCCGCTGGAAGTAACCCAGCGAGCCGACCTGCTCGCGGATCAGGTAGAGCGCGCCGGCACCGAGCACGAAGCCGAAGATGAAGTTCGAGATGGTCGCCGAACCGGTGATCGCCACCCAGGCGAGCGCGAGAAGGATGTTGATCAGATAGATCGTCATGATCCGCCTCCAGCCGGGAACACCGCGTCGAGATAGGAAGCGGGGTCGGCCAGGCCGGCGGCCGCAGCCGCGGCGAGCCGCAAGAACGGCTCCGGATAGACGCCGATGGCGATGGCCGGAACGATCAGCGCGGCGAGCACGCCATATCCGGCGGCAGGGCTGATCGCACCCTCCGTGTCCGCGCGTTCTGCCGCCTCGCCTGCTTCCATCCGCCAGAAAGACAGGGCGAACACGCGTCCGAGCGCGATGACCGTGAGAATGCTGCTCACGAGGATAGCCGATGCCATCCACCAAGACCCGTTCTCGATGGACGCCCTCACCAGCATCACCTTCGGCCAGAGCCCCGACAGCGGCGGCAGGCCAGCGGCCGCCAGCACCAGGAGGAGAGCCATCGCGGCCAGCAGCGGATGGCTGCGGTAGAGCCCGGCCGTGTGGTGCAGCGAGTAGCTGCCGCCCGCTTCGTGCATCAGCCCGGCCAGGAGATACAGCGCCGTCATCACGAGGATCGAATGGACGGCGTATAGGATGGTGCCGGTCACGCCGAGCGGAGTTCCGAGTGCCAGGCCGGCAAGCATCACCCCGATGCCCGAAATGACGACGAAGCCGATGATCCTGCGCACGTCCGACTGGGCGAGCGCGCCAAGGATGCCGAGTATCATGGTCGCGATTGCGATCCAGCCGATGAGGCCCGACAGAACCCCGCGCTCGACCGGAAACAGGGTCATCATCGTGCGCAGCAGGGCGTAGATACCGACCTTGGTCAACAGTCCGCCGAAGAGCGCCGACGTCACGATGCGCGGCGTGTGGTAGGAGGCGGGCAGCCAGTAGTTGAGGGGAAACGCGGCGGCCTTCATCCCGAACGCCAGCAGGTAGAGCGTGGCGATGGTCATCAGCGGACCCGTCTCCCGCAACCCGTCCGCCTTGCGCGCGATGTCGGCCATATTGAGGGTGCCGAAGGTCCCGTAGAGTATTCCCGTGGTGATCAGAAAGACGGTCGTAGCGACCAGGTTAAGCACCGCGTACTTGGTCGCGCCATCGATCTGCCGCCGCTCCGACCCCAGTATCAGCAGGCCAAAGGATGAGATGACGAAGACTTCGAACCAGACGTAGAGATTGAAGATGTCGCCCGTCAGGAAGGCTCCGTTGACGCCCGCTACCATCAGCAGGAGGAAGGAATAGAAGCCGTAGCGCCGGCCGGTCACGTTGATGTCGCGCAAGGCGAAAACCGCCGCCGCGGTCGCCACGAAGCTCGCCGCCGTGGCGAAGGTCGCGCCCAGCGCGTCGGCGTTGAAAGTGATGCCGAACGGCGGCAGCCACCGGCCCATGGTCATCACCAGCGGCCCTTCGGAGACCACGCGCGCCAGCAGGAACGCCGCCGACAGGAAGCTCGCGAACAGGAAGAGGAAGGCCAGCACCGCGTGGACACGCGTGCGATGCCGGACCATCAGCAGCAGCGCCCCACCGAGGATCGGCAGGGCGACGGGCGCGATCACCAGCCAGTCGGCGAGCGCTGTCGCGCCGGCTATGTGGGCCGCGGCCGTGTCGATGGACGTTGCTCCAACAACTGCCATGTCGGTCTCAATAACCCAGAGGGGGAAGGCTTTCGCCTTCCGGTTCGGCGACGCGCATCTCGTCGGTGTCGTCGGTGCCGAGTTCTTGGTAGGCGCGGTAGGCCAGTACCAGCAGGAAGGCGAAGAACGAGAAGGAGATCACGATTGCGGTCAGGATCAGGGCCTGGGGCAGCGGATTCGCGACGACATCTTCGATGCGCTCGGCGCCCGCCGGGATGATCGGCGGCACTTCGCGCACGATGCGGCCGGCGGTGAAGATCGTCATGTTCACGGCATTGCCGAAGATGACGATGCCCAGCAGCACCCGGATAATGTGCTTCGACAGCATCAGGTAGATGGCGACGGCGTAGAACAGTCCGACGAGGCCGGCGAGCGCTGTTTCCATCAGTCCCGCTCCCTTTCCTCGAGCGCCAGCGCGATCGAGGTGATCGACCCGACGACGACGAAATAGACCCCGATATCGAAGAAGAGCACGGTGGAGAGGTCGACCGAAAGTCCCAAGAGATGCACCGCCGTCCAGATCCCCGTCAGGAAGGGAACGCCCTGCAGGATCGAGACGAAACCAGAAAGGGCCGAGAGGAACAGGCCGAAGCCGGCGAGGCCCATCGGGTGAAAATAGAGCGCCCGGCGCACCGGCGCCACGCCGCAGGCGATACCGTAGATGGCGAAGGCCGACGCCGCGATCAGGCCGCCGATGAAGCCGCCGCCCGGTTCGTTGTGCCCGCGCAGAAGCACGAACACGGAAAAAAGCACCATCAGGCTGGTGAGATAGGGCGCCGTCGTGCGGAAGATCACCGTGCGCATGTCAACCCTCCCTTTCCGCGGGAAGGCCGGACCGCGGCACGCGGATGCGGATCAGCGCCAGGATCGCCAGTCCGGCGATCATGACCACCGCGATCTCGCCTAGCGTATCGAGGCCGCGGAAATCGACGATGATGACGTTCACGACGTTGCGGCCATGGGCGACCACGTAGGAGTAGGTGTTGAAGAATTCCGAAAGCGTCGCGTCGAACGGAATCTGGGTCACCTTGAGTAGCAGCATCGCGAACCCTGCCCCGCAAGCACCGGCGACCGTGACGTCCAGCAGCTTTTCCGGCGTCGGCCGGTGGTCACTCGGATGCAGGCGCAGCCGCGTCATGGCGAGCGCCAGGATGACGACCGACAGGGTCTCGACCATGAACTGCGTGAAGGAGAGGTCGGGCGCCCCGAAGAGCATGAAGAGCAGCGCCACGGCGAAACCCTGTATGCCGAGGGACACGATCGCCGTCAGCCGGTCAGCGGCATAGGCGACTGCGCCGAGGCCGATCACGGCGATCAGGATAATGGTCCACTCGTAGAAGGCCAGGTCCGGGAATTCCGGCCAGGTCGGCAGTTCGCCGAACCCGATCATCGGCACCCAGAGCGCGAGCGCGATCATGATGAAGGTGACGGTCATGTAGACCTCGAGCCGCCCGTTCTGGACGATATTCGTAACCCCGGCCGAAAACCGCACCAGTCCGCGCATGAACTGGTCGAAGCCGCGGTCCGGGCCCCAGCCGATCGCCCGCAGGATACCGGCCATCGTGGCTCTCGCGCCGTCGAGGAAGACGTAGATCGCCACCCCCAGAAGCACGGTCACCACGGAAAGGATGAGCGGCAGCCCGACATGGGGAACGATGGAGATGTAAACCTCCACTGGCGTGCCCGCGACGGCGGAAGCCATCGGGCTCGATAGATACTGATGCGACAGGCCCGAAAAGACGGCGGTCGCCAGTCCGACGACGGCCAGCGTCAACGGGCCCAGCCACAGCAGGACCGGCCCCTCGTGCGGATGCTTCGGCGTCTCGCGCAACTCGCCGAAGAAGGGCTTGATGGCCACGGCGAAGCCAATGACGAACATCAGCGCGTTGCCTGCGATGGCGACCAGCGTGAACACGGAATTCCATCCGCCGGCGAAGTTCAGCGCCGCGTAGATCTCCTCCTTGGCGAGGAAGCCGAAGAAGGGCGGCAGCCCGCCCATGGAGATGGCGGCCATCATGGCGGCGGCAAAGGTGATCGGCATCGCGCCGCGCAGGCCGCCGAGGCGCGTCACGTCGCGCGTGCCGCTCTCATGGTCGATCAGGCCTGCGACCATGAACAGCGCACCCTTGAACATGGAATGCGCAATCAGGTAGAGCACCGCCGCTTCCACGGCGATTTCCGACCCGAAACCGGTCAGCATGACGAGCAGGCCGAGCGAGGCGACGGTGGTGTAGGCCAGCATCAGCTTGAGGTCGGTCTGGCGGATGGCGAGCAGGGTTCCGACCAGAAGCGTGGTGCCGCCGAAGACCGGCAGGATCGTCTCCCACCAGGCCGTGTCGCCGAGCGCCGGGTTCAGCCGCATCAGCAGGTAGACGCCGGCCTTCACCATCGTGGCGGAGTGCAGGTAGGCGGAGACGGGCGTCGGGGCTTCCATGGCGTTCGGAAGCCAGAAATGAAACGGAAACTGCGCCGACTTGGTGAAGGCGCCGCCGAGGATCAGGATGAGCGCAAGCAGGTAGAATGGGCTCTGGCGCAGCAGGTCGCCCAAGGCCAGAAGCTCCGACATGCTGCCGACGCCGGTGGCGAACTGGATGACGATCAGACCCGCCAGCATCGACAACCCGCCCAGACCCGTCACGACCAGCGCCTGGAGCGCCGCCCGGCGCGAGGCGTCGCGGGCGTGGTCGAAGCCGATCAGCAGGAACGAGGTGATCGAAGTCAGTTCCCAGAAGACGAACAGCATCAGGAACGAGTCCGAAACCACCAGCCCCTGCATGGCGCCCATGAACATCAGGATGAAGGAGAAGAACCGCCCCTGGTACTCGTTCCCCTTAAGGTAACCGCCCGAATAAAGAACGATCAGCGTGCCGATGCCCGAGATGAGCAGCGCAAAGACAAGGGACAAGCCGTCCAGGTACCAGGAGAAATCGACGCCGAGGCTCGGGATCCAGGCATAGCCGCCGGTTATCGTCGCGCCGTCCGCCACCGCCCCGGCATAACCCAGGAAATGCACGAACATGAAGGCCGGCGCCAATGCCAGAACCCACGCGGCATTGTGCTTCAGCGCCTTCGTCAGCCAGGGTGCAACGACAGCGGCCAGAAACGGCAAGATCAGCGCCAGAAAGGTCAGCGACTGCAATCCATCTGCCATTCAGTTGCCCAAGCTCCGCGCGGTTCTTTGCGTTCTTCTTCGTTTTGCCGCGGGACACATAGCGGGTCGGCCTGCCCCCGGCAAGCAGATGCGACCGCGTGTAGCACTTATACTCAGCATTCCGAAGCCGCCTTGCAGGAAGTCGCCAGACAGGACCAACCGAGGTCGGACGCAGTTTTTACCGATGACCCGTGTCGAATCGTTTGAAGTCGCGTCGCGAATGGCATAGCTCCGTTGGGCCGTCCGGCCTGCCATCCCATTTCCGTTCAGCGAGACGAAGCCTCACGCATGACGAAACCGTTCCCCTTTCCCGAGATCGCTCCTCCGGCCGCTGCGAAGCGCCCCGTTTCCCACACCCACCACGGCATCACCCGGTCGGACGATTATGCCTGGCTGCGGGCGGAGAACTGGCAGGAGATGTTCCGCGATCCCACCCTGCTCGATCCGGAGATCCGCGCACACCTGGAAGCCGAGAACGACTATCAGTCGAAAATGATGGCCGACACCGAAGCGCTGCGGAAGATGCTGTTCGCCGAGATGAAGGGCCGCATCAAGGAGGACGATTCGTCCGTGCCCATGAAAGACGGGCCGTATGCCTACGGTTCCTCGTTCAGGAAGGGCGGCGAGCAGCCGCGCTACTTCCGCGTACCGCGCGACGGCGGCGCGGAGGAGATGCTCCTCGACGGCGACGCCGAGGCTGAAGGAAAAGCCTATTTCCGGCTCGGCGGCACCGATCATTCGGCCGACCACACCAAGCTGCTCTGGGCCTACGACGACAAGGGTTCGGAGTTCTACAGCCTCAAGGTACGCGATCTCGCCTCGGGAGAAGACCTGACTGAGACCGTCCCCGACACCGGCGGCGGCGGTGTCTGGACCGCCCGGAACGACGGCTTCCTCTACACGCGGCTCGACAGCAACCACCGCCCCTCCAAGATAGTCCATCATGTGCTCGGGTCCGATCCGAAGCAGGACCGGCTAGTCTACGAGGAGAAGGACCCCGGCTTCTTCATGAACGTCGGCGGCACCCGCACCAACGACTGGATCCTCATCGCGATTAACGATCACGAGACTTCCGAGTACCGCATCATCCCGGCGAACGATCCGACCGCGCTGCCGAAGCTCGTCAAGGCACGCGAGGCCGGCGTCCAATATGACCTCGAGGAAGGCGGCGATGTCTTCTTCATCCTGACCAACATCGACGGCGCCAAGGATTTCAAGATCATGTCGGCCCCTGCCGCCGACCCGCGCCAGGAGAACTGGACCGAAATCGTCCCGCACGAGCCCGGCCGCCTGATCCTCGGCGTCATGGCCTTCCGGGATTTCCTCATCCGGCTGGAGCGCAAGGAAGGCCTGCCGCGCATCGTGGTACGCGACCGGACCTCCGGCGAGGAGCATTCGATCTTTTTCGAGGAGGAAGCCTATTCGCTCGGCCTCGGTGGATCGCTCGAATACGACACCGACGTCTTCCGCTTCTCCTATTCCTCGATGACCACGCCTTCGCAGGTCTACGACTACGACATGCGGACCCGCGAGCGTGTGCTCCTGAAGACGCAGGAGGTTCCCTCCGGCCACGACGCCGACCACTACGTGACGCGCCGCCTGATGGTTGCCTCGCACGACGGGGAACTCGTCCCCGTCTCGATCCTCTACCATCGCGACACGCCGCTCGACGGCGGCGCGCCTTGCCTGCTCTACGGCTACGGATCCTACGGTATCGCCATCCCCGCCTCCTTCAACACAAACTGCCTGTCGCTCGTCGACCGCGGCTTCGTCTATGCGATCGCGCATGTGCGCGGCGGCAAGGACAAGGGCTTCTCCTGGTACGAGGAAGGCAAGCGGGAGAAGAAGACCAACACCTTCCTCGACTTCGTCGCCGTCGCGAAGCATCTCGTCGCCGAAGGTTTCACCGCGCACGACCGGATCGTGGCGCAGGGCGGGTCGGCCGGCGGGCTGCTCATGGGCGCGGTCGCCAACATGGCGCCGGAAGCCTTCGGCGCGATCGTCGCCGAAGTGCCCTTCGTCGACGTGCTCACCACGATGCTCGACGCCACTCTGCCCCTCACCCCGCCCGAATGGCCCGAATGGGGCAATCCGATCGAATCCGTGGCGGACTACCAGACCATCGCGGCCTACTCGCCCTATGACAATGTCGGCCCCCTCGCCTACCCGCCGATCCTCGCGGTCGCCGGCCTCACCGATCCGCGCGTGACCTACTGGGAACCGGCGAAATGGGTGGCGAAGCTGCGCGACCTCAAGGCCTGCGACAACCCCGTGCTGTTCCGCATCAACATGGAAGCCGGCCATGCCGGCGCCTCCGGCCGCTTCTCGCGCCTGGAGGAGATCGCCTACACCTATGCCTTCGCGCTGAAGGTGACGGGCAAGACCGACGCCTGATCCGTATGTCCGGATTGGCGTCCGGCAAGGCCCATCGCCGGGTCAGGCGGCCTTAAGCACATGCGCGGCGAGCCGCGCCGCGACGTCGCGTCCGCTCTGGTAGGCGCCGTGCGCAGTCGCCTGCCATTGCCGCGACAGCGCCTCGCCCGCGAAGGCGACGTTGCCGGTGTCGGCCGCGATGAGTTCTTGCCACCTGTCGGCCGTGCCCGGTCTGGCGTAGGAGTAGCCGCCGCGCACGAAAGGGTTGGCCCCCCAGCCCGTCACGCCGCACGCGACGATCTCCTTCCGGACATCGTCTCCGAACGCCAGCGCCAGCCGCTCGACCGCGAAATCGGCCATCGCATCCCTGCCCTCGGCGGCCAGTCCGCGCGCCAGGTCTCCGGCCATATGCGCGATCATCACCGGCTCTCCGGACGACACGATCTGGAAATCGACCGGCGAGGAGCCATCGCCGGGATCGATCATGCAGAAGAGCTTGCGCTCATCCGCCACGATCTTGCGCCGCAGCGCGATCGCCACCTTCTCGTAGGCGCCGCAAGGCACGTCGCCGACGAAGTCCTTCAGGACATCCCGCGCAGGTCCCGCGCCGAAGCGTATCGCGCCGGAGAGCAGCACGTTCGTGGAAGCGGTAACGACCACTGCGCGAGCGTCCAGCGTCCCTTGCGTCGTCTCGATGCGGACGCGTCCGGCCAGCTGATCGATCCCGGTCACGGCGACGCCGAGCCGGACAGGCAGTCCGGCAGCCATCCGCGCGACGAGATCGCCGTATCCGGACAGCACGGGCCAGTTGACGCCCGTGTCCTCGTAGTCGGCATAGCCCTTCGCCGACACGCGTTCCGGGTCCTCGCTCGCCATCAGCGTCAGGATGTGGCGGACGGGTGCCGACCAGCGTCCGGCATCTGGTATCACGCCGGATATCGGGCGATCGGCCTCGCTCGCCCCGAACGCCTCCACCGCGGCAAAGGCCGCCACCGTGTGCGAGCGGGCAACCGCCGCGGTCTCGTCGTCCAGCCACTCGCTGCCCGACCAGATTGCGAAATGATTGCTGCGGATCTCGCTGATGTAGGACGCACCGAGCCTGTCCGCCCAGGCGACCAGCGGATTGACGTCGGCGCAATGCAGCCAGTGGCAGCCCTGGTCCCAGCGGTATGGCAGCGACGTCTCATCCGTGAAAGCCCGGCCGCCGACCCGCTCCGCGGCCTCCAGGATGACGCAGGATACGCCGCGCTCGGCAAGCTCGAGACCGGCACCGATGCCTGCGGCGCCGGCGCCGACGATGACGACGTCAACGGTCAAGGCATGTCCCTTTTCACTGCCTCGCCGTATACCCATTATCGAGGGCCGGGATCGCCTTGAGATAAGCTGCGATCGCCTCGCGGTCTTCGGCCGGCAGGCGCGCCATGTTCCTCTGGACCTCGGCCATCGATCCGCCCACCGAATCGAAATCCGGCGTGAAGCCCGATTCGAGGAAATACGCGATGTCACTCGCCGACCAGTCGAGGCCGCCGGGCGTAATGTTCGGGACGACCCCCTCACCTTCGGCTGCGACCGCGCCGGCCAGCCATTCGTCCTTCTTCAGTCCGCCCGAGACGTCGCGCGGCGTGTGGCACTCGCCGCAATGGCCGGGACCCTCGACCAGATACTGGCCGCGCGCCACCGGCTCGGACGCGTCCGGAATTTCGACCACCGGCTCGGGGCCCAGGTTGACGAGTTTCCAGGCGCCGACGCCGCGCCGGATGTTAAAGGGGAATTTCAGCCTGTTACCCGCGGCTTTTCGCTCGACGGACGGCAAGGTCTTCATGAAGGCATGAAGGTCCGCCACGTCGGCCGGCTCCATGCGTGCGTAGGAACCGTACGGGAATGCCGGATAGTAGTGGCGCCCTTGCGGAGATACGCCGCGCAGCATGGCGTTCGCCAGATCGCCGGCCGTCCAGTTGCCGATGCCGTCCTCGGGATGCTGCGAGATGTTCGGCGCCACGAAGGTGCCGAATGGCGTGTTGAGCTCCAGCCCGCCGGCCAGTTCAAGAACTGCGTCGCCTTTGGCTCCGGGACGCGCATGGCACGAGGTGCACCCGCCCGCCCAGAAGATCCGCTCGCCACGCGCAGCGTCGCCCTGCGGCAGAGCCGCCAGGGCTTGCGCCGAAAGCGGCTCCGGGGCGGTCGCCCACCAGAACGCAAGCCCGCCCGCTGCGGCCAGGATGGCCGCCGCGACGACGAGCTTGCCCAAAAGCCTCATGAATGGAGCGTTTCCCGATCAGCCTTCCGGCGCACGATACACTTCGTGGCAGCTGCCGCAATTGCCGCCGATCTTGCCGAGCGCCACGCCGAGTGCCGCCTGGTCGGCCGGCGGGTTGGCCGCCACCTCGGCAACATCTGCCTTGTACTTGTCCACCCGCGCAGCGAAGTCGTCCCAGTCCGTCCAGATGATCGGCAAGGCGCGGTTGTCGGCGCCGTCGGTGCTTCCTTCCGGGAAGAGCGCGGCTGCATCGAACTTCTCGCTGCGCGCATGAAGTTCCTCAAGTGCTGCAGCGGTCGCAGCGGCGTCGAAGGGCTTTTCACCCTTGGCCATCGGAGCCAGTTGCCCGAGCTGCTGGCCGAAGGACTTCATCAGTGCCTCGCGGTCCTCGTGCGGATCGGCGAACGCAGCGCCCGAGATGAGGGTCACTGTGGTGAGGGCGAGTAGAAACGTCTTCATGCGAAATCCTCCGGTACCTTGCTGAATTCAGCCTTGCTGGGGAAACGTGAGGTATCCCAAAGGGATAATGGCGGGTTTTGCGTTCACGCGCGTTCACGCTCGCGTGAGCGCCGGTGTTCGCTTGGTCGACAGACTGTCAACGAAAACGCCCCGGAGATCATTCCAGATCGTCCGGGGCGCTGGTTCGTAGTCAGGTTCAGCTGGCCTTCTCGTAGCACTCCAGCACGTGGTCCCAGTTGATGAGGTTGTCCACGAAGGCTTCGAGATATTTCGGCCGCGCGTTGCGGTAGTCGATGTAATAGGAATGCTCCCACACATCGACGCCGAGGATCGGCGTGGCGCCGTGCACGAGTGGGTTCTCGCCGTTCGGCGTCTTCATGATCTCGAGCTTGCCGTTCTTGACGGCCACCCAGGCCCAGCCCGAGCCGAACTGCCCGACGCCGGCCGCCACGAAGTCCGACTTGAACTTGTCGTAGCCGCCGAGGTCGCTGTCGAAGGCGTTCTGAAGAGCGCCCGGCAGGCTCTTACCGCCGCCACCCTTCTTCATCCACTTCCAGAAGTGGATGTGGTTGTAGTGCTGGCCGGCATTGTTGAAAAGCGCCTGGTTCTTGCCATAGGACTGCTTGACGATCTCCTCGAGCGACAGGTTCTCCATTCCGGCCTGCGCAGCGAGTTCGTTGCCCTTGTCGACATAGGCCTTATGGTGCTTGTCGTGGTGGTACTCGAGGGTCTCGCGCGACATGTAGGGCTGAAGCGCCTCGTAGTCGTAAGGCAGTGCGGGAAGTTCAAAAGCCATTGCTGGATCTCCTCTATGAATGAAATGACGTGCCGGACATAAGGATAGGTTTTCGCCGGCGCCAGACAACCGTGCAGCCCCTCGGGAAGGGGCCTTTCCGTCTCAAATCGAGTGCGCCCACTCCCAATAGAGGTCGCGCGCCTTCTTCGCCACCGGTCCGGGCTGCAGTTGCCGGTCCTCGATGCGGATGATCGGGACGACCTTGGAGTGGTTGCCGGTCGAGAATATCTCGTCGGCATTGAGAAAATCGGCCAGTTTCAGCGTCTTTTCCACCACCCGTGTTCCCGCGTCCGAAAGCAGCTCGATGGCGCGCGAGCGGGTGATGCCCGAAAGGAACGTGCCGTTTTCGACCGGCGTGAACACCACCCCGTCCCTGACCATGAAGATGTTCGACGTGCCGGTCTCGGCGACGTTGCCCAGCATATCGAGCACCAGCGCATTGTCGAAGCCGCGCGACTTCGCTTCCACGATGGCGCGGCCGTTGTTGGGATAGAGGCAGCCGGCCTTGGCGTTGGTGGGCATGGTCTCGATGGTCGGGCGCCGGAAGGGCGACACGGTGACGGAGAAGCCCGAAGGCGAAATCATCGGCGCCTCATAGAGGCACAGGCAGAACCGCGTCGACTGCGGATCGGCCGGGACCCCCATGTAGCCGCCGTGCTCGGCCCAGTACATCGGGCGGATGTAGACGGCCGTCTTCCCGTCGAACTTCTTCAGCCCCTCCCAGGTGAGTTCGACGATCTCGTCGGCGCTCATTGTCGGCTTCAGTCCCAGCGCAAGCGCCGAGGCGTTGACGCGCGCGGCGTGACGGTCGAGGTCGGGTGCCACGTCCTCGAACCAGCGGGCGCCGTCGAAGACGCTGGTGCCCAGCCACATCGCGTGGCTGCGCGGCCCGATCAGCGCCACGTTGCCCTCGTGCCAGTCGCCGTCGACGAAGGTCCAGGTCAGGGTGTCTGCTTTGGTATCGACCGCCATGCGTTTCCACCTTCCGAGTTTTGCGGCCTATGGATAGCGGCTGCGGTCCGGGCGTCAATCGCCCTCCTCCTCAATTCTCTTGCACCAGCGAGGTCTTGACCCGTACCGGCCCATCGGTTCAAGTCGATCGAACCGGAACGGCGCCTTCACATGCGACACACTGCCTTCGTTTTCGATGCCTACGGGACGCTCTTCGACGTCCACGCCGCGGTGCGCCGCCATGCCGATGCCGTCGGGCCTGATGCGCAGCTTCTGTCGGAGATCTGGCGCGCCAAGCAGCTCGAATACTCCTGGGTCCGCACCCTGATGGGCGACTTTGCGGATTTCTGGCAGTTGACCGAGCAGGCGCTCGACTTCGCCTATGCGAAAGTCCCCTCCGCCGACGGCGCGCAACGGCAGAACCTGCTCGACGCCTACTGGAAGCTCGACTGCTACCCGGAAGTGCCCGCCGTCCTGAAGGGCCTGAAGGAAGACGGCGCGCGCCTCGCCATCCTTTCCAACGGCTCGCGCGCCATGCTCGACGCGGCGGTGAAGTCGGCCGGCCTCGACCTGGTGCTCGACGACGTGTTTTCGGTCGATGACATCAAGCGCTTCAAGACCGATCCGGGCGTCTACGACATGGTCACCACGGCGTGGCGCCTCTATCCCGACGCCGTCTCGTTCCAGTCCTCCAACCGGTGGGACATCGCCGGCGCCACCCGCTTCGGCTTTCGGACGGTCTGGATCAACCGTTCCAACCAGCCGGACGAGTATCTGGACCAACCCCCGGCGATCATCCTGCCGTCGCTGGAAAGCCTGCGGCAGGTCGGCTGAATCACTTTCCCGCCTCAGCTTCGATTCGGGCAGGAAACCCTTCGCCCGGTGCGGCGTTGTCGTGGCTCAAACAGGACCGTTCGGAACCATGACCGCAAAACCCAGCACTCAGCCCTTGATGTCGAGGCGCTTCCTTCTCTCCGCAGGCGCCCTCGCGGCATCGCAGGTCGCGCTGTCGGCGTGCACCAGCATCGGCCAACGTACGCCCCCCATCGTCAGTTCTGTTCGACCGGAGCCCGAATACGCATCCGACTTCGCCTACCCGCAGATCTACGGCGCGCGAGTAGATGCGGGATACGAGATTCCGGCGGTGCCGTACCGCGAGATCGACGCGCGCCTGCTTCGCCAGTACGTCGCCGATCCGACAGGCGAGGCGCCGGGGACCATCGTGGTCGATACATCGCAGCACTACCTCTATCTGGTGCAGCCCGACGGGCGGGCGCTGCGCTACGGTGTGGGCCTCGGACGCGATGGCTTCGCCTGGTCCGGCCGCGCCGTCATCCAGTGGAAGAAGGCTTGGCCCACCTGGACGCCGCCGGAGGAGATGATCGCGCGCGAGCCGGAACTGGCAAAGTACAGCGCGGACAACGGCGGCATGCAGCCCGGCCTCGA
This sequence comes from Aquibium oceanicum, assembly GCF_001889605.1. Taxonomy (NCBI): domain Bacteria; kingdom Pseudomonadati; phylum Pseudomonadota; class Alphaproteobacteria; order Hyphomicrobiales; family Phyllobacteriaceae; genus Aquibium; species Aquibium oceanicum. The sequence continues at coordinate 1,818,665 of NZ_CP018171.1, read as the reverse complement.
CAATCCCCTCGGCGCACGCGCGCTTTACATTTTCCAGGACGGCCAGGATACCCTGTACCGCGTCCACGGCTCGCCGGAATGGTGGTCGATCGGCAAGTCCGTCTCGTCGGGCTGCGTGAGGATGATCAACCAGGACGTCATCGACCTCTACAGCCGCGTCGCCGATGGTTCGCCGATCCTGGTCACGAGTGGCATCGGGACGGTGTGATCCGTCACTCCATCGCAATCCCTTCGGCACCAGCTTAGGATGGTGCCGCAGGGGGAATTGAGTTCACCGTTTGAAGGCGCCCGAAGCCGCCGCTTCGGTGTACCTGAATGTCCCCCTGGATTTCAGCCGAAACCTGTCTGTCGGGTTCTTGGTCGCTAGAAGGCTCCGAACGGAGCCTTCTAGCGCCGGGATGTCGGGATCAAAAGATCAACATCAGAATGCCGATCACGACCAGCAGCCCGATCAGAAAGATCAAGCCGATTGTTCCACCGATGAATTTGAGCATGAAAATCTCCTTTGTCACTTTCTACGAACGCTCCAGCACTTGATGGGTTTCCCGGCCTGGAGGTGACGATGTCAGGGATCGGACGCGCTTCGATTGTCCTGTCACGCATAGCGCCAGCCACTCCGACGATCCGCTGGCTCACCGGTCCCCACCCCCGTGCTGCGCGTCCTTTTCCCGGTCGAGATACGAGTTCACATAGACAAGACCGATGACCGTCATGGCGGCGGCTGTGATCGGTGTTGCCAGGGCGAGGCCCAGAATGCCGAAAAGCACGCCGAACAGAAGCTGCACGGCGATAACGAGCGCCGGCGGCAGCGACACCTTCTCCTGCTGGAGGAGCGGGGTCACGACATAACTTTCCAGAGCCTGAACTCCGACATAGATACCCAGCACTATCAGCACAGTCGTCTGGCCTTCGGGCAAGGCGAGCAGCAGCGCCGGCGCTATGGCTAGCACCGGCCCAATGTTCGGAATGAAGGCAAGAAGTCCGGCGATCAACCCGAGCGCGAAGGCAAGCGGCACGCCGGCGATCCACAGGCCGGTTCCGGTCAGTACTCCCACCACCGCCATGGCCATGAGTTGGGCCGTCAGCCAGCTGCGCAGAGTTGCGGCTACTTTGGATAATACCTCGTCGCCCTGGCCCCGGATCGATGGAGCGATCAGCTTGACGAAACCGCTCCGATAGACCCCGGGGTCCAGTGCGCCATAGAGACCGATGAAAAGGATGACGACCCCATTGCCGAGCGCGCCGAATGTCGAGGAAACGGCCGACACGGCTGCGGTCCGTCCCTCGGGTGATGCAAAGCTTTCCGGTATCAGGTGGTCGAGGAGGCCTGGCCCCCAGGAGTATTCCTCTATCCTCTGCCTGACGGTGTCGAAAGCTTGGGGAAGCCGTTGCGACAGTTCATCGATCTGATCCGCTATCGAAGGCGCCACGGCCAAGCCGAACACGGCGAACGCTGCGATCACGCCGAGCAGGAACAGACCTATGCCCACACCGTCTGCAATCCCGAGCTTCTGCGCGATCCAGTGACCGCCGCCGCGGAGCAGGACTGCCAGGAGAACGCCTGCGAAGACGATCAACAGGACGTCGGGTGCCAACAGCAGCAGAGCCGCAAGCGCGCCGAACAGTACCAGAAGAGAAGTTGTGCGCGGCGCCATTTGTCGTCCCCATGCCGTCCATAGAACCCCAGGATGGCAATTCGGTTGCTCTGGCGGTCGACGCAATCACGGGCAAAAGTTCAATGGGCCTGCAGGGGCTCGAAAAACGGGCAAACTCCCGGCGCTCACGGAGGCAGCCGTCAGAGCAGGACCGGGGGCCGTGTGCAGACCATCGGCTCTAAGCTTACGCTCGGCATGAGCGCCACTCCGGCGGCTTCAATCCGCAAACCCGCTTCCACGCCGGAACATATCCGGCCACTCGGCTCACCCCCCCCTCTTCAAACTCCCCAGGACGCCGCGCACCAGCGCCCGCCCCAGCGAGCTTCCCACCGACCGCACCACCGACTTGATCGCTGCCTCCGCCACCGTCTGGCGGTTCGACGTCCGTTTCCTCGGCGCGGAACGGGTGCGGGACGACCGGCGGCGGCGGTAGTCCTCCTCTAAATCGTCGTCGTCGTCGTCGCGATCCCGCTTTTCGCCCCCGCCGTCGAAATCCGGCAGGGTCCAGCGCGTCCTGCCCCGCCCCGCATCGGCCGGCGCTGCGTCCTCGTTTTCCCGCGCTTCCTCTTCCGCGCGCGCCGCCTCCGCCGCCTTCTTCTCCAGCATCTCGAACGCCGATTCGCGGTCGATCGGCTTGTCATACTGCCCGGCCACGGGGCTCACGGCCTGAATCTTCTGGCGCTCCGGCTCGGTCAGCGGCCCGAGCCGCGACGACGGCGGGCGGATCAGCGTACGCTGCACCATAGAGGGAACGCCCTTGGCCTCCAGCGTCGAAACCAGCGCTTCCCCGACGCCGAGCTGGGTGATCGCGTCGGCGCAGTAGAAATCGGGGTTAGGCCGGAAGGTTTCGGCCGAAGCCCTCACCGCCTTCTGTTCGCGCGGCGTATAGGCCCGCAGCGCGTGCTGGATGCGGTTGCCGAGCTGCGCGAGCACCGTCTCCGGCACGTCGAGCGGGTTCTGCGTCACGAAATAGACGCCCACTCCCTTTGAGCGGATGAGGCGCACCACCTGCTCCACCCGGTCGATCAGGATCTTCGGCGCCTCATCGAACAGAAGGTGCGCCTCGTCGAAGAAGAACACCAGCCGCGGACGGTCGGGATCGCCGATCTCGGGAAGCGCCTCGAAGAGTTCCGACATCAGCCAGAGAAGAAAGGTCGCATAGAGCCGCGGGTTCATCATGAGCTTGTCGGCGGCGAGCACATTGATCGCGCCGCGCCCGTCGCGGGTCGTTCGCATCAGGTCCTCGATGCGCAGCGCCGGTTCGCCGAAGAAATGCTCCCCGCCCTGCTGCTCCAGCACCAGCAGCGAACGCTGGATTGCGCCGACCGATGCCTTCGAGACGTTGCCGTACTTGCGGCCGATCTCGTCGGCGCGATCGGCGATATGGGCCAGCATCGCCTGAAGGTCCTTCAGGTCGAGGAGCAGCAACCCCTCCTCGTCCGCGATGCGGAAGGCGATGTTCATCACGCCCTCCTGCGCATCCGAAAGGTTCATCAGCCGCGACAGAAGAAGCGGTCCCATTTCGGAAATCGTGGCCCGGATCGGATGCCCCTTCTCGCCGAAGAGGTCCCAGAAGATCACCGGAAACTCCTGGAACTCGTAGGGGTCGAGCTTCACCTGCCCTGCCCGCTTGACCAGGAAATCCTTTGCCTCGCCGATGGCCGCGATGCCCGAGAGATCGCCCTTGATGTCGGCGCAGAACACGGGAACCCCGGCATTGGAGAAGCTCTCGGCCAGGATCTGCAGGGTCACCGTCTTGCCGGTGCCGGTGGCGCCGGTCACGAGCCCGTGCCGGTTCGCATAGCGCAGGAGCAACGTTTCCGCACGCTGATAGGAGTCGTCCGGCTTCCTGCTCGCCCCCAGAAACAGGCTCTCGTCTTCCGCCATTCCGACCTTCCCCTCCATCTGCGCCGCGAAGGCGGCCCCGCCGCAAGGTATAGACACGCCTCGCGGACCTCACAACGGCATTGCGCGCAGCCCGCCAAAGACTTGTTGCGCATCGGGCGCCGCAGATTGTAATCGGGTCGGGACCGCGCTGCATCTTGCACGCGGCGGACGAATACGGATCGGCGTTGAGCGGTCCGAGGGTGGGATGCCGACCATGCGATTTGCGCCGCAACCTTTGTTGCAGCGATCCCTGATGCGCCGTACTCTGGCGCCCAGGCTACATGCGGCGGCCAGAACTGGTGCGGAAGACTGATGACTCCCGATTTGCTCCGTGAGGCGGTGTTCCCGCCCGGCGACGAGACGAAATGGCGCGCGCTTGCCGCCAGAGCGCTGAAGGGTGCCGACTACGACGACACGCTGGTCTCGCGCACCGGCGACGGCATCCGCATCGAGCCGATCTATGCCCGCTCGCCGCAGCCCATGCCGATCTCGCGCCACGACAAGGCCGGAAGCTGGAAGATCGTCCAGCGCGTTGACGACACCGATCCAGCGCGTGCCAACCGGCAGGCACTCGATGACCTCGCCGGCGGCGCCACGGGTCTTTCCATCGTCTTCGAGGGGGCTCCCAATGCCTTCGGCCACGGGCTGCCTGCCTCGGCGGAGGCCCTGGCGAGCGCGCTCGCCGACATCCCGTTGAACCGGCTCGACATCAGGATCGATGCCCACCCGCTCAGCCGGGTCTCGGCCGAATGGCTCGTCGCGCTTCTCGGCAAGCGCCACGCGGACCCCGCCCGCATCAACCTGTGCTTCGGCATTGATCCGGCAGCGAGCTTCGCCGGAACCGGCAGGCTCAGGATGTCGATTGAGGCGCTCAAGGCCTCCATGCCCCAGTCGCTCTCGCACTTCTTCGCGCTCGGGATTCCCAGCGTCCTTCTCGAGGCCGACGGCAGGGTCTGCCACAATGCCGGAGCCACCGAAGCTCAGGAACTCGGCTTCGTCATCGCGTCCGCCGTCTCCCACATGCGCATGTTCGAAGCGGCCCGCCAGCCGCTCGTCTATGCCGCCCCGCATGTCGGCTTCGCCGTTGCCGCCAACCAGGACCAGTATCTGACGATCGCCAAGCTGCGCGCGGCACGACGCCTTTGGTCGCGCATCCAGGAGGTTTGCTCGATCGAACCCTCTGTCGGCACCATCCATGCCGAGACCTCGTGGCGCATGCTGACCCGCAGGGACCCCGAGACCAACATCCTGCGCTCCACCATTGCCGTCTTCGCGGCGGCCGTCGGTGGCGCCGATTCGATCAGTGTCCTGCCCCACACGCTCGCCCACGGCCTGCCCGACGGGTTCGCCCGGCGGGTTGCGCGCAACACGCAGCTGGTGCTTTCGCAAGAATCCAACGTCGGCTTCGTCAACGACCCGGCATCCGGTTCGGGCGGCATCGCCCATCTCACCGAGACGCTGTGCGAAGAGGCATGGAACGAGTTCCGCAGGATCGAGGAGGAAGGAGGCATCCTCGACAGCCTGTCGGCCGGCAAGTTCCAGTCGCGTGTGGTTGCGGCGCGCGAGGCGCTGACGCGCCGCTACGAGGACGGAAGCCGCACGATCGTGGGCACGACGCTGTTTCCGTCCGACAAGGAACGGCCCGTTCGGACCCTTCCCGCGGCGGCGCCCGCTCCGGTCGAAGACGGCGTCGCCAATTGCGAGAGGCTTGCGCCCGTACGCATCGACGAGACGCTGGGAGCCGGCGCATGATCCCCGATTTCTCCTCCATCGACTGGGAAAAGCCGGCCCGCGGCGCGGCATCCAAGGACGACGTCTGGAACACGCCCGAAGGAATTCCGATCAAACGCATCTACGGCGAAGAGGATCTGGCGGGATTGCCGTTCCTCGACACCTGGCCCGGCATGGCGCCCTACCTGCGCGGCCCCTATCCGACGATGTACGTCCAGCAGCCCTGGACAATCCGGCAGTATGCCGGCTTCTCCACGGCGGAGGAATCCAACGCTTTTTACCGCCGCAACCTCGCGGCCGGCCAGAAGGGCCTGTCGGTCGCCTTCGACCTCGCCACACACCGCGGCTATGATTCGGACCACCCGCGGGTCGCCGGCGATGTCGGCATGGCGGGCGTGGCGATCGATTCCATCCTCGACATGCGGCAATTGTTCGACGGCATCCCGCTCGACCAGATGACCGTCTCCATGACCATGAACGGCGCCGTCCTGCCGATCATGGCGCTATACGTCGTGGCGGCCGAGGAACAGGGCGTCGCTCACAAGGATCTCGCGGGCACCATCCAGAACGACATCCTCAAGGAGTTCATGGTCCGCAACACCTACATTTATCCGCCCAAACCCTCGATGCGGATCATCTCGGACATCTTCTCCTATACCTCCCGCGAGATGCCGAAGTTCAATTCGATCTCGATCTCCGGCTACCACATCCAGGAAGCGGGAGCGACGCTCGACCTCGAACTCGCCTACACGATCGCGGACGGTATCGAATACGTGCGCGCCGGCGTCGCCGCCGGCCTCGACGTCGACGATTTCGCCCCGCGCCTGTCGTTCTTCTGGAACGCCGGCATGAACTTCTTCATGGAAGTCGCCAAGCAGCGCGCCGGCCGACTCATCTGGGCCAGCCTGATGCAGAAGAACTTCTCGCCGAAGAACGAAAAGTCGCTTGCGCTGCGCGCCCACACCCAGACCTCCGGCTGGTCTCTGACGGCACAGGACCCTTACAACAATATTGTTCGCACCATGATCGAGGCGATGGCCGCCACTCAAGGGGGAACGCAGTCGCTTCACACCAACGCCTTCGACGAGGCGCTGGCGCTGCCGACCGACCATTCCGCCCGCATCGCCCGCAACACGCAGCTGATCCTTCAGAAGGAAACCGGCACGACGCGCATCATCGATCCCTGGGGCGGCTCGGCCTTCGTGGAGAAGCTGACGCACGATCTGGCCGCCCGCGCGCTCGCCCATATCGAGGAGGTCGAGAGCCTCGGCGGCATGGCCGCCGCGATCGAGAAGGGCATCCCCAAGATGCGTATCGAGGAGGCGGCGGCACGGACACAGGCGCGCATCGATACGGGCCGGCAGAGCCTGATCGGCGTCAACGCCTTCCAGCCCTCCGAGGAGATCGAGGTCGACGTGCTCAAGGTCGACAACGCCCAGGTGCGGGCCCGCCAGCTCTCGAAGCTCCAGGAACTCAAGGGCACGCGCGACGTGGCCGCCGTCGAGGGTTCGCTGGCAGCCCTCACCGAGGCCGCGTCCGGCGGCGGCAACCTGCTCGAGTTCGCCATCAAGGCCGCCCGCGCCAAGGCAACCGTCGGCGAGATTTCGCTGGCGCTCGAAAAGGTCTTCGGCCGCCACGTCGCCACGGTCCAGACCATCAGCGGCGTCTATCGCACCGAAGCGGGCGACATCCCCGCGATCCCGCGCGTCCAGGACAAGGTCGAGGAATTCCGCAAAAAGACCGGCACCGCCCCGCGCATCCTGGTGGCCAAGATGGGCCAGGACGGCCACGACCGCGGCCAGAAGGTCATCGCCACCGCCTTCGCCGATCTCGGCTTCGACGTCACCGTCGGCGCCATGTTCCAGACGCCGGAGGAAATCGCCAAACTCGCCGCCGAGCACGACGTCCACATCGTCGGCGCCTCCTCGCTCGCCGCCGGCCACCTGACGCTCATCCCCGAACTCAGGGAAGCTCTTTCGCGCCTGTCGCGCGAAGACATCATGATCGTCGCAGGCGGCGTGATCCCCCCCGATGATTTCGACGCCGTCCTCAAAGCCGGCGCCACGGCCATCTTCCCGCCCGGCACGGTGATCCCGGAAGCGGCGGAGAAGCTGGTGGACCGGCTGCTGGCAGGGTAGCCTTCCGGCGGATGCCCGACGACGACATTGCGCGGTGTTGCCTTCAGCCGGCAGATGCCGGCTGCTTGGCATTTCGCGACTCGGATCCGGGTGCAAGTCTCCTGTATGGAAACAGCCGATGACCAATCGCGATGTTCGGCTTTTCGATCAGATGCCAGCAGATATACGCCGCGATGACGAGTGAGATGGCTCGCGCCACAAAAAAGGGCAGGGGATGTAGAGGAAATGCTGCCCAGTCGATGCTGTAAAGCAGAATCACCCCTAGCGGGATATGCAACAGATAGAGTGAGAAGCAGCCAATTCCCGCTGCTGCCAATGGTGTCAATAACACCGAAACCTGCCTTTTCGTCGTCGCTGCCAGCAACACGACGGATGCGGCCGTGAGGGCGATCCAGGTGTATCCTCCGAGGATCATCCCGCGGCTTGCGGAACTCCACTCTGCAATCGACATGGCGGCGCACCCCAAAAGGAGGATAGCCGAAACCGATTTCACTCCGACACGGTGGGACATCAGCCAGTCGCTGCGTCTGGGCTCTAGAAGCAGCCAGGCAAGAAGCACTCCTAGGAACAACCCATCCATCCGCGTCGGAAGCATAAGATAGACAGCGTAGTAAACCGACGTGAACGGTCCGCCGCCAGTCGCCCAGATTGCCAGCCGCAACAAAGGTGCAGCAATCACCAAAGGTATGAGGACCCACGGCAGCTGTTTGGGGGAGATCAGGAGAATCAGCAAAGGTACCACAAGATAAAACTGTTCTTCGACAGCGAGCGACCAGGTGACCCCTGTCCATGCATCTCCGAACCGCCCTTCGATGGCCCAAAGCACATTTTGAGTAAACGTCGCAAGTGCCCAAAATGGCTCTTTTGTGCCACCATATAAATAGGCTATGATTAAAGTAACTGCGTATAACGGAAATATACGGAAAAATCTTCTTCCATAGAACGCAAGAAAATAGGATGAAGACGTACGGTACCGCAGAAGAATACTTCCAATAAGGAATCCTGATATGACGAAAAAGAGATCCACTCCCGCCCAAGTGAGCTTGAACAGCTTGGCGCTCCACGGATACCATTGCATCATATGCGGCGCAAACGCGTGCCAGATGATCACCGAGACGATCGCGATACCTCGAAGCACGTCAATCGGCTGACTTCGTTTTTCCATTCGCTCTTCGTCTGGCTCCTTGGAAGTACCGGTCTAATAGCCACGACCCCGCCCTATGCCAACCCCGCCCTGTCCGGACGTTGTGGAGAGGGAAGAAACGAACAACCGATGGCGATTGCCCTTCGTTTCCGGCATGTATCCCCCAGTCGTGATCGAAGCGACTCACGGAAAAAGCTGGATTCCCTCTTCGATCCGCCGACGAACGATGTTCTGCCCTTCGCGTAGCCTACTTGCCGGCAATGTTGCGTATTGATCTTCGAGTTCAGGCGGATTCGCCCAAGGACCCGGAGCGTCATTGGAACGTCAACAGCATGTTATATATTTGTTAGTCGATGGCCACAAACGAACAGGGACCTTTTCCTCGAATTGAACTGTACCATAAAACCGCCGACCACAGACGGGCTTCCATAAGTCGCTCGCAACCGATAAGATCCATAAATTCGAGCGGCGGCGTCTTAAAGTCGGCCGGATATCGAGTGTGTCCGCTCCGGTGACCAGGCTTCGGACGGTCGCCTCCGGAAGGCAGTCCCGGTAATCATCACTGCGGAAACATCCCGGGAAACGTGCGCACGAGATCCTGCGCCATATCCCGCGCACCCGTCAGCGTGAGATGCTGACTGTCCCGAATCAGCAGGTTTCTTCTCTCATCGATGAAGCGGCACTTTTTGTCAGGACACTGGCTCGAGAGCTTGGTCCAGAACATGGCGCCAGGGATGTTCGCCCTACGGACCGCGTCCATGAGTGACTTGTCCACACGATTCACATATGAGAAGGAGACTGGAAACTGGCTGTTGATGGCGCTGGGGGACATGCCAGCCTTGACCTTCCACATAGCACTTTCAGGGAAACCCGCCGGCTCCATTACGCGGCCACTGACGAGCAGCCGAACCGTCGGCACTTTGGAAAGCCGTTTGAGTTCCAGGAGCATCGCGTCGGCCTGCTCTGCTCCCTCGACCCACCATCGGAACGACAACACGATTACGTCCGCCTGAACCACCAGATGCGAGGTGCGAATCAAGTTCCAACGCTGGGGGCAGGTTTCGCTGAGAGGCCGATCGGTTTCCGTGGGCTGAATACAAATGGCAAGCGATGGGAGCCACTTCACGTCGTATCTGTCCTCCGGAAGGACCTGATGCAGACCATTGGCTAGATCCCGGCCGTGGCTATCTCCAATGACCAGTACTTTCCGCCCCTGATCGAACCGGACACCTGAGACATGAGTTTTCTCGTAGCGGAGCGCTTCTAGCGTTAAGGCCTCCAGATTGAAGCGGTCGCCGTAAGGCCCGAAACGCCATGCCCATCCACCGGTCACCCATGCATTTGTCAGAGGCAGCGCCAGGACGAGCACACACAGTAGCGAGAGCATCGAGAACGCCGCCGGTCCCGTCCGGGGAAGATACCTGCGCTTCCAGAACGGGAACTCGACCGCCACGTGGAGGGCGTAGCCCAGGATAAGCGATGCCGCGAAGAGCCCAGTCGCCTCAAGCGCGTCGATCCGTGGTTCGAGCACGTAGGCGAGATAGAGGACGACGACCGGCCAGTGGACGAGATAGATCGAATAGCTCGCACGGCCGATCCAATCTGTCGCCCGGTTGGTCAGAAAGATGCTGGTAAGGCTCTTGTCGCCGCCCAGGATGACCAGCGCCGTGCCCCCGCACGGCAGCAGCGCGGCAACGCCGGGAAACCGGGTTCCCTCCGTCAGGAACACCGCGGCCGCGCCAATCATGGCGAGCCCCGTCACCTGGAGTGCTGTCGCCGGCCACGCCTTCGGCGCGTAGCGCTCGCTGGCGAGGAAGCACAGGGCGCCGATCGCGAATTCGAACATGCGGAACGGCATGAGGAAGAAAATCGCGGTGTCCGCCTTCTGCACGAATGGCCAAAGAAGGGGCGTCCATGTACCGATCAATCTGGGAGGCACCCAGTAGAAAACGTAGTTCAGGAGCAGGCTCGCCCAGAATACGAGCGAGAACAGCACGAACAGCCCCAGCCGGCTCCGTTTCCGGACGAGCAGCAGAAGCAGCGGCCAAAGCCAGTAGAACTGTTCCTCCACGCTCAGCGACCATGTGTGGAGATCCGGCTTCGAATAAGCCGCTACGTCGAAGTAGCCGCTCTCGTTCCAGTAAAGCACGTTCGAAACGTATAGGAGCGCATGAAACGCTCCGGCGGCGAAGCGCTGCAGGGCGTCGGGCGACAGGAGATAGTAGGAGCCGACGAAGGTCGCGAGCATGGTGGCGAACAGGGCGGGAAACAGCCTGCGCATCCGCCCCGCCAGAAACAGCGGGATGTCGATCGCCCCGCGTGCGTCCATCTCGCCCACGAGTTTTCGAGTGATCAGGAAACCGCTGATGACGAAGAACACGTCGACCCCGACGAACCCCCCTCCCACGAACCCCGCCTTGACGTGGAACAACACCACGAGAACGACGGCGATCGCTCGCAGCCCTTGAATCTCTGGTCGGAACTCGGTCATGCTCTTCATCTGGGGGAGAGTGCGGCGGGGGACTCAGGACGGGTCGCTCGGGCAAACCCGGAGCATCGGCACAAGACCATGTCCCTTACCGGTTGTCGAGCCAGCCGGTACAGGACGAGGTTCAAAGCGTCGACGGAGACGGTCGAACTTTCTCGGACGCGAGCTGCCGCTCCGATCCTCAATTCAGCGCAACGATCTCCCACTCCTTGCCGCTCACGGTCACCAGATCGCCGGCCTTCTTGCCGAACAGTGCCTGCGCCATCGGCGAGGCATGGCTGATCTTGCCGTGGGCGGCGTCGGATTCGTCCTCGCCGACAATCATCCAGACGCGGCGCGTGTCGTCCTCGTCCTCGATCGTCACGGTCATCCCGAAGCGGACGGTGCCGCTCCCGGGCTCCGGCACCGACAACTCGGCGCTCTCGCGCCGCGAGGTCCAGTAGCGCAGGTCGCGCGAGACAAGCGCGATCTTCTCGCGGTCGCCCTCGGCCTCAGCCCTGGCGAAGAGCTCGTGCAGTTCGGCGAGCTGCGCGTCGATATGGGCGAGCCCCTCCGCCGTGACGAGGTTGCGGTGCTCGCTCACCGGCCGCTCGCCGATGTCGTTCAGGCCCGACAGGCTGTCGTCGTTGCTGGTGAATGCCCTGCTCATCGGTGGAGGCTAGACCTTCCGGGGGGCGCATACAACCCTTGCGGCACGTGGCACGGTTCCTGCACCGCCCCGCCCATGAACACAAGAACCGTCCCGATCCTGAACAGGCGCAGCGTCCTCGCCGGGCTCGCCGGAGCCGGGGGTGCGCTGATCGGCGCGGCCGGCCCGGGCCTGGGGGCCGCCGCGGCGGGTTTCGAGACCGCGTCGATCCGCGGCTCGATCGACGCCACCGAACTCGGCGTCTTTCCCGGCACATATGACGATCAGAGCAAGGCCTTCGGCCGCATGCTCGAGGCCGCCGCCGACCGCGGCATGCCGATCGCCCTGCCGGCCGGCAATTACGTCGTGTCGAACGTCACCCTGCCCCGCCGCGTCGTCCTCACCGGCACTCCGGGCACGACCCGCATCATATACGGAGGCGACGGACATCTCTTCGCCGCCGAAGGCGCCGACCACATCGAGTTCTCCGGTCTCGTCATCGACGGCGCCAACCGATGGCTGAGCGAGCAGGTGCAGGGCATGATCGATGCTCGCCGGGTCGGCCGTCTCGTCATCGACGGCTGCAGCCTGATCGGCAGCGGAAAGAACGCGGTGGCGCTGGAGCGCGTCGGCGGGCGTATCGAGCGCAGCACGATCACCGGCGCCGCGGAGGCGGCCATCTACAGCGTGGACGCCCAGGGCCTCTCCATCGCCGACAACGAGATCGCCGATTGCGGCAACGGCGGCATCCTTATCCACCGCTGGCAGGCGGGGGAGGACGGCACGATGGTGACCGGCAACCGCATCCGCCGCATCGCGGCCCGCAATGGCGGCACCGGGCAGTACGGCAACGGCATCAACGTCTTCCGCGCAGCCGGCGTCATCGTCTCCGGCAATTCGCTCTCCGATTGCGCCTTCTCGGCCATCCGGTCGAACAGCGGCAGCAACATCCAAGTCTCGGGCAATACCTGCCTGCGCTCGGGCGAGACGGCGATCTATTCGGAATTCGCCTTCGAGGGCGCGGTGATCTCGAACAACATCGTCGACGGCGCCGCGAACGGCATCTCGATCGTCAACTTCAACGAGGGCGGCCGCATGGGGGTGTGCTCGGGCAACGTCGTGCGCAACCTGTCGGAGAAAGGTCCCTACCCCGCGGACTCCCCCGGCTTCGGCGTCGGCATCACGGCGGAGGCGGATACGGCCATCACCGGCAACATCATCGAGAACGCGCCGCTCTACGGCATGCATCTCGGCTGGGGGCCGTTCCTGCGCAACGTGACGGCGACCGGAAACGTCATCCGCAAGGCCGGCACGGGTATCGCGGTCTCGGTGGTCGAGGGCGCCGGCGCGGTGGTGATTTCGGACAATGTCATCTCGGACGTGCAGCACGGGGCGATCGTCGGCCATCGCTGGGCGGACGCGGCCACAGGCGACCTTGCGCGGATCGGCAATGACGGCCACGCCCACCTGACCGTCGAGCGCAATCACGTCGGCTGAGCGAACGCCTGCGGCACGGCCGTCAGGCTGGCGCCGCAGTGAGCGCTTCCGCCGGCCGCACCTGGCCCACCACGGCCCCGCGCCGGCTGCGGATGGCTGGAGCGGCGAGTTCCGACAAACGGGTGCGAAGGCTCTCGTCCGAGGCAAGGAGCCCGGCGAGAACGGAGGCGACGATGGTCTCGGCCGCGCGCGTCGCGCCGTCGTCGCACTTCACCGCGATGCCCAGCCCCTGCTCGGGGAGCGCCGCGCAGTAGACCGCTTCCGCCCCGGTCTTGGCGAAGATGCGCCCCTGCCCCGCCTGCATCAGGAGCATGTCCATCCGCCCGGTGCCGGACACGTAGAACGGCTCGGCCATGCAGGCGGCGAAGATGCGCTTCGCCGACTTGATCCGCTCCACCCCCATGCCGACGCCGGTGGCCATGCGGGCGAAGCCGAGCGCCAGCGAGCGAAGCGGCACGGCGTATGTGGGGATCGAGCAGCCGTCGGTCGCCATGTTCGCCTCGCCGTGGATGGCGCCCGTGACCTCTTCCATCGTGGAGCGCAGCATCGCCTGCATGCGATGGCCGTAGTCGACGTAGCCGCGGCGGTCGACGCCGGCATGCATGCAGGTGCACACGAAGCCGGCATGCTTGCCGGAACAGTTGTTGTGGAGCTGCGAGGGCTCGGCGCCGCTGCGGGCGAGGTCGATCGTGGCTGGCTCGCCGAGTGGCCAGTGCGTGCCGCATTCGAGCGCGTCACGATCGAGCCCGGCGCGGCCGAGCATCTCGGCGGCAAGTTTCGCATGTTCGGGTTCACCCGAATGAGACGCGCAGGCGAGCGCGATCTCGCGGTCGCGGAAGCCATAGGCGTCGGCCGCGCCGCTCTCGAGAAGCGGCAGCGCCTGGATCGCCTTCACCGCCGAGCGCGGGAAGATCGGGTGTTCGACGTCGCCGAGCGCAAGCACCGTTCCGCCGTCGGCGTCGACCACGGCGACCGATCCGCGGTGCGCGCTCTCGACGATCGCGCCGCGCAGGACTTCGACGAGGACGGGATTGGCCATAGCATCACCAAGATGTCAGTGTTCCACGAGGAGAACCGCACCTATTCCTTTCGGGATCGAGACGCAAAGGCTTTCCGGATGCGCCGGATCAGACTGATGATCGTGTTCGTGCTCGCCGTGTTCGTCGCGCCGACTTTCGCGACGGCGGGATGGTGGTCGATGCTGGACCGACCCGGTTCGTGGCGATCGGCCGACTGGTCGTCCAGCGGGGTCCTGCCAGCCGCGCCGGCAACGGAGGAGGCAGCCATCTACGTGATGGCGGCGCGCACCGGCGGGATGAAGGGCGCGCTTGCGGTCCACTCGTGGCTGGTCGTCAAACGGCCGGGCAGCGCCGCCTACGAGCGTTACGACAAGGTGGGCTGGGGCTCGCCGATCCGCCGCAACGCCTATGCGGCAGACGGGCGGTGGTACTCCAATGTTCCCTGGGTGGTCCGCTCGGTGGGCGGCGCGGAGGCCGAAAGGCTGATTCCGAAGGTGGAGCGGGCCATCGCGGAATACCCCTATTCACATCCCGGCGACTACCGGCTGTGGCCGGGGCCGAACTCCAACAGCTTCGTCGCCCACGTGCTGCGCGAGACGCCGGAGCTGGGCGCCACCCTGCCGCCGAACGCGACGGGCCGGGACTTCGCGCCGGGCTTCGCCAGTTTCGACATCGCACCGGACGGGCAGGACGTGCATGCGACGCTCGGCGGGCTGGTCGGTTTCGCCGTGGGGGCGCGCAGCGGGTTCGAGATCCATTTCCTCGGTCTGGTCGCGGGCGTGGATTTCGCGCGCCCGGCGCTGAAGATACCGGCCTACGGGCGGGTGAACCTGCTGCCGGACAACTGATCCGCCCTACTGCGAGAACGCTTCCGCGAGGGTCTTGCGCAGCGTCTCGTCCTCGCCGGTGTCGCCGAAGCGGACATCGTCGACATAAAGCACGCCGTCGGGCGCCTTCACGAGCACGAGCCGGTCGATCCAGCCGGAGCCGGGGGAGTCGGGGAAGCTGTACTTCACTTCCGCAACGAGCCTTTCGCCTTCGGTCGTGACGGCGCCGGGTTCGCAGGCTGGCGCCACGTCCTGGAAGCTCTGCCAGGGAACCCCGTCGCCGAGCGGCGGCTTCTCTTGCGGATCGGCTTCCTGAAGCCTTGCGTTCTCGGCCATCGCCGTCCTGATGGCCTCGCCCAGTTCCGGCGTCGCCAGATAGGCCCTGCCGGATCCGCCATCGACGGTGCCGAGGCTGCAGAAAGCCTGCACGTAGGGCACCGTGACGTCGTCCTGGGCGAACGCGGTCCCCTGCGCCAGCACGACAATCCCGAGGGTGGCGGCGATCAAGCGCATGAAAAGTCTCTCCGGTTGGCGTTCAGCGGTCGCGGCGGATGATGCCTGCGGCCAGGAAGCCGCCATCGACGGCCAGCGTCTGGCCGTTGACGTAGCTCGCCTCCGTCGACAGCAGGAAGGCGATGGCGGCGGCGACTTCCTCCGGTTCGCCGTAACGCGCCTGCGGGACGCGGGCAAGCCAGTCGGCCCGGTCCTCGGCGCGATGCAGTTGCGCCACCATGGGCGTGTCGATCGGTCCAGGGGCGACGCAGTTGACGCGGACGCCCTCGCCGCCGAGTTCGACCGCCATGACTTCGCTCATCAGCTTCACGCCCGCCTTCGAGGCGCCGTAGGCAACGCGGCCGGCATTGGCCCGCAGGCCCGACACAGACGCGATGTTGACGATCGAGAGCGTGTCGGCTCGCCGCTCCAGGGCCGCCCTGGCGCAGATGAAGGAGCCGACGAGGTTGACGTCGAGGATGCGGCGGAAGAGTTCGGCGCTGGTGTCGCGCAGCGGCAGGTCGCGCGCGATGCCGGCCGAGTTGACCAGCCCGCCGACCGGCCCGATGCGGTCGACGACGGCGTCGAAGGCATCGGCGACATCCTCCTCGTCGGTGATGTCGGCCTCGAGGAAGACGGCCTCCTCGCCGTCGAGTTCGCCCTCGGCATTGGCGAGGGCTGCGCGGTCGGAATCAAGCACCGCTACCGGCCAGCCGTCTTCGAGCAGGCGCTCGACCACGGCGCGGCCGATACCGGAGGCGCCGCCGGTGACGACGGCGGCCGGCCTCATTTGATGCGTTCGAGGATCGACACGTAGTTTGCCACGGCGGCACCGCCCATGTTGAAGATGCCGCCGAGCCTGGCGTCCTTCACCTGGATGCCGCCGGCCTCGCCGGTGAGCTGGGCCGCCGTCAGGGCGTGCATGGAGACGCCGGTGGCGCCGATGGGGTGGCCCTTGGCCTTCAGCCCGCCGGACGGATTGACCGGCAGCTTGCCGTTCTTTTCCGTGAGACCTTCCTCCACCACGCGGGCGCCCTGGCCCGGCTTGGCGAGCCCCATCGCCTCATATTCGATCAGCTCGGCGATGGTGAAGCAGTCGTGCGTCTCGACGAAGGAGAGGTCGTCGAGCGTCAGCCGGGCCTTGTCGAGCGACCGCTTCCAGGCCTCCGCCCCGCCCTCGAAGAGCAGGATGTCGCGCTTGGACATCGGCAGGAAGTCCTGGACGTGCTCGTTGGCACGGAAGGCCACCGCGCGGCGCATGGAAAGCGCGGTGGGGATGTCGGCGAGCACGATCGCGGCGGCGCCGTCCGAGACCAGCGAACAGTCGGTGCGCTTCAGCGGGCCGGCGACGTAGGGGTTCTTCTCGCTCTCGGCGCGGCAGAAATCGTAGCCGAAATCCTTGCGCATCTGGGCGTAGGGATTGTCGACGCCGTTCTTGTGGTTCTTGGCGGCGATCTTCGCCAGAGCGTCGGACTGGTCGCCGTGGCGCTGGAAGTAGGCGGCCGCGATCTTGCCGAAGACGCCGGCGAAGCCGGCCGGCGTGTCGCCATCCTCCGGCAGGTAGGAGGCTTTCAGCAGGTTCTTGCCGATCTCCGGGCCGGGCGTCCTGGTCATCTGCTCGGCGCCGACGACCAGCACGATGCGGGCGGCGTCGGCATCGATGGCGCGGATGCCCTGGCGCACGGCGGCCGAGCCCGTGGCGCAGGCGTTTTCCACGCGCGTCGCGGGCTTGAACCGGAAGCGGTCGTCGGCCTGGAGCACGAGACTGGCGGTAAAGTCCTGCGCCGAGAAGCCGGCGTTGAAGTGGCCAAGCACGATCTCGTCGACGTCGTCGGGGCCGATGCCGGCATGCTCCAGCGCGTCGGTCGCGACCTTGACGATCATGCTCTCGAGCGTCTCGTCCTCGAGCTTTCCGAAGCGCGAATGCGCCCAGCCGACGATGGCAGCAGTCATGGATCTTTTCTCCCTGGGAAGGTTCGGACCTAGTCTACCCGAAATGTGGCGCCGGGCAAGGAATTGTTCAAGGTTGAACCGATTGAAGAGCATCGGTCAAAACGCACCGGCTTTTGGAAAGGAGAAAGCATGCAGCGGACGGGCTGGCATCACCCTGGGAGGTGACACGGCCTGGTCGCCGGCCGCCTCCCGCGCCCGCCCGCGCCGGCAGCCGGGATTGCGCGGAGCCAACGCCGACGCGCCCCGCAGCGGTTTTGCCGCGTGGCCAGTCCGATCGAACATGAATGATCCGGGGCGCGCTATGACGTGTCGTTGGGCGCGGGACTCCAGCCGCCGGGCATCGCGAAAGACCGGCGGGCGGGCGGCAAGGCGTTGCACGTCTCGCGGACGACCCATGAAATCCATGCGTCGACACCGGACGGTAGGCCCGCAAGGGCCTCGATCACCGCCGCCAGCGCGCGCAGGCGCAGGGCCAGCCAAGCGGCATCCAGCACGTCACCGCGGAAATCCCACGCGCCGTCGGGGCACGGCCACTCCAGCTGCGTCACCTCGACGACGAACGTCTCCGTCACGGCCGCCCCCACCCGCAGGAGGGAGAGGACGATCCAGCGGACGGGGAACGACCGCGCGGCGGCACGCTCGGACAGCACGGCCATCGCGACGAGCAGCGCCGCAAGGCGCCTCAGCGTCCGATCGTCCGGCAGTCCAGTGTGCATCTCCGCGCCTCCATAAAACCTGCCGCTATTGTCGGGCGGGTTTCAGAGGGTGTGGATGGAAAGGGGTGGAGATTGGTGGAAGGGGTTGATTTCGTTGGAGCAACGTGGGTAACTGTTCACAGATTTGGAGGGCGTCTGCGTGAGACTTGGTCCGATTTTGGGTCTGAGATAGGGTGGGGAGCGGAACGGCGGCTTGGGGTTGACCGATGGGTGTAAGGAGACACTCAACCGCCGGCTTTCGACGTTGCACCTATTCCATCACTTCAGCGCTCCTTTCCTTCCCTTACAATGAAAAGCGCGGTTAGCTGCACTGGTATTATCCGTGGATATTTCCAGGGACGCGTAGATCAATCGTGCCACCGTGGATATACAAGCTGGACGGGGCCACTCTTCGCATACGGGCTGTGTAACTGCGGCCTAAGAGCAAACGTCTCGACATATCTTGCCCGCCGAGTGCTTGTGGCGAGCGGCGTGATTGGAAGGGGGCCCCGTGCCATCGGCCGCTCGAGTATTCGGCAAACTCTACCCCATCAATATCCCAGCCGCGCTGGGGGATGAGGCAACGTTACTCGCCCACCTTGGTATGAGCCCTCCTGAGCTGAAGAAGATATGGTGGTACCGCGGCAAGATGTATCGACGGTTTTCGATTACGAAAGGGTCCGGAAAGACTCGTACGATTTGCGCGCCGGACAGTCGGCTTAAGATTCTGCAGCGCAAGCTTGCGCCTTTACTGGGCCAGATATACCGAGTACGAAACCCAGTACACGGCTTCGTTTTAGATCGTTCTGTCAAGACGAATGCTGAGGCTCATGGCGCGCGACGGTTCGTAGTCAACCTAGATCTCCAGGACTTCTTCCCCACGATCACCGAAAACCGGATCGTGGGCCTGCTAACGTCCGTCGGCCTTGAACGTCGCGTTGCTGAGATCGTGGCGAGAGTAGCATGTTATGACGGACATCTTCCCCAGGGGGCACCGACGAGCCCAGTGCTGTCTAACATGATCTGCTATCGCCTCGATAAGGCGCTCCTGCGCATAGCAAAGAGCGCGAGAACGATCTATACTAGGTATGCCGACGACATCACGTTCTCGGGTTATCAGCCTCCAGTTGCGCTCTTCGAAGCCGGCCCACCCTCGGTCGGGAATTTCTCCCCAGAGTTGCTCTCGGCCGCCTTGCGTACCGCCGTCCAAGGCAACGGATTCATCATTAATCCGCATAAACTCCACTACGCTGACCGAAACTCACGGCGCATCGTCACTGGCGTGAAGATCAATTCAGGGCTGAACGTTGATCGCCGTTACGTCCGCGATATCCGAGCGAAGCTCAGCTCGATAGAGAGACATGGGCTCAAAGCCTCGCAAGCAACATATTTTTCCAAAGGTGGGAAAGGCGATATCGGCACACACATTCGCGGAAAGATCGCGTACGTCGGCCATTTGAAGGGGTTGGCCGACCCGGTCGTTCGTTCCTTGGCTTTGCGCTACAATCGAAGCTTCGCGGATCATCCCGTGAAGATCACACCGACGGAAAGTGAGCGGCGGGATAGGTCAGTTTGGATCGTCGAGCATTCTGGGAATGGAGGCGAGCAGGGTACGGCGTTTTTCCTGAGCGGAGTTGGGCTCGTCACAGCTGCTCATTGCGTGGAGGATCCAGAGGATCTGCTCGTTTATCATCCGAGCACGCCATCCAACCAAGCCAATGTTTCGGTTCGCAGAAGATGCCAGCATCGCGATCTGGCAATCCTCGACCACGCCATTAGTTCGAATGAGTTCTTCGAAATGGAAGCGGCGACGACAGCGGTTGCGGTTGGTGACGACGTCATTGCCTACGGTTATCCCGGGTATGGACCTGGTGACCGTTTAAACATTCGAAGTGGAAAGGTTACGTCCCTCCCTCGCAAGCACGCGATCGATCGAGTGGAGGTGTCGCAAGAACTAAGTCAAGGCATGTCGGGAGGTCCCGTGTTGGATGCCAGTGGCAAGGTTGTCGGCGTCATTTACAAGGGTGGACCGAACGAGGGACGTCAAATCGCAACCGCGATCCATGAGTTGAAGAAGTGGACAGCAGTCTAGGGGGTTCCGCCTCTTCTTGCCACCCATGTCGAAACCAGAAATGTCGCCATCGTGCCGGACAAATTGACGGCGAGCTGAGCATGTCGGGCAGCAGGCTTCAGTTTTCTTGGCCCCGGACTGTGAGCGTCACCGATCTTGTTTCGCAGCGACCCCAACGATTCGACGACTGATTGGCAGCTTCCAAGAATCTGCTTGAACACAGGTTCCGTGTAACCGTCCGGAGCCAGATTCAGGATCTTTGCGAGTTTCCGATAGAGGACCGGCAGGTCATCCTTCTCCTCGTACGTCTGCCCGGCTTCGATGATGATCCACTTGCACACGTCCTCCAGCAGCGTTCTGGCCAGTGTGATCGCTCCTGCGGGATCGGTATCCCGACGGTCTAGCGCCTGAGTCCATCTGCCATGCACCAAGTCCGGGTCGAAGTCGGCAAGCGCCTGCGAGATGGCATCATCCGCGGGACTGCCGAAGGCTGCAGGCTGCACCTCGTAAACCGGGCTGCCTGAAAGCCGCCGGACAATGATCAGCCGATAACCATCATGGCGCAGGTGATCATTGATTGCAGCCGCGAGGTCGGTTTGGGCCTCCGACGATTGCGTCAGAGGGCTGGTGACTTCCTCCAGAAAGCGAAAGAATTGCCTTTGCGAGCATGTCAGAAACCCAACGGCTTCCAGCGTCTCCCGGTTGCCCCAGTCGTTGTTCCGAGCGATGCTGTTGAAGAGATCATCATCCAACGTCGCTTCGGAAGGCTGGTTTGAGAATGAGATAAAGACCGATGGCATTTTTGTTGTCGGCCAAACGCGGCGGATGAAATCTATATCCTCGAACTCAGAGCTGTATGACCGTTTATCGAAAAGGGCCATGATGCGGCGACGTGTGAGTTCGGAGACTGAGACCTGATTTATTTCCTGCAGCTTAGCGTAGGCCTCGGCCACCTCATAGGAGTCGACTTCTTCAAGAAGGCGCTGAGCGATCGGGATCAACTCCGCTGCTGATTTTTCGATCAGTCGTCGCTCTGCATACTTAAATTTGCTCTTGAATGACTCCTCGCGATCACCGTCTCGCAGTTGGAGACGGCTGCAGAGGGAAGGTACCTCGTTTGCGCTGAAATCGGAGATCGCACCAGCCAATGCATTTCTAAGCTGCTTGACAGCCGCCGTCGGATACTGCTGCGCTGCTTGCTGTTTCAAAACCCAATATCCCTCCTCCCCACTTTACACGCAGAATTGGCGGTCGTGCCAGTGAGGCTCGCGCCACTTACGCTACCTCCATATTCTTTTCTGTTCTGCACCTTGGCTCTGGGCGGAGCATCGTGTGAAAGCCTACCCAAGCAGATCCGGATATCGCCGCGATGCGCCGCGGCGTCTCCCTCGTCTTGAAGTACCAACGGGCCTTCCTCGACCATCGCGCCGCCCCTCATCCGGCCCTTCGGGCCGTCCTGCGGACCTCCCCGTGAACGGGGAGAAGGAGGTGCGTCGGCGGCGGCTCGGTTTTTCCTTGATTGACGCGTCAATCAAAACTAGGCTCCTTCCCGTTGAGGAGCCCTCATGCCCAAGGTCGGAATGCAGCCGGTGCGCCGTCAGGCGCTGATCGATGCCGCGATCGCCGCGATCGGGGAGCGGGGGTCGCTCGACGTGACCATGTCGGAGATCGCCGGGCTCGCCGGGGTGTCTTCGGCGCTGGCGCATCATTATTTCGGGGCCAAGAGCGACCTGCTCGAAGCGACCATGCGGCATCTGCTGTCCGAACTCGGGGCCGACTGCCGGGCAGCGCTCGCGGCCGCCGCGACGCCGCGCGAGCGGGTGTCGGCGGTGATCGGGGTGAATTTTTCCGAAAAGCAGTTCCGGCCGGAGATCATCTCGGCGTGGCTCGCCTTCTACGTCGAGGCGCAGCGCACGCCGGCGCTGCGGCGGCTGTTGCGGGTCTACGCGCGGCGGCTCAACGCCAACCTGATGAGCGGGCTTGCGCCGCTCCTGGCGCGCGAACGGGCCGAGCGGGTGGCCGAAGGGGTAGCCGCACTGATCGACGGGCTCTACATCCGCCGCGCGCTCAAGGACGGCGCGCCGAACGCCGACAGCGCGGTGGCGCTGGTGGAGGAGTATGTCGGGATGCAGTTGGGGGGGAGATGAGCGTGAGGTCCTTGGATGGTCGCGTTCTATGTTGGCCGCCTTTGTCTTCCGGCCAAGGGCGGAGGGATTGGGGATGGAGTTACCCCCACCCCTGCCCCTCCCCTCAAGGGAGAGGGGGATTTGGCGGCGGCACCGTCCTTGGTCGAGAAACCGCCAAAGTGACCTGTCGCCAGGACACCGTCGGTGCCGTCGGCTGCCGGAACACCATCGATGCCAATCTCGGCGGTTCCGTCCCCCTCCCCTCAGAGGGGAGGGGCAGGGGTGGGGGTAGGCCGCCGGTCGCAGTCCCAGGATTGCAAATGCGATCGGCGCGCGGGGATGCGGCGAGACCGGCCGCGCGGGGGCATGGGAGGACGTCGTGAGCAAGCCGAACATCCTGATCGTCATGGTGGACCAGCTGAACGGGACGTTGTTTCCCGACGGGCCGGCGGATTTTTTACATGCGCCGAACCTGAAGGCGCTGGCGGCGCGGTCGGCGCGGTTTGCCAACAATTATACGGCCTCGCCGCTCTGCGCGCCCGGGCGGGCCTCCTTCATGAGCGGGCAGCTGCCGTCGCGCACGCGGGTCTACGACAATGCGGGGGAGTTTCCCTCGGCGATCCCCACCTATGCGCATCATTTGCGCACGGCGGGCTACCACACCGTGCTGTCGGGCAAGATGCATTTCGTCGGGCCGGACCAGCTGCACGGGCTGGAGGAGCGGCTGACGACGGACATCTATCCGGCGGATTTCGGCTGGACGCCGGACTACCGCAAGCCGGGCGAGCGCATCGACTGGTGGTACCACAATCTGGGCTCGGTGACCGGCGCAGGGGTGGCCGAGATCTCCAACCAGATGGAGTATGACGACGAGGTCTGCTTCCATGCCGGCCAGAAGCTTTACGATTTCGCCCGGGGGTCGACCGACCCGAACAGGCGGCCGTGGTGCCTCACCGTCTCCTTCACGCATCCGCACGATCCCTACGTGTCGCGGCGGAAATACTGGGACCTCTACGAGGATTGCGCCGCACTCGAGCCGGAGGTGGGCTTCATTCCCTTCGAGGAACAGGATCCGCATTCGCGGCGGCTCTATGTGGCGAGCGACTATCCCGCCTACGACATCACGCCCGAGATGGTGCGGCGCTCGCGGCGCGGATACTTCGCCAACATCTCATACCTCGACGACAAGGTGGGCGAGCTGTTGGACGTGCTGACGCGCACGCGCATGCTCGACGACACGCTGATCCTGTTCTGCTCCGACCACGGCGACATGCTGGGCGAGCGGGGCCTGTGGTTCAAGATGAGCTTCTTCGAGGGTTCGTCGCGGGTCCCCCTGATGATCGCGGGAAAGGGCATCGCGCCGGGGCTGCACACGACGCCGGTGTCGAATCTCGACATCTGCCCGACGCTCTGCGAGCTGGCCGGCATCGACATGGGCGCGATCATGCCGTGGACAGACGGGCAGTCGCTGGTGCCGATGCTGGCGGGCCAGGAGCGCAGCGAGCCGGTGGTGATGGAGTATGCCGCGGAGGGCTCCAACGCGCCGCTGGTGGCGATCCGCGAGGGGCGGTGGAAGTTCGTGCATTGCGAGATCGACCCGCCGCAGCTCTTCGATCTGGTAGCCGATCCTCAGGAGCGGGAGAACCTCGCGGCCGATCCGGCGCATGCCGGCATGGTGGCGGCGTTCATGGAAAAGGTGCGGGCGCGCTGGGACATGGCGCGCTTCGACGCCGAGGTTCGCGAGAGCCAGGCGCGGCGCTGGGTGGTGTATCCCGCGCTGCGCAACGGCGCCTACTACCCGTGGGATTTCCAGCCGCTGCGGCAGGCATCCGAGAGGTACATGCGCAACCACATGGACCTCAACATCCTGGAAGAATCGAAGCGGTTTCCGAGGGGAGAATGAGATGATCAAGGTCTGGGGCCGCGCCACATCCTCGAACGTCCAGGCGGTCATGTGGGCGCTGGCCGAGATCGGGCTGGAGTGCGAGCGGGTGGATGTCGGCGGAGCGTTCGGCGGCACCGATACGCAAGAGTATCGCCGGATGAACCCGAACGGTTTGGTGCCCGTCCTGCAGGACGGCGACCTGACCCTGTTCGAGAGCGCGGCCATCGTGCGCTATCTCGGCGCGCGCTATGGATCGGAAGCCTTCTGGCCGGCCGACCCGGCGCGGCGGGCGCCGCTCGACGTCTGGGCGGAATGGATCAAGACCACGTTCGGGCCGGCCTTCCTGCCCGGCATCTTCTGGCCGCTGATCGGACAGAAGCCGGGAGAGCGCGACGCGAAGGCTTTCGCCGCCAGTGAAGCCAGGGTGAAGCGGCTGGCAGGGATGCTGGACGAGCGGTTGGGACAGATGACGACGCCTTTCCTGGGGCGCGAGACGCCGTGCTTTGCCGACATGATCGTCGGGATGCCCCTCTACCGCTACTTCACGCTCGACTTCGACCGCGCCGACACGCCTCACCTGCGGGCCTATTACGACCGCCTGACCCAGCGCCCCGCCTATGCAAAGCACGTCATGGTCTCCTACGAGAGCCTGAGGGCGAAATGATCCCGTCGCTCGAGCATCTCCAGCGTGCCTACGCCGTCACGAGGGAGGCGACGCAGGTCACGCCGCTGCTGGAATCCGCCGCACTGGTGAAGGCGTCCGGAGCCGCGCGCCTGTTCGTCAAGCCGGAATCGCTGCAATGGGCGGGGTCGTTCAAGGCACGCGGGGCGTACTGGCGGTTGAGGCAGCTGTCTCCCGAAGAGGCGAAACGTGGCGTCGTGGCATACTCATCCGGCAATTTCGCGCAGGGGCTGGCAGCGGCGGGCGAGGCGCTGCGCATTCCCGTCACCATCGTCATGCCGGTGGATGCCCCGGCGGCCAAGCGCGAGGCGACAGCGGGCTACGGCGCGCGCGTGGTGCTGACCGAGCACGGCGAGCGGGCGCGCGAAGAGGTGGCGGCGGAGAAGGCGCGGTCGATCGCTGCGGATGAAAATCTGACGCTGCTGCATCCCTTTGACGACGTCGAGATCGTCGCCGGACAGGCCGGCGCGGGTATTGAAGCCCTCGATCAACTTGAGGCGAAAGACACGACGGCGGATATCCTGCTTTGCCCGGTCGGCGGCGGCGGTTTGATCGGCGGCGTCGCGCTCGCTTTTCACTACCTGTCGCCCGGCACCCGGATCGTCGCAGTGGAACCGGAGGGGTTCGACGGCATGGGCCGCTCGCTGGCTCACGGCGCGATCGAGGCGACGCCGATGGGTGCCAGCACCATCTGCGACGGGCTGATGGCGCGCCGGCCGGGCGAGGCGCCGTTCGAGGCCGTCCGCGCGTCGCGCGTCGAGGGGCTTTCCGTATCCGACGCCGAGGTGCGCGCCGCGATGAAGCTCGCCTTCGAGAAGCTCAAGCTGGTGCTGGAGCCCTCGGGCGCGGCCTCGCTGGCGGCGCTGCTCTGCGGCCGCATGGAGGTGGCGGGCAAGTCCGTGCTGGTCATCTGCTCCGGGGGCAACGTCTCTCTTAGCGATTTCATGAGGCATGTCGGCGATGCATGAGGTTCGACGCGACACGCCGCAGCAGCAGCTTCCCGCCTTCACTCTCGTGGTTCGACAGGCTCACCATGAGGGTGAAGGCTGCTCCGCCGCCCCGCCTGCCACATCGAAGAAGCGTCGGCGCTCCAGCTCCACCCTCGTGGTAAAGTGGCTGCGATGCTCCTCTCGCCCTCATGGTGAGCCTGTCGAACCACGACGCACCGGAGGGAAATGCTCCGATGCTTGAAGCGGATTACGTCATCGTCGGCTCCGGCTCGGCGGGCTGCGCGCTGGCCTATCGGCTGTCGGAGGACGGGAAGAATTCCGTCATCGTGATCGAGTATGGCGGGACGGACATGGGTCCGTTCATCCAGATGCCGTCGGCGCTGTCGTTCCCGATGAACATGAGCCTCTACGACTGGGGCTTTTCCAGCGAGCCCGAGCCGCATCTGGGTGGGCGCGTGCTCGCCACGCCGCGCGGCAAGGTGATCGGCGGGTCCTCGTCGATCAACGGGATGGTCTACGTGCGCGGCCATGCGCGCGATTTCGACCACTGGGCCGAAGCGGGTGCCGCCGGCTGGAGCTTCGCCGACGTTCTGCCCTACTACAAGCGCATGGAGCATTCGCACGGAGGCGAGGAGGGCTGGCGCGGCACCGACGGGCCGCTGCACGTGCGCCGCGGCACGCGCAAGAACCCGCTCTACCAGATCTTCGTGGAGGCCGGCCGGGAGGCGGGCTTCGAGGTGACGGGGGACTACAATGGCGCCAAGCAGGAAGGCTTCGGACCGATGGAGCAGACGATCCATCTGGGGCGGCGCTGGTCGGCGGCGAACGCCTATCTGAGGCCTGCGCTGAAGCGGAAGAACGTCAGTCTCGTCAGTGGCTTGGCTCGGAAGGTGGTGATGGAGAGTCACCGCGCCACCGGGGTGGAAATTGAAGCTCGCGGAAAGATTCAGGTCGTTAAGGCAAAACGCGAGGTGATCCTCGCCGCATCCTCGATCAATTCGCCGAAGCTCCTGATGCTGTCGGGCATCGGACCGGCCGATCAGCTGAAGCGGCACGGGATCGAGGTGGTCGCCGACCGGCCGGGCGTCGGGCAAAACCTTCAGGACCATCTGGAACTCTATATCCAGCAGGAATCCATCCAGCCGATCACGCTCTATTCGGTGCTGAACCCGTTCTCGAAGGCCAGGATCGGCCTGCAGTGGCTGCTGTTCAAGTCGGGGCTCGGCGCGACCAACCATTTCGAGGCGGCAGCCTTCGTGCGCTCGAAGGCGGGGGTGGAGTATCCCGACATCCAGTATCATTTCCTGCCGGCGGCAATCCGCTACGACGGCAAGGCGGCGGCGAAGTCGCACGGGTTCCAGGCGCATGTCGGCCCGATGCGCTCCAAGTCGCGCGGGGCGGTCACACTGCGCTCCGCGGACCCGCGGGAAAAGCCCGAGATCCGCTTCAACTACATGTCGCATCCCGACGACTGGAGCGACTTCCGGCACTGCATCCGGCTGACGCGCGAGATTTTCGGACAGGCGGCCTTCGAACCCTTCCGGGGGCGGGAGCTGTCGCCGGGAGACGACGTGCAGTCGGACGCCGACCTCGACGACTTCATCCGCGCGCATGTGGAGAGCGCCTACCATCCTTGCGGCACGTGCCGGATGGGCCGCGCCGACGATCCGGCAAGTGTGGTCGACCCCGAGTGCCGGGTGATCGGCGTGGAGGGGCTGCGGGTGGCGGACTCCTCCATCTTCCCGCGCATCACCAACGGCAACCTCAACGGGCCTTCGATCATGACGGGGGAAAAGGCCGCCGACCACATCCTGGGCAAGACGCCGCTACCGCCGTCGAACCAGGAGCCGTGGATCAACCCGCACTGGCAGGCGAGCGACCGGTGAGGGGCGGGTGGTGGATCCCGGCCGACCGCTCAGTCGGCGGACCGCTAATTGAAAGGCAGTTGTCCGCGAATCTAAGCCACGTATCCCGCAGATTGAAAGACAGCCCATCGATACCGCCAGCCTAACTCAAGTGCCGTAACCCGAAGGTCGATCGACGTCCCCTTCCGGCCAAATACCGTCGCTCTCTCGACGGTTGCCTCGCCGACTTCATGCCAAACATTCCAACCCGGTTCCGCTGCGGCGCCGTGTGATGTACCACGGGCGCCGCAGCCCCTCGCAAAAAACCGCCCTCGCTTCACCGAAGGAGATGAACATGGACGCTCAGCCGAAAGCCTCGCATTACATCAACGGCCGCTTCGTCGAGGACGTGGGCGGGAAGCCGATGGATGTGATCTATCCGGCGACGGGCGAGTCGATCGCGCGGGTGCATGCGGCGACGCCCAACGTGATCGAACTGGCGCTGGAAGCCGGGCGCGCGGCGCAGGGCGCATGGGCGCGGATGAAGCCGGTGGAGCGCGGGCGCGTGCTGCGGCGGGCGGCCGACATCCTGCGCGAGCGCAATGCGGTGCTTGCCCGGCTGGAGACGCTCGACACCGGCAAGGCGATCCAGGAGACGCTGGTGGCCGACCCGGCCTCGGCGGCGGATGCGCTGGAATTCTTCGGCGGCGCGATCGCCGCCGTCAACGGCGAGTATTTCGACCTTGGCGGGCCGTTCGCCTATACGCGGCGCGAGCCACTCGGCGTATGCGTGGGCATCGGCGCCTGGAACTACCCGATCCAGGGGGCGGGATGGAAATCGGCGCCGGCGCTCGCCATGGGCAACGCAATGGTGTTCAAGCCGTCGGAAAACACGCCGCTCTCGGCCTTGGCGCTGGCCGAAATCTATACCGAGGCGGGGCTGCCGGACGGGCTGTTCAACGTCGTGCAGGGCTATGGCGAGGTGGGCGCGGCGCTGGCCTCGCATCCGGTGGTCGCCAAGGTGTCGCTCACCGGATCGGTGCCGACGGGGCGCAAGGTACTTTCGCTCGCCGGCTCGCACATGAAGCACGCCACGATGGAACTCGGCGGCAAGTCGCCACTGATCGTCTTCGACGACGCCGATCTGGAGAACGCCGTGGGCGGCGCCATGCTGGCGAACTTCTATTCGACCGGTCAGGTCTGTTCGAACGGCACGCGCGTCTTCGTGCAGGATGGGTTGCGCGAGCGGTTTCTCGAGCGGCTGGTGGAACGCACCAAGGCCATCCGCATCGGCGACCCGCTCGACCCCGACACCCAGATGGGGCCGCTGATCAACAAGCTGCAGCACGAGAAGGTGCTGGGATACGTGGAGATCGGCAAGACCGAAGGCGCGACGCTGCTGTGCGGCGGCGGCGTACCCCGGCTCCAGGGGCTGGAGGGTGGCTTCTTCGTCGAGCCAACGATTTTCTCGCAGGTCGAGGACGACATGCGCATCGCGCGCGAGGAGATTTTCGGGCCGGTGATGAGCGTGTTCGGCTTTTCCAGCGAGGAAGAGGCGATCGAGCGCGCCAACGACACCGAGTTCGGCCTGTCGGCCGGTATCTTCACACGCGACCTGCCGCGCGCCCACCGCGTGGTCGCCGAGCTGCAGGCCGGGACCTGCTGGATAAACCATTACAATTTGTCGCCGGCCGAGATTCCCTTCGGCGGCGTCAAGCAGTCGGGCATGGGACGGGAGAACTCCGTAGCGGCGCTGCATCATTATTCGCAGCTCAAGACCGTCTACGTGGAGACGGGGGACGTCGAAAGCCCTTACTGACGTGGGGCTTTTAGGGCGGTCAGGCGTTCGTGCCGGCCGCCGCCTCCGTCCAGTCGAGATAGCGCGCCAGCGCGAAGACGAGATGGTAGAAGATGCTGGCGGGGACCTCGTTGGCGAGCGAGCGGCCGTTTTCGTCGATTCGATCGATCCACAGGCCGGTGGGCGCGGGATCGATGTGCCAGCGGAACAGCCGGCCGACGCGGGCCTCGATTTCTGGCTTCAGGTCCGGCCCGGTGGCCGAGTCCAGCGCGATGGCCGCCTTGATGACCTCCGCCTGCGGCCATGAGCGCGAGACCGGGTCGAGCGGGATGCCGTGGCGGGAGACCGCGCCATAGGCGAGCCCGGTGGCGCGGTTGAGACCGCTGGCGACCGCGGAAGCATAGAGTTTCCTGGCGAACTGCACGAGATCGGCCTGGCCCGTCTTGGCGGCGAAATCGACCAGCAGCGAGGCCCACTCGAAATGATGCCCCGGCTCCGTGCGCTGACCTTCGGGACCTGCCGCCGGCGACCAGTCGTCGGCGAAATACTCGCCGAGCGTCCAGGTGTCGGCATCGAAGAAGCGGTTGCGGAAGAGATCGATGATGCGCGAGGCGCGGCGCAGGTGGACGCGCTCGCCAGTGGCGTCGTACCAGGCGAGGAACGCTTCCAAGAGGTGCATGTGCGGATTGGAGCGGCGCAGCCCCTCCCCCGAGGCCGTTTCCAGGAAGCCGGTCAACCTCTCGTCCTCCAGATGCGCGTCGAGGAATTCGAAGGTCTCGGCGCCGAGATCGCCGGCACGCGGATTGCCGCATTTCTTGGCGTGGGCGAGCGCCAGCAGCACGCAGGCATGGTCGTAGGCGTCCTCCACCGGATCCGCGACCGAGCCGTCCACGCCGAGCACCCGCACCCAGCCGCCGCGCTCGCTGCGGCCATTGCGGGCGATGAAGTCGATGCCGTGCGCGATGATATCCTCGGCCGGCCCCGTCCAGCCGCGCTCCTTGGCCACGGCGAAGGCGTAGATCTGGCGCGCCATGGTGCGCATGCGCTTGGGCTTCAGGACCGGGCGGCCGTCGAAGCCGAGCGCCTCGAAGAAGCCGCCGTTGACCTGGTCGACGCCGGCGGTCGACCAGAGCGGCAGGGTCTCATCGAAGAGCCAGTGGCCGACCCGGCGGCGGTGGGCCCCGCTTTCGAGCACGCGATCGTGGCTGGGAGTGAAGCGGGTCTCCAGCCGGCCGTTCTTTTCCAGCTGCTCGACGATCTTCTTGACGTTCTGGCTCTCGGCGACGGGCGCGACGAAGGTCGCGTCGGCGGTGGCGACGATCGCCACGTCCTTCATGCCGATGACCGACAGCAGCCGCCCCTGGCTGCGCAGGTAGGAATGGCGGGTGTCGATGGCGACCACGTCGCCGATGATGACGTTGCCGTCCTCGTCGGCGCCACCGACGTCGAGCAGCGACTGCCAGGAACCGAGGTCGTTCCAACGGAAGCTCGCCTCGGCCATGGCGATGTCGGCGGCGTTTTCCATGATGGCGTAGTCGACGGAGTTCGACGGGACGTCCTGATAGGCTTCGAGCGGGATGAAGGTGCCGAGAAGATCGGTGCGGGCCGCCGCGACGGCCTTTTCCACTCCGGCCCAGATCTCCGGCTGGTGAGCGAGGAAGGCAGCGCGCATGGCGCTCGCGCGGAACAGGAAGATGCCGGCATTCCAGAAGAAGTTGCCGGCCGCCAGATACTGCCTGGCGCGCTCGATGTCGGGTTTTTCCACGAAGCGGCGCACCTTGCGCACGCCTCCCGATAGCGCGGCGTCGGCCTCGATGTAGCCGTAGCCGGTCTCGGGCTGGCTGGGGCGGATGCCGAAGACGACGAGGCTGCCGGCGCGCGCGGCGGCGGCACCCTTTTCGATCGTCTCCCAGAACTGCTTGTCGGTGGAGATCTCGTGGTCGGAGGGAACGACCAGCACGAGTTCGTCGCCGTGCTCCGAAAGCGTCAGCAGCGTCGCCAAGGCCACCGCGGCGGCGGTGTTGCGGCCGACGGGTTCGAAGACGGGACGGCCGCCGGAGAGTTCGACTGCGGCGATGTCTGCATGGACGCGGCCGGCATGGCGCTCCGAGGCGATGGTGTAGACCGGCCATTCGCCCGAGCCCCCGGCCTTGAGCCGGCGCAAGGTCTTGGCGAGCATTGAGCCGTCGCCGGAAAAATCGTGGAACTGCTTGGGATTGTCCTCGCGCGACAGCGGCCACAGGCGCGAGCCCACGCCGCCGCTCATGACGAAACTGATGATGCGGTCTGCCATTGCCGTTCCGCCCGCCCCCCGGATGTGCGCCTGTCGCGTCTGGTCGTGTTCGCTGCGTAGAGCCTAGCAGGGCCGGTTTACCGGCTGATTAAGCCTCGGGGCGTTCGGGGCGACAGGGCCAGACCAGCCGTTCCGTCGGTTGGATGCGGGTCCCATAGCGGTTTTCGTCGCATATCGAACCACACGCGAATCTGGCGACGTCGCGCTTGCAGTCTGGAATGGCGGACGCTATAGAGCGCCCCACTGGTCACGGAGTGTAGCGCAGCCTGGTAGCGCACATCGTTCGGGACGATGGGGTCGCAGGTTCGAATCCTGCCACTCCGACCAGAAATTCAATGGGTTGCGGCGTTGCTTGGCGGCGTACCCCACAGATATCCCCACAGAAACCATCCCACATTCACCCATTCGCGTTCGGCCTCCCCGCTCGCAACTCGCGACCGCGATCGGGCGGGTGGAGGATCAGGCCGACGTCCTTGCCGCCGCATTTCTTGCAGCGCAGCTTCGGAACTAGGTCGGGCGCCATGGTCGAGTGGCCGGGGCCGAGCCTCGCCTTCAGCATGGCGAGATCAAGACGGCCGAAGTGGAAGCATTGCGTCCGGCTGCACGCCGCCCCGAGCGTATAGCCCTCGTCGATCATCTTCTGTACCGTCCAGCCCATCGCCGCTAGATAGCGTAGGCTTAAGTTCCTATCCAGTCTGCTTCTGAAACCGTGGCGACGTACGACCGTCAAGAGCGGAGGAACACCACCCGGAATAGCCCTCTTGACTCACCCCGCTGGAGGCGCTTTTCTTTCTTGGGTTGTATTGGGAAGGAACGATAAAGCTAATGCTTGTCGTTGTCATCGTCGCATTTTCGGCCCGATCGATCGCCTGGTCTCACGGCGGGGTTTGTCGCCTGGGCAGTGCTGCCACATGGACAATCGAGCCGGACGCGCCCACGGCCACTGAGATTGGCACCCGACCTCCGTGGCTTCCTCTCGGGGACGAAGAATGACCCGCCGAACCCACCTCGTCGCCGCCTTTGCGGGGCTCATCTTCGTCATATGGCTCGTCTCAACCGTCTCGGCCTACCTGCTTCCCTGGCTGTAGTAACAGAAAAAGGCCCCGCCACCCGGTCAACAAAGGTAGCGGGGCACCTCGGCGTGGAAGAGGTCCGTCTTCGGGGTCACCGGGATGTCGTAGACACGGCAGAGTTGCGCGTTGGCCACGATGAAGGCGTTCTACTGCGGCACGGTCAGCGGCGCACAGCTGGGATCGAACGGGCTTTCCACCGCGCCCGCCATGACGCGCATGGAAATGTTGATCGAGTCGGTGTTGGCATTCAGCGTATGGGCTGAATAGCGGTCCTTGAGGGAGCCGGAATTGGCGGAAATTGAGGGGATGCCGCGCACGATATTTCCGTCGCCTTCCACGAGGAAGTGATAGGCCTTGCGGTCGGTCTCGTTGGCCTTATGGCCGCCGGCCGTCCAGTGGCCGTGGATGCGATTCATCGGCACGGCAGGAAGCCATGCGCCGGGGATGACGTTCATCGTCGTTTCATTCCCGTTTGTGTGGGAGCGGTTGCGAGGCGTCGCAGAATGGGCTAGCGACACACTCGTTGAGAGATCTGAGGTTTCGCCAGTGCAGTCAGCGCATCGTCCCGAAATAGTGGGGTTGAGAGCGATCGCGGTCTTGGCGGTCGTGCTGTTCCATGCCGGAGTGCCTGGTCTCGACGGGGGCTTCACGGGTGTCGATGTATTCTTCGTCATCAGCGGATATCTCATAACCCGCAAGATCGTGAACGAACGCTCCACTGGTCGCTTTCGCTTTTCCAACTTCTATGCTGGCCGCGTTCGCAGGCTGCTCCCCTCGGTCATAGCCACCCTGGCGATTTCCTTCGCCTTCGCCGCGACGATGATGAGCCCGGACGAACTCCAGCAATTCGCGGCGTCGATGCTCGCGTCAGCGCTTTTTATCCCGAATATCTTTTTCTGGTCGCAGACGGACTATTTCGGACCCGCGGCTCATACCCAGCCGCTACTACACTTCTGGTCGCTCGGGGTCGAAGAACAGTTCTACTTCGTCTGGCCGGCCTTGATCGGTCTGCTGCTCCTGCTGCCGAAACGCCTGATGTTGGTTATACTTGCCTCACTGGCGCTCACGTCGCTGGTGGCGGCCGAAATAGTCATTAGGTCCTATGAGCCCGTCACAGCGTTCTTCTGGATGCCTTTTCGAATTGTCGAGTTCTCGATCGGCGCCGCGCTCGTGTGGATACCACAGCCACACCGCCTCAAGTCCGTCCTGTCCGTAGCTGGCCTGGTCATGATCCTCGCCAGTATCGTCTTTGCCGAGGAGACCTATTTCCCGGGGATCCCGTCTCTGCTCCCCTGTTTGGGCGCGGCCCTCGTAATTCTTGCCGGGGATGCGAAGACCAACCGCGTGTTGCTGGATAACCGCCCCGCAAAGTTTTTCGGCGACATCTCGTACGTGCTCTACCTCGTGCACTGGCCGATCGTCGTTTTCTGGATCTACAAATTCGGGCCGCTCGATATGCAAGATCGGTTCGCCGTCATCGCCCTGGCAGTGCTGTTAGGCGCAGCAATGCACCATGCGGTCGAGATACCCTTCTGGAAAGGCCGCGGTCGATCCGTTGGAAATCTGCGGTTCAGCGGAGCGACTTTCGCGGTGCTGGTTCTGCTCATGGTTCCCGTGGCGAGCGCTTACTCGGATGGCTGGGAATGGCGCACGCCCGAAAGCGCAAAACGCTATCTGGCCAATATGCAAACGACCGGGCCGAAGAAACGTCCGCCGGTGAAGAACCCGGAACTCCGCATCGCGATCCTCGGCGACAGTCACGCGCAACATTACGAATGGCTGCTAGACGGATACCTGCGAGAGCGAAATATAGATCTCGTACGCGTCGGCGGTCGCTGTTTCCCCTTCCCTCAACTCGCGCGAATTGTCGATGGAAAGCAGATGTGTCCGAACTTTCTGAAGGAGTACAAGAAGGCTTTCAGAGGCGACAAGTTCGACGGCGTGATTGTGGCCGCGCGATGGGAATTATCTACAGAAGAGCCGGCCTCCGATGGTGCCGATCCAGGCAACGAGGGACGCACTTTCTTTCTCAAATTCCGCGCCGAGAAGGATCCCGTATTGTCGGTTGCGTACTCACGCAAGGTTTTCAAAAGCGCCTTGCGCAATTTGACCAAGAGCCTTTCCAAAGAAAATCTTCCCCTGCTGATCATGGGCCAAATCCCTCCGCTGGGACAGAGCATGAAGCGGTGCATGATGCAGAACCCATCGTCATGCAAGCCTTTCTATACACGAAAGCAGGCATACGAAAGAGTGGACTATTCACAAGAAATCTTTCGCAGAACAGAAAAGCGCGAGACTTCAGTGTTTTTCCTAGATGCATTTAATATTCTATGCGGAAAAGCTGCAGACCGCTGCCCCACAACATATAAAGACATATTTATTTATCGCGACGACGATCATTTGAACTACGACGCGGCACGAGCCATCGTCAACCTATTCTATCCCAAGATCGACGATTTCATCGCCGCCGCACGTGCGCGAAAAGACAGCATGGCGGCCACTCTATCCAGCGTACGCTAGTTGCGGCGGCAGCGCAGTAGACCTTGACCGGATCGGTCATAAGGGAGGCAAACCGTTTGTATCAGGCCGCATCAGTCTGGTTGGCCTTATGGCCGCCGGCCGTCCAGTGGCCGTGGATGCGCTTCATCGGCACGGCAGGAGGCCATGCGTTGGGGATGACGTTCATCGTCGTTCCTTTCTGGAGGCGTTGAAGATTTCTGTCGGATCCGGCCGCCGTCAGTGGCATGACGAAGAGCCCGCGCCGACAAGACCGGGACGGTGCGCGGCGAGCCGACAGTTGAGATTGTCAAGTGGACATGCTTAAGGGTGATAACCGCTTTACGAGGACGACGGATGAACTACAGGCCAGACATCGACGGGCTGCGGACGGTATCCGTCGTATCCGTTATCCTTTACCACTATGCGATCGGTCCTTTTTCGGGCGGTTTCACCGGGGTCGATGTATTCTTCGTCATTTCCGGTTTTCTGATCACGTCGATCATCGCGCGCGAAATGGAGGAAGGCAGATTCTCTGTACTCGGCTTCTACGATCGCCGCGTCCGCAGGATATTGCCAGCAACACTGACCACAATCATCGCCGCCGCGATCGCAGGATACATCGTCCTGCTGCCGGAAGAGTATTCCCAGTTCGGAGAGAGCGCTACTTACTCCGCGTTCGGCCTTGCCAATTTCTTTTTCCTGCACAACACCGGCGGGTATTTCGACAACGCCGCGGATCTCATGCCGCTACTGCACATGTGGTCGCTGGCGGTCGAGGAGCAGTTCTATATCGTCTGGCCGATCCTGCTCTTCGTCGTCCTGCGATTCTCGACGAGGTCCGCCGCAATCGCGGCCCTGATCGCCATCATTGCCGGCAGCTTCGTCGCATCGGTCTACATCGTGAAAAGCGACCAGCCGGTGGCTTTCTACATGCTGCACACGCGGGCGTGGGAGCTGGCGATCGGCGCGCTCCTGGTGTTCGTGCCGGCAATCAGGCACCGCCCGGCGGCAGAGGCGATTGCCGTCATCGGTATCGGCCTGGTTGCCTATGGCATCTTCGCGCTCACCGCGAAGTCGCCGTTCCCGGGGGCTAACGCACTCTATCCTTGCGTCGGCGCCGCGCTCCTGATCGGGGCGAACGCGCAACGTACGGTCGTCGCGCGGGTGCTCTCCCTGCCACCCATGGTCTTCGTCGGAAAGATCAGCTTCTCCCTGTACCTTTGGCACTGGCCTGTCCTGGTTCTCTATCGCCAGTACGGAATGGGAGACGTTCCGCCCCTGTACGATCGTCTCGCGTTGATCGCGGTATCGTTCGTGCTGGCCGCGCTTTCTTGGTGGCTGGTCGAGGAGCCCATTCGTCGCCGCAGGCCGCCTCGCTGGGTAGCGGTTTCCGTCGGGGGCGCGAGTATGGCCGCGGTCGCCACTGGTTGCTACGCGCTAGTAATCTTTGGCGGGTTACCGTCGAGATTGCCGGCGGACGCCCGCGAAATGGCTTCGTTCATGAATTACGGTTTGCACAAGGAACGGGACTTAGCGTGCTTCGTCACGAGTATAAGCGATCGTAAGCGGGTGACTTTCGACCCCGATCGATGCCTAGCCCGAGTCGCCGACAAGCCGAACGTCCTCGTTCTCGGCGACAGCCACGCCGATCACTTCATGCCGGCACTTCGTCAACTGTATCCCGGCATACATTTTGCTCAAGCCGCTGCATCAGCGTGTCAGCCGGTGGTCCGCTCGGTCGGGAAGAAGCGCTGCACCGAGCTGATGAATGACGTATTCAAGACGTACCTGCCGAACATGGCGTTCGATGCAGTGATCATTTCCGCCCGGTGGGACCGTCGCGGCATCAAGAATCTGAGAAAAACGATCGAGACCGTGAGCCGATACACACCGGAAGTCATCGTGTTCGGCCCCACGGTCGAGTATCGGCATAGCCTCGCGAAGCTTTTGGCGAAGTCGAGAATGACGGGTCAAGATCTGATGCGAGCTTCCAGGCGGTACGCTACGAAGCAGCGGGTCGACAGAGGTGTCGCTAAACAGGTCGCGGGAACTTCGGCGCATCTGATTTCGATCCTAGATGCGATCTGCCCGAAAGGGAAATGCCAGGTCCTGACCCCGGATGGCATCCCCATCCAGTGGGATTACGGGCACTTCACCGCGGCCGGAGCAACCTATGTCTTGCAAGGGATCGACCTTCCCCTGCCTTCTACCCGCAGCGAACCCAAAGAGGCGGCGGTGGCGAGAAGGCCGCGCGACTGACCGAGCGGCACGAAATCGGCGAGATCGCGTCAGGACACCAGCGTCTTGTAGCGATCCATGAGATGCGCGGAAATCATTGATCTCATGCCGCCATCGTCCTCGGTGAAAACGCCCGCCATTATCATCAGCGCGCGCGTCCTGTTATGTCGGTTCTGTGCCTCGTAGCCGCCTGCCCTCCAAGGGCCGTGGATGGGTTTTATCGGCACGGCCGGCAGCGATGCATGTCGCATGACGTTCATCGCCGCCGCGGCGGCCCGGCCTTCAAGTGGTCGATCGCGTCGGCCAGCTCCTCGAGCCGGCTGTTGATCGACGAGGTGTTCTTGTCCGTGAGCGCGTCGGCGATGCGCTTCATCTCGAAGATTAGCCGTTCCATCTGCTCGTGTTCGGCCAGCCCGCCGCCCACGCCGGACACCACCGGGTTCGGCGGCGGACGCCGCAGGGCGCGAAGGTAGTTGCCGATTGCGCCGATGATGACGATGAGCCCGACGGCCGCGGTGCCGAGAAGTTCAGGCGTCAGGTCCATGTCGCGCCGTCCGCTTGTGGTGTGCGTCTGATAGGCCCGCTTCACCCAGCGTGCGGATGGCGTTGAAGGCGTCGAGAAGGAAGAGCACGGGATAGACCGCCATGCCGGTGCCGATGCTGTCGGCCTGCGCCAGCCCGACCGCGATCTGGAACCAGAAGAAGCAGCTCGCGAAGGCGAGGATGGCGCGCAGATGCGGCGAGCGCCGCCAGGCGCCGTTGATGGCGAGCACGACCAACCGCGCGCCGCCGACGACGAGGCAGGCCAGCGCCCACCACTGCTGGTCCATGATAGCCGCGAAGGCGCCATAGGCCTGCCGGTCCTCGAAGAGCGTCCGGTTCGCCGTCAGAACGACCGACCAGTTGAACAGCATCAGGCCGAGCGCCCATTCGGAGGCGCGGCCGGGAAAGCTCTCGCAGAAGGAGCGCCGCAGGTGGTCGCCCGTCATCGGCCCCTCCGCAGGACGAACACGCCTGCGACGAGCACCACCGCCAGCGCGCCCCAGAGGACGAGGTCGATCGTCATTCGGCGTTCTTGGCCGGGGCGTTGCGCGGCCAGTAGACGGCGAGATAGGTCAGGCCCGCGTTGATCGCGCCGACCACGACATAGCCGTACCAAGGCATGGCGACCTCGGGCGGCACGACCACGACGGCCGTGCCGGCACTGGCGATGCCGGCCATGGTGGCGCCGGCGACGGCCTTGATCTGCTTCATCATGGGAGTTCTCCTTGTGGGGGTTCGCCTCCGGATCGTCCGGGGGATCTGGGATGGATGGATCAGAGTGCCGCTTCGAGGCCGTCCAGCATGGCGCGGATGTCGTCGATCATCTTGCGGCGCGGATCGGGCTTCGTTGGTTCGGCCGCCGGCGGGCCGTCGACCATGACGACGTGCGCGCGCGACACCCACCCGCGATAGCCGGCCGGCGTCTCGACGTTGATCCAATCGCCATCGATCACGATCACCTCGACGATCAGTCCTTCCGGAAGGCTGCCGGTGATCTCGCCATCCGGCGCGCTGCGGAAATTCAGGCTGGCGGCAGTCACCCTGGCGCGCGCGCCTTCGGGAACCGGCTCGAACGGCTCCGCCGGCGCCTTGCCGGCGAGCAGCGCCGAGACCTCGCGGCGCATCTTGTCGCCGATCGCCTTAGCGCCCACCGTCGCGGGATCGAAGACCAGCCGCGTCACGTCCCACTTGTTGCGCTGCTTGATGCCGAGGTTCGCCTGCACCTCGGCGTGGAAGAGCACTGTCTTCGGCGTCACCGGGATGTCGTACACCCGGCAGAGTTGCGTTACGGCTGCGATGAAGGCCGTCCACTGCGGCAGGGTCAGCGGCGCGCGGCCGGGATCGAACGGACTTTCCGCCGCACCGGCCATGCCACACATGGAAATCCCGATCGCGCCAGTGTTGGCGTTCAGCGTATGGGCGGCATAGCCATCCTTGATTGACCCCGAGTTGGCAGCGATCGAGGGAATGCCCCGGACGATCTTGGCATCGCCCTCAACGAGAACGTGATAGGCCTTGCGGTCGGTCTCATTGGCGTCGTGGCCGCCGGCGGTCCAGTGGCCGTGGACGCGCTTCATCGGCACGGCCGGCAGCCATGCGTCGGGGATGACGTTCATCATCGTTCCTTTCGGTTGGTTTCCGGGCGTCGCGCGCAACTCTCGGCGTTGATGAAACCGGAAAACTGTGCTCCCTTGCGCGCACTGCCTCTAGCCTTCACTGCGCTAGGGTCTGACAGGGATGGAAGACGCAATGATCAGCCTGATCGCCGGATACACCTATGCGCCATTACTGGATCGCATGTTCGGGCTGTTAAAGGAGCGGAAGCCCGCGCGATTCGTTACGACCGGCGAATTCATCACATTCCTTGAAGGACTGGGTGGGTCATGTTCTAGCGACAGTCTGTCATACGGCGAGGTGGAAGTTGCCGACCAGGCCGTAACCGCCGGTCTTGCGCGGCTTCAGTCCGGATCGTGGGCTGACCCAGACAGGTATGTCGTCCGCCGTTAGCTTGGGACCGATCAATCCGCCGGCCATCCTACGGCGGGGCCAAGCGCTCTAACAACGCACTGACTCGCGCCGATGAGATCGCGCCGGGTCGGTCAACGGATGAGCGTTCGGCATTCTCGGGCAGTGGCCTAGACAACGCCATAATACTGCGCCATAGCCGCCGCGTACCCATGGCGTTTTAAGGAGCGACGGTTTGACTAAATCACTTGCTTTGATCGCGGCGTTTGCGTGTCTGGCGCTTGCCGCCTGTTCGGAAGAGCCTGCGTCTGACGCGGCACCAGTCGCAACTCCTGCTCCAGTGGCTAGTGTCGAGAGCCCTCCCACGCGAGCGGACGCCGTTGCCGAATTGAAGGTAGTGACCGAATCGTATGTGGCCGCTCGCGAAGCGTATAATGCGGCCCGCGCGGCGGTGAGAGAAGCGAAGGAGGCTGGAGACGACGCGAAAGCCGAATTGCTCCAAGCTGAGGTATATCCACTCCGCGACAGATACCGCGAGGAAGCTGAAGTCTTTGCCGCCGCCCGCGAGAGGGTGAAGGCATTCGACCGGGCGACAGAGACGATCGATTAAATTAGCGCTCGCCGCTCGATTCCCCGAGCCGCCGCGCTGCCCGAGCAACTGTCGCATAGACCAGTGCCGTAAGGCAGCATACCATCACCGGCATAAGTGGCTCGACGTACCGAGGCAGGTTGTGCGTTCCGACTAGATACGCCCCCATGACCCCCATGGGGGCGAGCGTAAACGCTAGAACGTCCGGCCGCCGGCGGACTGCCCCGAGCAGGAACAATCCTGGCAGCGCCAGCACCATGATTGGGCCGAGCCACCAGACGATTGCGTTCTCGATCCACAACCCGCGCCAGAACAGCGGCACCATTGCCGTGAGGTGGTTGACCGGATGCGCGCGGATCATTGCTGCGGCTTGGCTTTTCATCCGATCTTCCGCCAGTATCCTGGCGACGGGGACAGAAGCGCCTTCTTCCTCCCTAATCTTCTGGACTAGCACCCGGTGTTCAGCTCGCATTTTCCAAAGGTAGCTCGTGGCAAGATCGGGTCTTCCAAGTCTCTCTGCCTCCCGATCCTCCGCCATGAAATCAGAAGGGCCTCTGTTCAACGCTGCGCCAGCGCCGCCTTTCTGCATGTCGGCATTCGAAAAGCCGAATAGTGCCCCCAGTGCCGGACGGATTTCCCTTGGAGCCCAAACATAGAAGCTCGCGCGATATGTCTCCGCAGGCATTTCGTTGAGCATCGAGCGATACAGCAGTACGCGACTCCCACGCATGGCAATGGACGGCTCCCCGAAATGAGCCACATTCCTGACCAGCCAGGGGCCGACTATGAAAGCGTATGCGACGAACGCAGCTGCAAGAACCTTTCCCGCCTGCCGCCAGTCCCCCGAAGCCCACCATGTAAGCCCAACAGCCAAAGGCAGAGCGGCTAGGAAAACAGTGGCGGCTATCGCCTTCGTGAGCGCCAGGAGGCCGAATGCCAGTCCGAAGGCGATGGCCGAGAGAACCGAGCGGATCCGTACCATCCAGAAAGCCGCGGACGAAGACGCCAGCATCAGGACGCCCGCCATCGCTTCCGTGTACATGGAGTTGAGACCGAAGTCCCATGACGCCAACGCAACCCCACCGATCGCAGCGGATGCCAACGCGGCGGCGCGACTGCCGGTCAATTGCCATCCACCGACGAAGCAGAACCCCGCTGCCAGAACCGGCCAGATCAGATTGAACCGCTTGACCTCTACAACTTCCGCCGTACCATTGACTTTTTCGGGGTTCGCGCTCTCGGCATCGTCAAACGCCAGAAGCAAATACCCAGCTAGAAGGAAACCGGGTAGCGGCTCCCGCGTCATGGACGGAATGCTACCCTGCGCGTCTATCGCGAAAACACCTTTTGATATCAAGTGGTAAGCAGCACGGTAGTTTTGCAGGCCGTCCGTTCCGATCTTGTCTTCGGTGACTCCCCTGTTCGCTAGGATAAGCGAAACGATACAGATCGCGACGAAGGCCAGCACGGCGAAGGCGTTGCGCAAGTTTCGCTCCCGAGATAGTGTCCGGCAACTTACACAGAGGCTCTTGCGATGCAACACGAGAAGCGCTGGTACTTCAAGACGGGCCGCACCACGACGGCCATCGTGCTCATTCTCGGCCTGCCTCTCTTCGCCTTCCTGATCTACCTGTCCAGTTTTCCGCTCGTGCTGGT
Source organism: Aquibium oceanicum (assembly GCF_001889605.1). Classification (NCBI taxonomy): domain Bacteria; kingdom Pseudomonadati; phylum Pseudomonadota; class Alphaproteobacteria; order Hyphomicrobiales; family Phyllobacteriaceae; genus Aquibium; species Aquibium oceanicum. Next base: position 1,776,299 of record NZ_CP018171.1, on the reverse strand, counting down.
CGGAGAACCGTTCTAGGAGGACGAAAGTCGGCCCGCCCACCGTCCTGCCCCGCTGACGAAAAAGACGTCGGCGCAGCAATCATACCACTGCGCTAAGCCGGATTCGGATCGGCACCATGAAGTCGGCGAGCGCGGTCCGCCCGGCGGGCGTCATGTTCGCCCTCACCCAAAGCCTTGCGATCCTCTTGAGAAAATGGCGGCCGGAGGCGTCGGAGGCCTTTCCGATCCGCATAACGGTATCGGGATGCCAGCTCGCGGGGCCGATATCCCCCGTATTGACGAGTGGTATGTTTGCCGTCGCGGCGTTGCCCAGGTTCTGGTGGTTGATGAAACCTGTCCCGGCCGCATAGTTTACGGTCGAGATAATCGCCTGGTAGCCGTTCGGATAGCCGACGGATTGCTCCGACACAGCTGTCGAAGTGTCAGCGGCGGTGCGCCTGGCGACGAATTGCGTTGTGCCTAGACCGGAGGCTTGGACGTTCTGCTGAAGCAAAACGGTGCCGGTCTCCGGGTCGGTGATGTCGACAATGGCCTGCGTGCCTGCCTCAAGCGGGTAGGTCTGAACGATCGCCGCTATCGTCAGGCTGGTGATCGGTGCGTCTTCGAGGATCATGGATAGCGGAATTTCATAGCCCCGCGACAGGTTGCCGGCGCCCTGCCCTTCCGTGTTCGCGAAATCGAGCACGCGGACGCCGTTGAGCACAGCGGGCACTGCGGGCGAGAAATCGCTGCCGCGGTGAAAGACGCGATCACCGCGCCCTATATGCTGCAGGGCAGAGATGCGCCCTTCGTCGTCTAGGACGTTGGGTTTTCCGCCGCACACAGCGATGTCATCGTACCATTGCATGTAGTCTACAAGTGGAGCATGGTCATTGTTGGAAACAATGGCGCCGGCTTTTATCTCAATCGTGGTCATGTCTAACCTCACAGGATGGTGGATAGCACGCGCACCCAGCGCTGCCGCGACTTGTACGGACCGCTATAGTCCACGTATTGTTCCGCTTCGGCGAAGACTATCACGTCGCCGAGCGTGTATTTGAAGGACACGCCATCCCAGTCATCTTTGATGGCGAGGACCGGACGGCCCGCCTTTCGGGTCGTGGTCACGTATTCAGTGATGATGTTGTCATCCCCGTTCACGTCGGTTCCGAACGCGAAAGCGATCTTCGTCGGCGTTCCGGTGCAGTCCCAGATAGCAAAGCGGGAATCGACCAGATCCTCGCTCCCGTCATGGGTGATCTTGCAGACCGCCACGACGTCTTCCCTGACGACGCAAGCGAGACCGAGGTAGGCGTTTGGACGAAGGAAATACCCCGTTCCCGCCGGCGCCACCACGACGGGCGTCGAAACGACCGGCGAGCTGCCGGTCAGGTCGACCTTGACGTATTCGATCGTCGCAGTCGAAAAGTCCGCGACAGCCGGTGATCCCGTCCACCTGACGTAGACGACCTGGAGGATGCCGTCTGCGACTTCCTTCATGTCGCACAAGCGTATTCTGTCGGAACCGCCCGGCGTGAAAATCGTATCGCCGAACGAGTAGGGATCGGGCGCTTCATCCCCGTTGAAGGGATTTGCAACAATCGGGATTTCCGCTTCAATGGCGCTATACGACCAGATGACGCCATCCCAGGTCATGAACGCCATGACGATGCGGCGGTCGCCGCTGTTGGCCGGATGCGTATGGAAGGCAAAAACCCCACCGCTGCCGTCGCGCAGCGGCCACCACAGCGAGTAAAGGTTGTCGTCGCTCTCCCAGATGTTGACGAAAGATGGGACACCATCTTCGAGGTTCTGGAACGATCGTGCGATACCCCAGGTGCGCGGCGCGACATCCGCTGATCGCATCAGGCTCCAGACTTCGTCCGGGTTGTCCTGGCGCCGGAAGACTTGCCCGTAGGTGAGGTTGCCATATCCAGCAAGAAGTTTCCCTCTCGGGCCGAGATCAGCGGCGCTATAGGTGCCCCCACGCCAGTGCTTTATCGCGCGACCGGAACCGCCGTGCTGGCGCTGAAACACGTCCAGCACATGGCCGACCGGCGTCGAGTCTGACCATCCGGCATTCGCATGATGTCGGACGTCGGTGAGTATCGACGGTGCGTCGTGGTCGTCCCACAAATGCGACATCCCAAGGAACGTGCTCTCTGACGCATTTGCGCGGAAGAGAATTTCGGAAACCACGATAGGTACGTCGTTTTTCGCTGGGACTAGGCCAGCCTCACCGATGCCCCCGATATAGACGTTTTCGCCGGATTGCCTGCAAAGGGTGATCCACTGGTTATGGATAGTCCCCTCAATGGCGTTTCCGGAGTTCGGCCTTGTCGGCCAAGACTGCGGCGGCGATGTTTCGACAGCCGGGGCCGGCGCGAAGTTGAGGAATCCGTGCTTCTCATGCGTGCCGCGAATTGCGCGAAAGTCCCCGTCTCGATCCTTCACCACTTCGAGGTACGAAAAGCGGGGAACGATGATGGTATCATCGCCTGCCGCGGATGCGTTGTCGGCGATCAGATCGATGATCTTGCCAGGTACGTCTTTGCGCGCGCCGCGCAGGGCTCTCAGCTCGCCGTCTTCATCGATCACGCACTCGAGCCACGCCCATTTGGGGATATCGATGCTTTTGAACCAGCGGCCCACCACCGCCCCAAGATTCGCGGGCGTTATGAACTTGTCGCGCGCCACGCCGGCGATCGCATCTTCATCGGTCGACGACAGGTCTTCGGTGATATCTCCGATTCTGAAGTCGATGATTCCTGGCTTGGCGAAACGGGTCCCCATCAGTGCACGGAGTTCGCCGTCTTCGTCTTTTACCGCCAGCAGCCAAGTCCATCCGGGAATGTCAAGGGTCTGAAACCGTTCCTCGAAGGCGGCCTCGATCGCAGGCGGGTTAGGGCCAGCCCACGTCCACGCCGATGCGGCCGCAACCCATGCATAAAGTCCCGTGTTCGGAACGGTCGTTCCGGTGACCGGGTCGGTGTGCGTGCCCGCCCCGTCGCCGTCATAGTCGGTCTCGTCAGGGCCGAAGACCGAGCCTGGCGATCCGTCGTCAGGCCCCGTGAGGTCGACGATCCCCCGTACGTTGCCCGCAGTTTCCCACCGGACGGCGAGGCGCGGGCGGATCGACGTGACTTGCTCGAATGCGCTGACGAGCGTTTGCGCGGCGATTAGATCGGCCGCGACGGCCTCTCGGTCGGCTTTCGTGCCGGCATGGTCTATGCCAGTTGCGGTGCGGTCCTTCCACGTCTGGATACGGTCGGCCAACGTGGCCGCCCGATCGATCGACGTCTGCGCCCTGTCAGCCTTTGTAGCGGCCCGATCGAGCCCGGTCTCTTCGCGGTCCGCGCCGGTCGCGATGCGATCCTGGCGGGTGGCCTCGCGATCCTGGGCAGTCTGCTGGCGATCCTCCGCCGCCTGTTCCGCCGCGTCCTGCGCCGCGGCCGTGGCGAAGGGCGGCGCGCCGGTGTTCATCCACACGCCGTTCGCCTTGTTCCACACGAAGCCCGTCAGGTCGTCGACATACCGCTCGCCGTTGCGCCCGAGAGACGAGGCCGGCGCCCCATCGCCGAAGATCCATCCGAGCCCCATCGTGCCCGGAAGGATGGTCACGCCGTCGGGGAACTCGATCCGCGCGATGTTAGACATCTCTGGTCACCGCCTGTTTCACGGGAAAGTCGTAGAGGCCGGGCACCGCCCGCTGACCGCCGCCGGGGTCGATGCGGGCGAAGTCGAAGACGACACGCGCCTCCGTGAAGGCTTTCGTCGCCTCGGCCGGCAGCGCTATGTCGAGCCGCCGTTCCGCCGCATCCCGCGCGATGGCGCCCTCGTCGCTGTCGGCGGTGTGGAGCAGCGTGCCGCCGACGGTGAGCCGGAAATGCGCCACCATCCGTCCTGTGGCCAGCGCCTCCACCTCCCAGAAATCCAGCGGGAACAGGAGGGAGACGAGATACGGATAGCCGGGCCGGATCGGCTCGACCGGAATTTCGAGCAGCATGCTCACAAGCTCCTGCTAGGCGGGGGTGACGGTCGCCGAGCCGTCCAGGACGTGCCATGGATCGGTGGCGCCGGCGCCGGAGGCGCGCAGCGCCCGGTTGTTCGTCGTGTCCCAGACGATCAGGCCGCGCAGCTTTCCGGTCGTGTTCACCGCATGGGCGATGCTCGCGATGTTGGCAGCCGAATATTCCGAACTCGCGCCGATGACGAAACGGCGGCTGGCGTCGATCACCGTGTCGCGCGCGGCGCCCATCTGCAGGGCGCCGGTTTCGGCGACCGTGACGCGCACGGCGACAACCGCCGATCCGTCGGTCGTCATGAAGTCGATGCGGCCGGGCGTTCGCTCGGTTGTGGGAGCGCCGGCTGCACTGACGTTGATGCGGGCGGCCTCGCCCTGGTTGCCGCTCGAAGCGACGCCAGCGAAGGCGAAGGTTGCGAGATCGTCGCCGGCCTGCACCGCGACGTTGTCCCCCACATTCGCCCCGCGCGACTTGGCGAAGAAGAAATATGGCCCGCCCACATTGTTGGCGAAGCGCGCCAGCATCAGGGATGCATCCGAGCCGGTCGAGAGGATCTGCGCCTTCGGTGTCACGACCGTCGCGCCGGAAGCTCCGGTGCGGGTGGAATAGGCGGCCGTGCCGCCGATGAGAAAGTTTCCGGACGTCCCGAAGCGCGCTTGCTCCACCCCACCGATGATGAACTTGAGAAGGTCGGCTCCGCCGGCGAGGCCGCTGTCGCCGTCGCCGATCTTCAGTGCCGGAGCCGCGGCCGAACCAGCCGGCAGGCGAACCGCGCCGGTCGTCTTGTCGACGGTGATCGCCGTCGTCCAGGCCGATCCGTCGGGCGAGACCTTGACGGTCAGGTCGTCGTCGCCGATGAGGCCTACCTCGAAACGTCCCGACGTGCCGGTCTGCATGAGCAGCGAGACGGTGTCGCCCGCCGTCTCCTTGCTCATCACCTGGCGCAGGTCGCCGTCACCGCCCTCGCCCGCTGTGCGCGCCGTCCACAACGCCCTGTTGAGCTTGGCCGCGAAAGGATTGGTCCCGTCGGCGTTCATGCCGATACCGAGCAGGACGATATTCTGGATCTCCGCCGCTGCCATGGCCGCGGCGAAGGCCGCCATGAAGTCCTCGTCGGCGGCCAGCGCCGGGATGTTGTTGATCAGCACGCCGGGCAGGAGCGCGGCGCCCTTGATGCCGATATAGGCGGTGATCACGTCGCGCAGCAGCCAGGGCGTGCGCGGATCGGCATCCTCGAAGACCACGCCGGGGATGGTGAGCAGCGCGCGGAAATTGGCGACGATCTGGTTCCACGCCTCCGGCCCGAGCCGGGTCGTGTCCTCGTAGGTCGTTCCGGCGCGCGCCCAGGAATAGCCGTCCTGGTGCACTTCTTCGTATCCGGCCGGCGGGTCGAGGCGCTTCACCAGGTCGGTCACGCCGAAGAAATCGGTTGCGGGCATGTCGCCGCTCCTATTGCGGGATGTACCATTCGGCCACGACCAGCCCGTGGCCGGACATGGTCGCGACGCCGACGCCCGACTGATAGTCGGGGTCGTAGGGGTTCGGCGGCGAGACGCCGGCCGTCGCGGCGAGGATCTGCGCGGCCACCGCGTCGGCATGCACGAAGCCGGTGCCGCCCTTGCCGGCGCCGCTCGTCTCGCCGCCGGTCGGGTTGATCCACGCGATCGCCGCGTCGGACCCGCCGAAATAGCCGCCGCCACCGCCGCCGTCGTTCGTGTCGGCCCCGTTGCCGCCCTGCATGGTGCCTTCGCCGCCGGCGCCCACCGCGTTGCCGTAGCCGCCATTGGAATGCGGCTGCCCCGGCCGCGAGCGGTAGACCGAGCCGCCGCCGCCGCCTGCGATCGCCAGCGCGCGCGCCGCCGCCTCGCCTGCCGCGATGGCGCCGGAACCCGAAAAGATGCCGGAGAGGCCGCCGCCCGGCCAGCCCGCATCCGACCCCCAGACGCGGGTCGTGCCGCCGAAGCCATAGGTTGCGGCGGTGTCCTGATTCTCGGTCGCCGAATAGTTGATGCCCAGGGCGAGCCCGCCCTGCCCGACCATGATCTTCAGCGCGTCCCCGGCCTCGATCGGCCCGTCGGCGAGGTTGAACTCGGCCAGCGTGAAGCCGCCCGCCGATCCGTTCGGATCGCCGGACCAGATGCCGCCCGCTCCGCCCCAGATCTTGAACTTGAGCATGACGGCGCCCGCCGGCACGACGAAGTTCTGGTCGGCGCCGGTGTAGACGAAAGCCTGCTTGTGGTTGTAGGGCGTCGGCCCGCCCGGCGTCGGCGTCGTTCCGGTCTGCTGAGCGATCAGGATCTTGATCGCTTCGAGCAGCTGCGTCGTGCTGTTGGCCGACGGCACGATATCCGCCGCCTCGATCACCGCCAGTATCTCGCGCTGCGGATGCTCGACGGCCTTGCCCGGCACGAAGCTGCCCTTGATGCCGGCCTGCGCGTTGCCGTCGTAATAGGGCGGCCGCGGGTTGGCCTCCGTCGCCGGATTGTTCTTCGGCGGGTAGTAGTCCATCTTGCGGTCTCCGGGTCAGGAATAATCGAAAACGGGCATCGTCCAGGCCGGCGCCACCCGCCGGAAGACGCACTCCAGATCCTCCGCCGTGCGGAAGTCGAGCAGCCGGTCGAGCCCGATTTCGGAGGTGCCGCACTCGAAATATTCGAGCGCCACGCCGTCGACCTTGACGATGAAATGGAACTGGATCGCGTTGCCCGGCTGGTCGCCGCCGACCGTCTCGTCGGTGCCGCCGCATTCGGATTCTCCGCAGGCGAACGGCTTCGGTTCCTCGATCGAGATCGTGTAGCCGAGCGTCGCGGCGAGCGCGACGAAGTCGGCCGGCGTGATCGTGGCGGCGTGCCGCACCTTGGCGACCGCGGCGCGCCGGCGCAGCGCCGTCGTCATGTCCTCGTCGAGGCAAGGGTCGGGCAGACCGAGATCGTGTTCCCAGTCGGCGAGTGAATCGACCAGCGTGACCGCCGTGCTTTCCAGCGTGATGCCGGCGAGCTTGCGATAGGTCGCCGCGAGCGCGCCGGTCAGCGACCGCAGGAAGCCGCCGAGCAGGGATTTTTCCTCGAAGGCCGCGCCGTCCGGCGTGCGCCAGGCCGCGCCCTGCGGCAGCATGACGTAGAGCGAAGCGGCAAGGTCTCCCGACGCCGGGTCCGACAGCGCGTCTTCCACCCCCGGCCGCGGCGGCTCGGGCCATGCCGTCGGGCGAAGATGAACGAGCGCGGTGCGGTCCTCGCCGGGCGCCGTCGTGTAGCGGTCAGACATAGGTGATCGTCCCGAGCACGGGGATCGACCCGTTCGACAGCGTGATGTCGGCCGCCGGCGCGGTCAGCACGTGGCGGTCCTCGCCGAGCGCAGCCGAGATCGCCTCGGCGATCCACGAGCGCGAGAAGACGGCCGGCGACACCGCCACGCCCGGACGCGCGCGGGCGGCAAACATCGCCTCCAGCGAGGCGCGGATCGCCGCCCGCACGGTCTCGGTATCGGCGGCGAGCCCGGAGATCGTCACGTTGACGGGATAGGCCACTGGCGCCAGCACTTCGAGTTCGGCGCGGATCATGCGGCGAACCTCGACCGCGTCCTTCACCGCCGCGACGTCGGCCTCGTTGGGGATGCCATTCGCCCGTCCCTCGAACAGGAACCAGACGCCGATCGTGCCCGGACCGTAGGCGAAGCGATGCGCCCATGCCTTCGTGACGCCGGGAACGGCGCGCGCGAACTGTTCGTAGTCGCTTTCCGCCCCGCCCTGCGGCGGCCGGCGGCGCCGGTCGAGCACGCGGGCGCGCAGGCTCTCGATCGTCTCCAGGTCGGCGCCACCGCCGAGCCCGTCCTCGCCGACCGTCGCCGTCGCGCCGAGCGTCGGATGGAGCGCCGGGTCGGCGAGCTGCATGGTCTCGCCGGCGAGGCGGTTCGAAGCGATGCCGCGCGCGTCGGAATGCACGAGGAAGACGATATCGCCGGCGCCATCCGCCCGCGCGTCGCTCGACGCGATGAAGCGGGCGCCCGCCGACAGCCAGGCGACGCCGGCCGGATAGACCGTGTCCGGCGTCCCGGTCGTCGCGATCATCCCCGTCGCCCGCGAGGCGGGCTTGCGCGCCATACCGAATTCGTAGGCGTGGCGCAGCACGTGTTCCTCGTCGGCCGTCGATACGAAGATCTGCCGGTAGATGTAGCGCGCGCGAAGGTCGACCTCGTGGATCGCCGCGGCGAAGACCTTGGCGAATATCGAGAGGTTGTTCGGCCAGACATTGGCATCGGTGCCGGGCATCTCGCGGCGCATGTCGCCCCGGATCGCCTGCGAGATCGCGTCGAGCGTGCGGACCGTGAAGCTCATGCGCCCAAACCTTCCCAAAGCACGCGATAGCGCGACGCGACCAGCGTCGACCCGTCGCGATCGGTCAGCGTGATCGCCAGCTCGAGCCGGTTGCGCGCCGGGTCGGCCGTGGCGCTCGCCGTCGCCTTTGCCGCCGCGCCTTGGTCGATCAGCGGCTGCAACGCCGCGACCGCGTAATCCTCGGCCAGCCGCGGCACCTCGACCGCGTCGACCGTCCGGCGCATGAGCAGCCACAGCCGGGAGCCGATCGGCGCCTCGCCGGCCGCCTCGTCGAGATCGAAACTGTCGCCGATCCACCCGCGGTTGACGTCGCCGTCGCGCAGCTCGTCGGCCGAGACGCGGGCGTCCGTCATGAGACAGATCAGGACAGCCGTCTCCAGTGCGGCCCTCGCGCGCAAGCCTCCGCGGTTCCCGGCCTCGTCCGGGCCGCCGACCGCCAGGTCCGCCATGACGCCGTCCCAGACGAGATCCGGCGAAAGGGTCGGCTCGGGCGCGTCGCTAAGCGGGATTATGCGCATTGGGCTCGGTCAGCCATCGCGGCGCTGCCTCCCCTCGGCGTGAACGACAGATCGATGAAGCATCCAGGCCCCGCGACGACGAGGGTGTAGACGGTTCGCCCGTGCTCAGGACCTTCGGTCCACCATGCCTCTCGCGAATAGCGAAAGTCGTCGTGATCTCATCGACAATCGCCTGCGGCGATTCCGCTTCATCAGTCCAAGGAATACAGATCAGGTCCGCATCGCGCGCAAGGCTGCCATGAACCGCCATTGCATAGCCGTGCTTTCGAGCGATCTCCGCAAGTTCGGGATAAAGCCCGGCATAGACGGGCGCGTAGTTCGCAGGCTTCATCGCTGACGTCAGGCCCCGTTGTTTCCGTCGCCGTCGACGATCGATCCGGTCGCGATCATGTTGCCGTTCAACTGCACGTTCCCGTTGATTGTCACGTCGCCGTTGATCGTCCACCCCCCCGATGTGAGCACGGCCGTTCGACTGCCGAAGTCGAAGATCGCACCGTCCTTGTGCAGCCGCATCAGGTTGCCATGGCCGTAGATCGCCGTGTCCCCCGGCTCGATCTCCGGACGAATTCCGGGATCGTAGGCCGTCATCACGAAGGACTGGTCCCGCCGCCCGCCGGGCGCCAGCATCGTGCCGACGGCCCCACCCTGCGGATGGCTGGCGAAGCCATGCGGCTCGTACCAGGGCCGATCCTCGAACCTCTCGCCGGCCATGCCGCGCCCGGTGACGAGCAGCTGCCCTTCCTCGAAGCGCGCGCTCTCGACCTCGACGCGCACGAACTGGTTGCGGTATCCGCTCACGCGCGCACCTTGCCTTCGGTCTCCGGCGTCGCCCAGACGGGGTCCGACGAGCCGCCGCCGCCCTCGCCGTTGAGCGCCGCCGGGTCGACCAGCGAAAGCGTTGCCCGCGTCCCCGGTCCGCCCGCTTCGATCGACTGCGTCAGGTTCACGGTCTCGATCGCCATGTCCTGGCTGACATAGACGCGCGGGTCGTTGAGCCCGATGATGAAGTGCGGCTCGAAGATTTTTCCGGCCGCGTCGCGCCAGCCGGCCACCACGATCGTGGCCTTGCGCGAATAGCCCGCCGCGCGCTTCACCGCCCGTTCGGCCCGCTCCTTCAGCTTGCCGGAATCGGTCTCGCTCTCGTGCACGACGATGCGGGGCCGCGTGCGTTTCACGCCGCTGTCGCTTGCCCGCGCCTCGATGCGCAGCGCCGCGTCCCCGAAGCCTCGCGACGACTGGCCGCGCACGATCGTCTCGGAATAGCGCCCCTGCCCGGAGAGCGTCGCCGAGGCCGATATGATGTTGCCGCCGTCGCCGATGGACAGCGCGCCGGAATGCCGCCCGCGCGGCTTCTTGGCGATCCGCATCTGCCCCTCGGCCGTGTCGTAGATCAGTGCCCCGTGCGAGCGCGCCAGCGCCTTGATGTGGTCGAACAGGCTCTCCCCGGTGTTGACGAAGCGCGCCTTCTCCCTGGGGAAACTTTCCTCCGCCACGATGCCGATGCCCGACGTGTCGAACTCCCGCGCGATCTCGACCAGGTCCTTGTCCTTCGCGAAGCCGGTCGGATGGTCGATCGAGGCCTCGACCGCGTCGATCGTCCGCGACGCGATGCTCACCGATATCCTGTGGCTCCTCTCGTCGTGCGACGGACCGATCTCGCGGATGTAGCCGGTGAGCAAGAGGTCGCCCGAGGCCTCGATCGTGCATTCCTCGTCCGGCATCAGCGGGTTGCGGCCTTCGAAATCCGACACCGTCATCGTCGCCGTCCGCGCCGCCGCGTTCACCGAAAGCGAGATCGAGATGTCCGAAAACCCCGTCATCCGCCGCCCGCCGACGGTGACGACCAGTTCCTCGAGCGGATCAGCCATCCGTGTCTCTCATGTCCCGCATGTGGCGCAATGGTGCCGCTTCTGATCTCCCCCCGTGTGGGGGAGATGTCGGCGAAGCCGACAGAGGGGGCGCCCAGGCGAGATCTCGCGAGGCGCCCCCCTCCTTCGTCCGAAGGACGCAAGCCCGACCGGGCGTCGCGCCTCATGGCGCGCCCCGTCCGGAGCGAGCCGCGAAGCGGCGACAGCGTCAGGACACATCAAGGCGCCAATGCTTCCAAAACCACCGGCATAAAGACCGGCGTCCTGACCCCGTTGCGCTCGACCAGCTCGCCGGCCCGCGTGGCGTCGCCGTAGAGCCGGTAGGCGAGCACGGTCGAGGGCAGCGACAGGTTCGTCTCCACCCGCACCACCGGCGCCTTGTCGGCCGCCGCGCGCGACAGCGCCAGGGCCGCCTCCCCGGAGATGCCGGAGATCCAGGCGAAGGCCTCGTCGGAGAAATCCCCGGCGGTCTCGATCACCGGCGCCACGGTGCGGGCGAAGCGCTCCCGCGCCTGCATGGCGTCGCGCCGCGACGGATAGTCCACCCGCACCACCGCGACCGACAGCGCCGCCGCCATGACCAGCCGCTCGGCATCGGTCTCGACCGTCGCATCGGCGGCGGGGATGGACGCCGCGACGATCGGCGCGAGTTCCCCGGCCGCCCCGCGCAGCGCGGCGATCCGCCAGGCCTCGGCGAGGTTGGCGACCGTCGCGGCTTCCGCGAGCGCGGCCTGCGCCGCGAGCCAGGCCGCGTTGCCCGCCAGCCCGACCGCCCCGGCGATGCCGGCGATCCGCGTCACGGCGCCGGCCGCCGCCAGCCCCGCCCGCAGTGCCAGCATCGGCACGCCGGCGGCAAGGGCCGCGCCGAGCGCGCCGGCCGCGAAGGACGGCAGGAACGGAACCGCCGCGAGCCCCTCCTCGATGAAGCCGATGTCGAACCGCACCAGCCCGGCGCGGTCCTTCACCCGCGTCAGCCGCCAGCCCTCGACCCGGGCGCGCAACGCGCCGCGCATCGGCAGCACCAGCGTGCCGGGCCCCTTGCGGTCGAGCATGGCGGCAAGCGCCAGCGCCGCCGCGTCCGCCAGGTCGCCGGTCACGTAGGCCGCGACGCCGAAGCGCTGCGGGTCGCGCCCCATGTCCTCGATGACGCTCGTCTCGGCATAGGCGATCGGCGACACCGAAAGCCGCCGCGCCCCTGAAATGTCCTCCGCGTCGACCTTGAACGGCACCCCCCGGAACGAAGCCGGGCGGAAAGCGTGCAGCCAGTTTCTGGCCATCACAGGTCGTCCGGGCTGGTGACGGACTGCCCGGTGTTGCCGGGGAAGGCGCGCGGCGGCCGGACATTGCTGTTGAAGGCCGCCGCCGCCGCCGTGCCATAGGCATTGCCGGCCGCAGCGGCTTCGGCATTGAGCTTCTGCGAAGCCGCCTCGCCGAACCGCTGTCCGCCCTGCTCGCCGCCGGTCGTCATCGCGCCCTCGATCTTCTGCCCGAACTCTTCGGCGCCGAGGTCGATCTTCATGGCATCGCGAAACGAGGTGTTTCCGTCCGCCATGGAACCGAAGAGGAACTTGCGCCAGCTCGAGGCATCGGTCTCGTTGCCGAGCCCGGCGGCATTCAGTCGCTTTTCGAGCCCTGCGGCCGGGTTCGTGACGCCCCGGTTCAGGAATTCCTGCATCGGATCGGCATTGAGCCGCCTGACCGCCGCGTCCCGCCGCGCATCGGACTCGGCCTTGCCGTAGCTGCCATATTGCTCGGCCAGCGAAATCGACCCCGGATCGCGAACCGGCACGATGTCGCGCCGCACGGTGGAAAGCCGCATGGCCTCCAGCCCGGCATACTGCCCGCGCGCGTCGAGAAGGATTTGCCGCTTGCGCGCCGTCTCCGCGTCCCGGTCGAGATTGCCAAACAGCGATCCGATCTCGCCGCGTCCGTAGGCCGCGAGATCGGAGCGGTAGCGCTCCTGCATCGCGTTCGCCCTGGCGATGGACCAGCCGGTGTCGCCGTGCACCTTCTTGTACCGCTCCTGATACTCGGCGTAATACTTGCCCTCCGAGAAGCCGCCCTTGGTCAGCTTCTCGCGCCCGGCGCCGATCTCGGCCTGCCGGTCCATCATCTCGTTGGCGCCGGTCAGCAGCTTGTTGAGCTGGTCGAGAACGGGCGCCCCGACGCTGTCGGCAAGCCCGCCCAGATTGTTCTTCAGGATCTGCACCTGGCTCGACCAGAGTTCCATCTTGCGCTGCGCGGCTTCGGACACGCTGCCGAGATACTTTTCCTTTTGGCCCACCATTTCGAGGTTGCGGCCGAGTTCTTCCACGCCGGCCGACAGTCGCATCACCTCATCGTCGAAGCCTTCGCCCAAAAGGCCCCCGAGGAAGAGCGCGCGGTCGGCGTTGGAGAACCGGGAGAGCTTGTCGAAGAAGAGGTCGAGAGCGCCGGCCGCGTCCTTCTCGATCAGCCGCGCGAACTCGTCGATATCCCCGACGATCTCGCCGAGTGCGTTCCTTGCCTTCTCGCTCAGATTGCCGGGCGCGATCAGCTTGCCAGTCAGCGTGTCCATCGCCCGCGCCGCGACCTCGGCCGGGATCTTGAGGTTCAGCATCGCCGCGCCGTAGGCGGCGATCTCCTCCTTCGCCAGGCCGAAGTTCTTCAGGCTGGCGCCCACGCGGTCGACGAAATTGACGATGTCGGCCTCGTCCGCGATGCCGCTGTCGGCGAGGAAGTTGATCAGGTCGGCGAACGCCTCGAGGTCTTCCCGGGCGATGCCCATGCCGGCTTCGAAGCCGGCGAAGGCGTTGCCGACGTCCTCGGCCGCCATGTCCCACGCGTCCGCGACCTTGGTCGTCAGTTCGGCGAAGTCCCGCAGCTGGTCGAGCGGGATCCCGGCGGCCCCGCCTCGCTCGAAGGCGGCGGCAATCTCGCTCATGGACACCGGCACGTCGCGCGCCATGCCTTTGATCTGCTGGCGCAGGCTTTCGAGCTGCTCCTCGGTCGCGCCGGTCTTCTTCTGGATGCCGAAGAGTGCGTCCTCCATGGTGGAGGCCGCCTTGCCGACCTGGTAGGCCCCATAGGCGATGGCCGCCGGGCCGGCATAGCGCGTCAGCATCGGCATGACGTCGGCATACATAGCCCGGGTCGTCTTCACCCACGCCGACTGCCGCTGGTTCGCCGCCTCGGCCGTCTTGTAGACCGCGCCGAGCTTTTTCTGCACCGTCGACAGAGCGTCCATCGGCCCGAGCTTGGCCGACAGCCGCAGGACGGCTTCGATCGTGCGGTTGGCCATGCCCTATGTCCTCATGCCGATCTGCCGCGCGGTGCGTGGGCCCGCAGCCACTCCAGCCACCGGTCGCAATAGGCGATCACCTCGTCGAACGTCAGGTTTCCGACTTCGTCGATCCCTCGTCCGCCGCGCCAGAGGAGTTCGTCCGCGCACGCCGCAGCCTCCGCGCTTCGGTAAAAAAACCGATGATAGTTTCCTTCAGCGTCATCGAATCGACCAGGTCGAGATCGAAGATCTCTGCAAGCGAAGGTTTCACCAGCAGCCTGTCGCGATAGGCCTCGATCCGGTCGAGATACTCGACCACGATCGACCCCCCATCCGCCCCCGACGGCTGCACCTCGACGGGATCGCCGATGGCGAAATGTTCACGATGCTTCGGCAGGCGCAATTCGATCGCATTGAATGCGGTCCCGTGCGCCTCGTACTGCCGGGAAAGAGGGATGGTCTTGTTCAAGGGAACGTCTCCGGTTTACCGGCGCGAAGCGCCGCAAGCCCGACCGGGCGTCGCGGCTTATGCCGCACCCCGTCCGGAGCGAGCCGCGCAGCGGCGGCAGCGTGAGGACAAAACAAAGCCAGCAGGCTGGGCTTTACCCCAGCCTGCGATAATAGTCCGCGACGATGCTGATGCCGCCGATCTCGCCGTTGATCCGGTTGAGCGAAGGCCGCCCGCTCCAGAACGCGCCGGTGAAGAGGTGCGTCACGCCGGTCTGTTCCTCGACGATGGTGATGTTCTCGCGCGGCCCGTTGAGCCGCGTGTTCCAGTCCAGCCCGTCGTCGCGCACCGAGAGCTCGGCGGCCGGCGCGGTCGGCGTCATCGTCCGGTCCACGGACCCGTCCTGGTTGGTCACGCTGTCGTTCGACTGCGCCGACGGCATCACGGAAATCGTGCCGCGCAGCGACAGCCTGTAGCCCGCCGACGAGGTGACGGTCATCTTCCCGCCGAAGTCTTTCCCGGCCATGGTCTTGCTCCTGAGTGAGTGAGTAGCAACCTTTCGGCCCTATGGGCCGAGCCGCCGACTGGCGGCCGCGCCTCGTGGCGCGCGCTCCCGAGCCTGATCGAGGGGCCGGAGCGAGCCGCGCAGCGGCGACAGCGTGAGGACAGAAAGCAGTTCCGCTAACGGAACTGCGAATAAACCACCGTGTTCGCCGCAATGATGTCAAGCGGGTTCACCATATCGAGCGGCGCATAGACATTGACCCGGTTCGGATTGTCCGTGTCGCGCCGCACGTCGAGCAGCTCCGCCGCCCGCACCGGGTTCTCCAGGATGCCGGTGAGCACCATCTCCTGATAGGTGTGCATGAAGGTCGCCGCGATGTCGCGCGGCGTCGACACCGCCCCGACATTGCCCGGATTGTCGTCGGCGATCGCCTTCTGCCCGTGCTCCATGGTCAGCGCCGTGCGGAACTTGCGCAGCGCATAGGTTAGCTGGCCGATCTTCTGGATGTCTCGGAAGGTCGTGTCCGTCACCCCGTTCGTGGTGCGCTGCATGGTGATAATCTTGTCGATCAGAACCGTGCCGGTCGAGTCCACCTTGAAGGTCGAAAGACCCGAGCGCAGCATGCTGTCGCGCGTCGCATAGCCGTACCACTTGGTGCGGTCGCGCGGCGGAGCGATGCCCTCGACCCACACCCCCGACTGACCCCGCGAGACGTTGCCGTTGGCGCCGTTGGAGAGCCATACAACGATTGCTCCTACAATCGCCGCCGCCCAGGTCCAGGCCGGATGCGGCGTGTCGGCCGAGGCCGGCCGCGCCAGGCACGAGATGTGCCGGTTGTCCTGCGCCAGCCCGTGCGTGGTGAGGTTGGAGATCGTGTCGGTGAGCGGGTAGAACACGTGCCCGTAGAGCTGCACGTTCCACGCCCAGCGGCCCGAGACGTCCGAAAGCAGGCTCTTGTAGCGGCCGATGTTGGTCGCGTCGGAGAACGGCGACACGATCCAGTCGAAAGGATCGTCGCCGAGCGCTGCCAGCGCCGCCGACAGGTCGGGGTTGCCCGAACCCGCCGTGACGACCGCCTCGGTGATGCGCCCGGTGAAGGCGTTCGACCCGTCCAGCACGGGGATGAAGATGTCGATGTCCGACAGCAGCGCGCCGGCGTGCCGCGCCGTCAGCGTCACGACCTCGTCGGCCACGGCCGAGGTATAGGGCAGCGAGGCCTCGGTGAGCGGATTGTAGTAGCCGGTGATCGCCGCGTGCAGCGCCGCCGCCACGTCGTCGGCCGTGTCGCCCGCGCCGATCGTAATCTGGATCGGTTCGCCCGCGATCTCGATGACGCCGACCCCGCCGGCCGCCGGCACGCTGTCCACCGTCAGCGTCCGCACCTCGGCCGTCCCGGTCGCCGGCACCGAGACGATCCACAGTTCCTGTGCCGGCGCGTTGCGCCGCACGGCGCGCACCATGTCGTCCAGCATCGACCCCGCGCCGGCAAGACGGCGACCCTCCATGGTCGACGGGCAGATCACCGGCACGTTGTCGGTCATCAGCCCGCCCGAGATCTTGTGCCCCACGAGCAGCATCCGCGAGGAATTCTCGAACTGCCCACCCGAATTCACCTCGAAGGTGAAGATCGGCGCGACCAGGTTGCCGGGAATATAGTTGAAGACGGTCATGTCCGTTTCCTTCTGGGCTTTCGAGTGGTGCCTTTTGTCTTCGCCGCAGGCGCGGCCGCGACTGCGGACCGCGCGTCGTCGCGCGCCCCTTCGGAGCCGCAGGTCGCGGAGCGACCGGTGCGCGGCGTGAGCACAGGAATGATCCCGCCCTCGGCGATCAGCGTGGCGTAGAACCGGCTCTCCGGATCGATCGCCTCGCCCTTCTCGCCCGGCTTGAACAGCCGCCCCCCGCGATCCGGCATAGGCACCCGCGCCTCCTGATCGGCCAATCGGTAACGCGTCATATCGAGACCTCCGAAGCACCGCTCGCCTCTTCCTCGCCCCGTTCACGGGGAGGGGGTCCGAAGGACGGGCGAGACCCGTGGCTCGCCCCAAAGGCCCGGTGAGGCGAAGCCGAACCGCCGGCCGCGCTTGGTGAGGGGCACCTGCAACTCCATCACCGCAGATCGCCCGTGGACGACACGAACTCCCCCTCCGCTTCCGGCGCGATCCGGATATCGGCCAGCGGCGTCCGCCCGATCGCCGAGAAATGCGCGCCGAGCTGGTCGAGCCGCGACCGGGCGTAGGAATTGGCCGGCAGGCGCGCCGCCAGCGTCCTGAGCGGCTCCGGCAGCCCGGCCTCGTCCGAAAACACGTCGTCGCGCGCCATGCAGGTCAGCCGCATCGTGGTGCGCTGGAAGCGCAGACCGAGTTCCGGCACCGCGAAGGGCTCCCAGTCGACCCGCCGCACGGCGCGGATCATGTGACGGAACAGGTCGCCCTCGGGCGCGAAGAGCAGGACGCGCCGGATCTGTCCGCAGAGCGCCGCCAGCACCAGGCGCGCCTCCGGATCGTCCCCCGCCATCGCGTCGACGAAAGGCACGCCCTCGTCCTCCGCCACCACAGCCAGTTCGGCGACGAACTCGATCTCGATCGATGCGTCGGTGTCGTCGAACTCCGCCGCCTCGCCGCGCGTGTCGGCGCGCGCCTGGCGCGAATAGACGGCCACCACAGGCGTGTAGCCGTCCCACTCCGAACGGTCGTCGAGTTCGTTTAGCGCGGCCGACCGGCTGTCGAAGATCCGCGCGCCCGCGAGCGTCGGAAACGCCCCCCCGCCCTGGTTCGCCGCCGTCGGCGACAAGGCCTCGATCGCTGCGAGCCGCGCTGCCTCAGCTGAAAGCATCATTATCCCTTGGGGCCGTGAGTAGAACGGCCAAAGCGAGGCGCCCGATCTCCCCCCTTGAGGGGGAGATGCCCGACAGGGCAGAGGGGGGTGCCTCGCGAGATCTCACCGCGCTCGATTGACCTGAAAGACCCGCCGCGCCGACCCGTCGGCGTCCACGCCCTCGATCTTGTACCGATCGTGCCCGTGGGCGAGCAGGTCGCCGCGGCGCGGCATGTACGGCCATTCCGTCGTCGCCGCCGTCACGACGGCTTCGAAGAACACCATCTGGCCCCGCCCGGTCGGATCGGCACCCATGCGGCGCTCGCTGGCGATGCCGGGCGGGTTGAACTCGAGCGAACCCCGGAAGTCGAACTCCTCCCGGTCCCAGTCCGGCACCTGGCCGTGGTTGACGCTCTGGCCCGCCTTGCGCGGCAGGAGCCGGAACGTCTGCCGGTCGAACACCCCGGCCGCGACACTCTCCAGTCGCGCCTCGGCCTCTTCCCAGTCCATAGGACGATCCTTCGCACAGCCGAGACGAACTGCCTGTCGTCAGGTCGCGACCGCGGCCCGCCGGTCGTCCGGCGCCCGGTCTGGAGCGCAGGCCCGAAGGGCCGCTCGCGCGTGAAGACGTATCAGGTCCTCTTCCCCTGGATCAGCACCTTCGGCCGCGTGCAGTACTGCAGCGCGTTCGACTGCACCTCCATGTCCACGCCCTTGTCGTTGGGCATGGGATACTGCTTCATGTAGAGGCGCTTTCCGAGCGTGTTGACCGTCTCGATGTAGTCGGCCGGCCCGTAGACCGTGCGGAACAGGCCGGGGGCGCCCGTCGGGAAGAGATGGCACTTGTCGGTGTTGACGAAGGTCGTGTTGCCGACCGCGCCGCGATAGTTCTCCCAGACGATGTTGCCGAAGGCGAAGGTTCCGAAGACGCCGCTCGACCCGTCGTCGACATAGCCGCGCCGCAGTTCGGACGCCTCCTGCTGCTGGAGATAGGTGGCTCGCACTTCCGGATGGGCGATCAGGTCGTCGAAGAAGGCATCGCCGCAGATCGCGCGCACACCCGAGAACGGCACGCCCTCGAGGATGCCCGCCATCTGCCGGTAGACCGCCGCGCATTTCTTGCGCAGAACGCCGCCGGTCGGGTTGGCATTGTCGAGATCGAAGTCGATCTCCGTCTCCTGGGTGACGCCGAACTCGTCGAACAGATTGAGCGTCGAACCGTCGGCATAGGTGACGATGCCCTTGATCGCGCCTACGCGATGATACTCCTCGGTTGCCGCGAAGGACTGCGAATGCTGCATCATCCGCTCGGCGACCTTGCCCATGACGGTCTCGACCTCGCTTTCCATGCCGAAGGCGCGGATGCCCTGCACCTCGTCGGCCATGACGGCGTCGTCGATCTGGAAATGCGGGATCGTCAGGTTGCGCAGCGTGCGCTTGGCCTTGTCCGTCGTCTGGCCGGGGCCGCCGCGCGGCGTCGGCGAGACGAGCGTCAGGATGCCGTTCTTCTCCTCGATCGCGACGGTCAGCGTCGTCACGGAGCTGGAGTTGAAAAGGCCCAGACGGCCGATATGACCGGGAACGAACTTGATCTTGTTGATCGCGTCGGTGAGCGAGA
Organism: Aquibium oceanicum; assembly: GCF_001889605.1. NCBI lineage: Bacteria > Pseudomonadati > Pseudomonadota > Alphaproteobacteria > Hyphomicrobiales > Phyllobacteriaceae > Aquibium > Aquibium oceanicum. The sequence continues at coordinate 1,756,929 of NZ_CP018171.1, read as the reverse complement.
TGACCGAAAACGGATCGCTCTTGAAGATGTCGAGCAGCATTGGAGGTTCTCCCCTCGAAGGGCTGATGATTGGGTGAAGGCGGCGCTTGCCGCGACACCCTCCCCCTTGTGGGGAGGGTCGCCCGTCAGGGCGGGGTGGGGTAAACCGCCTACCGGACGATGATGCCCTTGTCGGCGAGCGCCTGCAGGCCGTTCGCCTTGTCGGCGGCGGCGATCCCGGTCTTCCAGGTCAGCAGGTGTCCGTTCACCTCCGCGTGGCGTGTGATCGCCGAGATGGCGGCGCTTTCGCTTTCGCCGGTCGTCGCTTCGTAGAGCGCGATCGCCGCGGCGACCTCGAAACCGTCCGTGGCGGCCGGATCGTGCGCCCCGTACTCGAAGTCGGCATTGTCGGCCTGCACCGTCACGGTGAAGCGGTCGCCCGCCACGAAGTCGCCGGACCCGTCGGCGATGGTGAACTTGATCTCCTTGTTGAAGGCGACACCCACCGTGGCCTTGCCGATGGACCGGCCGGTCGGATCGAACACCTCGAAGGTACCGGCATTGGTTGCCGGCTCGATGCAGACGATGTTGTAGACGCCGTCCTTCGCCCTGGAGGAGACGGCGGGATCGGCGAGCGTCAGCGCGCCGGAGCTGGCGGTGTTGCCGGCATCAGCCGCGGCGGTCGCTACGACGCCCGCCACGACGGCGCGTTTTCCCAGCACGCTGCCGGGCTTGATGGTCTGCTCGGCTGCGATCGTGATGTTGTCGCGCGAGAACATGCGCTGCGCTTCGCTCAGCACGAACTCGGCCGCATGGCGGCCTTCGGTGAAGACGGTCATTTTTCCCTCCGGAAGTGAGGTTGATCAGAGGACCGGGCGAAGGCCGCGCCGGCGGTTGGTGGGATGCGGCGCCTACTTGGCGCCGCGGCTTTCGAGCACGCTGTCCCAGCTCGCGGTGGCGGGGGTCTTCCCCTTCCCCGGCTGCGCCAGCCCGGCCGAGGCCGCGCGCTGCGCCTCGTAGGCGGCGGGGTCCGGCCTGAGATCGGCCGCCGGCTGGGCAGGCGCCTGCGCCGAGGCCTCAGGCTTGTTCGCCGGCACGTTCGCGGTGACGAAACCGACGATCGCCTCCGCCGACATGCTGCCGGCCGTCTTCGCCAGGTCGAGCGCGGCGGTCATGCGGCCGGCGTCGCCCTTGATGCCTTCGGCGGAGAGGATCGCGTCGATTCGGGCCATGGCGGCCGTATAGCCCTCGGCTGCGTTGCCCTGCGGCTGCGTCGCCGCGGCGAGCGCGGCCGTGACGGCGGGGTTGGCCCCGCCCTGTGTCTGGGTGGACATGGTCCCTCCTGTGGTTGCGGCCTCGCTCGGAGGCGCCGGGTTGGCCGGCGCATCTGCACCGGGTTCGACCTCGATCGTGTCGAGGGCATGCGTGGGATCGCGGTGCACGGCGTTCCGGATCGCGGCGATCAGACTGGCCATGATCAGCTCCTGTTCACTTCCTTGACGAAGGCGTCGAAGGCTTCGAGCGGATCGCCGATCGCGTCCACCAGCCCCCGCGCCAGTGCTTCCGGCGCCTCGAAGGCCTCGGCTTCGGTCGCCATCACCCTGGCCTTCGTCGTCCGCCCGCGGCGTCCCGCGGCGACCGTCGCCGCGAACTCCTCGCGCATGGTCTCGACCAGCGCTTGCCAGCGCGCCGCCATCTCGGCGCCGAGAGGCTCCCAGGGGTTGCCGTCGGCCTTCTTCTTTCCCGCGCGGATGATGGTGAGCTGGATACCCTTCTGCTCCAGTTCGCCGCTGCGGTCGGCATGGACGATGATCACGCCGATCGAACCGGCGCCGCCGTATTTCGGCGCCACGATCGACCGCGCCTGCGAGGCGAGCATGTAACCGGCCGAATAGGCGAAGTCGGTCAGGATCGCGATCGTCGGCTTTTCCCGCGACAGCCTCGCGATGGCGCCGGCGGTCTCGAAGCCGCCATTGACCTCGCCGCCATAGCTGTCCACCTCGAAGACGACGCCGCGCACGGCCGAGGACTGCCGCGCCAGCGCGATCTGCGCCTGGAGACCCTGGTAGGACGTCTCCCCCGACGAAGCGCCGATCCATCCCCCCTTGTGCACCAGCGATCCTTCGACCGGGATGATCGCAACGTTGTCGATCATGTCGAAGGGCAGCAGGTTGGCACACGTATAGGCCCGCTCGATCCGCCCGCCGAGCTTGCCGGCGAGCGGCCGGCCGTCGGCCCCCGCCACATGGTCCGCCGCGCCTTCCGCGTTCGTGATCACGATCGTGTCGCCGGCGATGCGCCCGCCCAGCCCGTGCAGGAAGGCCTCCGCCTTGCGCGCGTCGTAGAGCAGCGGCGTATCGAACAGCCGCTGCGCGATATGGCCGTAGCGAAAGCTCATCGCGTGCCTCAGATGAACCGCATGCGCTTGGCGAAGCGCCCGCGCCGGCCGGTCAGTTTCAGGTCGCAGGCGCCCTTGAGCCGCGCCAGTTCGGCGTCGATCGCCGCCATGTTCGCCTTGGCCACGCGCATGCGCCGCTGCGTCACCGGCGAACGGATCTCGATCTCTTCCAGCTGGTCGCCGGCGAGAAGCTTCAACTTCGCTCCGTAGAGCGCCTGCCACAGCGCGCACGGATCGTCCTGGTCGACCTCGACGCCGCCGAGTTTTATCAGCGTCGGCATTGCAGCCTCCCATCCTCACCCCCCTTGGGGGAGAGGTGTCGCGGGCGAAGCCCGTGACGGAGTGGGGGTATCCTCGATCACGACGCGTCTTCCCGCTTGCGAGGCACCGTCTCGCCATCTTCCTTCTCGTCCTTCGGCGCGCTGTTCTTCGGCACGAAGGGCGAAGGCATGCCGTTTTCGACGTAGCGCTTGTGCTCCGCGACGCGCTGCTCGAACACCTCGTCGGGGTCCTGCCCGAGCTCGGCGATCTCCGCCGCGAGCGTGGTCGTGCCGTTGACGATCTTCTCCGTCGACGCCTTGGCGCTCTTGCCGTCGTCGGCGGTCGGCTTCGCCGGCCCCTGCCACAAGGCCCAGCAAGCCGAGTCCCGGTTGGCGCGAAACGCCTCGTATCCGCCCGGGAAGTCGATCCGCCCCATGCCGATCTCCTCGTCGAGCCAGCTTTCGTAGACAGCCTGTGCGATCGGCGCCGCGATCCGCTCGCGACGCCTCACCACGACGGGCCAGATCGACGAGTTCTCCATCCGCACGCTCGAATAGGTCGAGTTCGTGTGGTCCATGGTCAGGCCGCCGGTCGTGATCCCGATCGCCCGCGCCATGTCGCGCGACAGCTCGGCCGAGACCGGCAGGAACTGCGGGCCCGGCGTCTTCGTCGTCAGCAGTTCCAGCTTCTCGCCCGGCGCGAGATGCGACACGGTCGGCTCCCCGCTGATCGAGATCTTGCCTTCAGCCGCCCGGTCGAGCGCGGCCAGAAAGTAATCGCGATAGTCGTCGGTGAGGCTTTCCTTGTTCTCTCCCGGCGCATCACCCAGCGCCGTGATCGCCTCGAACGCGTCCTGCGATGGCGACGGGCTGGTCAGCGCAATGCCGAAGATCGTCTGCAGGATCGAGGTCTGGATCGTCGCATCGACCAGGATCTCGTGCTGGATGTGCTTGCGGAGGGCCGGTGCGATGCGCGAAATGCCGCGCACGTCCGACACGTCCATCGGGTCGAAGACGTGTATCACCTGCTGCCGCCCCATCGGGTCGAGCGCCATGTGATCGCGCTTGACGGTGATCCCGTCCTCCATCTCCTCGAAGCGGTAGGCCACGGGACGGCCGTTCTCGTCGTGGACCACCCCCTGGAAGATGTTTTCGAACGCGTTCGTGTCCTGCACCAGCTTGGTCGGCGTCACCATGCAGAGCTTCGTGCCGGTCGTGATGCCGTAGCGTCGGCGCATCGCCTCGGTGAAGAAGTCGATCCGCCCGATCGCCTCGCCGAAGGCCATGTCCCAGCGCAGCCCGATGTCGATCGATTGCGGGATCGTGTGCTTGCCGCGCACGTCGCATTCGCGCGGGTTCCACGCGTACTTCTTCCAACGTTTCTTGATGCGCCGCGTCCACCCGGTCGTGAACTCCGGCGACCAGCCCAGCGCCTCGGCGTCAGGCTGCGGGTTGAGCACCAGCTCGACCCCGACCGTGTCGGCGATCACTTGGTCGGCCGCACCGCGCAGTCGGCCCGAATTCTGGATCAGGTCGAGCGCCAGGCCCGCCGCCCGCTGCCACGCCACGCGGATCTCGTCGCGGCTCTCGCGCAGATAGGCCGGCCGGGTGTTGATGACAGCCGACCGCGTGTCGCGCAAGTAGGCGGACCCCGGACGTGGCCGCAATATCTCCCCGGCCAGCGCGGGCGCCGAACCCGCCTCGACCCGATAGCGCGGTTTGTCGGTCACTGCCGCTTCTTCCACCTGTTTTTACCGACCGCCGTGTCGGCCTTCGTCGCCGTTTTGCGGGCCGCCGGTACCGCCGCTTGCGCCGCCGGCGCGAACAGCCCGTCCTCGAAATCCATCTGCGCGGCGGGCGGCGGCGTCTCGCGCTCGGCTTCGATCCGGTCCCAGATCGCATCCGGCAGGCCGCGCACGCCGTAGAGGATCGCCGCCACTTCCGCCTGGTTCATGGTGTCGAGACCCTCGTTGGCTTGCGCCGGGTCCTTCTCCCACTTGTACTCGGTGAACCCGTCCTTGCGCCGCTTGGGCACCCTCCGCTCGGCGGTGAGCTGGCGGTAGTACTCGTCGTCCATCCCCTTCGGGAGCCCGACGAAGCCGCGCTCGAGCGGATCGGTCTTGGCGAGGTTCCGGTAGAGCGCCATCTTCAGCACGGAGCTGTTGAAGGTGTAGAACCGCCGCGAATACCGGATCGTCTTGCCGGTGCGGTGGTTGCGTTCCTTCTTCACCCGCTGCGTCAGCGGGGCGCTCTCGCTGTTGGCACCGCGCACCATCACCACGACGCCCGCGGGGTGCCGCTTGGCCCAGTCCCACACTTCCTCGGTGTAGGCGTTGCCGTCGATCGCGCACCGGTCGGGGGCGATCCTGCGGCCATGGACGTTCGGCCAGGTCTGCTTCGTCAGCGCGTCCAGCCGCTCCTGGCACGTCTTGTCCGATATGTGGCCGGGGATCACGCCATAGTCGACGACGAAGCGCCGGAAATCCCGCCCCCAGGCCACCGCCTGCCACTCGACCCGGTCGCCCTGGCAGTCGATCCCGAGCGTGAAGACCAGTCCGCCCTGCGGGATGCGTCCCCGCGAATAGTCCGACTGCGCCGCGCGGTCGCGAAGCATCTCCCAGGGAGGCGATTCCCCCGCCGCGACATAGGCCCGGCCGACCGTGTCGTTGAGGAACGTCTGCTCGGATGCCGGATCGCCGCGGGCGCCGATCCACTCCCGGGCGATGCGTTCCCAGCTCTGCAGCGCCGAGACGACGGACCAGAGCGAGAACGACCGGTGATGCCGCTTCGCCTTCGGGTTCTGTGCCCGCCATTCTCCGAGGCGAACGATCGATCGGCGATGATGCTCCTCGATCGTGGCGCCGCATTCGCCGCAGGTGAAATGCGCGTCCTCCGGCTTCTCCTCGTCGATGTTGGCGAGCAAGTTCTCCCATTCGAGCGTCTGGTAGTGCCCGCAATGGGGACAGGGCACATGCAGGTGCTCCTGGCTGCCCTCCTCGAAGTTCTTCGTGATCCGGCATCCCGGCATCACCAGCGGCGTCGAGATCTTCAGGATCTTGGCGAATTCGTAGGCGCGCGACCGGCTGTCGGCCTGCGTTTCCGGATCGCCGGCGGAATTGTTCTCCCATTTCGACAGGTCGTCCTGCACCTGCCGGGTCATCGACACTTGGCTCAGCGATGCCGCCGAGTTGGCGCCGGAGATCTGGATCGCCCCGCGGCCGTCGACCCGCTCCTTGTAGAGCAGGCTGTCGAGCCCGTCGCGGTTGCGCATCGGGAACAGGCGCGCCAGCGCGGGTGTGTTGCGCAGCATCGGCGCGAGCTTCATCTTGCTCCAGCGCTGCGCGTTGCTCTCCGTCGGATGGACGTAGAGGATGTCGCCCGGGTCCATGTCCATGGAGCCGAGCGTGAAGATGTTCGCCAGCACGGTGCCGCCGAGCTGCGCCGACTTTATGATCGTCACGACCCGGCACGGGTCGGCCGGCGACAGTGCCCGCAGGATCTCGTCGAAATACGGGAACATGTCCCGGTTGTAGGGCCCCGGGAACGGGCTCTCCCGCTTTGAGAAGACGACGTTGCGCTCGGCCCAGTCGAGATAGTCGACGTCGGGCGGCGGCTCGAGGACCTCCGCGAGCACGTCGCGCGCCAGGCGCTCCGCATTGGCGGTGTTGACGATCATCGAGGTCACGTCAGTTCACCGTCGATATCTCGTCGGCCTCCAGCACCGTCTCGACCGTCTCCGGCATCGCCGCGCCTTCCGCCGCGGCCTGCTTGGCCGCCGCCGTGCGGATCTTGCGGAATTCTCGCCGCATCAGGTGCAGCACGTCGCGCTGCGGCACCTTGAACTCGGCCGCCACCGCGTTGGCGAGGTCGGTGAGCCCGCCTTCGAAGACGAGCATCATGCCGGTCGCGACCCGCATCATTCCCGCGCGCGACGCTTCCGTCTCGACCAGGGTGCCCGAGGCCTCGGCATCGGCGATGGCGGCGTTGCGGTTGGCGCGGCGAAGCTGCTCGAGCTTCTGCTGCTTGATCTCGTATTCGACGCCGGTCGGCTGTGGCGCCCTGCCCTCGCGCGCCGGCGCGGCATCCTGCGGAGCGGCGGTACCGGCATCGGCCTCCGGATCGTCCGCGTCGAGCCGCGTCTCGATGCCGTTGCCGAGCCGCTGCGAGATGTCGAGCGTGAGCCTGAGGTCGGCCTTGGCCCGCTCGACGATGATCTTGGCGCTCCGCCCGCTGCCCTGCAGCGATGCCGGGGCGATCTTCCCTTCCGCGAGGTACTGGCTGACGCGGCCCGGCGAGACACCGATCAGCGCCGCGAACGCGCCCTTGCTGACGGCGGCTTCCATCCAGACTTTACCGTTGTTCTTTAGTGCTTTAGCCGCTCTTTAGCTTTTTAGGCTTCGAATTTACTCTCAGACTGCCCAAATCCCGGGGTCGCCCCGGCCCGTTGGTGGGGGGTGCGAATGTACGGTCCCTTGGCAGGGGGGTGCCCTCAGCGCGGCAGGAGGCGGCCGAGTTCGTGCATGACGCGCGGCGCCAGCACTTCCTCCAGCACCTCGGCCATCACCGCGATGTAGACGTCCTGGTTGTTCGTGATGTCGTGCGCCGGGTTCGGCCCGAACAGCTCGCGGATCTGTTCCTTGTCCTTGTCCACCATCTTCGTGCCAGGGACACGCCGGAAGACGCCCGTGTGCCCGCTGTCCATCTTCGCGATGAAGGCGTGCCGATACGACCCTCGAAGCCTGACCCGCACGCCGCGCGACGTCTGCGTGGCGCCGAGCTTGAACAGCGGTATCCAGCCCGAGCGCACCACCACCTCGGCCGTGTGCCCGCCCGCGTTGAAGCGCGCCGTGGTCTTTTCGCGGATCACCTTCTGCGACAGGTCGAGACGCGGCGCCTGGCGGCGGACCACCCGCGTGCGTGCCGTCTCGCTCACCCGGCGCATGGCGCGGGCGAAGACCTTGGCCTTGATCTCGCCGGGCAGCCTGCCCATCGCGCGGGCGATCTGGGCGAGATCGGAGGCGTCGATGTCGATCACGGCCGCCTCGTCCCACGAAAAAACCCGCCGCGGATGCCTCCGGGCGGGTCGTCTGATTTACCGTGTTCAGACATACGTCAAGTTTTTGCCGCTTGTCAACGGCCTATTTCACCGCCTCCAGCACCCGCGGCGCCGACGCCGCCTCGCCGTCCACCCAGGGCGTGGGCGAGTGCTGCGCCGCCACCACGTCCCAGTCGGCGAGGCAGCCGTCGAGTTCGGCCGCCAGCGTCGCCAGGCTCAACACCCAGACCTGCCAGTCCATCCGCGCCAGCGCCACCAGCCACGGGTCTGGCGCCACGACATACTTGCGGTAGGCGCCGCGCTGCGGCCGGCCGGCCTTCGCGTCGAACCCGTCGGTCTCGATCGCGCTCCTGCGCCCGAAGGCGTCTGTGAAGGCGCGGCTGACGAACCAGGCCGGCTTGCCCGCCCGCTCCACCATGCGCGCGCGCGGCTCCTCCGGCCAGCGCCAGTCCGGCCCGCGCCCCGTCACCGCGGCCGAGATCACGAGCGTCACCGGCAGGCGCGCCCGGCTGCCCGCCGGCATGGCCGCCATGCGCGCCGCCACCCTGGCCGACACGCCCTCCATGTGCGCCGCCATCTCGGGCACGTCGGCAAAGGCGTCCCAGTCCTCGAACCCGCCGATCTCCATGCCTTCCAGTCCGCGCACGGCCTCGCCGATCAGCGTCGCGTCGCGATGCGGCTCGCCCGGCTCGACGAAGCCGCCGCCGGAAAACCCGTCGGTCTGCACCAGCGTGCCGAGCACGCCGAGATTGTAGATCCCGTCCCAGGCCGAGCGGATGCCGGGCCCGCCGCCGTTCTCGCGGCCCTTGGGCAGCTCGTGCACGAAGGCCCAGCGCAGCAAATTCTCGATGTCCATCAGCTTTTTCATTTGTTCTGTCCTTCGCTTGCCGCGGCTTCGCCGCTCGCTGCGGACGGCCGGCCAACGATGGCCGACGCCCGGTCGGGCTTGCCGCCTTCGGCGGGGGGAACGGGCAACAGGGTCGCCAGCCCGTTCTTCTGCGAGGTCGCGTTGAACTTTTGGATCACTGCGGCCTCCAGATCGATGCCTGATGTGATCGCGCACAGGACCGCCGTGTGCACGACATCGGCAAGCTCTTCAGCGAGATGTGCCTTTGTCGCCCGAGATCCGCGCCAACCATAGCGTTCGCGTTCCAGTTTCTTGACAACGTTGCTGGAGCGGCCCGCCGCCTTCCCCAACTCGGCAATGTGGTCATAGAGCGCCTCGATCGTCTCGCCGACCTCTCCCGCCATTTCGTTGCCTCGAAATGAAAGGCCCGGCTTCTGGTCAGGACACCATTCCTCCTGCCGAACGACATGCGCCACCTGAAGACCGCCGAGCGTCAATCCAGCGCTGTTCTCGATATCCATCAGCTTTTTCATCGATTTTCCTTCCTTCGACACTTGGCGATAGTTTTGCGATAGTTTTTCGATAGTTCGAGAGAGACAGAACGGCAACGATTTCAATGTCTTGAAGGCGGTTTGCGGCAGTTGCGACAGTTTTCCGAGGCCATAGACATGAGAGAAAATTTTCCCCGTTCCCCTTCCCTCACCTTATTGGGTCGCCAAAACTATCGCAGACTATCTCAAACCCTTCTTTTCGTTGATCTTTTCGGCATTTCGAGACTGTCGCGGACCATCGCGAACCCCTGCGGACTGTCGCGCGCCGCGAAAGGGGTTGCGGGGCCGCTGTCTCACGTCCCCGGCCCTCCATAGCCTTCCGGATAGGCGCCGGACCGCGCCGGCACGCCGACAAGGCGCACGCCGCGGTAGACGACGATGCGGCCTTCCACGCGCTGGTATTTCTTCTTCATGATCAGCCCGAAGGCGGTGAGCGTGATGGGCTTGCCGCCCTGGTCGACCGTGTAGTCGACATAGGCCTGGTAGAAATCCTTGGCCGTCACCTCGCCATCCGGCTCGGGCACCACGCAGGCCGCGCAGAAGGCCGAGGTGCGGTCCATCTCGTCGCGGTATTCCTGCGTCTTGGCCCGCACCGCGTCGGGGATCACCAGCCCCTCGCGCAGGAAGATCAGCACGCCCTCGATCAGCCAGTTCAAAATGCCCGAGCGCTCGGCCATCAGCTCGGTGACGACGTCCTCGAACTCGCGCTGCTCGGCTTCGGCGATGGTCTTGGGCCAATGCACCACGGCCATGCGCCGCCAGATGCCGTTGTCGGTGCCCGAGATGCGCGGATAGCCGTTGCCCGACATGTGGCCTGTGAACACCGGCTTGAAGTCGAAATAGCCCTCGAACAGGTCGCGCACGGTAAAATGCTCGCCGCCGGTCAGGTCCTTCACCAGGTTCTCGCGCAGGTCCTCGCCCTCGGGCAGTTCCTTCACCCGCAGGAACCGCCGGCCATAAAGCCGCGCCATGTCGGGATTTGCCGCGCCCGCGCCCTTGCCCTCGCCGATGAAGCTTTCCGACGGCAGCGTCACGGCCACCTCGCCGAGTAGTCGGCACAGCACTTCCATGTAGACCGACTTGCCGTTGGCGCCGAAGCCGTAGTGGAAGAACAGCTTTTGCACCGTCAGCCCGATCAGGCCGAGGCCGGAAGCCACCTGCACCATGCGGCGCACCGGCTCCAGCGGCAGCTTGTCCTCCATGAAGGCGAGCCAGCCCGGACAGGCGGCCTTCGCGTCGTATTCGACCGGCACAACCTGCGTGATCAGGTCGCCGCGCCGATGGCCCTTGACGACGACGAGTTCGGCATCCGGCGTGGCGAGGAACTCCGGAAGATCCTCGCGGCCGTCGTCGGGATCGTCGAAGGCCGGGTTGCGCACCTGCCGCGTCGTGCGCCGGAAGGAGAGCGTGTGGCCGGCCAGCGCCACCTTCAGCGGGTCGGCGTTGAACTCCTCCGGCTGGCGCATGATGTGCGGCGCCGCGCAGACGAGCATCGCCTCCAGGCGGCCCTTGTTCTTCGAGGAGACGGCATGGTCCATGCGGCGCTTGCGGCGCTTGGCGAGGTTGCCCTCGGCCGTCTCGGCCGCCTTGGCGCGCTTCTTCTCGGCCGGCGTGCGCTCCTCCTCCGGCTTTTTGCGCGCCTCGGCGCCGCGATCGATCGCCGCCTTCTCGGCCGGGGTCGCCTCGATGAAGCGCACCTCGAGCGCGATGCGCCCGCCGAGCTGCTGCGCCATCGCCAGCGCCCGCTGGCCGCCGGTGCCGAGATCCCAGTGCGAGCCGGTCCACACCGCATAGGCGGCCTTGCGCGACTTCTCCTGGCTGAGCACGAGCAGGTTCTCGCCGAAATGCGATAGCAGCCGCTCGGCATTGTCCGTGTCGGAATGGTCGAGCGCGGCACAGGCCTCCACCACGCCCATGTCGACCGCGCTGCCCTTCTTCGGCGCCGTCCCCGGCTCCCCGTCGTCCTCGGCGGGCGCATCGTCCTGCGAAAACGGGGTTGCGGGGTTTTGCGCGCCGCCGCCGGCTGCGAACGCTTCTTCCTGCGCCCGCGCCGCCTCCATCATGGCGGCCACCGCCTCCGGCATGCCTTTGGGTTTTCTGGCCATCAGTCGGCAACCCGATCCGGCAGGCATTCGAGGATGTGCAGACGCTTCTGACTAGTGCCGGCGAACCGCCAGCCAGCCTGATAGAAGCAGTAGCCGAAGACCGGATAGAGATGACCGCGCGGACCTTTGACCATCGTCGGTCTCACCTCGCGAGGATCGACAAACGTAAAGAGGCGGGTCTGTGGCCAGCGCGTCCACGCAAGGTCCATCGCGGTACGCAACAATCTGCTCGCAAGATCGCCCTGCTCACGCCGGTAGATCGCGCACTCGACACCGTCTTGGCCATCCGCACGGAACTTCTCATTGCGCCAGGCGCATACGGCGCCGCCGTCAGCGGTGATCAGGACCATCTTGTATCCCGGGCCGACGATGAGCGCCGGCTGAGCCTTCCCGCGCCGTCGATGCTGGTTGGAGTAGTGCCGGGTGAAGAGATCGCGCGCCGTCGGATTGCCATCCAGCACCTCGATCCATCCTTCGCCGATCAGGTATGGCTGCACGTTCATTCCGCCTGTTCACCCTTGCCCGCCAGAAGCTCGGCGAAATCGGTCCCCGGCACCGGCCACACCACCGGGATCAGCCGCCCCGGCCGCGCGTGGCGCGCCTTGGCGCGCACCATGGCGGCGGCGGTGAACACGGGCTCGGAATCGCCGTCGGCCAGCAGGATCAGCTCGTCGACGTGTTCGGGCACCGCCATGGCATCCTCCGGCCCCTGGTCCGCGCGCGGCACGGGCCCGGCGACCATGACCGGCCGCTCCACGCCGTTCTTGTCCGGCCTGGTCAGCGTCGGGTGGGCGAAGCGCGAGGCGGGGTCGGCCGGCCCGGCGAGGTTGCCGAGATCGCCGGCGGCGAAATAGAACGTGTCGCCGCGCCAGCCTTCCGCCCGGCCGAGCGCGGCGACGTTCTCGATCCCCTCCCCGCCCAGCCAGCGCCGCGCCGCCGGATCGCCCGCGATCGGGATCAGCCCGCCCTTCTTCGATCCGCGCATCTTCTTCGTCGGCAAAATCTCGCCGGTCTCAGGGTCGGTGATCAACGGCCGGAACTTCGGCGGGTTGTCGAGGTCGATCCAGGTGATGTGGCAGCCGATAACATCATACCCCTCCGCCAAAGGCGGCAAGCCCGACCGGGCGTCGGCCAGCCAGGCCGCCCCGCCGGAGCCGCAGGCCGCGTCAGCGGCCGGTGCGCGGCGTGAGGCAATGAAAGCCGCGATCATGGCCGGGCCGCAATGCAGTGCGACCGGATCGCCGCGCTCATCCTTGCCGTGCCAGTAGGTCACCTCGGGCGCCACGCGCAGCCAGGTGCGTTCGTCGGGCGGCACGGGCGGGAACCCGCCGCAGCGGTTCTTCAGGTAGAACCGGCCATATGGCAGATCGGATGTACCCAGCGGCTCGGCATGGGAATAAATCCCGCGCGCCCGTGCCCGCTCCTTCTCGCGAAAGTCCGAGGCGTCCCGCTCGCGCCGCGCCGCCTCCTCCGCGTTCGCCCGCCGCCGCGCCGCGATGCGGGCGAGCCGCGCCGCCCTGTCCGCCTCGCTCTCGCGCTCGGCGTCGTCTGGCACCGGCAGGCCGGCCGCGATCGAGCAGGCCTCGAGGAACTCCGCCCGGCGGCTCGTGTCCAGCCCGCGCACATGCGCCGCCATGCCGATCGCATCGCCGCCGCCGGCACCCGCACCCCGGCATACCCAGTTGTTCTTGGCCGTGTTGAAGGAGAACCGGTCCCTGCCGCCGCATGCCGGGCACGGCTGCGGATGCTCCTGTCCCCGCCGCGCGAAGGCCAGCCCCAGCCGCTCTGCCGCGTCGGCGATGGTGACCGCGCGGGCGGCCTCGATGAGCTCGTCGGTGGCGGCGGTCATGCAGCCCTCCAGAGCTTCGGCGCGACGTCGGGCGCCAGGCGGTGCTTGCCACGCGCCATCGGGTGCATCGGCGCGCCGGATTGCGTGACGCCGAAGCAATGGATGTCCGGCCAGGGCGCCGCCCCGGTCTGGATGTGCTCGATGACATGATCGATCCAGCCGGCATCCCATGCGATCGCGCCCCAGCAGGCAATGACCATGTCCGCCGACTTCGCCACGCGAACGACGACGTCGAGGTTCGCCATGATGGCGTCGCGGGCATGCCAGTCCGGCCCGTTCGCCTCCCAGTTCGCCCACTTGCGGCATTCGTCCGGGCTGCTGGAAATGCGCGGATACAGGTTCACCGCGATGAACCCGCCATAGCCGAGCGCCTGCCCCCAGTTCGTCCACCACAGGCATGTCGGATCGTCCCGATCCGTGCCGGCGCGAGAGGGGTTGCACCCGATCATGCACGCCCTCGGCCCCGCTCCCCACCGCCGCACCAGCGTCAGCCGGCAGGTTCCGTCAGCCGAAAACGTTGCGTGCCGATGCATGGGGGTGCCGAACAGATCCGACTGCATCATCCCCGCTCCTGCGACCGCCGGAACCCGTCGCCCCCGCCGCCGTTTCCGCCGCTGTTGTCGTGAGGTCGCGTATGCCTGGCCAGTTCTCTCCGCCCGTTCGCGTTTCGCTCGGCCGCGCCGGCAATGTCGCCCATGCGGTGACGTCGCCCGAGAAGGCGGCGGAGATCCTGCTCACCGGCTGGCCTGTGAACTGGACGTCGAAACACCTGGCGGCGCGCAAGGCCGTGCTGCAGGCCATGGAAGGCGCCTACACCGCCGCCACCCTCGCCCGCGCCCGAGAGGCCTTCGCGGAAGCCGCCGACGAGGCCGGCATCCTGCTCCCCGAGCCGCCGAAGTCCGTCGCCCGAAAAGGCTTCAGAACGCCCGACTGGAACCGCCGCAGGCCTAGGATTAAGAGGGACGGGTAGCATCACACCGCCCTCGCAATGTTCATGCCGATGATGCTATTGAACTCGACATGCTTTCGGGTTGTAAGAGCACGCTTCTTGTACTTGGATGGTGCGCGTTTCTCGGCGCCTTTACCTTCCTTGCGGCTACTGATTTTGCGCTTTTCCGCACCGCGCACTGGTGCGGCAATGCAGACCAGCATTGTTTTCGCGAATGGGTGGGCGCGCTCAGCGGCTGGGCTGCGACCATCGCAGCGGCAGCGACGATTTTTTTCCTGTATCGACAGAACGCCGAGCAGAAAAAGCAGACCAACTTCCTGCTTGGTGATTCTCAACCCACGCTCGATGTAGCATTCGATTTGGATGAACCGCAGCTTTTGGTCGTGCGGCTTGTAAATTGGAACAGGCGTGGCGTGATTTTCATTCGTCCCGATGTTCAAGGCATCGGGGGCGCCATTTGGAGTGTTGGTGAAATCAAAGTCGACGACAAGTTGATCGATACTAAGAGAGGCACGCAGTATGTTCGTGGATGGGAAGATCGTGGTAGTGGTCCACACTCGTTGCAGTACAAGCTTGCTGCAAAAAAAGATGGCGAACTGCTCAATAAATGGCCGGAAAGCACTACGGTAATCGCGTACATCCATATGTTCGATGAACATCCCCGCCGATTTGTGTTGCGGTGTCGCCTCCACCCTGAGACCCCCGAATTTGACAGGCACGTCGCGTAGGCGGTTCCCAACGAGATTGGATACACGAAGCCTGACACCAAAGGCTCCGCTCATCGCCCTCCTCATTCCACACTCCCGAACTTGGAAAACGGCTCTTCCGCTCGCCGCCAGGGCTCCAGGCTGCCGTTGACCAGCACGTCCATCTCGCCGGCCGACAGTCCGAGCCGTCGCCGGGTGATCCCCTCCGGCTCGCCCATGTCGGCGAGCATCAGGATACCCTCGCGCTGCATCTGCTCGGGCAGCCCGTGCAGTCGGTCAGCGGTGATGGATCCCGGGCTTCCCCAGAGGGTTGACGGGGTCATGGACGCGCCTCCTGTTTCACGTTTGACCCGGTGCAACGGGTTGATTTCGTTGAGGCAGGATCGTCAGCAACGGCCGCGACGGCGGCCCGCCGGTCGTCCGGCGCGCCCGCGCAGGGCAGGCCCGCAGGGCCGATGCGCCCGTGAGCGGAGGGATTGAAGTAGAACCGCCTCTCGGGCAGCTCCATCCAGTCGCAGATGGCAAAGACCTTGCCGACCGAGACCATCTGCCCCGAGGCGGCGCGCGACAGGTCGGTGACCGTCACGCCGATCTCGTCGGCCAGCGCCCGGTAGCCGCGCCCGTCGTTCGCCAGCCGCCCGCGCAGCGCGGCCGCGAAACCGCGCCAGTCATATTCCGCCCGCTCCGGATGCCGCGAGATCATCTCTCTTGTCCTCCGCTTGCCGCGGCTTCGCCGCTCGCTGCTGACGGCCGCGCCACAGGGCGCGACGGCCGGTCGGCCTTGCGGCCTTCGGCCGGGGCCATGTTTCCACCGCCCTCATCCTGAGGTGCCGGGCAAAGCCCGGCCTCGAAGGACTGCCCGCCCGCCGTCAGCATCACCCCGTGGTCGGCCGGCACCAGGCCGAGCGCGCCCCAGAGCCGCGAGCGGGGTTGCGGGGAAGTGAGCCGCCCCGTCCACGCGCTCTCGAACTGCGCTTCCGTCACCTTCGCCGCCTTGCGGGTGCGGCGGGCGAACCGCGCCGCCGACCCCTCGTGCACCGCCCGCGCCCGCAGGAAGAGCCGCAGCATGGCGGGCGAGTATTCGGGAACCCCGGTCACTCCGCTGCCTCCGCCGGTTCGGCTTCGCCCGTCGTCTCGTCCGCGAGCATGTCGAAGAAGCTCGGCGCCTGGCCGCCGGCGGCGGCCGTGGCGGCGTGCAGGCATCCGTCGGCGAAGTATTCAGGGGAGAGTTCGGTGGCGATGGCGCGGCGCCCCATGCGCAGCGCACAGTAGGGCACGGTCATGATCCCGCCGAAGGGATCGAACACGACCTCGCCCGGCATGGTGAAATCGCGGATCGCCGGCTCGACGATGTCGAACTGCAGCGGACACAGGTGCATCTCCCGCCCCTTGGCCTTCTGGATCATGTTGAGCGTGCGCATCCGCGCCACGTCCGTGCGAATGTGCGGATGATCCGGCGGCAGGTGCGGCGGCGCGATCATGAAGGTCGGCGGCAGGCGTCCGGCCTCGTCGAGCGCCTCCATGAAGGCGACGTGCAGTTCCCGGTCGTAGACGTGGGAGAGCGCCCAGTCCTTCCAGCCGCGGTAGATGCCGCGTCCGTCGGCCTTGATCAGCCGCGCCAGTTCCCCGGGCAGGAGCAGACGGTCCCCCGACGATCGCCAAACGCCGTTGGCGTCGAGCTGCCAGCGGCCGCGCGAATAGCCGGTGCCGGCGACGGGACGGATGCGGCGGGCGTCGAAATCGTCGTCGCCGGGCGCCGTCGGCCGTCCGTCGACGATGGAGACGAAATCGGGCTTGTCCTTCGTCACCGGCCGGTCGGCATAGCCGCGCGACCGGTCGGTCTGCGGCTTGCGGAATTCCAGCACGTATTCCGGCATGCCGTGGCCCATGCGGGTCCCGTCCTTGCACTGCTCGGACCAGCCGAGCCGGTAGGTCTGGTTGTTCTCCCGCACGACGTCGGTGCCGATCGAGACCCGCGCCAGGAGCGCGAAGCCGTGGGCGCGGAAACGCGCCGAGCAATCGTCGGAAAACGGCGAGACCGTCTGGAAGCCGAGGCCGTTGATGCCGCCCGGCACGATGCGGTCCTTGACGTGTATCACCGCCTTGCGACCGGGCTTCAGCACGCGCAGCAGTTCGGGGATCAGGAAGTCCATCTGCCGCCAGAAGCGCGCGTCGTCCTCGTTGTGGCCGAGATCCTCGACCGCGGGCGTGTACTCGTACTGCGTGGAAAAGGGGATCGAGGTGACGATCAGGTCGACGCTGTCGCTGTCCATCATGGCCGTCTCGGCCACCGTGTCGTTGCGCACCAGCCGGTACCGCCACGGCCGGTCCGCATCCGGCGGCACGTCCGTCACGACCTGCCGTTCGACGCCGATCGACCGCTTCATGGCGTTGCCGATCGCCTGTTCGGCCAGGCCGAACTTGCGGATGATGGCGCTCATCCTTGCGGCCTGAGCCTCGAACTCGCGCCATTTGCGCTCCAGTTCACGCCGCGTGCCGCGCTCGGCCTCGGTGTAAATCAGGTCGGCGCGAACGCGGTTCGCCTGCCCGTATCGCTGGGTGCGGAAGAGCGACTGGTAGAAGTCGTGAAACTTGAAGCCGATGCCGAGATAGACGTTGCGCGAGCAGTGCCGCTGAAAATTGCAGCCGGAGCCGCTGATCACCGGCTTGGTCGCGAGTTCGGCGAATTCGCCGCGCGCGAAACCGACGACCCGGGCTTCCTTCTCCTCGTCGCCGAGTGTGCCCCAGACGGATTTCACCGTCGGGATCGCCGCCTCGATCGCCCGCCGCTCATCCTCGAGGTCGTGCCAGATCAGCCGGTGCGCCTCCGGTTCCTCGGCCCGGATCTGCATCATCTTGTCGATGCGGGCGGCCAGCGAACGCTTCTTCTCGCGCGCCGCCTCGGTCACGCCATGCGCGGCGTCGGCGAACATGCGGCCCTGCCCGTCGCGCTCCACCCCCGCCGTACCGTGGTCGGACGCAATCTCGTGCCAGCGGATGTCGAGCGGCGGCAGTTCGTATCCTTCGTCGGAAAAGCCGAGGTCGGAGGGCTGCTGCACGAACAGCGCCCAGGACGAGACCCACAGCCAGAACTCCTCCTCCTTGTGCGGATGCAGCGTGAGCTTGTCCGCCTTGGTCGAGTCCCGCTTGAAGAACCGGGTCTTGGCCTCGCCCACGTCCATCACACCGAGGAACGCCGCATAGGCGAGCAGCTCGACATACTCGTTGGGATCGGGAATGGCCGTCGCAACGAAGCGGTACTTTACCCCTTCGTGCTTTGCCGACCCGTCGCGCGGATCGCCCGCGAAGGTGGCCATGAAATTGCGGAACGTCTTGGTGCCGCCGAAGCCGCGCAGGACGGCCGCCTCGTCCAGAGATGCGGCGGTGAACAGAAGCGGATCGAGCTTCCCGTCGCGCAGCGTCTCGTAGTTGGTGAGGTGGATGAGCTTGCGCCCGGCGCCGGGCGCATTCTGGCCTTCCATCTGCTGCGGCCGGTTGACGAACTTGAGCTCCAGGTCGGGATGACGCTCGGCCTGTTCGAGGAAGAACTCGTGGCGCACGCCGAGCGGCACGACCTGGAGCGCGTGGCCCCCGGCATGCATCATGCACTGGCGCAGGACTTCCAGCTGCGTCGACGTCTTGTGCAGACCGAAGCGCAGGAACAGCGCGCGTCGCCCACCCCGGCACGCCCATGGCACGATCGCCTGCGTCATCGGCTTCAGGAGCGGATTGACCGAGCCCGGATCGACCTCGAAACCGATCGACGCCGCCGGCGCGATCTTGCCCGAGAGGAACGCGGTATAGGCGTCGGGAGAAAACGACGATCCGGCAGCCGGCGCGTTCATGGCCGCCCCTCATCCTGAGCCCTGAGCCCGTCGAAGGGTCGAAGGGGCACGAACCGCACCGCAGAAACCGCCGTCTGCTTCCAGGTGCCGCGCCGGATCATCCTGACCACGTGCTTTTCCCGCAGCCGCGTCATCGCCACCCGCACCGAACCCGGCGTGGTACCGATGTCGCGGGCGAGCAGCTCCATGCCGGCCGACACATGGCCGTCGCCGTCCGCCCGGGCGGCGAGCGCATCGAGCAGCGCGCGCTCCGTCCGGGTCAGGTTCACGCCGTCGGGAACATGTGGCACGCGGTGGGCACGCGGCGGCGGCGCCGAAGGTTCGTGGTCGGGATGCCGGCCCGGAAGCGGCGGCGGAGGGACAGCCTCCAGGATGCCGTCGAAATGCGTCTGCACGAACGTCGTCGCCGAGACGCCGGCCTTCCTCGCCGCCTTTTCGATCGCCGCGTTGAACGCGCGGTCGCACTTCACCGTGTAGCGGTAGAACGCGCCTTCGCCGCTCATCGGGAGGCCCCCGGCGCTGCGAAGGGTCGCGCGATCGCGCCGCGGCTATCCTCCACCCCACGCAGTGGGGGGGAGGTGTCGTCGCAGGCGACGGAGGGGGGGAACTTGGCGAGATCTCGCGAAAGAGTCCCCCCCTCCGTCACGGGCTGCGCCCGCGCCACCTCCCCCCCCTCGCGGGGGTGGAGGATCGCGAGCATCTCGCCGCGCACCGGAAACGCCCACAACAGCAGCCCCGCCCCGAAGACGGCACCGGCCACCGTCGTGGCAAGGCGGCGGATCACCGGCGCGTTCATGCCGCCGCCCATTCGCCGAAGGAGCGCGCGGTGGCGCGCGGTGCGGGCTTCCCGGCCGCGCGTCCCGAGTCTTGAGCCTGTCGAAAGGTCGAAGGGCCGCCGCCGCAGCGGGCCTGGTGATGCGCGCAATAGGACCCGAAGCCGCCGGGACCCTTGCCCGGAAGCGCCTGCCCGCCGCAGAAACGATGCGCCCCGCCGGCATCGTCGGTCACCGGAAACTTGCAGTCGCCGGTCTGAAGCTCGGTGAGCGTCAGGTGCCGGCTGGCGGCGTCGTAGGCCTTGGCGTTCGTCACCGCGCGCTGCACGGCCAGCGCCAGCGTTTCGACCGGCTTCTTCGCCGGCGCGAGGTCCGCGAGCGCCTTCAGGTCGGGATCGAAACCTTTCGGATCGTTTGCCGAGGTCAGCCGCGGCGGCGCCTTGATGGCGTATCGCGCCGACCGCCCCTCATGGTGAGCATCCTGAGCCTTTGTCGAAGGGCGAACCACCTTCGCCGGCTTTCCCGCCGCTCCCGGCGCCCGAATGGCGCCGGTGCGCGCCGGCGCCTTCAGCTGCGGGAAGCCCGCCTTGGCCTTTCGGCGGATCATGCCGATCACGGCGTTGCGCGAGATCGGCGCGAACTCCTTCGACAGCCGCGCCGCGATGTCGCTGGCGGAAAGCTTCTCCTCAACCAGCTTCTTCAGCCGCGCGATGGCCTCGTCCGTCCAGGCGAAGGTGACGGGATAGGCGCCGCTCATGATCCTTCTCCACCGTTGGTCAGTTTCGCCTGCTCGGACAGGAATTTCTGCGCCACGACGACGTAGTGCACGCCGCGCAGGATCTGCTTGGCGAGCGCGGCGCGGGCGTTGGCCTCGCGCACCGAAATCTTTCCCGCGCGCAGCTCGCGCAGGTCGCTGGCCAGACCGTCGATCATCTCGTCGAGATGGAACCGCTCGGAGATCGGCGCGCCGCCCTCACGCATGTCTGGCCTCCCGCTCGATGGCACGCACCAGGGAGGCGCAGGTCACGATCGTCTGGTGGTCGCGCATGGTCACATTGCGGTTGCGGCCATAGGTCAGGATGCCCTGCACCTTCACGGCGCAGCGAAGGCAGATGTCGACCAGCGAGCCCTCGATCCGGTCGGGCCGCTCGTCGTCGCGCGCGACGAAGTTGCGATGGCCGATCAGCCACATTTCCAGACCGCAGTCCGCGCAGGCCGTCGACCCGTCATATTTCGGCGCCTGCGTGCCGTCTGGCAGCAGGATCGTGGGGTCCGGCTTCCGATCGATCCTGATCTTGATCCGGTCCCCCATCACCCCTTGGCGTGCACCGCCGCTCATGACGCCGCTCCGCCGCGAACGACGCTGAGCCCCTCGCGCGCCTCGGCACCGGCGAGGACGTCGTCGATCTGTGCGCGGATGCGCTCGATCTTGCGCGAGAGGGCCCGGAGGCGTTGGGCCTCCCCTGGTGTGACGATGCCGTCCGCCTTGGCGCGTACCGTCTCCACCATCATTTCTCCGGACGCCGCGACGAGGTCCGCGTTGAGGCCGGAAATGCAGGCCAGATCGGCCCCGCGCTCGGACCCGCCGCTGACTTCGAGGCCGAGAAACTCGATCGGTATCGCCGAAACGATCGGACGGCCGACATTGCCGTCGGATTCCAGAGCCATGACGATCGGCGTCGGCATCACGTCGCGATCGATGCCGCCATACCAGCGGCCGACCTGGCTTCTGGATATCTCGAGGTTCTCGACCACCCGGCGGCAACCGCCATAGGCATCGATCAGGTCGGTCTGCGCCGCCAGCAGCCGCGTGCGCCAGCGCTGCGTGAATTCCTGCATGGTCGTCTCCTCGTGGCCTGTTGGCCCTTCGCCATGGCTCCGGGCATTCGTTGCTCGGAAAGCCAAATCGTCGGCTTCCCGTCCCGCCTGCGGCGGGCACGCGCATCATTCCCGCGCCGGGAAATCCCGGCGCCGTTTCCCGTGGCGGGAAGGGTCTTTTGGGTCGAATGTGCCGCTACGTCAGATCACGGGGGACCGCATGGAAAGTTCACGACAGCAGCACCGGGTTCGCCCGTTTCATGCCGGGCGGCAGACGGTTCGCGATCTCCCGCGCGCGGCGCTTCGGCGGACGGCCGGCCATCGCCCGCAGACACGGGCAGCCGACCCCACGGGGTCGTCATCCCGTCATGCGCCCGCCGCGCCGTCCACGGATCGTAAGGCCGCGCCATCATTCGGCTGCCTCGGGAAGGATGTCGGGAGCGATCGCCGGCACGCCCCGCAGCGCATCCTCACCCCCCGGACGGGGGTGGCTCGGCGAAGCCGAGACGGAGTGGGGGTCGATCTCGGAACAACTGTCCGCCGGCCCTCGGGAGGGTGCGAAGCACGGGTCGAGACCCGTGGCTCGACCCTCGAAGACCGGCGGCGCGGTCACCTGCCGTCCGCAGCCGTCAGGTGTCTGGGAACTCCCCTCCCCGGCCGGCGCGGGGGCGCGCGCCTCGGTGGCCGGGGGTTCGCCCTGGGTGGGGACGGGCGAAGGTGGCGGGCCGAAGATGTCGGGGCGGAGTAGGTGCCGAGAGATTCCTGTCAGCCGCTCCACATCGAGAACGCGCTCGACCGGCACGCGCTGCCATTGTGACACTGCTTGGGAGCTGATCCCGCCGAGCGCCTTTGCCAGCGCTACGGGGCCACCAATCCTAGTCTTTGCTTCTTCACAGGCTTCGAACATGCGGGATTGAAAGCACAACTTTCAATCTGTTGCAAGCATCTCTTTCGATGAAAGGCAGCCTTTCACAAGGCATAGTAGCCCCGATGGATACAAACATGCGCATAGGTAAGCGGATCAAATACCTCCGCACGGTGGTCCTAGGCCTCTCGCAGCAGGCCTTCGCCGCGCGGCTTGAAAGTGTCACTCGTGGCGCCGTCGGAAATTGGGAGCGAGGCGAAGGAATTAAGCGCGAAAACATAGAACGCATCTCGGAGGAGTTTGATTTCCCGTTCGAGTGGCTTGCGACAGGGCGCGGAGAGAAGCCTGTACCTCCAGCGTGGGATGCGGCAATTCCCGACGATGCTCATCAACACCAAGCGACTATGCCTCTTGACATTGGAGGCAGGCCGCGAGGGATACCGGATGATGCCATCCCGGAAGTGGACGTGACCGCTGGTCTCGGGGGCGGCGGGCTCACGACCTTGGCGGAAACCATGATCAATGGCGCCACTTTCTCCACGGAAGTAATCCGCGATCACTGGCGCTTGCCCTCATGGCTCCTTGCTCGCTGGAACGTGCGATCTCGCCACGTTGCTGTTCTGCAATGCCAAGGCGATAGTATGATGCCGACGATCAACGATGGTGATCCGATCTTCATCGACACCCGGCACCGCGTTCCCTCTCCCCCAGGCGTTTACGCACTCGCAGATGAGTTCGGCGGGGTCATAGTCAAACGACTTGAGGTGACGTCTCGACCTGGTGAAGACCCAGTGCGAGTTCTCGTTTCATCCGACAACAAAAATCATCAGTCACGGGAACTCACCATGGGTGAGATCGCGATCATTGGCAGATACCTGGGGCGATTGACCAACTGACCGGGGAGGAAGGGAATGGCTTCATCTAACGCGGCTGAAACCTTGGCGATCTGGGTTGAACAGAGGCCAGTTTGGCAACCGGCTCGACCGGTTTCTATCCCGGATGCAGACGATCCTGACGATGAGGGCGGAGCTTCTCTCGGCTATGCTGAAGGCCAGTCGTTCATGATTGAATACGTCGACAGCGCCGGGCGGACTTCAACACGCCGCATCACCGTCTGGCATCTGCAGGAAGGCGGCAGCGCGGGAATACCCTCGCTCTATGCGAAATGCCATGAGCGAAACGCCATGCGGACGTTCCGGATTGACAGGATCAAATGCTGCATCGACTTCGACGGCGTCGTTCATGACGACGTACCTTCGTTCATCGCGGAGAGTTTCGGAATGGCGCTTCCTCTTGCTCGGAAGCGCGAGCCGGCCGAATCAGCACGTTGGAATGCTCTCATCGGAAAAATCAGAACGGAAGCCGTACTACTGACGGCAATGTCTCGATGTGACGGCCAGATGGCGGCATCGGAAATCGAGGTGATGGTAGCATATCTAGCCAAAGTGGCAGAACGTGAAGGCTCGTTGCTTCACGATGCCGAAATAGGGAAGCTTCGACAGTACCTGTCCAGGCTCAGACCCACGCCGAGATCGATCGCAGGGGCGGTTGCCGACGCTACAGGGTTCGAACCGGGCCGGTTGAAACACCTCATTTTGGCCGCCGCTCGGGTGATGGATGCGGATGAGCGACGCCATCCGCAGGAGATCCGTCTGCTGAACATCGTTTCCCGCGAGCTCCTAGGCACGACACTCATGTAGGTTCGCGCTTACACCATGAAAGCATAACTTTCCGCTTGCTCCAAAATGAAAGTTATGCTTTCAATCTGGCTCTGCTCTCCGCAAGCCAGGGATTCTCATGATATCCGGATCAGTCGATAAAACCGTAGGTCTTGGCCACGCGCCGCATCTGCGCGCAATGCGCGGTCTTCTGCGAGGCGGTGTAATCCTCGAGGTAGAGGGTCATCGCGGTGCTGGACGTGGTGAGCCGCCGCGCGAAGCCCATGTCGGCGGCGTCGACGTTGTCCTCGATGTACCGCTCGATGGCCGCCTGGTCGAAGACCATCCCGCACGGCGCCTCGGACGCCAGCACGTAGCCCAGCTGCCGCGCGACCTCGTCGGCCTGCGCCCCGCCGCCGGTGAAGCCGACGGCCAGCGCCGCCACGATCCATTTCCGCATGCCGCAACCCTTCCCCGAAAGCGCCAGCTTGGCACGTTCGAGGGCACGCGCAAGCGCCGCGCCCGCCGCGCCGACCTGGCCAGCGACGCCGCCGCCTTCGCCATCGTCTGGGTTGCGATCCTGCTCCTCCTTTTCCCCGGTCTTATCGCGAGGATCCTGCCATGAACGCCCACGCCCGCCCCACGCCCCAGACCCGCCCCCTGTGGCCCGACGCGCCGGCCACGATCGACCCCGAGGCGATGCATCCGCGCGCGCTGGAGATGGCCGAGCGCATGCGCGAGGGCGCGACGACCTTTCGGGAGCTGACCGGCGCGGGGTTTTCCGCCGCCGAGATCGACCGGTTCGCCGCCGATGCCAGGGCTCATGCGCAGGCGCTGGCCGAGCGCCAGGTGGAGCCGGGCGGCGACCTGATGTCGGAGATGGCCGACAAGGCGCGCGCCGCGATCCCCATGCAGCCGCCGCTGCCGCGCGGTGCGCCGCTGACGCAGGCGATGCTGGTCGGCTGGCGCGGCTATTGCACCGCCGTCGCCGCCCACGCGATCGACCCCCACGCCGCCCAGCGCGACCGGTGCCTGTCGCTGCTGACGGCCTGGTTCCAGCATCACACCCCGGCCGGCCCGGCCATCATCCGCCACGTCATCAGCGAGTCGGAAACCATGCTGATCAGGACGGCGAGGAGTGGCTGACGTGAAGAAGACCGCGAGCGCGCGCACGGCCGCAGGCCGCAAGTCCGACCGGACGCCGGGCGGCCAGCCCGCCCCGGCGGAGGGGCAGGCGGCAAAGCCGCCGGTGCGCCCCGTGAGCCAGGAAATGCGTATCCCCAACATCATGCATGACGGGTCGGTCATCAACCTGGCGGCGCTGCGGGCCGACCAGATCGACTTCGCCCACATGGCGTCGAGCCTGTCGAAGATCGCCCGCTTCTGCGGGCGTCATCACGACGCGGCGGTCTCGGTGGCGCAGCATTCCGTCATGGGCGCCGACGCGCTGTTTTCCGAGACCGGCGACGGCGTGCTGGCCGGCTACTTCCTGCTGCACGACGGGCACGAATACCTGCTCGGCGACGTCTCGCGCCCGGCGGCGCTGATGATCGCCTGGATGGCCGAGGCCTGCCTGGCCGAGCGCGGCGCCGATCCGGCGGCCGTGAAGGGCGCGGTGAAGGAGGGCATCGATCGGGCCAAGGCCGCGATCGACGCCGTCATCCTCCAGGCCGCCGGCCTGCCGGCGCTTGCGCGCATGCCGGCCTATCGCCGCCAGGTCGCGCAGATGGACGAACGCATGTGCGCGGCCGAGGGACGGGCGCTCTATCCAACCGCCGGTCCGATCCCGCTGGTCCAGACCAGCCTGCCACCCCCAAAACTCACCGGCGCCATCCGCGGCTGGGGCGCCATGAAGGCCGAGGAAGCCTTCGCCGAACGTCTGGACCGATATCTGGGGATCGTCACGCGATGAGCTCCCTCAACAAGGTCCAGCTGATCGGCCGGCTCGGCGCCGATCCCGAGGTGCGGCGCATGGCGTCGGGCGATCCGATCATCAACATGCGCCTGGCGACGTCGGAGGTGTGGCGCGACAAGGCGAGCGGCGAGAAGCGCGAACGCACCGAGTGGCACACGGTGGTGATCTTCAACAAGGCGCTTTGCGACGTCGCCGAAAAATACCTGAAGAAGGGCAACATCGTCTTCGTCGAGGGCATGCTCGCCACGCGCCAGTGGGAAGACCAGGCCGGCCAGAAGCGCTGGTCGACCGAGGTCGTGCTCAAGGCCTTCAACGGCGAACTGATCCTGCTGCCCCAAGGCAGCGGCTCCCGCCAGGGCGCCTCCGGCCCGGATGACTACGGCTATCAATCCGGCGCCACCGACCGCCGCCCCGCCGCCGATGCCGGCACCCGCACGATGTCCCCCGCCGAGCGCTCCCGCGAACTCGACGACGAGATCCCGTTCTAGAAAGGAAGCATCGATGGAATCGACAGTGACAGCTTTCCCGGGGCGACGTCAGGCGCCGGCCGACGAGCGGCAGGTCGAGGCGTTCACCCCGCAGGAGCGCGGCGAGGACAAGGCCCAGACGGTTGCCGCCGGTCAGTTGCGGGCATTCGTCGAGCGGATCGAACGGCTCGAGGAAGAAAAGCGGACGATCGCCGATGACATCAAGGATGTCTACGCCGAGGCCAAGGGCACAGGCTTCGACACCAGGGCCATGCGCGCGATCGTCCGGCTGCGGAAGCTCGACCAGGCCGAGCGGCAGGAAGCCGAAGCCATCCTCGACCTCTACAAGGCCGCGCTCGGCATGGCCTGATCGCGCCGCCCGCAATCTCCCCCCTTGAGGGGGAGATGTCGGCGAAGCCGACAGAGGGGGGTGCCTCGCGAGATCGCGCCAAGTCATCCCCTTTGAAGCCCCCGATCTATCCCGGAGACCATCCATGCCCATCAGCAAGACCACCGCCACCGACATCGCTCTCGCCTGGCGCGAGATCGAGAGAGCCGAGGATCTTCTCCTCAAGATCGAGGAAGCCCACAAGAAACACGAGACGCCGGACGTCCGCGACGCCTTTGGCCGCCCGCAGGGCGGGCTCCAGCTCGGCGTGCCAAGCGGCCATGCCTCACACACGCTCTTCGACGTCCCCTGGGCCCTCGCCAAGCCGATCATCGAAGCGCACATCGCGGCCAAGAAATCCCTCATCGCGGCGCTGACCGAGAAGGCCCGCATCGAGATGGCGGAGTAGGCCCATGGCCTTCCGCCCCTATTCCATCCCGCCGCGCGCACACCCGCTGGTGCGCCGGCTCTTCGCGCTGATGAACGACCAGCGCATCGCGCTCGGCACCGTCGCCGAACGCTCCGGCGTCGCGGCGGACACGATCAAGGACTGGCGCGGCCGTACCAACCCGTCGGTGCCAAACCTCGAAGCCTGCTTCAACGCGCTAGGCTACGGCCTGACGGACAACGCGCTTCATGAACCCGTGGTGCAGGTGCGCGCATGATCGCCGCCCTCGCCCTCTACCTCGCGGCGTTCTGGCTCGTGCTCCTCTACGGCCCGACGCGTCACGACCGCGTGCTCGGTATCGTGTTCTGGCTCCTGATCGCGGCGATAACCCTCGCGGCGCTTTGGGCGGTCTCGACCGGCGTCAGGCCGGCCAGGCGGAGGAACCCGTGACCACCCCCGTCCGCCTCCGCCTCTCCCGCAAGGCCGGCTTCAGCCTGCAGGATCACAGCCGCGCCGTGAACGGCCTGCCCGCCGTACATGTCGCGCGGCGCAGCAAGTGGGGCAATCCGCATGTGGCGCTCCCGGTCTGGTATCACGCGGGCATTGCAGGCCGCCCGCCTTTCGACGCGGTGACGAAGGCCGACGCCGACCGCGAGGGCGCGGCGATCGCCGTGGCGCTGTTCCGCCAAAGGCTGGAGGCCGCGCTGGCCGGCATGCACGGCGACTTCGTCTCCGAAAGCCTCGCCGAGCTGCGCGGCAAGAACCTCGCCTGCTGGTGCAAGCCCGGCGCGCCCTGCCACGCTGACGTCCTGCTCGAACTGGCCAACCCCGGCTGGAAGCCGCCGGTCTGCGAGGCGGCCCCATGACCCTCCCCCCGCCCGGTTCCTACACGCAGGCCACGCCGCTGCGGCTGGACATCGCCGCCAGGATCGCCTTTCCTGACGGCTCCATGGGCGCCAAGGGCCTGCGCAAGGAGCGCGACGCGGGGCGGCTGGTGACGGAACTGGTGGCGGGCAAGGAATATGTCACGCTCGCCGCGATCGAGGAGATGAGGGAAAAATGCCGCGGACGTCGAAAGGGGCACGCCTCGTCTGGCGCGACGAATCCCGCAAGGCCGACGGGAGCCTGCGCAACGCGGCCGGATGGTTCATCCGCGACGGATCGACCTTCATCGGCGCTTGCGGCGGCACTGGCGACCGCGAACGCGCTGAGAAGCGGCTCGCCGAATTCATCGGCGAAAAGTACCGGCCGGCGCGCCAGCGCGGACGCGACCCCGACGGGATCCTGATCGCCGACGTCGTCAACGTCTACCTGGCCGACGTCGTGCCCGGCCACGCCAAGCCGAAGGAGACGGCCGCCCGCATGGTCAGGGTGCTGACCTTCTTCGGCGAGCGGCGGATGGGCGAGGTGAACGGCAAACTCTGCCGCGACTTCGCCGCCGCCCAGCCCTCGCAGCCGGCCGCGCGCCGCGCGCTCGAGGATCTGCGCGCCGCCGTCAACCACTATCACCGCGAAGGCTACGCGACCTCGGCGCCGGCGATCGTGCTGCCGCGAAAGCCCGAGGCGCGCGACCGCTGGCTGACGCGCGGCGAGGCGGCGCGGCTCCTGTGGGCCGCCTGGCGCATGCGCAGCACTGGAAGGGCAGCGAGACGCGGCGCTGGACCGGCCGCCACCTCGCCCGCTTCATGCTGGTGGCGCTCTACACCGGCACGCGCTCGGCCGCGATCTGCGGCGCCGCGCTGCGCCCGACGGAAGGGCGCGGCCACGTCGACCTGGAGCGCGGCGTTTTCTACCGCCGCGCCCATGGCGCCCGCCGCACGAAGAAGCGCCAGCCGCCGGTGCGCCTGCCCGCCCGCCTCGTCGCCCACATGCGCCGCTGGCGCGACTGCCAAATCGACGGCGAACCGATCGCGAGGGACTTCGTGGTGGAGTGGAACGGCCGCCCGGTGCAGTCGGTGAAGAAAAGCTTCCGCTCGGCCCGCATCGCGGCTGGGTTGGGGCCCGAGGTCACGCCGCACATCTTCCGCCACACCGCCGCGACCTGGCTCATGCAGGCCGGCACCGACCCGTGGTCGGCCTCCGGCTTCCTCGGCATGACGGTGCAGACGCTCATCGACAATTACGGCCACCACCACCCCGACTTCCAGTCCGGCGCGGCAGAGGCGATCACGGCAAAAGCTGCGGACCGCCGAGCGCCCAAGAACGTGGTACAGATCGGAGACGCAGCATGACCGTAATCTTCGCAGCGAAGTACTCCGGCGGGGTAGTCGTTGGAGCCGACAGTCGCGCACATGATCACGTTACCGGCCACGCAAGTGCGAATAGAATGAAGCTGCATCAGCTGAATGACCGAGTATTCGCGGCCAAAGCGGGATACGGCCCCGATGCCGACGCGATATGGCAACAGTTCTACGAGCTACCGGATCATGAAAAGCTCAGCGTCGATGCCGCCGGATATCAGATCCGGAAAATGGGGGCTCAGACATACGTTAAATGTAATGCCCGCGCGAAGGAGCTTGGAGTGATCGATCCTGGCCTGTTTATCCTTGTGGCCGGTCTCGATAGTGGGCTTTCGCCTAAAATCATCTATCTCAACTTCAAGCTGGGTGAATACTTGGATAGTCTCACCTGTACCGCTTTTGGCCCTATCGACACGCATGGTGCTGCAAATAGAATACTCCACGAGGAATGCGTTGCCGGGAACGGAACGATTGCCATGGATCATTGGGCAAAGCGGCTGACCACCGAATGCCAAGTCGTTGCGCCGCATGCGATCGGCTACCCGTTGGAGATGGCTTTCATTGAGGCGTCCGGCTTCGAGCGGGTGACAATATCTTCATTATCAGATCCAAGCGTTCCCTGCGCCCGCAAGCCATGCTTGTAATACCCCCCACAGCTATCCCCACAGAAACGTCGGAAACAAACGGGAACATCGCCGCCATTGCGGAACGATAGAGCGCGCGATTGTGCGGTTTTCCTATCCGCGCTGCCCGTTCGGGACGATGGGGTCGCAGGTTCGAATCCTGCCACTCCGACCAGAAAAGCTCTTCTTCCCAAAGGTTTGTCTTTCCCGTTACGCTGGCGGACCGCCGCCGGCGGGTCCTTCTTCGCGCAGAGCGGGGAGCAGGTGAGGCGGGACGAGATCGCCTGCCGACCGTGGGAGTACGATGATCGATCCATCATCGCCCGCAATCGAAGCGTTCATCCGCGCGAACCTGCCGATTGCGCCGGTGCCGACGGTGCCCGAGATACGGCTGCACAGAGCCGGGCCGAAGAGCGGGTTGGGGCGGCTCGCCCGGATCGGCGGCGATTTCGGTTCGCCCTACTGGGCCTCTGAATGGGGCGGCGGTAGCCGGCCTCCCGGTTCTATTGGTGAAATCCGCACTCATCGGCGATGGAGGGCCCGTGCTGAAGGGCTTCAAGGCGATTGATGAAAAATTGCGAAAATCGGTGAAAGAGTCCGGTGGCTCTTACTTCTCGACACTCAATGCTATGTGCATAGGAGGCGACTGCGTAGTCGCGACGCCCAAGGATTTCCCGGTTCAATTCGACTATGGGCATTTCCTCTTTGAAGGCGGCCGCATTGTCCTTTCGAAGCTCAAGGAAGCCGGACTATTCACCGCAATCGAAGCGGAGAATGATAGCTAGGGAATCCCCTTGAACTGACGCCGTTTATTGAGTTTCACTCACTTGCGAGGACCAATTTCACCCGCCTGTCATGCTGTAAAACGCTGTGTAAATCGGTAACGCGGAACCATTCCAGTATAGCGACTCTAGCCCCACGAAGAGAACCAGTACGCTTGGGAGCGCCCAGCGAACATACCGCCTGTCTAAGACGGCGACGAGGGCGATCAAGAACATGGGGGCGAGGGAATAGAAGTATCGGCCATGCATGGCGCGTGGGCGCCCGTAGATGAGCTGCACTTGGTAGATGTTCCAGAGCGCGACAATGACCATGCAGAAGAATGCTGCTATCACAAGCATCGTAAAGCGTGTCTGCGCTTCGTTCGACCGGTCCAGAATCATCAAGCCCTGCACGACACACGCGGCGCCTAGAAAGCCGAGCGAGCCTGAAACGAGGAAGCTTGCGGGAGTTCTTCCCACGATGAGATAGGCCCCCGCGATGCCGACGACGGCGGCGACTGCAAGGGAAACGGCTCTGAGCGCGACACTCTGCGGCCAGTACCGGCGATCGAGCATGAAGACAATCGACACCGCAGTCAGGAGCGCGCCGATCAAGGCGATGTAGAGCGTCCGTTCCAGCCCGTCCGGAACATAGATCATGACGATGTCCTGAACCGAACGCCTTATCCAGGTGTGGCCGTGGAAGCTCGCCATGAAGTGATCCATTACCGGAGATTTGGTGATGAAATCCCAGAAGGTGAACTCCGAGGGGTCGAGGGCGCGCTCGGTCCTGAGACTGCCGAACCGGACAAATTCCCCGTAATAAATATATCCTAGAAGGTGCCAGACGATGAGCGGAGACGAGACCGCAACCAATGCCCCGAAAGCGGCAACGCTCAGACGGCCATCCCTAACACGCATCACCGCGAAGAATGCCGCGATTCCGACGAACAGGGGCAGCCCCGTCGATTTGCAGACAGCCGAAGCCGCAAAGGCGGTCAAACAGAAGAACTCGTCCTTCCACAAGCCCGTGCGCAGGTAGCGCGCCAGGAACAGCGACCCCACCGCGGCTGCCAGGAAGACGCCGATGTCGTTCGAAACCCCGCCGCTCAAGGAGTTGAAATGTGGCGTCGCGAGGGTGATTCCGACGATGCTCCACGAAGCGGTAGGGGACAGCTTGAGTTCGGTCGCGGTCATGAAGATCACGGCAACTGCCGCGGCGCTCATGATTGAGGTGACGATCCGCAAGACCTTCAGAATGCTCACTGGATCGTCAGTGAAAAGCAGCGCGACCGCCCCGAACGGCGCGATCGCCAGATAGTAGAGCGGTGGGTGGCTGAGCACGTAGTTCGTTCTCGGCGGCCCTTCACCGTTCTGGCTCAGGTTGGCATCTTCGTCGAGTAACGTCACGCCATGCACGGGAATGAGGTTCCCTCGCGCGAATTCCATGGCATAGGAGTAATGGGCGGTCTCGTCAGCATTGGTCCAAGCGGGCACGACAATGGTGCCCATGATGACGAACTTCACCAGTGCCATCATGAATATGAGCGCTGCGGAGGTGGAGACGACCCTCATTTGCCGTCACCCCGAACCGCGCTCAGGATCGTGACCGTCGCCGGAACCAGAATGCTTGCCAGAACCAGCAGCCCCGTCATCAAAGACGGCCATGCCGCCCAAGGCTGCATCCTGTACTCCGCCGCGACGACTACCGACTGATCATCAGTCCCGATTTGCTTTCCGAGCAACGTATTTTTAGTTAGTTGGACCGTCGGCGAGCCGTCGGCCGTCTCAAGCCCGGTGATCTGCAAGGCGAGGTCTAGACCCGCTGTCTCCGTGCAGATCATCACATACCGGTCATCCCGGATGCCCCGGCCGGGGACATCCTTGCTGGCAATCACATCGCCCCGGGCCAGCAGTTCCATGCGGATCGCGCCGTCGCCGCGCGGTCCATCGGTCGAAAACCGAGGGGACACGCACAATTCGTCACTCTTGGCCAACAGATCGCGGTCGATCTCCATGGCCTGCAAGACCGACACGCCTTTCACGAGAGGATCGCTTTCGGAGCTTGCCGGCCGGATGCTGGCGCGAACTGCCGCCTGCGGAACAAAAAGCGGTGTGATCGCGACAACTGCCACGGGAAGGAGCCAGAACAGCGTCCGCAAAGAAGTACCTCATTGCCAGCAACAGGCCGGCACCCTATCGTTTGCCCTCCGAGGGTCAAGGTCCTGGGCGAAGATTGAAGGGCGCGGAAAGCATTGGACACGAAACCAACGAAGTCACCCCTCCGCCGCGCCGAACCGGCCATGCTGGTAGCCAGCGTGTTTGAATATGCCCTACTGGTTTTCCAGACCTTTCTTTCCGGTTTCCCGATCGTCGCCGTCGTCCAGACGACCTAGCCACCTTGCTTTTTTCATGCGATCCCTCTTCGCCCGCAATAG
The DNA here is from genome assembly GCF_001889605.1 of Aquibium oceanicum. NCBI lineage: Bacteria > Pseudomonadati > Pseudomonadota > Alphaproteobacteria > Hyphomicrobiales > Phyllobacteriaceae > Aquibium > Aquibium oceanicum. The sequence goes on along the minus strand of NZ_CP018171.1, from coordinate 1,724,049 downwards.
AAGCGTTCATCCGGGCGAACCTGCCGATTGCGTCGGTGCCCACGGTGGCCGAGATACGGCTGCACAGGGCCGGGCCGAAGAGCGGGTTGGGGCGGCTCGCCCGGATCGGCGATTTCGGCTCGCCCTACTGGGCCTATGAATGGGGCGGCGGGTTGGCGCTTGCGCGGCATGTGCTGGACCACCGGGAGACGGTCGCGGGACGCAAGGTGCTCGATCTCGGAGCCGGATCGGGGATCGTCGGCATAGCAGCGGCCATGGCGGGCGCGAGGGAGGTCGTCGCGGCCGATATCGATCCCCGTGCGATGGCCGCGATACGTCTCAACGCCACGGCGAACGGGGTCTCGATCGTGCCGCTCCACGGCGACCTGCTGGACGGTGCGCCGCCCGCGGTCGATCTCGTGCTGGCCGGCGACCTTTTCTACGACCCGCATCTCGCGCGTCGGGCTGCGAGGTTTCTGGAGCGATGCCTCGGGGACGGCATCGCGGTGCTGGTCGGGGACCCCGGCCGCGCCGACCTGCCACGGGAGCGGCTTCGGCTGATCGCGGAATATCCGGGACCGGATTTCGGGGACGGCGATCAGGTCTTGGGGAAGCGGAACGCGGTGTTTGCCTTCGAGCCGGCATCGTCTTGATGATTGCCGCGCGTGGCTCATCGGTAGGCGGGACGAACCACGTCTTGCCGGCAGGCCCGCGTGCTCGCGTGCGCGCTGAGTTTCGATCGCCGGATCGGCGGACGCGTTCGGGTCCGTGGAACATTTTGCCCCTAAAGCCGTTGCTGCGTTGCCACATTGCATCCCGGCAGGAGCAGCATGGACCATTTCCACGAACCCGTCCGTATCGTCCTTGGGACCCCCGCGCGTCTCATGGAGCTGCGGACGGCGATCGAGGCGGCCGACACGCTGGAAAACTGGTGGCCGACACTGCGTGGCAAGTGGTACTTCGCCGCGCGTGAGGCTTGCCGGGCCGCGGGCGAGGGCAAGGCGTCCGTCCACATCGCGCGGCGCATGTTCCTCTATGCGGCGACGGAGTCGCGTATCTCGCTGGTCCCCGATTGATGGCCATACCAGCATCCGAAGTCGACCGGCGGCTGGTCGAGCTGGACGAACTCGCCCGCAACCTGGATTCCCGCTGGCGGATACCGGGCACCGGAATCCGGTTCGGCCTCGATGCGGTGGCCGGCCTCATTCCTGGCGTCGGAGACGTGGCCTCGGGGCTTGTGTCCGCGCACATCGTCTATCATGCCTTCCGGATCGGCGCGCCGTCGCACGTGGTCGGGCGGATGATCGCCAACGTGGCGCTCGACACGGTGGTAGGCAGCGTGCCGGTTCTGGGGTCGGTGTTCGACGTGTTCTACAAGGCCAACAACCGCAACGTCCGCATGCTGCAACGGCATCTGGAACGTTCTCGCGCCTGAACTCCCCGCTCAGCCCTCGGCCAGCAGCATCACCGATCGACCCGGCACGACTGCGACAGCACCTCCCTCCAGGCGCAGTTCCTGCCCCGGCGACGCGGCGACGGCCCGCCAGTTCCCGGCGGGCAGCGTGAAGACGGTTTGGCGCCGGTCGCCGTTGACGAGCACCGCGACGCGCTCCCCCTCCCCGGCCGACAGGAGCATCGTCAGGCGGCGGTTCCGCGCGTCGTTCCAGTTCTCCTGCTGCATGGGATTTCCCATTGAATCCAGCCATTCGACGTCGGGGTGCGCTACGCCGTCCAGGGGCTTGCCCGCGAGAAAGCCGGTCTCCTTCAGGACCCGCGAGGATTTTCGGAACTCAGCGAGAGCGGCGGCATAGGCTTCCAGCGACCGGTTGCGGCTCTCCCAGTTGAGCCAGGTGTTGCCGTTGTCCTGGGCGTAGGCGTTGTTGTTGCCCTTCTGGGTACGCCCGAACTCGTCGCCGGCGGTGAGCATGACCGTGCCGCGCGACACGAAGAGCGTGGCGAGCAGCGCGCGGATATCGCGTTCGCGCGCGGCGAGCACCTTGTCGTCGTCCGTCTCGCCCTCGACGCCATTGTTCCACGACAGGTTCTCGTCGTGGCCGTCGCGGTTTTGTTCGCCGTTGGCCTCGTTGTGCTTGTGCTCGTACGCCGTGATGTCGGCGAGCGTCATGCCGTCGTGTGCGGCAATGAAGTTGACGCTACGCGTGGAAGCATGACCGTTGCGGCCGAAGATGTCGGAGGAACCGGACAGCCGCGTGGCCAGCCCCGGCAACGTTCCGCCATCGCCGCGCCAGAAGCGCCTGATATCGTCGCGAAAACGGTCGTTCCACTCCAGGAAATGCGTGGGGAAATTGCCGAGGTGGTAGCCGCCCGGGCCGATGTCCCATGGTTCGGCGATCAGCACGCGATCCGACAACACCGGGTCCTGCTCGATTTCGCGGAAGAATAGCGCGGCGGGATCGAAGCCGCGGTGGTCGCGGCCGAGCACCGGCGCGAGATCGAAGCGGAAGCCGTCGACGCCGCAATTGGTCACGAAGTGGCGCAGCGTGTCGAGGATCATCCGGTGCACTTCGGGGTGCTGGGTCGCGATGGTGTTGCCGCAGCCGGTGTCGTTGGCGAGCACGACCGGATCCCCGGGCAGGTGGCGGTAGTAGGCGTGGTTGTCGAGGCCGCGGAAACAGAGCGTCGGACCGTTCACGTCGCTCTCGCCCGTGTGGTTGAAGACGAGATCGAGGATGACGCCGATGCCGGCCTCGCGCAGCGCCGCCACGGCGTTCCGCAGCTCCATGACGCCGCCGGGCGCCAGCCGGGGTTCGAGCGCCATCAAGGAGACGGGGTTGTAGCCCCAGACGTTGGACAGGCCGAGGGCGGGGAGATGGAGATCGTCGATCCAGGCCGTCACCGGCATAAGCTCAATCGCGTCGACGCCCAGCGTCTTCAGGTGGTCCACTATCGCGGGGTGGCCGAGGGCCGCTAGGGTACCGCGGATCTCGGGCGGGACATCAGGATGCAGCATGGTCAGGCCGTGCACCGAGGCTTCGTAGACCAGGCCGCCATTGCGGAAGAGCGGCGGGGCCTCCGCGAGGGGCGCGATCGCCGCCGGGACCAGCGCCTTGGGCACGAGGCCGGCGGTGTCGCCCCCCTCCCCCCGCCTGGCGCAGAGACGCGGGTCGAGCCTGTAGGGCCGGTCGATCTCCAGCGCGTAGGGGTCCATCAGCAGCTTGTCCGGGTCGTGCCAGAAGCCGTTTTCGGGATCGTAGCGGCCGTCGGTGCGCAGACCGTAGCGCGCGCCGGGGGCGACGCCCTCGACGAAGGCCTCGAACACGCCGTGTTCGGCGCGCCGCATTTCGACCCGTTGCGTCTCGCGGTCGCCGCTTTCGTCGAAGAGGCAGATCCAGATGCGCTCCGCGCAGCTCGACCAGGCGGTGAAGCGCACGCCGCCCCTTTCGGCGACTGCTCCGCGCGCGAACTGCATCGGGCCGGCCGCGGCGCTCAGGTGACGACGTCCGGTTCGGTCCGGCCGGTATGGCGCGCGATGCCGGCGATTTCGTCAGCCGCGGCGACGAGCTCCGCCAGCGCGTCGGAGGTGGCGAGATCGAGGCGGTCGGGACCGCTCTCGTAGCGTTCGATATAAACGCGCAGCGTGGCGCCGGACGTGCCGGTTCCCGAGAGCCGGAAGACGATGCGCGAGCCGCCCTCGAAGCCGATGCGCACGCCCTGGTGGCGGCTGACCGACTGGTCGACGGGATCGTGGTATTCGAAATCGTCGGCGAAGGCGATGGTCAGGTCGCCGACCGCCGTGCTGGGCAGGTCCGCGAGCTTGCCGCGCAGTTCGGCCATCAGCCGGTTCGCCGCGTCAGTGTCCACCGCCTCGTAGTCGTGGCGGGCGTAGTAGTTGCGGCCGTATTCGGCCCAGTGCGCGGCGGCGATCTGCTTCACGCTCTCACGGCGCGCCGCGAGGATGTTGAGCCAGAGCAGCACCGCCCACAGCCCGTCCTTCTCGCGCACGTGGTCGGAGCCGGTGCCGGCGCTTTCCTCGCCGCAGATCGTCACCTTGCCGGCGTCGAGCAGGTTACCGAAGAACTTCCAGCCGGTCGGCGTCTCGTAAAGGCCGATGCCGAGCTTTTCCGCGACGCGGTCGGCGGCGGCACTCGTGGGCATCGAGCGCGCGATGCCGGCCAGGCCTCGGGCGTATCCAGGCGCCAGGTGCGCGTTGGCGGCGAGCATGGCGAGTGAGTCCGACGGCGTGACGAAGATGCCCTTGCCGATGATCAGGTTGCGGTCGCCGTCGCCATCCGAGGCCGCGCCGAAATCGGGCGCCTCGTCAGACATCATAAGGTCGTAGAGGTCCTTCGCGTGGACGAGGTTCGGGTCGGGATGATGCCCGCCGAAATCGGGCAGCGGGACGAAGTTGCGGACGCTGCCTTCCGGCGCGCCGAGGCGCCGCTCGAGGATTTCCTTCGCATAGGGTCCGGTGACGGCGTGCATGGCATCGAAGGCCATCCTGAAGCCGCCCTCGAACATCGACCGGATGGCCGCGAAGTCGAACAGCGTCTCCATGAGCGCGGCGTAGTCGACGACGGGATCGATGATCTCGACCGTCATGCCTTCGACCGAACGCTTGCCGACGTCGTCGATGTCGATTTCGGCGGCGTCGCTGATCAGGTAGCGGTCGATCTCCTTCGAGCGGACGAAGACCGCCTCGGTGATGCGCTCGGGCGCCGGGCCGCCGTTTCCGACATTGTACTTTATACCGAAATCCTCGTTCGGGCCGCCCGGATTGTGACTGGCCGAGAGCACCAGGCCGCCGAAGGCGCCGTTCTTGCGGATGACGTTGGAGGCGGCGGGCGTGGACAGGATGCCGCCCTTGCCGACGATCGCGCGGCCGAAGCCGTTGGCGGCGGCCATGCGGATCGCGGTCTGGATGACCTCGCGGTTGTAGAAGCGGCCGTCGCCACCGATCACGAGCGTCTTGCCCTCAAAAACTTCGAGGCTGTCGAAGACCGACTGGATGAAGTTCTCGGCGTAGTTGGGCTGCTGGAAGACGGGCACCTTCTTGCGCAATCCCGAGGTGCCGGGCTTCTGGTCGTCATAAGGCGTGGTGGCAACGGTCCTGATCATCAATCACTCTTCCGAAATGAGCGTCTCGTAGAGGCTCGCATAACGCCCGGCGCTGCGGTCCCAGGAGACGTCCGCTTTCATCCCCTGCTTTTGCATCGACGTCCACACCCCCGCATCGCGATGGAGGAAAATCGCCCGTTCGACGGAGCGCAAGAGCGACGAGGCGTCGATCGGCGAGAACTGGAGCCCGGTCGCGACTCCAGCGGAGACCGCGGCCTCGTTGGCGTCGATCACGGTATCGGCAAGCCCGCCGGTACGCGACACGATCGGCACGCAGCCATAACGGAGCCCGTAGAGCTGCGTCAGGCCGCACGGCTCGAAACGCGAGGGGATGAGGATGGCGTCGCAACCGGCCTGCATGAGGTGCGAGAGCGGCTCGTCGTAGCCGATGACAATGCCGAAACGACCCCTGTGGCGTGCGGCCGCCGACAAAAGCGCGCCTTCCATCGCATGATCGCCCGAGCCGAGGATCGCCAGCCTCGCGCCTGCCGACACGATCGGGTCCAGCACCTCCACCAGGAGGTCGATGCCTTTCTGCCAGGTCATGCGGCTGACGACGCAAAAGAGCGGAGAGGCGTCGTTGTCGAGGCCGAACCTGGCCTCGACCGCTGCCCGGTTCATGCGTCGTTTCACCAGCGAGCGGGGGCCATAATTCGACGGCAGATGCACGTCGGTCTCGGGGTTCCAGACCGCGGTGTCGATGCCGTTGACGATGCCGTGGAGATCGGCGGCGCGGCCCTCGAGCAGGCCGTCGAGCCCCATCCCGAACTCGCGCGTGCGGATTTCCCTTGCATAGGTCGGGCTGACGGTGGTGATGGCGCTCGCCGCCTGCAGGCCGGCCTTCAGGAAACCGACGTCGCCGTAGTACTCCACCCCCTGGATCGACATCGCCGCATCCGGGAGGCCGAGCCCGGGAAAGATCGAGCCGGAGAACTGCCCCTGGAAGGCCAGGTTGTGGACGGTGATGACGGAGGGAACAGCGTGCGCGTTGCCGTAGCGCATGTAGGCCAGCGTCATCGCCGCCTGCCAGTCGTGAGCGTGGACGAGATCGGGAAGGAAGTGCGGCACGCCGTGTTCGGCGATGTCCGCACCGGCCTTGCCGAGCGCGGCGAAGCGGCGCCAGTTGTCGTCGTAGTCGCCGCCGTCGCCGTAGATGCCCGGTCGGTCGAAAAGATGCGGCGCGTCGAGGATGAGAAGGTTCAGCCCCGCGATCTCGGCGGCCACGATCGACGCGGTGCCTCCAAAGAGCTCGTCATAGTGGCGCACCTGCGCCGACCCCGGCGCGAGCGCTCGCATAACAGCCGGATAGCCCGGTACGAGCGTGCGCACCGTAACGCCGCGGGCCGCCAGCGCACCCGGCAGCGCGCCGGCCACGTCGGCCAGGCCGCCCGTCTTCACGAGTGGGAAGATTTCGGACGCGACCGCGAGGACCTGCATTCAGGTGTCGAGCCTGTCGATCATGTCCTGGGTGATCAGGCACACGCCGCGCTCGGTGAGGCGGAAGCGGCGCGCATCGACGTCCGGGTCCTCGCCGACCACGAGGCCTTCGGGGATGCGCACGCCGCGATCGATCACCACCCGCGTCAGCCGCGCGTTGCGGCCGACGTAGCAGTCGGGCAGCACCACCGCCTCGTCGAGCATGGAGAAGGAGTTCACGCGGGCGCCGGTGAAGATCAGCGACCGGCGCAGCTTGGCGCCCGAGATGATGCAGTCGCCCGCAACAAGCGAGGAGACGGCCGATCCCCGCCTGCCCTCCTCGTCGTGCACGAACTTCGCCGGCGGCTTGATCTCGGCATAGGTCCAGATCGGCCAGTCGCGGTCGTAGAGGTCGAGTTCGGGCGTGATGTCGGTCAGGTCGATGTTGGCTTCCCAGTAGGCGTCAACCGTGCCGACGTCGCGCCAGTAGGATTCGGTCTCGAAATTGGAGCGCACGCAGGACTTCGAGAAGCGGTGCGCGACCGCCTTACCGTTGGCGACGATATGGGGGATGATGTCCTTGCCGAAGTCGCGGTTGGAGCCGGGCTGGCTGGCGTCGCGGCGCAGTTCCTCCATCAGGAACTTGGTGCGGAACACGTAGATGCCCATCGAGGCCAGCGCGACATCCGGCCGGTCGGGTATGCCCGGCGGATCCGCCGGCTTCTCGATGAAGGAGACGATCCGGTCCTCCTTGTCGACGTGCATGACGCCGAAGCCGGTTGCCTCCATGCGCGGCACCTCGAGGCAGCCGACGGTAACGTCCGCCCCCGTGTCTACGTGTTCGCGCAGCATGGACTCGTAGTCCATCTTGTAGATGTGGTCACCGGCCAAGATGACCATGAACTCGACGCCGTAGTCCTCGATGATGTCGATGTTCTGGTAGACCGCATCGGCGGTGCCTTCGTACCACTGCGTCTCGGAGACGCGCTGGCTGGCCGGCAGGATGTCGAAGCTCTCGTTGCGCTCGGGGCGGAAGAAATTCCAGCCCCGCTGCAGGTGCCGGATCAGCGAGTGCGCCTTGTACTGCGTGGCCACGCCGATGCGCCGGATGCCGGAGTTCAGCGCGTTCGACAGGGCGAAATCGATGATGCGCGTCTTGCCGCCGAAATAGACGGCGGGCTTGGCGCGCACATCGGTCAGTTCCTTCAGGCGGCTCCCGCGCCCGCCCGCGAGCACATAGGCCATTGCATCGCGAGCGAGTGGCTGGATGCGTTTTTCCGTCAAGATTTCCTCCCCCTCAGTTCACGCGGATCATTTTCCGCATGATCGCCGCAACGGGAGGAGAAGTCACGAGCCAAGATTGCCAATCTGCCCCTCCACCCCTCCGGCAAAGAGGAACGCGCGAGCGGGACAAGGGTTCGACCGGGCGGCAGGTGCGACGCCTGCGACCTGGAAGCGGAGTGTAGCGCAGCATCCGCCCGCGCGGCCTCAGTTCGATTTCGGCGGGACCTCGCCGGTGTGGACCTCCCAGATGTCGCGGGCGTATTCGCGGATCGTCCGGTCGGAGGAGAACCACGCCATGTTGGCGGTGTTGCGGATCGCCTTGGCGTACCAGTCGGGGGCGTTGCGCCATATGTCGTCGACGCGGCGCTGGGCATCCGCGTAGGCGTCGAAATCGGCGGCGACCATGAACCAGTCGCGCTCGTAGATGCCATTGATCAGGTCGCGGTAGCGGCCCGGATCGTCGGGCGAGAACACACCGGACGAGATGGCCGACAGCGCCTGAGCGAGTTCGGGCGACTTCTCGATGGCGGCGCGCGGCACATAGCCGTCGCGCTTGTTGCGCTCGACCTCCTCGGCCGTCAGGCCGAAGATGACGATGTTGTCCTCGCCCACGCACTCGCTGATCTCGACGTTGGCGCCGTCCAGCGTTCCGATCGTGATCGCGCCGTTGAGCGCGAACTTCATGTTTCCGGTGCCGGAGGCTTCCAGGCCCGCGGTCGAGATCTGCTCGGAAAGATCGGCGGCGGGCACCATGATCTCGGCCACGGAGACGCTGTAGTTCGGCACGAAAACGATCTTGAGCAGGCCGCGCACCGCCGGATCGCGGTTGATGACACGGGCCACGTCGTTGGCGAGCTTTATGATGAGCTTGGCGGTGTTGTAGCTCGGCGCAGCCTTGCCGGCGAAGAACTTTACGCGCGGCATCCAGTCCTTCTCGGGGTGCGAGCGGATCTGGTCGTAGAGCGCGACAGCCTCGATGATGTTGAGGAGCTGGCGCTTGTATTCGTGGATGCGCTTGATCTGCACGTCGAACATGGCGGAAGGATCGACGCGCAGGCTGAGCCGCTCGGCGACGTAGTTCGACAGGCGGTTCTTGTTCTCGCGCTTCACGCTGGCGAATTTTTCGCGGAAGGCGGCGTCGTCGGCGAAGCGGTTCAGTTCCGACAGCGCCTCAGTGTCGTCGAGGAAGCGGTCGCCGATCGCCTCGCGGATGAGCGAGGTCAGGCCCGGATTGCACTGCATGAGCCAGCGGCGCGGGGTGATGCCGTTGGTCTTGTTGTTGATCCGGCCGGGATAGAGATTGTGGAGATCGGAGAACACGGTCTCCTTCATCAGCTCCGTGTGCAGGCCAGAGACGCCGTTGACGGAATGCGAGCCGGCGAAGGCGAGATTGCCCATCCTGACGCGGCGTTCGGCGCCCTCGTTGATCAAGGAGATGCGGCTGATCTGTTCGTCACTGTAGCGCTGGTAGCTGCGCGCTTCGAGCAGCACCTCGGCGTTGATGGCGTAGATGATCTGCATGTGGCGCGGCAGGAGACGCTCGAAGACAGGGATCGGCCAGCTTTCCAGCGCCTCGGGCAGCAGCGTGTGGTTGGTGTAGGCGAAGGTGCGCTTGGTGATGTCCCACGACATATCGAAGTCGAGGCCGTGGACGTCCATCAGGAGGCGCATCAGTTCGGCGATGGCGATGGCCGGGTGCGTGTCGTTGAGGTGGATCGCCGCCTTGTCGGGCAGCGAGTGCAGCTCGCCGTACTGGCTCAGGTGACGCTCGAGGATGTCCTGCAGCGAAGCGGCGGAGAAGAAGTATTCCTGGCGCAGCCGCAGTTCCTGGCCGGCCTGGTGGCTGTCGGCGGGGTAGAGGACCCGCGTGAGCGAGGCGGCCTGATTGGCCTCCTTGAGCGCGCCGATGTGATCGCCGGCGTTGAAGGCGGCGAGCAGGATGGGGTCGACGGCCATCGCCGACCACAGCCGCAGCGTGTTGACGCGCCGGCCCTGCCAGCCGACGACGGGGGTGTCGTAGGCGACGGCCAGCACGTGCTCCTGCGGCTTCCACACGTGCCGCTCCAGGCGGCCGTCCTTGGAGGTGATCGATTCCACCGTGCCGCCGAAGCCGATCTCGAAGGACCGCTCGCGCCGCTCGAATTCCCAGGGGTTGCCGTGGTCGAGCCAGGTTTCCGGCAATTCGACCTGCCAGCCGTCCTGGATCTCCTGGCGGAAAAGCCCGTGGACGTAGCGGATGCCGTAGCCGTGGGCGGCAAGGTCCACCGAGGCCATGCTTTCCATGAAGCAGGCGGCGAGCCGGCCGAGGCCGCCATTGCCGAGGGCAGCGTCCGGCTCCAGGCCGGCGATCATGTCGATGTCGACGCCGAGGCTCTGGAGCGCCTCGCGCATGTTTTCCATGAGGCCGAGGTTCGAGAAGGCGTCGCGCATCAGGCGGCCGATGAGGAACTCCATCGACAGGTAATAGACGCGCTTCTGCTTCTTCTCGTAAGATTCCTTGGTGGAAGCGATCCAGCGCTCGATGATGCGGTCGCGCACGACCTTGATGGCGGCGGTGAGCCAGTCGTACTGCGTGGCGACGGACGAATCCTTGCCGACGCGATAGGTGAGGCAGCTCAGGATCTCGGCGGCCAGCGCCTTGGGATCATTGTCATGCACGACAGGTGGGAGTTCGATGGTCGTCGCCCGGTCCATGGTGGTTCCTCTGCGATGCGGGCAGGTATCGCGACCGGCCCGCTTCAGGTCTCCAGCATCCCTCCCGAGACTATGCTAGACCGACCCGCTCCAAATTCAACCGGAATAGCCGGATTGTTCGGGGATAACAAATGTTAAAGGCGGTTACGCGCTGTCAGTTTTCGTCCGGCGCGGGAGCGCCAAGCCGAGCCCGGCCTTGCCGTGGCGCGATGACGTCACGTGATCCGTTGCCCAATTCCCGTTTCGCCGCTAACAGGCTCTGCGATCATGGGAGGGTGAAGGTGGCGGGATAGCTGCGCCTTCGGCCCGGCGGGGCGAGAACCCCGCGCATCCAGCGAATCAGGCAACGAACCGGGAGCAGAGATCTTGCGCATCCTCCTGACGGGAGCGGCGGGCTTCATCGGGTTCCACATCGCCTCGGCACTGCTCGAAAAGGGCCACGAGGTGATAGGGCTCGACAATTTCAACGGGTATTACGACCCGTCGCTGAAACGCGCCCGCGCGGAACGCCTCTCGCGCTTCGACGGCTTCTCGCTCGTGGAATGCTCTCTGGAAGACCGCGCGGCGATGGAGGCGGTGTTCGAGCGGGATGCCTACGACCGCGTCATCCACATGGCCGCGCAGGCCGGCGTGCGCCACTCGCTCGACCAGCCGCATCTCTACGCCGCCTCGAACCTCACCGGGTTCCTGCACGTGCTGGAAGGCTGCCGGCTCCAGAAGACGCCGCACCTGATCTTCGCCTCGTCGAGTTCGGTCTACGGCGGCAACACCAAGCTGCCCTTCTCCGTGCGCGACAATGTCGACCATCCGCTCAGCCTCTACGCGGCGACGAAAAAGGCGAACGAACTGATGGCGCACAGCTATGCCCATCTCTACCGGCTGCCGGTGACCGGCCTGCGCTTCTTCACCGCCTACGGCCCCTGGGGCCGGCCGGACATGGCCTATTTCAAATTCGTGCGCGCCATCCTCGCGGGCGAGCCGATCGACGTCTACAACGAGGGGAAATCCTCGCGCGACTTCACCTATGTCGACGACATGGTGGCGCAGATCCTGGCGCTGCTCGACCGCATGCCGCAGCCGGCGGCCGACCGCGAAACCCTCGACGCCGACCCCTCCCGCTCCACCGCGCCCTACCGCATATTCAACGTCGGCAACAATTTTCCGGTGGGGCTGCTCGACTTCATCGGGGAAATCGAGGAGGCGCTCGGCCGCAAGGCGAAACTCAACATGATGCCCATGCAAGCCGGCGACGTGGAAAACACGTTTGCCGATATCGACGAACTGGTCGCGGAGACGGGGTTCGCGCCGAAGACGACGCTGCGGGAGGGCGTGGGGAGGTTCGTGGAGTGGTATCGGGGGTTTTATGGGGAGGCGGGGTGATGGGCTCGCTGGGGGTATTGGCGGGATTGGGGTGGATTGCCGACCGGCAGGTTTTGGACGGCCACTTCGGGAAAGCTGCCCGTTCCCTGGTCACGACCTTCGGCCGGGGAGCGCCTCAAGTACGCTCCCTCGCTGGCGTAGTTCCTAACAACAAGGCGTATGCTGAACAGCGATGCGGGAAGGTAGATCGGAGAGGTTGCCCCGGCTTTAGGTTGGTGCGAGAAAAGACGATGATCAGCCTTACAGCACCTCTTATTCGAAAGCTTGAAAGCCTCGGTCCCCTCCGCCCTGACGAGCGAGAGAGCATCCAAGCCATGCCGCTCGCAGAAAAGCAACTCGCCAGTGGCGAGGAAATAGCTTGGGAGGGTGATGAGCCGACCCATTGTTGTTTGGTGATCGAGGGCATTCTGAAGCGCTATAGCACGTTGAGCAACGGCGTTCGTCAGACACTTTCCATTCATATCAACGGTGACATCCCGGATCTTCAAGGCTTGCATCTCAGAACGATGGACCACACGCTTGCTTCGATCACTCCAAGCAAAGTTGCCCTGCTTGCACATCGTGGCATGCACGAGGTCCTGCGCAAGGCGCCCCGCCTGGCAACTCTATTTTGGCGGGACAGCTTGATAGATGCAGCCGTTTCACGCGCCTGGGTAAAAATGTTGGGCGGACACGATGCGCTCGGCAAATGTGCCCATCTCATGTGCGAGCTATATGTCCGCATGGATGTCGTCGGGCTGACAGAAGACAATTCTTGCCCCCGCCACTGAGTCAGGCTCAGCTAGCCGAAGCTCTTGGCACGAGCGTCGTGCATATCAACCGCACCCTGCAGAAGCTGCGCGCCGATGGCCTTGCGGATCACAAGAAGGGACGACTGTATATTCTGAACTGGGATCGCTTAAGTGAGGTCGCTGACTTCGATCCGGCATATCTCAACCTACGGGATCCACCGAGCTAAGCTGGACGTGTCCATGCTGGAAATGCCCAACCAGTCAACGGAGTTCTACCCGCGGCGCACCCAGTCTTGCGACGTGTAGACTGTGCCCGGCCTATCGTCTTGCGCCCTCATCTAGGTCATTCTGGCCCCGCGCCGGAAACGGCTTGGAGCATGCTAACAGTTGATTGTGGCGAGAGCGGCAGCGTACGGAGGCCGTCAGTGGTCTTGGAGTGACCGGGATTAGGTCGTTGGCCGAACGTCGGCTTTCTCGCTTCTCGCGCCAGAACCGGACGGGCAGCAGACGGCCCCAGAACTGCCTTGCGAAGTCATTTCCCGGCCGTAGCGTGTAGAGCGAACGCTGACGGCGGAGTTGGGGTGGGTAGGGGACTGTCGGCTTTTAAGCCGCTTGGTTGCGCAAGCGGACGATTTTCGACGTCAGCCAGGACTATGTCACACCGAAAAGCCGACCTTCTAGTTCTTGCTTAGAAGGGACCCTCCCGTCACGAATGAATTTGATAAGAACTTTTCTGAGCAGTTCAAACGTTGCCAGCAGATCGTCGCCGTCATGCTTGGGAGCGCCGTGAGCAGCCGCTGATCGCTTGTCATAGAGCCCAGCGATACGTTTTTGGGCATCCTGTCGCTCACTGCCTGGGGGTGAGGTGTAGCTCGCAATGAGAGCTGACACGCGGAAACGAAGCTCCGCTGTGGAAGGCGAGAAGAGAGCTTCAAGGGCCCCCCAAAGGGAAATAAGTGTCAGTGCGGTGTTCTCAACGAACTGGCCCGTGTCCATCGCGTAAGCTGCGAGGCGAAACTCCGGGCTCCCTCGCATTAGCCTCAAAGTAGTCTCGAAGTGTTCCGCCACCCAATCAAGGCTTTCGAGTACGCCAGAAGTGTCGGCGGGTGAAAGCGCAAAAACTCTGCGCCGAAACTGAAATGGCACGATGTGTGCTGCCGCGTCCGGCGCCTCGCTGATGGCCGCAAATGACATGTTCGCGCCTGCGATCATTGTGATCGACGGATCGCTCCAGAGCCGAAGTAGGAAGGTTATGGTGGATGCAATCTCGATCCGCTCGTCGAGCGTATCTGCAGCGTCTTTTGGAACGGTCAACTGTGCAGTGATATCCTGACCAAATCCTCCACGCGCCGTTTTCCAAGGCGCTGGATGATAACCACCAGGACCGGGAGGTGCGAACGCCATGGCCATCGGAGCCATCAAATGGGCGAAAGTTTGCTCGAGCACCACTCCTCGGGGAAACTCGACGCGCGTCCCCTGCATATCTAGGCCGCTAAGGCCCACGAACAAATCACCTGCAGCAATTTCGTTTGTGTAGCTCGTCATGGGACCTTTGAGGGCAAGTTTCCACTGACGAAGTCTGGCACTTTTCAGGAAACTCCGACAGGGCCTGAGATGTCCGCAATGGGGTCGTTGGCCGAACGCCGGCTTTCTCAGTTTTCCAGCCAGAACCGGACAGACAGCAGACGGCCCCGTCCGAGCCGAAGCCAGATGCGGTTCGAATGACGGGTTTCGTGTCGAGGGCAAACCACCCTGAACGTCCGAAATTGAGTCGCTAGCTGACGGCAGCTTTACGTCCGCGCCCCGGCCGTCAATCCCATGCCGCCAGCGAGTGCCCCTATGCCCCCGCCCGCTACTCGGCAGCCACCCGCTCCTCGCGCGCCCCGCCTCTCTCCGCCGCCCACTCCGCGCTGGCCTTGATGCCGCCCAGGGGGAAGAGGTGGACCTTGTCGATGAGGCTCTGAGGATGCTCTGACTTGTAGGCGGCGAGGGCGGCGACCACTTCGTCGGGCTCGTAGGGCATCAGGAGCTTGCGCATGTCCAGGGCGCGGCGCTGGAGGACTTTTATCGAGGGGCCGACGCCGCAGGCCATGGCGTATTTGATCAGCGTCTGGAGTTTTGCGGGGCCGGCGACGCCGACGTGGATCGGCAGGCGGATGCCCTGCCCCGCCAGATGCTCGGCCCAGCCGATGATCGGCTTCGCGTCGAAGGCGAACTGGGTGGTGATGGCCATGGCGCAGCCGGTGCGCTCGGCCCAGGCCTGCTTCCAGGCCAGCGCTTCGTCTGTGCGGGTCGAGGAGCCGTCGGGATCGATGTCCCTGTTGCCCTCCGGGTGGCCGGCCACGTGCAGGCGGCGGAAGGCGTGGCGCTCGAAGACGCCCGTCTCCATCATGTCGATCGAACTGGTGAGGTCTCCGGCCGGCTGCGCCGCGCCGCCGGCCAGAAGCAGCGCCTGGTCGACGCCGGCCTCCTCGCGGTAGCGACCGACCCAGGTTTCGAGCTCGGCGGCATCGCGGATGAGGCGCGCCGGGATGTGCGGCATGACCTCGAAGCCATCGCCGGAGAGGCGTTTCGCCGTCGCGACCATGTCGTCGATCGGGGTGCCTTCGATGTGCGCGATGTATACGCGCGTGCCGGAAGGGAGCAGATCGCGAAAGTTTTCGACCTTGGCGGCGGTGCGCGGCATGACCTCGATGGAGAAGCCTTCCAGGAAGGAGGCGAGGTCCGCGGCGGGGGCCGGGGCGACGTTTTCCTCCTGCCGCCGATCAAAGAATTTCAGCATCGCGTCCTCCTCGCCTGCCGGCCGTCTTTCGGCCGTTCTGTATACATTATGAGCTAGCGCAAGCGGCGTCAAATTCCAGCGCGCGACATTCACATTTCCGGAAACGACTGTTTTGCATGGGGCGAGCGGAGCACGCGTGCGGTGAGGCTTGGTAGAAAACGCATCGAAGGCCGGGCCCGAATGCATACACAAAACTCATACCCCGAATAAACCGGAAGGCTTGCGACGAACGTCTTTGCCGGTCGCAATCAGCGAGGAACCGAGAGCGAACGGGTGCTGGTCGAGAGCGTGGCCGCGCCGTTTCCCAGGGATCCGCATCGGCACCTGAAATCCGCGCCCGGCGAATTGACAGAAGCGGTTTCGGCATACAGAATGTATACAGTAGCGATCCCGGCGGAGGCCGGGGAGCAAGAGGCTCGATGAACAAGGCCGAACAGTTCGAAACGTCAGGGCGCGGCGAGGCGGGCGGGCAGTCGCGCGCCACCGCCGCGCTGCTCGCCATGCGCGGCATGATCCTCAGCGGCAGCCTCGGTCCCGGCGAGCGGGTCTCGGAACTGGCGATCGTCGAGCAGACGGGCATTTCACGCACGCCGGTGCGCGCCGCCCTGCAGCGGCTGGAGGAAGAAGGCTTCGTCGAGGCGATCCCCTCGGGCGGCTTCGCGGTCAAATCCTTCTCCGAGACCGACGTGTTCGATGCGATCGAGATCCGCGGAACGCTGGAGGGGCTCGCGGCGCGGCTCGCCGCCGAGCGCGGCTCGTCCACGGTGCGGCTGGCAGCGATGCACGAATGCGTGGCCGAACTCGATCGGCTGGTGCCCGCCTCGCTCGACAGCGAGGACGGCTTCATGCGCTACGTGAGTGCCAATGCGCGGCTTCATGCCCTGATCGTGGAACTGGCGGAAAGCCCGTCGCTGAAGCGGCAGATCGAGCGCGCGGTGTCACTGCCCTTCGCCTCGCCCAACGCCTTCATCAAGGCGCAGACGCTGATGCCGGAATCGCGCAGCGTGCTCGTGGTGGCGCAGGACCAGCACCGCTGCGTGGCCGAGGCGATCGCCAACCGGCAGGGCGCGCGCGCGCAGGCGATCATGCAGGAACATGCCCGTCTGGCGGGCCGGCACCTGCGGCTCGCGCTGCGCGACGAAAAGGTGCTGGAGCAGGTGCCCGGCGGGGCGCTGATCAGGACCGCGCGATAGGAAAAATTCAACGACGGGGCGGCGCGGAGCGGTCCGCGAGCCCCGAAATCTTCATTCACTCTCAAATCAGGAGGAAACCCAAGATGAGTGCGAAGAACCTGGAACAGAGGCTGCAGGAGGCCGGCAACACCGTCCGCATGCTGCGCAACTCGAAAGTCGGCGCCTACGTCTACCCCGTCGTGGCACCGGAATTCGCCAACTGGCGCGACGAGCAGCGCGCGTGGCGCGAATCGGCCGTGCTGTTCGACCAGTCCCACCACATGGCCGAACTGAAGGTCGAGGGGCCGGACGCGGAGAAGCTGCTCTCCTACCTCGCCATCAACTCCTTCAAGAATTTCACCCCCGGCAAGGCCAAGCACTTCGTGCCGGTGACGCCGGAAGGCTACGTGATCGGCGACGTGATCATGTTCCGCGAGAGCGAGACCGAGTTCAACCTGGTCGGCCGCGCGCCGACGGTTTCCTGGGTGCAGTACCAGGCATCGATCGGCAACTACGACGTGAAGCTGACCGAGGATCCGCGCTCGCCGTCGCGCCCGCAGGGCAAGCCGGTGGTGCGCCGCCACTACCGCTTCCAGGTGCAGGGGCCGAACGCACCGGCGATCCTGGAGAAGCTGAATGGCGGACCCGTGCCGGACGTCAAGTTCTTCAACATGGACTATATCACCATCAAGGGCCGCAAGGTGCGCGCGCTGCGCCACGGCATGGCCGGCGTTCCGGGCCTGGAACTCTACGGTCCCTACGAGCAGTATGACGAGATCCGCGAGGCGATCCTGGAGGCCGGCGAAGGCCACGGGCTGGTCGCGGTCGGCAGCCGCGCCTATGCCACCAACACGCTGGAATCCGGCTGGATCCCCTCGCCGCTGCCGGCGATCTACACGGGCGAGAGCATCAAGGGCTATCGCGAGTGGCTGCCGGCCAATTCCTACGAGGCGACCGGCGCGATCGGCGGCTCCTACGTGTCGGACAACATCGAGGACTACTACCTGACGCCCTACGAGCTCGGCTACGGCATCTACGTGAAGTTCGACCACGACTTCATCGGCCGCGAGGCGCTGGAGAAGATCGCCGACAAGCCGCACCGCCGCAAGGTGACCTTCGAGTGGAACCCCGAGGACGTGGTGAAGGCCTTCGCCACCATGTTCGACCGCGAGGGGCCGAACGTGAAGTACATGGACTGGCCGCTGTCGAACTACGCCTCCACGTCCTTCGACATGATCATGAAGGACGGCAAGATGGTCGGCGGCTCGATGTTCGGCGGCTATTCCTACAACGAGCGCCGCATGCTTTCGCTCGGCATCGTGAACCCTGACATCAAGGAAGGCGAGGTGCTGACGCTGGTGTGGGGCGAGCCGAACGGCGGCACCGACAAGACCACGGTGGAGCCGTCGACCCAGATGGACATCCGGGTGAAGGTCTCGCCGGTGCCCTATTCGCGCGACGCCCGCGAATCCTACGCTGACAGCTGGCGCAGCCGGCAGCCGGCCTGATACGGTCGCAGAGACAGGGAAAGGGGAGGCCGACGCCTCCCCTTTCCATATTTCCCCCGGCGTTCCGCCGCGACAATTTCCCGCCGGGTTTCCACCGGTCAAGGAGACGAATCCGCCCGCATGCTCCAGATCTTCGCGCTGATGTTCCCGATCCTGTTCCTGGTCGGGCTGGGCCTCGTGGCGGTGCGCAGCGGTCTCGCCTCGCAAGCGCAGATCGAGGGGCTGGGCGGGTTCGTCATCAACTTCGCGCTGCCGGCGGTGATCCTGTCGGCGCTGACGCACCAGGATCTGAGCCACTCGGTCAGCCCGGGCTATCTTGCCGCCTATGCGCTCGGCTCGCTCGCGGCCTTCGCCGCCGTGTTCCTGTTCATCCGCTTCGGGCTCGGACGGCCGCTGGAACGTGCCGGACTGGGAGCGCTGGGGGCGGCGGGATCGAACACCGGTTTCATCGGATTTCCGATCGCGGCACTGGTGCTCGGCGCGCCGGCCACGATCGCCATGCCGATGACGATGATCGTCGAGAACATGCTGATCATCCCGCTCGGACTGGCCCTAGTGGAGATGGGGACGAGCAACGGCGCTTCGCTTCGCAGGATGCTGGGCGAAACGGCGATGCGGCTGCTGCGCATGCCGTTCGTCATCGCGATTATCGCCGGCGCGGCGCTTTCCGTCCTCGGGGTGCGGCTTCCCGCGCCGCTGGCTTCGAGCATCGATCTGCTCGGCCAGGCGTCCGCGCCGGTGGCACTGTTCGTCGTCGGCGGGACCATCGCGGCGCTGCGGCGCGGCGACCTCGGGCTGGAGATCGCGCCGATCGTGCTCGGCAAGCTCGTCCTGCATCCGCTGGCGGTGACGGGCGCGTTCCTGCTGGTCCCCGGCGTGCCGCCCGAACTCGTCGCCACCGGCATCCTGTTTTCCAGCGTCTCGATGCTGACGATCTATCCGATCTTCGCCCGCCGGGCCGGAATGGAAAATACCGCGGCGGCGGCCCTCATCATCGCGACCGTGCTATGCCTCGTCACGACCGCGGCCGTGCTGGCCTTCGTTCTCGACCGCTTCGGACCTGCGATCGGAACCTGATCCGCGACAGCGCCGACGGAGCGATCCGTCCTTCCACCCCGCTCCCAAACCGGAACTGGAGACAGACTTGACCGAAAATTCCTTCGTTCTCACCGCCTACTGCGCAAACCGCCCCGGTATCGTCGCCGCGGTGTCGAAGGTCATCTTCGAAGCGGGCGGCAACATCGCCGACCTGCAGCAGTTCGACGATCCCGACAGCGGCCAGTTCTTCTCGCGCGTCGTCTTCGGCGCCGCCGATGCTCCGCTGACGGAAGGCCAGGTACGGGGCCTGCTTTCGCCGATCATGGAGCGCTTCGGCATGACATGGTCGCTGCGCGCGCAGAACGCCCGGCGCCGCGTGCTCCTGATGGCCTCGCGGTTCGACCACTGCCTCGCCGATCTGCTCTACCGCTGGCGGATGGGCGAACTCAACATGGAGGTCGCCGGCATCGTTTCGAACTATCCGCGCGAAACCTATCCGAACCTCTCCTTCGGCGACATTCCCTTCCACCACCTGCCGGTGACGAAGGCGACGAAGGCGGAGCAGGAAGAGAAGCTGTCGCGGCTCATCGCCGACGAGAAGGTCGATCTGGTCGTGCTCGCCCGCTACATGCAGATCCTGTCGGAGGAGATGTCGTCGCGGCTTTCAGGCCGCTGCATCAACATCCACCATTCCTTCCTGCCGGGCTTCAAGGGGGCCAAGCCCTACCACCAGGCCTACGAGCGCGGCGTGAAGCTCATCGGCGCCACGGCGCACTACGTCACCAGCGACCTCGACGAGGGGCCGATCATCGAACAGGACACCGAACGCGTCAGCCACCGCGACAGCGCCGCCGAGTTCGTGCGCAAGGGCCGCGACATCGAACGGCGCGTCCTCGCCCGCGCGGTGCGCGCGCATCTGGAGGACCGGGTGCTGCTGAACGGGATGCGGACGATCGTATTTCCGGAGTAGGCTGGCGGGGTTTTTCGGAGCGCTTGCTGCGGAAGCATCTCGCGAGGCGCCCCCTCTGCCCTGTCGGGCATCTCCCCCACGAGGGGGGAGATCAGCCTTCATTTAGATCTCGCCAACCTTCGAAATCGAAGGAGACGCGGCGATGTCCACGCTGCTGATCTCCCCCCCCTCGTGGGGGAGATGTCGGCGAAGCCGACAGAGGGGGGCGCCTGGCGGGATCTTGCCACGTGACGGGCCTGGCGGGATGCTTGCGTGTTTACCCTCACCGCTTCAGTTCCATCTGAACCCACACGGCGACCTTCGGCGGGCGGTCGCGGTCGAACTCGATCGGGACCGCCTTGCGGGCGGGCGTCTTGCAGCGAGAGCAGACGAAGCGGATCGATTCGATCGAGCGTCCCATTCCCACAACCTTGGCCACCTCGTATGCGCGGTGGTGGCCGACGTGATGGCAGTGGCCGCATTCGATGCGGATCAGCATGTCGTGGCGGGCGGCGCGGCCGATGGTGTCGATCGTTCGGGTCATGATAGAACAAATGAAGAACATTTGTCCGGAAGGTCAAGGGGGACTCGAAGAAGCGAGGCGTTGGCGCAAGGGAATGTGAAGAAGGCCGGTTCCGGCGGGCGCTCAGGCGAAGGGCACGGCCGTGGTGCCGGGCGGCAGCTTGGCCTCGTCGTCCGGCTCGACATGGATGATCACCCGCACGGACGGGATCTCCGCCTTCAGCGCGGCCTCGATCCGGTCGCAGATCGTATGGCTTTCTCCGACGGTCATCCCGCTGTCGACGACGAGGTGGAACTCGATGAACGTCGCGCGTCCCGCGATCCGCGTCTTGAGATCGTGTACCTCAAGCGCACCCTTCGAATTGGTCGAGATGATGTCGCGGATCTTCTGCGTGTCCTCTGCGTCGGCGGCGACGTCCATCAGCCCCTGCACGGACTGGCCGATGACTTTCCATCCCTGCCACAGGATGTTCAGCGCCACGAGGATGGCGAGCAGCGGATCGAGGATCGTCCATCCGGTGGCAAGCACCGCAAGCAGCCCCACGAGGACCCCGATGGAGGTCACGACGTCCGTCATGATGTGACGCCCGTCGGCGGTCAGCGCCGGCGATCGCTCCGCCCTGCCGGCCCTGATGAGCATGAACGCCCACGCGGCGTTCACCGCGCCGGCGAGCATGTTGATCCCGAGGCCCAGGAGAGGCTCCTCGAACAGCCGAGGCGAGCGCAAGGCGCTCCAGGCCTCGGCGATGATGAGGAGCGCCGCAAGGACGATGAGCACGCCTTCCAGGACGGCCGAAAAATACTCCGCCTTGTGGTGTCCATGCGGATGGTCGGCATCGGCCGGCTTGTGGCTGACACGAATTGCCCAGAAGGCCGCGCTCGCCGCAATCACATTGACGATCGATTCCAGCGCGTCGGAGTAAAGTGCCACCGAGCCGGTAACCCACCAGGCGACGAACTTCAGCCCCATGACGCCGAGAGCCACGAAGATGGAATAGAAGGCCAGCCGCTGGATTTGCTTCTTGGCAGGCACTGTCATCCTCCCAGCGAAGCGGAGCCTATGAAAGCCCGAAACGTCACGCCGCTTTCACCTTCACTTTCGCCTTGCGCGGCAAATGGGCGACGACGTTCTCGATCATGCGCATGCCGGCGTTCTGGCCGAGCGACATGATGGATTCGGGATGGAACTGCACCGCCGCCACCGGCTCGCGCCGATGCTCGATCGCCATGACGACGCCGTCCTCCGTCTCGGCGGTCACGTCGAAATCGGAGGGGAAGCGCACCGGGTCGGCGAAGAGCGAATGATAGCGGCCGACAGTCACGTGCTTCGGCAGACCGGAAAAGACGATGCCGGGCTTCGTCACGCGGATGCGCGAGGGCTTGCCGTGCATGGGGATGTGGAGCTGGCGGAGTTCCCCGCCATAGGCTTCCGTCAGCGCCTGCAGCCCCAGGCAGACGCCGAACAGCGGCAGGTCGCGGGCTCGCGCCTTGGCGATCGTGGCGGCACAGTCGAAGTCCTTCGGCGAGCCGGGACCGGGCGACAGAACCACGAGATCGGGTTGAACGCGGTCGAACACCTCGTCTGCCACCGGCGTGCGCACGGTGGTGACCTGCGCGCCGGTCTGGCGGAAGTAGTTGGCGAGCGTGTGGACGAAGCTGTCCTCGTGATCGACGAGCAGGATCGAGACACCCGCGCCCACCCGCGCGGACTGGCGCTCCGAATTCGGCGCATTGCTGGACCCGGCTTCCCGGACGGCGGCCAGCATGGCGGAAGCCTTGAGCTCGGTTTCGGCCTCCTCCTCGTCCGGCACCGAATCGTAAAGCAGCGTCGCGCCGGCCCGCACCTCGGCGATGCCGTCCTCAATGCGGATGGTGCGCAGTGTAAGCCCGGTGTTCATGTCGCCATTGAAATGGACCATGCCGATGGCGCCGCCGTACCAGCAGCGCTGGCTCTTCTCGTTCTGCTCGATGAAGCGCATGGCCCAGAGTTTTGGCGCGCCGGTGACGGTCACGGCCCAGGCGTGCGAGAGGAACGCGTCGAAGGCGTCCATGCCTTCGCGCAGGCGGCCCTCGATGTGGTCGACCGTGTGGATGAGGCGCGAATACATCTCGATCTGACGGCGCCCGATCACCCGCACCGATCCCGGCTCGCAGACGCGGCTCTTGTCGTTGCGGTCGACGTCCGAGCACATGGTGAGCTCGGATTCGTCCTTCTTGGAGTTCAGGAGCTTCAGGATCTGTTCGGAATCCGAGATCGCATCCTCGCCGCGCTTGATCGTGCCCGAGATCGGGCAGGTTTCGACCCGGCGCCCCGACACGCGCACGAACATTTCGGGCGACGCTCCGATGAGGTACTCGCCCTGCCCCAGATTGATGAAGAAGGAGTAGGGCGAGGGATTGATCGCCTTCAGCCGCCGCGCGATTTCGGACGGCTGGGTCTCGCAACGTTCGTAGAACTTCTGGCCCGGCACGACCTCGAACAGATCGCCCTTGCGGAAGCTCGCCATCGCCTTGCGGACGAGACCGGCATATTCGCCCGGCTCATGGTCGCCGCGCGGCGGGATACGGGCGGACGGCTTGAACGGCTCTTCCACCGCTTCGCGCGGCAGGCCCTCCGTCGTCCAGCCCCTGCCGGAATAGTCGTAGCGGTCGTGCCAGGCCTTGGCGGCATGGTGGTCGACGACCAACACCTCGTCCGGAAGGAAGAGCACGAGGTCGCGCTGGCTCTCCTTGCGCTCCAGCTTGTACTCGACCGGATCGAACTGGAAGGCGAGGTCGTAGCCGAAGGCGCCGTAGAGGCCCAGGCTCGGGTCGGCGTCGGTGCGGAAGAGCGCCACGATCGCCCGCAGCACGGTGAAGACCGACGGCACGCGCGAGCGCTCTTCCTCGGCGAAGACCCGTCCCGGCGCGGCGATGTCGAGCGCGATCAGGCGCTCGCTCCGCTCGGTCACGGTGATCTCGGAGAGCGGCGAAATCGCCGCGCCGATGGCAGGGAGGATGGCCTCGCCCCGCCGGTTCAGCGCCTCGATGCGCATGGCGCGACCGCGCGAGGAGATCACCAGCGGCGGGTCGATGATGGCGGTGTCCCAGCGCGTGTAGCGGCCGGGATATTCGTAGTTCGAGGAGAAGACCGCGCCGCGGCGGGAGTTCAGCCCGTCGACGTAGGCCTCGATGGCGCCGTCATACGCGGTTTCGTGGCGGGCGCGGGTGATCGATATGCCGCCCGCGGTGACAAATCGCTCCGCGCCGTTCTCAAGCACTTCCACCGTCATTTCCGTCTCCGTTTCCTGTCTGGCGGAAGCGCCGGGAGCCTCGTGGAAAAACAAAGGCCGCCCGGAACATCCGAAGCGGCCCTCATCTGATTTGAACGCACGCGCGATCAGGCCGCTGTCAGCAGCCGCACCACCAAGCCCGTGCGATCGACATTTTCGTCATGCCGGATTCCATAGCGGCGAACGGGCGGTTCGGCAAGCCGCTTCGTATTCATCCAGGGGCGGCACGGCGGTCGGGGCGGACAGGCTGGTTGACGCTGTCTCCCGCGGCCGGTCGGGCCGGCAGACAGGAACCAGCGATCGAAGCAGGATCGAGGACCCCGGATGAAACCGGGAGACTATGTCGATATGCTCCCAGCTTAGCTGCCGGCGCGGTACAAGGCGCTGACGGGAAAAGCGGGAAAGATGGTCAGCGGTCTTCTATTGATCTTGTGCTCGACGGGTCGCTCGATACTTGTCCCGTGCGGCTACGTATTCGGATTTGATTTCGCCACGATCAGCGCGCAGTTCAGCGGCCTTTTCCAGGTCGCCTTCGGCTGTGGCGGTCTTTATCGATTCGGAGAGTTCATCCCACACCTTACGGATCTCTTCGTAGGCGGCACGATCGATTTCCAGCTGAGCTTGAGAACCGGACAAACCTTCCACTGTAACCGGCGTAGCCGGTGCTGGGGTGCTGGATTCAGAACTATCGCTGCAAGCAGCCAGAAACAGCGCGAGCGCAGATGCGGATAGAGCGGCGTAAAGCTTCATTGTGTTGACGGCTCCAATGTCGACGTGGGGGACGCCGGACCAACTAATGTTAAAATCACCCGACGTCCAGTCCGCCATGTCTTCCATTTCGCCGGCACCCCGTGGCGGCGGACCTGCGAGGCAGCTTCGAATGCTTGTGTTTCTCCGGGGTGGTGTGCCAGTGATCCGGCGTCGACCAGCGGTTATCCCAAGGTCTCGAAGGGCTGCGCCGCCAGCCGGACCCGATCGAGGTCCGGTTCGAAATCCATCGCCCGCTCCGCCCGCTCCATGGCCATACGGGAGTGCCGCATGGCTTCGATCCTGAAACGGGAATCGCCCATCCTGGCAAGGGCGAGCAGCGCCTTCTGAAGCCGGACGTGCACCTCGGCCATCGCCGCGCCATCGCGGGCGATGGGATGATAGATGTCGTCGAGCAGTTCGCCGGGATTGATCTCGGGCACCTTCACCCGCGGATAGAGAATCTCGGGCGTTTCTCGGTCGGAAGCCCATATCGACAGCAATCTGACGGAGCGTCCGATCACGTCGATGGCCGTGCCTGGATCGTTCATCGCCGGGGAAAGTGCGCGCGAGGCGATCTCTGCAAGTACGCTCAGGCCGAAGCGGGGGTCCTGATCGTAGGTGCGCTCATTGGCGACCGTGAACGCCTGCCGCAGGTCCCCGACCGGCACTTCGTCCGTGAAGCCGGCGCACCAGGCCAAGGGACGGTTGATGTCCACCAGCGTTCCGGGGATGGCAGTGACGTAGATGTCGGCCTGGTGCGTCTCGGCGATCTCGGAGATCGCGCCGACATCGACATGCTGGACATAGCCGACTTTGCCGGGAAGCACCGGCAATGCACCCGCAGGTATCGTGGATTGCGGATGGAGGAAGGGCACGCCTCCGAGATAGGGGTTCTCGAGACGCCCCAGGAATGCATGTTCGGTGGCCTTTTCCACCTGTTCGGTCGTCTCTCCCACCCGCCCCAGACGCAGCAGATAGTCGATCCAGCGCAACAGCGTCACCACGATCAGCAGCACGACCACGATCGTCACGACGAACAGGACCACCCTGCCCCGCTGGCCGTAGAGGCCCATCGAAAGGGTGATGATCGCCACGAGGCTGTAAAGGAAGGACCCGACGAAGGTCGCCAGAACGTTCTGTGTCGTCGGATCCTCAATCAGGAGCTTGGTCGCCCGCGGCGTCACGTTGGAGGTCGCGGCACTGTAGGCGGACACGGTCGTGCTCAGCGAGAAGGTCGTCACCGCCAGCATGCTGGAGGCGATGATGGTGAGGATGCTGTCGACGGCGTCGGCGCCGATCTTGGCCGACAGACCCTGCGGCAGGAACGGTGCGACAAGAATCGAGATCAGCGCGGAAACCACGGCCAGCAGCGAAATCAGCGTGGCGCGGAACCAGAGGCGCCGCGTCAGAAGTCCGAACAGCCATTTCCACCGGGACGTCATCGGGCTTCCTTCAAATCATGCGCCATCGCCCAAAACGGTATGGCATCGCAGGCGGATTCTTCAAACGGACCCGGCTTTCGCGGCAGCCGGCTCGACGCGCCGCGCCTTGCGGTTCCGGCGAAATTGAAGCGCGGATACGAGAAGCCAGGCAAGGCTTGCCCATGCCGTGCCGAGCGCCCAGCCGGCGGCGACGTCGCTCGGCCAGTGCACACCCAGGTAGACGCGCGTCAATCCGATGAGCACCGACATGACGACCGCTACAACGATCACGTAAACCCGCACGTACTTGTCGTCGAAGAAGCGGGTCACGAGTGCCGCGAGCGTTAGATAGGCGACGGTGCCGACCATCGCATGGCCGCTCGGGAAGCTTGCGGTGTGGACGACGTCGAGATGTTCGACCAGGTCCGGACGGGGGCGCTCGAAATAGCTCTTGAGCACCTGGGACACCGTGGCACCGGAGGCCACCGAGACGACGGTGTAAACCGCCGGACCATAACGTCGCGTGATCAGAAGCAGGCCGGTCACGACCAGGACGGCGAGGATGATGACGGGATAACCGCCCAGCGCGGTGATCTCCGCGGCCGCCTCCTCCAGCCAGGGCGGACCGAGCGGGTCGCCCACATCCGAGGGGCTGCGGAAGATCAGGAACAGCGTCTCGTCGATCGCCCGGATCTCGCCTTCCGCCATCTCGTCGGCGATCGAGAAGAAGGAGAAGACGCCGAAAGCCAGGATCGCGACCATGGCCACCGGCAGTACCGCCGCCCGGTACTCCCGCATGCCGCGCACCAGCATGGTGACTGTCGGACGGATCAAGTCCGTCCCTCCGTCCGCGGCAGGGTCGTCGCCGCCTCACGCTTGCGCAAAATCAATGCCACGCCCCGCGGCTCCTCTATCCTGTGCGTACACATAGATCATGCATACCGGCATTTCACATAGGACAGGAAGGATGAAAGTCATGGACGAGCGATTGGACCAGAAGCGGACATTCACCGAGGAGATCGAACTCGCGGGCAACGAACTGGTCGAGCGGGTGAAGGAGATTCTCGCCGAGGGTAACGTGCGGCAGCTTCGGCTCAGGGCGGAGGACGGCGACATCTACCTCGAAACGCCACTGACGATCGGCGTGCTGGCCGGCGGCGCGGTGGTACTGGCGGCACCCTGGCTCGCAATCCTCGGCGCCGTCGCCGCGCTGATCACCCGGGTGAAGATCGAGATCGTGCGCGAGGAAGACGACGACAAGGAGCAGAAGCCGGCCGGCTAATCCGTTTCCGGCAATCGCCTTCGCCTGCGCCGCAGGGCGCCGGCTCTGACGCCCGGATGGAGGCGCGAGAGCGCGTCACGATCTTCAGACGCGCGCCCTGCGCCTCGGGGGTCCGTTCCTGTGCATGTCTTATCCGACACCGGTTCCGGCACCGGGACATCCGTCTTAGAAAAGGCCCTCGATCTGGCCCATCTCGTTGAGGAAGATCTTTTCTGACGAGGGCGCCTTGGGCAGGCCCGGCATGGTCATGATCTCGCCGCAGATCGCCACGACGAAGCCGGCGCCGGCCGAGAGCCTCACTTCGCGCACCGGTACGACGTGGCCGGTCGGCGCGCCGCGTAGAGCCGGGTCGGTCGAGAACGAATACTGCGTCTTGGCCATGCAGACAGGCAAATTGCCGTAGCCAGCCCGCTCCCACTGGTGCAGCTGGTCACGCACCGACTTGTCGGCGATCGCCTCCGAGCCGCGGTAGATGCGCTTGACCACGGTGTTGATCTTCTCGAACAGCGGCATGTCGTCGGGATAGAGCGGCGAGAACTGCGCAGCGCCGCTCTCGGCGAGTTCCAAGACCTTGTTGGCCAGTTCCTCGATACCGGCGGAGCCGTGCGCCCAGTGCTTGCACAGGATCGCTTCGGACCCCTGGCTGGCGACATATTCCTTCATCGCCGCGATCTCGGCGTCGGTGTCGGAGACGAAGTGGTTCATCGCGACCACCACCGGCACTCCGAACTGCTTCACGTTCTCGATGTGGCGGCCGAGATTGGCGCAGCCCTTCTTCACCGCCTCGACGTCCTCCTGGCCGAGGTCTTCCTTCTTGACGCCGCCGTTCATCTTCATGGCGCGAACGGTCGCGACGATCACGGCGGCCGCGGGCTTCAGTCCGGCCTTGCGGCACTTGATGTCGAAGAACTTTTCCGCGCCGAGATCGGCGCCGAAG
The DNA here is from genome assembly GCF_001889605.1 of Aquibium oceanicum. Lineage (NCBI taxonomy): Bacteria > Pseudomonadati > Pseudomonadota > Alphaproteobacteria > Hyphomicrobiales > Phyllobacteriaceae > Aquibium > Aquibium oceanicum. The sequence continues at coordinate 1,695,856 of NZ_CP018171.1, read as the reverse complement.
CCAGCTTCGGTAACGACGTAGTCGGCGAGCTTGAGCGCCGTGGTGGTGGCGACGACCGAGTTGCAGCCGTGCGCGATGTTGGCGAAGGGACCGCCATGCACGAAGGCCGGGTTGTTCTCCAGGGTCTGGACGAGGTTGGGCTGCATGGCGTCCTTGAGCACCACCGCCATCGCACCGTCGGCCTTCAGGTCGCGGGCGTAGACCGGGGTCTTGTCGCGACGATAGGCGACGATGATGTCGCCGATGCGCTTCTGCAGGTCCTTCAGATCGGAAGCAAGGCACAGGATCGCCATCACCTCGGAGGCGACGGTGATGTCGAAGCCGCCTTCGCGCGGATAGCCGTTGGCAACGCCGCCGAGCGAGCAGACGATCTCGCGCAGGGCACGGTCGTTCATGTCCATGACGCGGCGCCACACCACGCGGCGGGTGTCGATGCCGAGCTCGTTGCCCCAGTAGATGTGGTTGTCGATCAGCGCCGAGAGGAGGTTGTGGGCGGTGGTGATGGCGTGGAAGTCGCCGGTGAAGTGGAGGTTCATGTCCTCCATGGGCACCACCTGGGCGTAGCCGCCGCCGGCCGCCCCACCCTTGACGCCGAAGTTCGGCCCGAGTGAGGCTTCGCGGATGCAGGTGATGGCCTTCTTGCCGATGCGGTTGAGGCCATCGCCGAGGCCGACCGTCGTGGTCGTCTTTCCCTCGCCGGCCGGCGTCGGGTTGATGGCAGTGACCAGAATCAGCTTGCCGTCCTTGCCGCCGCGCTTGGAGGCGATGAAATCTGCCGAGATCTTCGCCTTGTCGTGGCCGTAGGGCAGGAGGTGCTCGAACGGAATGCCGAGCTTGCCGCCGACCTCCATGATCGGCTTCTTCTTCGCGGCGCGCGCGATCTCGATGTCGGACTTGTATTCGGCCATCTCGGCTCCCCCGGCGGATTTCGCAATCTTCGGCGCGGCGGATCGAGCGTCCTTCCGCACGGCGCGCATACAAGCCCGACTGGCAAAGCCGCCGCCGTCCCAAAACAGCCGTGGAATGCACCGATTGCGACAGGGCTCGTTCGCCCCGCCCGAGGATCAGCGGCGCAGCACCGCCCGCAGTACGTCGCGCACGCCGATGGCGCCGATGAAGCGGGTCTGCTCGTCGAACAGCGCCACCGGCGCGGTCTGGGACTGGTGCATGGCGTGCATGACCGTCTTCAGCGAGGTGCCGGGCTTGGCCCAGAAGACGGGCGGCCGGTCGCGCGGCACCGCTTCGAGGTCGTCGCAGGACGTCCAGGCCGCCGGCTCGCCATTGTGCTCGGCGGCGATGACCATGAAGTTCTCGTCGAGGCGGAAGCGCGTGGTCTGGCGGCGGTCGAGCCAGAGCCAGCCCTCGCCCGCAGCCTCAAGGTCGCGGCGGTCGCGCATGACGTTCCAGGCGGTGAGCACCGACAGCGGGTTCACGTTGGCGATGAAGTCGCGCACGTAGTCGTTGGCGGGCTTCAGAACGATGTCCTCCGGGGAGCCGGACTGGACGATGCGGCCGCTCTCCATGATGGTGATGCGGTTGCCGATCTTCAGCGCCTCTTCGAGGTCGTGCGAGACGAAGATGATCGTCTTCTTGAGGTCGGCCTGAAGCTGCAGCAGTTCGTCCTGCAGCTTGGTGCGGATCAGCGGGTCGAGCGCGGAAAAAGGCTCGTCCATCAGGAGGATCGGCGCCTCGGTGGCGAAGGCGCGCGCGAGACCCACGCGCTGCTGCATGCCGCCGGAAAGCTCGTGGGCATGCTTATCCGCCCACTGCGACAGGCCGACGAGTTCGAGCTGTCTCTTCACGCGCTCCTTGCGCTCTGCGACGGGAACGCCTGCCAGTTCGAGGCCGAAGCCGACGTTCTCGGCGACGCTGCGCCAGGGCAGGAGCGCGAACTGCTGGAACACCATGGCTACACATTCGCGCCGGATCTTGCGCAGATTGTCCGGCCCGCAGGAGACGACGTCGGCCGACCAGTCGCCGTCATGGACGACCACCTCGCCGCGCGTCACCGGATTGAGGCCGTTGACGGCGCGCAGTAGCGTCGACTTGCCGGACCCGGACAAGCCCATCAGCACTGAGATTTCGCCTTCCTCGACGGTCAGGTTGCAGCCCGCGCAGCCGAGCACGGCGCCGGTCTTTTCGAGGATTTCCTGGCGGGTCGCGCCGGCGTCGAGCATGGCGACGGCCTGGCTCGTGTCCTCGCCGAAGATGATATCGACGTTCCTGAACTCGACCGCCGTGCTCATTTCGCTTTCCCCTGTCCGATGCGGGCAACACGGTCGAGGATGATGGCCAGGATGACGATGGCCAGCCCGGCTTCAAGGCCGAGCGGAATGTTGACGGTGTTGAGCGCCCGCACCACCGGCTTGCCGAGCCCGTTGGCGCCGATCAGCGCCGCGATCACCACCATGGATAGCGACAGCATGATGCACTGGGTGAGGCCCGCCATGATGGTGGGCAGCGCGGCGGGAAGCTCGACCTTCCACAAAAGCTGGCTCTTGGTCGCACCGAAACTCTGGCCGGCCTCCAACATGGGCTTCGGCACCGAAGTGATGCCCAAATAGGTCAGGCGGATGGGCGCCGGCATGGCAAAGATGACGGTGACGATGAGGCCCGGCGCGATGCCCAGCCCGAACAGGATCAGGATCGGGATCAGGTAGACGAAGGTCGGCAGCGTCTGCATGAGGTCGAGGATCGGCAGGAGGACCTTGTAGACGCGCTCGTTGTGCGCGGCGAAGATGCCGATCGGTACGCCGATCGCCATGGAACAGGTCGCCGCTGCGACGACCAGCACGAGCGTCTCGATCGTCTCCTTCCACAGATCCTGGTTGATGATGAAGAGAAGGCCGAGCGCCACGCCGAGCGCCAGCTTCCAGGATTTCTTCAGCCACCAGGCGAAGGCGGCGATGAGCAGCACGACGAGGACCGGCGGCAACAGCAGGAGCAGGTCGGCGACGCCGTCGAGGACGGCGGTTAGCCCGTCGGCAACGCTGTCGAAGAACCATTCGAAGTTGTCGGTGAGAAAGTCGAAGAACTGGCGGCCCCAGTCTCCGACCGGAATCTTGTTGTCGCGATCGGCAATCCACGCCGAAACCGGATCCATCGCAGGCCACCCCTCAGGCGTTCATAATTCCCCAACGAAACGGCGGCCGGACGTGGTCCGGCCGCCGAGAACCATCTGCTCCCCCGAGCGGACGATCACATTCCCAGCGCCGATTTCACCGCCGGCATGGCGTCGCCGCCGTCGAGCGTGGTGACGCCGGCGAGCCAGGGTTCGATGGCGCCGGGATTGGCCTTCAGCCATTCCGTCGCCGCCGCCTGGGGATCCTCGCCCTCGTCGAGGATCGCGCCCATGATCTCGTTCTCCATCTCGAGCGAGAAGACGAGATTGGTCAGGAACTTCGCCAGGTTCGGACATTCCTCCGGAAGGTCCGCGCGGACGTTGGTGTGCACGGTGGCGCCACCGTAATTGGCACCGAAAACGTCGTCACCGCCCGAAAGATAAGCCATGTCGATGTTGGCGTTCATGGGATGCGGCTCCCAGCCGAGGAAGACGACGTCCTCCTCCTTGCCCGCCGCCTTCTTGACGGCCGACAGCATGCCGGCTTCGGAGCTCTCGACCAGTTCGAAGCCGCCGAGGCCGTACTGGTCGCTGGAGATCATGTCGAGGATCAGGCGATTGCCGTCGTTGCCAGCCTCGATGCCGTAGATCTTGCCGTCGAGTTCGGTCTGGAACTTGGCGATATCCTGGAAGCTCTTGAGGCCCTTCTCGAAGGTGTATTGCGGTACGGCGAGCGTGTACTTGGCGCCTTCGAGGTTGGTCACCAGCGTCTTGACGGTGCCGTCTTCGCGGTAAGGCGCGATGTCGGCTTCCATCGTAGGCATCCAGTTGCCGAGGAAGACATCGACGTCGCCGCTCTTCAGCGAGGTGTAGGTGACCGGCACCGACAGGATTTCCACCGAGGGTTCGTAGCCGAGCGCGTCGAGCACCACCGACGCGGTGGCGGTCGTGGCGGTGATGTCCGTCCACCCGACGTCGGAGAAGACGATCTCGCGGCAGCTTTCCGGATCGGCCGCGAGCGCGCCCGACGTCGTCGCCGCCGCGAACCCAACCGCGATGGCGCAAGCCTTGAACTGGTTCATTCTGGATACTCCCGTTGCCTTCGCGGCCACGGCATGATGGCGCCGCTCCGCTGTTCTAACGATCGCCTGAGCCAAACACCATTTCGGTGCCGTTTCAAGGTACTTGCACAGCCGAAGGCGGCGTTTGAGGTCGCCGCGGCGGCCAAAGCCGGCTTTTCGTCGTGGACGGGGCTCTTTTTCGGGCGCGGCAGAGGGCTGGCGACTCCCATGCGGCGCAAAACTGCGCTTAAAGGCTGCGCATGGCCAAGCTCTACTTCCACTACGCGACCATGAACGCCGGCAAGTCGACGATGCTGCTGCAGGCATCCTACAACTACCGGGAAGGCGGCATGGAGACGATGCTGTTCGTCGCCGGTCATTACCGGAAAGACGACGCGGGGTACATCTCGTCGCGAATCGGCCTGGAATCGGATGCGCACATGTTCCGCAGCGGCGACGACCTTTACGCGCGGATCGCAGAGCGCCACGGGCACGAATCGATCCATTGCGTGTTCGTCGACGAGGCGCAGTTTCTGGAGGAAGAGCAGGTCTGGCAGCTTGCCAGGGTGGCCGACCGTCTCGGCATCCCGGTCATGTGCTACGGGTTGAGGACCGACTTCCAGGGCAATCTGTTTCCCGGCTCGCGCGCGCTGCTGGCGATCGCCGACGAACTGCGCGAGGTGCGCACCATCTGCCGCTGCGGGCGCAAGGCGACCATGGTCGTGCGGCTCGGGGCGGACGGCAAGGTGGCGCGGGAGGGCGAACAGGTCGCGATCGGCAAGGACGTCTACGTGTCGCTGTGCCGGCGCCACTGGGAAGAGGAGATGGGCCGCTGGCCGGCGGAGGACATGATCGGTTTCGTGCGGCGATGAGGCCGGGCGGGTTGTGACAATTCGCGCCTGCGCCGAGCGGCACGTCTTCTGCTATCCCAGCCTCGCATTCAGGCGTCTGATTTATAGCCGACGGGGGATTGAGCGATGCGGATCCGGGTTGTTCTTCAGGCTGGCGCGATAGTACTGGCGGCGTCCATGCCGGCGATGGCCGACGGCGATGCCGCGGCGGGCCTCAAGGTCTTCAACAAGTGCAAGGCCTGCCACGACGCGGTCGGCGACAAGAACAAGGTCGGGCCGAACCTCTCCGGCGTGCATGGCCGGACCGCCGGCACGCTGGAAAGCTACGGATCGAAATACTCCAAGGCCATGAAGGAAGCCGGCGCGGCCGGGCTCGTGTGGGACGACGCCAACCTGACCGAGTACCTGCGGGCGCCGCGCGCCAAGGTCCCCGGCGGAAAAATGGCCTTCGCGGGGCTGAAGAAGGACGAGGACCTGGCCAACATCATCGCCTACCTGAAGGCGGACCCGAAACCGGAATGAGCCTCGGGCAGCGGTCGGGCGGGGTTTTCCTCGCAGTCCCGCGGGATGTTACCCGCCGGCGAGCATCCGAGACTTCCAATCGTTACATCCCATCCATATATTCGCCGCGTCGCCTGACGCGACGTGAAGCCTTGGGGGTGTGAATGGCGACGCTGCAGAATTTCGACGCCGAGATTGCCAAGACGAAACGCGTCGTCGACGAGATGCGATCGAAGATCGAGCAATCGGGCATCGTGCTCGACAAGTTTGCCCAATCCGACCAGAAGATCGGCGACGCCGAATTCGACATCGAGAACGCCCGCATCCAGGACGTGCTCAAGCAGCAGAAGACGATGGAAGCCAACATCGCCGACCTGATCATCGGTCTGGAGGATGCCACCAACGTCTTCGGCACCGAGTTCGAATCGATGAAGAACTACACGGGCTGGGAAAGCTTCGTGGGCATCTTCTCCAAGCAGCGCCAGCAGCGCATGCGCACCGAGCGCGTGCGCAACATGTCGCTCGCCGGCAACCTTCAGGAACTGCTGGCGAAGTCCGACACGATCGTCGGCATCCTCAAGGCGCAGAAGCAGGTGCTTGACCAGCGATACGCGACCTCTGAGGCGAGCCTGAGCCAGGTGATCGAGCGGCGCAAGGCGACCATCGAGACCTTGACGGAGACGCAGAAGCGCATCGAGGAATTGAACCCGATGCTGCTCGACGTGGAAAACCGCATCGCCGCGTCGACCGACCAGACCCAGCGCACCGAACTGGAAGGCGAACGCTCCAAGCTCGCGACCGAATACAACGAGCGACAGGCCAAGGAACAGGAACTGCTCGCCGAGAGCCAGACGCTGGAGCGCTACACCTCCATGTTCCAGACCTTCGTGGATTCGCTCAACAACCAGATCGCGGCGCAGAACACGCTCATCAACAAGCTGACGATCGATACCGAGCAGCGCATCGTGCTGTACAAGGCGCTGGAGGATTCACTGAAGACCGCGGCCCAGCAGGACGTCGCCCACAAGATCAACACGCTCGGCAGCCAGGTCGATAACACCGCCGAGCAGACGATGGCCGGCATTGGCGCCGCCGCGCAGCGGCACATCGGCGACCTTCTGGAAATGCACGAGAAGAACATGGTCGCGACCGCCGACATCCAGCGGCGCAAGAAGCTGGCCGACGAGGCCTTCGCGCGGCGCTTCGACGAGGTCATGAAGAAGCACAACGCGGCCGACTACGTGAGGCCGAGCGCCTGAGGAAGGCGGACCTACGTTTGTCCATGCCACCGGTATCGCCTAAGGCCGCGCCGTCATGAAGCCGCCCGACACCGCAGCAGCTCGCTATTTCGACGCGATTTCGGCCGCGCTGGCGGGGCTGGACGTCTTCCTGCGCGACGACCGCTCACCGCTGCAGAACCACCTGCTGGTGGCGCAGGTCATCGGCGAATACATCGTGCGGCTGGAAAACTCCTTCGCCTGCTGGAACAACCGGCTCGGCTTCGTGGAGAGCTTCCGCATCTCGCGGGCCGAAAGCGGCTTTCCGGTGTTCCAGAACGTGCTCGAACTGGAACACGACCGTCGCACGGCCGAGCAGCGGCTGGCCGCCATTCCGCCGCCGGATGAACTGCGCGCCGAGATGGTGGATTTCATCCTGCGCCACAAGGATTTCCCCAGGTCGCTGCAGCGCTCGATGGCTGAGCGCCTCTACCTCCAGGACGTCGGCACCGGCCTCGTCTTCCCCCCGTTCGTGCTGCCCAAGACGGTGCGGGTCTCGGTCAATCCAAACACGCGCAGGCCCTACTATCTCGTGCACTGGGGCGCGTTCGACGGTTCCGCCAACCTCCCGCTGGTCTACATGGCGCTGGTGGAGGATTCCTCGCCCGACCTCGTCGACATGCTGGTCACGCGCGACGGCAAGCTCGCCGAGACCGTGCCGATCCCTCTGCCGGTCGAGGGCCTGCTCAATCCCGCCCTCGCGCACCGGTTCGACGATTTCGCCGAGAAGAACTCGACCTACGGCCTGTCGCCGGCCACCATCGCCGGCAATCTCGACAAGGACTTTCCCGAGCTTCACCCCAAGCAATTGCGCCGCGTGGTGCTGGGGCCGTTCTATTCGGCCGGGATCACCGAGAACAATTCCACCGTCGAGGCCATTCTCGACAAGGTGCACCGGCCGCAGAACGCCTGGCTGCTCACCTGGACGATCCAGGAAGTCTACTCGAAATCGGAGAAGCCGGCGCGCAAGGGGCTGTGGTCCAGCGAACCGGCGCGCGAGGAATTCCACATCGAGACGGACGATCTCGAAGCGGCTCGGCAGGGCGTCAGCGCCTACGAGAAGCACGCGCTGATCCCGCACGAAGCCTACCAGGCGCTCTATGCCGCCGGAGAGGCGCAGAAGATCTTCGCCGGATACAAGGTCCACGTGCTCTCGGGCGGAAGCGTGATCAATGACGTTTGAGGAGGGTGCCCGGCTCGTCTCGATGGCGCAGACCGTGCGCTCCAAGATGCGTCGGCTTTCCGACTTCAGAAGTCGCGTCTCAAGCGATGCGTGGGACAGCCTCGACCGGGCGCAGCGCATCGACATCACCTTCACCTCCAACGCGCTGGAGGGAAACACGCTCACGGCGGGCGAGACCGCGCTGGTGCTGGAAAAAGGCCTGACAATCGGCGGCAAACCGCTGAAGGATCACCTGGAGGCGACGGACCATGCGCATGCACTGGACTGGGTCTTCGAGATGTCGCGGCGACACGGAGCGGAGCCCATCAGGGAAAACGACATACGGGCGATGCATGCATTGGTCGTGGCGCAGTCGAACCGCTCCATCGCCGGGCAATATGCGGACAAGGCACGGTTCGTGAACACGTCCAGCGGCGTCCAAGCATTTCCGCCGCCGATCGACGTTCCAGTGCTGATGGCCACTTTTGCCGCCTGGCTCCAGACGTCCCCCGACGAACCGGAAACCGCCTTCGAAGCACACCGCCGGCTGGTCGCGATACATCCGTTCGACGATGGCAACGGCCGCACCGCGCGCCTCCTGATGAACCTCGTCCTGCTGCGCGGCGGATTTCCCGCGATCGCCATCCGGCCGGAAGACCGCCCAGCCTACATCGCCGCACTGGAGGCAATCGCCACGGCGAAGGGGATAGCGGCGTTCGACGAACTGATGTTTCGCAGGCTCGACCAGACGCTCGATCTCTACCTGAGCGCGGCCGAACAGGCAGAACCAAGAGCCAACTGACCGAGGACAGCATGGACGCCGGCCTGACCACTCTTTCCGAGAAGGACATCGAGAAGCACCGCGCCACGGCGCAGTCGATGATCACGCGCATCATCGTGCTCGAAGGCGATGGCGGCGGTTCGCAGACGGCGCTTGCCGGCACCGGCCGGCGCTTCGTCTCCACCGTTTCCACGGGATCGGTGCGGCGCACGAAGGAAGTGGAGCTGGCGAAGACCGTCGCATCGGTGCGCCCCGGCGACCAGCTGATGTCGATCCCGCAGCATACGCTGCTGTTTCGGGCACGGCGCGGGCTGGAGGTGTCACTCGCGATCGGCGACGTCTTCGCGCAGGGCAGCGACCTCGAGAGCCTGCAATCGAAAAACATGCAGTCGCCGCTGCAGGGCGAGGAGGCTGCGCGCTACAAGAAGCTCCTGTCGGCCGCGGCCTACGTCGCCGCCTTCGCCTTCGGATCGTACCTCTTGCAGCTTGTGGACGGCGAAGGCGAGCCGGTCAACGACACGGAAGAACCGGACTTCCTGTTCGACACGGCGCAGGACGCGCTTAAATCGATGGTCGCCGGGCTCGACCGGGCAGTCGCGGGCGCCAAGGACGAGAGCGAAATCGCGTCCCGCGCCCGGGCTTTCGCGCGCGTCGCGATCGAGGGGCTTCTCGCGCGCAAGGGACGCTTCGACGGGCTGGGCGCCTTCGAGGACGCGCACATCCGGCTGGATTCGGACGACTTCACGCTCGACGGCTTCGACGTCGCGCCGGGCCAGAAGCGCAAGCCGCTGTCGATGTCGTTCAAGAAACCGAACGAGATCGTCGGCAACCACATTGCCAAGTACCAGGCCATGCGGCTCGCAAAGATGCTGATGGCCTACGACTTCGACCGGCAGATGAACCCGTTCGTCGAGCTGGGCGGCTTCCTCTTCACCTTCATCGGCGACGGCGCGCCGGGCACCGGCAAGACGATGCTGATCCAGATGACGGCGGGCCTCATCAACGAATATTGCCAGGTGGCCGGCTACCCGTTCCACTACGAGAATTTCGGCGTAGACCAGATCTCGTCGTATCAAGGCAAGTCGGGCCAGAACTGCAAGCAGTTCGTCAACAACGTCATCAACCCGCGCGCCATCGGCTTCGGCACCGTGGACGACATCGACCAGGTGGCGGCAAAACGGTCCGACGACCGCGCCTCGGCGGGACAGCAGGAGATCACCGGCGTCCTGATGGAGAGTTTTCAGGGCGCGTCGACCGTGGTGCGCGGGAACTGCTCCTTCGGCATGTTCTCCAACTATCCGGAGAACGTCGACGACGCGCTGCGCCAGCGGGCCGGCGCGCGCTGGCTGGTCGACGGGCCGCAGACGCGCGACGACTACATCGACATCTTCGTGCTGCTTGCCGGCAAGAACCACAAGATCCCGCTCGGGCAACACGACCTCCTGGAGGCGCAGGTGATCCAGAAGGCAATCAACACCGCCTACGAGGAGCACTCCAGGCCGCAGGAAGAGGGTCTGAAGAAGGTCTACGAGCGCTATCTCGACCAGTTCGGCGAGCCGCGGACGATGGCCGACGTCGGCACCTATCTCCACATGATCAAGGAGGCCGAACCGCGCTTCACCGGCCGCGCGATCAAGAACGTCACCGACGCGATCAAGATGCGCGCGATGGACATCGACCTGCCCGATGTATGGTTCGAGACGCCCGAGGCTTTCATGCACAAGCCCTACGAGGAGAAGAAGGCCATGATCGAGGAGCTGCGCAAGCCTTTCTCGATGGCCATGGTGATGCAGGAGATCAACCGCTACGCCGACTCCGAATTCCGCTACTCCGACCGCTCCGACGACGCGGCGGTGTCGAAGATGATCCGCGATGCGAGGCTACGCGAGCGCGCGGTGCGGGAGATGGAGGCGATGAAGGCGAAGGGGGCGTGGGAATGATTGAAAAATAACCGGGCGGGATGTATATCTAGCTTAGCTAGATTAGACAGGACATCACCATGCGCCAGGTTGGTACCTTCGAGGCAAAGAACAGGCTGAGCGCTCTCATCGAACTCGTCCAGGCTGGCGAGGAGATCGAGATCACCCGCAACGGGAAACCGGTCGCGCGGCTGGTGCCGACCACCGGACGGGACGTGAGTAGAGCGAGGGAGGCGGCGGAGGTGCTTCGCGCCATCCGCGCCCAGGCGCGAACCGGACCCGAGAGCCTCAAGGATCTGGTCAATTTGGGACGTCGCTATTGAGTTTCGTGATCGACAATTCGATGGCCATGGCCTGGACGCTCCCGGACGAATGGTCTCGCGCGGCCGACGAAGTGCTGGACCGCGTGATCAACGAAGGCGGCCATGTTCCCTTCCATTTCCCCGCGGAGTTGGCGAACGGCCTCACCATGGCCGTGAGGAAGGGCAGGATAGATGAGCGGGCGCGAGCGGCCGCGTATGAGAGTTTCCCCCGGCTCAATCTCGTCAGAGACCTTGAGGGAGTGGAGCGAATGAAGACTGCCATCGAACTGGCCGACCTCTACCGGTTGACCGTGTACGATGCACTTTACCTGGAGCTCGCACAGCGTCTCGCATTGCCGCTCGCCACGTTTGACGACGCACTGGCGCGTGCAACCCAGCGAGCAGGTGTGCCGCTGGCCGTTCCGCTGGGTTGATCGAAATGGAGGTCACCCACACCAGGCAGACCCGGAACCTTTTGCCCGTGAATGGCGAGAACCGGAGTGCCGCGCGATGAATCTCCTGCGCGACAACGAGCTGATCTACGGGCGGCTGCTGACCGTGGAAGGCGTCCATCTCATCGAGCGCTACAACAAGGCGCTGGCGGCGTTCGGGTTGAAGCCGACGCAGCTTTCGAGCTTCGAGATCGACCGGACGGGGTTTTCGCCGCAGGTGGCCGAGGAACTGGGCGACTACAGCTACCTCGATCCCTACGAGGTGAACCGGCGCTTCATCATCCTCACGCCGGCGCAGATCGAGCTGCCGGTGGTGCACACGGCGTTCTCCAACACCTCGCAGCTGATGTACGAGTTCCTGTCGCGCAACCGCCGCGCCATCGACGCGCTCACCATCAAGGACGTGATCTACGGGGAGATCGAGGATTCGGTCGCGCGGGTGGAGGACATCGAGGACCTGCTATCGATCAACCAGGTCGAGTTCCGGGTGCTCTCGGCCGAGGACGTTCTGGGTAAAGCTGCCGAACTCGGGCGTCTCGCCGACCGGCTGAAGCAGGAACCGGAGGCCTGGCGCGACGACGCCATGTTGTCGCGCATGGTGGAACTCGCGAAGGTTTGCGGCGACATCCGCGAGAACGCGCTGGTGCCCGACCAGGTGATCTTCCGCCACAATGCCTTCTGGACGAGCCATTTCGGTGGGCTCTACGTCTTCGTCGATCCCGACATGACGACCGTTATCTCCGATCCGTCGGCGCCGGGCTTCCGCCGGTCGCGGCCCTGGCAGGTCAGCTATCTGTCGATCAACGACGCGGAGCGGGTCTTCGATTTCCTGCTCTCGACCGGCCGGCTCGACCTGCCGCGCGAATCCTGGCTCGACCAGTCCGGCTATCTCGAACATCGCGCGCAAATGACGATGCGCGGCCTCATCCGGCGGATCGACCCTGGGGCGGATCCGGCACGCATCGACAAGGTCTGGCTGCAGACCTGGATCCACAACCATGCCGACGAGGTCAACCGCGACGGCACCTTCCCCTTCCTGAACGCGGCCAAGCGGGAGGCGGTGCAGACCGGGCGGATCGATCTGAACGAGATCGACCCGGCGCGGCGCTTTCTTCTGGTGCGAGCCAAGCCGGAGCATCCGGACGCCTGGCTGACCAACATGCTGATCGCCGATTTCGTGCCGGACGACTTCATGTCGCGCTACGTCTTCAACAAGCAGACCTTCTACAAGGACTACGAGGGCTTCGACGAGGCCTGGCGCGGTCATGTTGTGGACATGCTCAAGACCAACTATCTCAGCGACAAGGCGGGTTTCAGGGCACGGCTCTACGGGCTGGCCGATTAGGGGGTGAATATGCTCGATCCGATCGTCAACTTCTTTTCCCGGGTCTTCCAGGCGATCGGCCGCGGGATCGGATGGGTCGTCGGCATCATCCTTTGGCCCTTCATGGCAGCGAGCCGCTGGTATGCGCGCCGCGGCTGGCTGATCAAGGGACCGATCGGGATCGTGCTTCTCGCGCTGATCGGCCTCTATGGATACTTCATCTGGAACACGCAGGTCTGGTCGGGCTTCGACCCCGAATATGCCGCCAGGTACGAGTTCGTCTCCGCGCCAGCCGCCAACCCGGGCGACAGCGTGGCTCCGGCCGGGGACGGGGCTGCGAACGCACAGTCCGCTCGCGGCTCGGAAGGCGAGATTCGCACCTGTACGCGCTCGGCCATAACCGAGGTCGCGGCCGACCTGATTGATTTCAACGTGAACCAGAATGCCTGGATCTCGTCGATGATCCTCTACAAGCTCGGGCTGTTCGGCATCGACTGGGACAACACGCCCTTCCTGGACAACAAGGCGTCTTTCCAGCGCGGCGTGAACCAGGCAATCCGCCGGACCACAGTGGAACTCGTCGACACGCTCGGCCGCGTGCGGGGCACGAGCCAGATCGACCAGAGCCTGCAGGACGCCCGCGGGGCCATGCAGTTCGACGAGTACACCTGGTACTTCGGCACCGACCCGTTCGGCTTCAAGACGCCGACGCCCGCCTTCTACCGCTCGGCCATCGACCATTTGCACGCGTTCAACACCCGGCTCGAGGCGTGCGACGCGGTGTTCGACGCGCGCGCCGACAATCTCGTCCAGTTCCTCGACCGCATCGCCAGCGACATCGGCTCGACTTCTGCGATCCTTCGCGAGAGATCGGAACTGTACGATGCGGGCTGGTTTGACGTGCGCGCGGACGACCGCTTCTGGTTCGCCTACGGGCAGCTTTACGGATATTACGGCGTGCTGAAGGGCGCGCGGCACGATTTCGGCGACGTCATCACCAGCCGCGGGCTGGCGACGCTGTGGGACACGACCGAGGACCAGATCGTTTCCGCGCTCAAGATCACGCCGTTCATCATCTCCAACGGCGACGAGGCCGGCTGGATCATGCCGACGCACCTCGCCACCATGGGCTTTTACGTGCTGCGGGTCCGGTCCAATCTGGTCGAGATCAGGAGCGTGCTGGACCGTTAGGCCGCGCGGCCACGGCTGGCAACGCTTGAGGAGGTGGCCGCGGGTGCGGAGATGTATTTTTGGAGAGATCGGTTCGCATGAGCCGATTTTCTTCACCAATTCGTCTTGTTACTAACCGTATCCCTCCGACGTCCGAGTCCTAACCAGGGGGATGCCGCTCTTTTGTTACCTGGAAAAGGCCATTGACTGGAAGGATACTTTCGACGCAAACCGAAGCGTCCTTGTCGAGGCTTGAAGCACGATCTGACTTTTCTTGATCACTTCAGCGCTTCTTTTTTGTCTTTTTGAATAAATATCATGGTTTTTGCAGAAATCATTTTGATGATATCGCCCCGCAAGTAGCAATTGCGCTATTCTGAGATTCCTTCTTAACATCAACGATATTATAATCCATTTTCGCTCTTACTAAAATATTTCTACATGCATTCTAACGCCATCTCCCGATGTTCTGAATTCGGGTTTGATAATCCCGCATCTTTGCCCTAAGTTCACGACAAATATCTCGAAGGAGACATCAGTGAACGACGTTGCCGCGGCAGAGACCCGGACCGAAACGCAATCGCCTGGGCCGGCGACGGAATCCGAGCGGCCGATGGTGCTGTTCGAGGAAGTCCAGAAATCCTACGATGGCGAGAGCCTCGTCGTTAAGAACCTGAACCTCAGCATCGCCAAGGGCGAGTTCCTGACGATGCTCGGCCCGTCCGGCTCGGGCAAGACGACCTGCCTGATGATGGTGGCGGGTTTCGAGGCCGCCACGCATGGCGAGATCTATCTCGGCGGCCGGCCGATCAACAGCGTCCCGCCGCACAAGCGCGGCATCGGCATGGTGTTCCAGAACTACGCGCTGTTCCCGCACATGACCATCGCGGAGAACCTCGCCTTCCCGCTGCAGGTGCGTGGCATGGGCAAGGCGGAACAGGAACAGAAGGTGCAGCGCGCTCTCGACATGGTGCAGATGGGCGACGGCTCCTTCCACGGCCGCCGCCCCGCGCAGCTTTCCGGCGGGCAGCAGCAGCGCGTTGCGCTCGCGCGCGCCCTGGTGTTCGAGCCGGAACTCATCCTGATGGACGAGCCGCTCGGCGCGCTCGACAAGCAGCTGCGCGAGCACATGCAGTTCGAGATCAAGCACATCCACGAATCGCTCGGCGTCACGGTGATCTACGTCACCCACGACCAGAGCGAGGCGCTGACGATGTCGGACCGGATCGCGGTCTTCAACGACGGCATCATCCAACAGCTCGCGCCGCCCGAGGATCTCTACGAACGGCCGGACAACAGTTTCGTCGCCCAGTTCATCGGGGAGAACAACACGCTGCACGGCCGCATCCGTTCGATCAACGACGGCATCGCGCAGGTGGAAGTCACCAATGGCGAGATGGTCAAGGCGCTCGCCATCAACGCCGGACCGGGCGAACGCACGCAATTGTCGATCCGGCCCGAGCGGGTGGAGATCGATCCCGACGAAAGCGTCACCGACCACACCGTCACCGCGCGCGTGGAAGAGGTGATCTATCTCGGCGACCACATCCGAACGCGCATGTCTGTGGCCGGAAACACTGACTTCGTTGTCAAGACACGCAACCGGCTCGGCGCCCGCCGCTTCGATCCGGGCGACAAGGTCCGCATCGGATGGGCGACCGAGGATTGCCGGGCGCTCGACCGCGGCGAATGACGCTGCGGCCTTGAAGGAATAGGGCCAGCCGGCGGCCTTTCGATTTCACGAGACCTGATTGCCGGACGCAATCCGATTGCGCGTCAGGTCCATTCGACCAACCGAACGACAAGAAAGAGGTGTCAACATGAAACGACTTCTGATCCTGACAGGGACAGCCGCGACGCTCGCACTGGGCGCAGCCTACGCGCAGGACAAGGAACTGACGATCGTCTCCTGGGGCGGCGCCTATTCCAACTCGCAGGACAAGGCCTATCACGAGCCCTACGAGGAAAAGACCGGCGTCAACATCCTGACCGAGGACAAGTCGGCCAATGCGCTCGCCGGCATCCGTGCCCAGGTCGAGGCCGGCAATGTGACCTGGGACGTCGTCGACATGCTGCAGGCCGATGCGCAGCGCGCCTGCGACGAGGGCCTGGTGCTGCAGATCGATCCGGACGAGTGGCTCGCGCCTGCTCCGGACGGCACGCCGGCTTCGGAGGACTTCGTCGAGGGCACGATGGGCGAATGCTTCATCCCCCAGATCCTCTACTCGACGATGTTCGCCTACAACACCGAGGCCTTCCCGGACGGCGGACCGTCGACGGTCGAGGACATATGGGACACCGAGAAGTTCCCCGGTACCCGCGCGCTGCAGCAGATCCCGCAGAAGAACCTGGAATGGGCCCTGCTGGCGGACGGCGTTCCGGCGGACGAGGTCTATGACGTGCTCGCCACCAAGGAAGGCCAGGACCGCGCCTTCGCCAAGCTCGACGAGATCAAGGACAACGTGATCTGGTGGTCGGAAGGCGCCCAGCCTCCGCAGATGCTCGCCGACAAGGAAGCGGTGATCGCCACCGCCTACAACGGCCGCATCTTCAACGCGCAGGTCAACGAGGACCAGCCCTTCGAGATCATGTGGGATCACCAGATGTTCGAGACCGACGGCTGGGTCGTCCCCGTCGACACCGGCGAGGAGGAACTGATCAAGGACTACATCAAGTTCGCGACCGACACGCAGCGCCTCGCCGACCAGGCGAAGTACATCTCCTACGGTCCGGCGCGTAAGTCCTCGGCTCCGCTCGTGGGCAAGTTCGAAGGCACCGACATCGAAATGAAGCCGCACATGCCGACGAACCCGAAGAACCTCGAAACGGCCATCCCGTTCAACGTCCAGTTCTGGGCCGACTACGGCGATTCGCTCGAGGAGCGCTTCAACGCCTGGGTCGCAGGCTGATCCATCAAGACAAGGTTGCGGGGCGCTCCTGGCGCCCCGCTTCCGCCTCTCTCACCGTTACCGAAAGCGGGACAGGACCGATGGCGACAAGGGAAGACAGATCGAAAGCGCCCCTCGTGGCGGCCGACGGAACGCCTCTCAAGGAGGCGTTGCGCCGTTCGCAGGCGATCGAGCGCCGCCGCGCGTTCGCACTGGTGGCGCCGCTGCTGTTCTTCCTCCTGATCGTCTTCATCGTGCCGATCATCGCCATGATGTGGCGTTCGATCTACAACCCTGAAATCCGCGAGTACCTGCCCCAGACCGCCTCCGCGCTGTCGGCCTGGGACGGCGAAGGCATTCCGCCCGAACCCGTGTTCCAGGCCATGGCCGCGGACATGATCGTGGGGGTCGAGAACCGCACGATCGGACGCGCGGCCGCCCGCATCAACCGCGAGATCCCCGGCGCACGCTCGACCATGATGCGCACGTCCCGCCAGGTCGACGAGTGGTCCGCGCCCTACAGGGAGAAGTTCCTGGAGGAGGACGAGGACTGGGCCAATCTCGAATTCTGGACCATTCTCCAGCGCGAGTCGCGACTGATCACGCCGACCTATTACCTTTTGGCGATGGACTACGAATACAACGCCCAGGGCGAGATCGCACCGCGGCCCGAGGTCTACCAGATCTATCGCGACCTCTTCTTCCGCACGGCTTGGATGAGCCTGCTGATCACCGGCATCTGCGTGATGCTCGCCTACCCGATCTCCTACATGCTGGCGACGCAGCCGGCGCGCATCTCCAATCTCCTGCTCATCCTCGTGCTCCTGCCCTTCTGGACGTCGCTGCTCGTGCGCACCTCCGCCTGGATCGTGCTCCTGCAG
The DNA here is from genome assembly GCF_001889605.1 of Aquibium oceanicum. NCBI lineage: Bacteria > Pseudomonadati > Pseudomonadota > Alphaproteobacteria > Hyphomicrobiales > Phyllobacteriaceae > Aquibium > Aquibium oceanicum. Next base: position 1,678,226 of record NZ_CP018171.1, on the reverse strand, counting down.
CAGCAGGGCGTCATCAACGAACTCCTCGTGGGGCTCGGTGCCATCGACAGCGACGGGCGGCTACGGATGATCTACAACCGCACCGGCACGATCGTGGCGATGACCCACATCCTGCTGCCGTTCATGGTCTTGCCGCTCTATTCGGTGATGAAGACGATCCCGCCGTCCTACCTGCGGGCGGCGAAATCGCTCGGCGCGCATCCGTTCCGCGCCTGGTGGCGGGTGTATTTCCCGTTGACCATTCCCGGGCTCGCGGCCGGTTGCATCCTCGTCTTCATTCTGGCGATCGGCTACTACATCACGCCGGCGCTGGTGGGCGGCGACAGCGGCATCTTCATCTCCAACCTGATCGCCGACAACATGCAGGGATCGAGCGCGCAGCTGAAGCTGGCGGCCGCGCTGGCGACCATCCTGCTCGTGGCGGTGCTCTTCATCTACTGGCTGTTCAACAGGCTGGTGGGCGTCGAGAAGCTGAAGTTCGGATAGGAGGCGTAGGAATGGCTGTCCCGACCTATGCGACGACGGCGGAACGCGTGTGGCACTACGCATTCCGCATCATCTGCGGCCTGATCTTCTTCTTCCTGATCGCTCCGATCGTGGTCATCATCCCGCTGTCGTTCAACGCCGAGCCCTACTTCACCTTCACGCGCGAGATGCTCTCCTTCAATCCGGAGGGCTATTCGCTGCGCTGGTATGAAAACCTCCTCGGTTCGCAGGAATGGATGCAATCGATCGCGAACTCCTTCTTCATCGCGATCTCCTCGACGATCATCGCCACGGCGCTTGGGACGGTCGCAGCACTCGGCCTCAACCGACCCAACATGCCGGCACGCGCGCTGATCACGGCGATCCTGATCTCGCCGATGATCGTGCCGCTGATCATCACCGCGGCGGCGCTGTTCAGCTTCTTCGCGCGCGTGGGGCTTTCGAACACCTATTTCGGCATCATCCTCAGCCACGTGGTGCTCGGTACGCCGTTCGTGGTGTTGACCGTCACCGCCTCGCTCGCAGGCTTCAACCAGACGCTGATCCGCGCCTCGCAGAGCCTCGGCGCCAATCAGGCGCGCACTTTCTTCAAGGTCATCCTGCCGCTGTTGCTGCCCGGCGTCATCTCGGGGGCGCTGTTCGCCTTCGTCACCTCGCTCGACGAGGTGGTGATCGTGAACTTCATGGCCGGACCGACGCAGACGCCGATGACGGTTCGCATGTTCTCCGGCCTGCGCGAGGAGATCAGCCCGACCATCCTGGCGCTTGCCAGCCTGCTGGTCGCGCTCTCCATCCTGCTTCTCGCGACGCTGGAAATGATCCGTCGCCGCAACGAGCGCATGCGCGGAATGTCGCCCGGCTGACGCCTCCATGTCGCATGGCCAAGACGGGCGGCCGTCTTGCCTTTCCGCCTCTCCTCCCGCTACGATGAAGCAAGATTGTTTTGCTTCATAACATTTCGGGAGGATATCTCATGGACGCATCGGGTCAGGTCGCAATCGTCACCGGCGGCGGTTCGGGTCTCGGCGAGGCGACGGCCAGGGCGCTCGCCGCGCGCGGTGCCAAGGTTGCCGTCTTCGACGTCGGCATGGAGCGGGCCGAGAAGGTCGCTGCCGACATCGGCGGCATCGCGGTCAAGTGCGACGTCTCCAGCGCCGAAAGCGGCGAAGCCGCGTTCAAGGAAGTCACCGACAAACTCGGATCGCCGCGCATCCTGATCAACTGCGCCGGCATCGCGATCGCCATGAAGACGACGAGCAAGGATGGCGTTCACGCGCTCGACGCCTTCCAGAAGGTCATCAACGTCAATCTCGCCGGCACATTCAACATGATCCGGCTGTTCGCCTCGATCTGCGAGAAATCCGAGCCGCTGGAGGGCGGCGAGCGCGGCGTCATCGTCAACACCGCTTCCGTCGCGGCCTTCGACGGCCAGATCGGCCAGGCGGCCTATTCGGCCTCCAAGGGCGGCGTGGTCGGCATGACGCTGCCGATCGCGCGCGACCTGTCGCGCGCCGGCATCCGCGTGTGCACGATCGCGCCCGGCATCTTCAAGACGCCGATGCTCGCCGGCCTGCCCGAGGATGCGCAGCGCTCGCTCGGCCAGCAGGTGCCCTTCCCCTCGCGCCTCGGCGAACCGGCCGAATACGGCGCGCTCGCCTGCCACATCGTCGAGAACCAGATGCTCAACGCCGAGACGATCCGCCTCGACGGCGCGATCCGCATGGCGCCGCGCTAGGCGCAACGTTCATGGGGGAGGAGGAACGGACCGGGCCGCTTCGCGGCCTCAAAGTCATCGAGATGGCCGGCCTCGGGCCGGTGCCGCTTGCGGCGCTGATCCTTGCCGAGATGGGCGCCACCGTGGTGCGCGTCGCCCGTCTCGGCGCTGCAGCCTCCTTCCTCGGCCTGCCGCCCGAACTCGACCTCGACCAGCAAGGCCGCGGCACGGTCAAGATCGACCTGAAGTCGCCGGACGGCATGGCGCTGATGCGCGAACTGGCCGCCGGGGCCGACGTCCTCATCGAGGGTTTTCGGCCGGGCGTGATGGAGCGCCTCGGCCTCGGCCCGGACGAACTCCTGGAAGCCAATCCCGCACTGGTATACGGCCGGATGACCGGGTTCGGCCAGGAAGGCCCTCTGGCCGCGCGTGCCGGACACGATCTCACCTATCTCGCACTGAGCGGCATGCTGCACGCCATCGGTCCGAAGGACGGCAAGCCGGTGCCGCCGCTCAACCTGGTGGCGGATTACGGCGGGGGAACCATGTTCCTGATTTCCGGGGTGCTGGCGGCGCTGTTCGAGCGCTCGCGGTCGGGCAAGGGACAGGTGGTGGACGCGGCGATGGTCGATGGCGCCGCCACGCTCGGTTCCCTGCCCTATGCGATGCTTGCGGCCGGGCTGTGGCGCGACCGGCGCGGCTCGAACCTGCTCGATTCCGGTACCCCATTCTACGATACCTACGAGACCTCCGACGGCCGCCACATCGCGGTGGCATGCCTCGAGCCGCAGTTTTTCGCCGAGTTCGCGAAGCTCCTGCCGCTGGAAGAGCGGTTTTCCAGAGCGCAGTACGACGTGTCGCTGTGGTCCGAGATGCGCGACGCCATCGCGGATCGGGTCGCGCAGCGGACCCGCGACGAATGGTGGGAGGTCTTCGCCGAGACGGACGCCTGCGTCGCACCGGTGCTGTCGATGACCGAGGCGCCCGCGCACCCGCTCAACCTCGCGCGCGGCACGTTCCGGACCCAGGGCCGGCTGACGCGCGCCGCGCCGGCGCCGCGCTTTTCCCGGAGCGCCTCCGCGCCAGCCGATTCCGCAAAGACGGATGACGGCGTGGAGGCACTCGCGGTCTTCGGCGTATCCCGGGAACGCGCGGAAGCCCTTGCCAGGAGCGGCACGATCGGAGGATAAGTTGACGATTTTTATCCGCTTTTACAGATAGCGGATGAAGCGGCCCAAATGATCCGACGAGGGAGAGAATCCACGATGGCTGGCGAGAAGAAGGATGTGATCCGTCCCACCGACGCGGAAGGCATCCGCCTCGCCAAATCGCTGCTGCGGGCCGCGCGCTACGGCGCGCTCGCCGTGCTGGAACCGGAAACGGGGGCGCCCTTCGCGAGCCGCGTCGCGACTGCCACCGATCTCGATGGATCGCCGCTGATCCTCGTCTCGACCCTTTCCGCGCACACAGGCGGCCTGATGGCCGATCCGCGCTGCTCGCTGCTGCTCGGGGAACCGGGCAAGGGCGATCCGCTTGCCCATCCGCGCGTGACGATCGCCTGCATCGCCGAGCGGCTGGACCGGGAGAGCGACGACGGCAAGCGGGCGCGGCGGCGCTATCTCAACCGGCATCCGAAGGCGGCGCTCTATGCCGATTTCGGCGACTTCTCCTTCTTCCGGCTGCGCCCGCAGCGGGCGAGCCTGAACGGAGGCTTCGGCAAGGCCTACCTGCTGGAGGCCCCCGACCTTCTCACCCGGAGCCCGGTCAGCGAGGGACTTGCGGAGGCGGAGCAGGGCGCGCTCACCCACATGAACGCCGACCACCGCGACGCCATCGCGCTCTACGCCAGCCATTTCGCAAGGGCGAAAGGCGGCGACTGGATCATGACGGGGATCGACGCGGACGGGATCGACATCGCCTGCGGCGATGATTCGCGCCGCGTCTTCTTCACGAAACCTCTCGAAACCGTGATCGAAATGCGGAAATCCCTTGTTTCCATGGCCGCCGAGGCTCGGGAGGCGGACAAAAGCGCCTGAATTTCTTCTTACCCGGCACAAATTCGCCTCATCCGACTTTCGTTCGATCTCAAACTGAATTACGCTACGTTAGCGCACGCTCAGAAAACGGACGTGATCCGCAGTGCCCAGTCGCGAAGTTTGAAAGACGGATGGAGGCGAATATGCAAAAGGGACCACTTTGTCGCCATGCCGACGACGCGGCGGCCTTCCTCACCGCTTTCGCCAACAGCAAGCGAATACAGATCATGTGCGAGTTGCTCTCGGGAGAACTCGCGGTGGGCACGATCGCCGTCAAGGTGGGGCTCAGCCAGTCCGCCCTGTCCCAACACCTTGCAAGGCTGCGGAGCCTGGGGCTCGTGCGCACCCGCCGCGACAAACAGACGATCTACTATTCCTGCAATTCCGAGAACGTCCGGACCCTCTTCGCGACGCTCGACCTGATGTTCGTGAACCCGCCGGCCAAGGTCCCCCTCGCGCTCGCGCATTCGACCTGATCGCCACATCCGGACGGCCGTGAACCGGCCGGCTGTTGACCTCAACCCGCCAGTTGCCGTCTAAGCGCACGATGCAGCGCGATCCAGACATGCATCAGCGAGAGGCCCTCAGCGCCGTTTCGCATCCTATCCGCATCGACGATCCGGCCGACGAACGGCTGGCAGCGTACCGCGACATCCGCGAGCGCGATCTCGTGGGGCGCGAAGGTCGCTTCGTCGCGGAAGGCAAGGTGGTGCTGAACGTGCTGTTCGGCCATTCCGCCTTCCAGGCCGAATCGGTGCTGATCCTCGAAAGCCGCCTCGACGGCCTGAGCGACCTACTCGGACGCGTGCCGGATCACGTCCCGGTCTACGTGGCGGGCAAGCCGGTGCTCGACGCCGTGGCCGGCTACCACGTGCATCGCGGCGTGCTGGCGATCGGCCGCCGCCGCACACAGCCGGACCTCGACGGCTTCCTTTCCGCCCTGCCCGCCCGCGCGGTCCTTCCCGTTCTCATCGGGATTTCCAACCACGACAATGTGGGGGCGATCTTCCGCAACGCGGCGGCATTCGAGGCTAACGGCATCCTGCTCGACGAGACCAGCTGCGATCCACTCTACCGGAAATCCATTCGCGTATCCGTCGGGGCGGCGCTCAAGGTGCCGTTCGCGCGGTCCGGCAACGTCGAGGGTATCCTCGCCGCCCTCGACCGGCACCGCTTCGAGTGCCTCGCACTGTCGCCGCGCGGACGGACCGACGCCACCGCGCTCGATTGCCCCGGCCGCACGGCAATCCTCCTGGGGAGCGAAGGGCACGGACTGCCCGACCACGTGATCGAAAGACTGCGGTCGGTCCGCATCGACATGTCGGCCGGTTTCGACAGCCTCAACGTGGCGGCCGCGTCGGCCATCGTGCTGCATCAGCTTTGGACGCACAGGCAGCGCGCATGATCAACGGCCGGCCGCCGCAGCTTCCTTGAGGGCGCGGACGCGGTCGGCGAGGCTTGCGGAGCCGCGTTCCGCTCCGCCTCCGCCCGGCGCCTTCGCCGGCGCCGCGGCAAGCGCGGACGAAATCGGCGAGTCCGGTCCGTCGAGCATTTCGGTCAGCCGCACGACCTCGGCCGCCAGATCGTTTATCTGCTCGCGCAGCAGGGCGTTCTCCCGCTTCTGCTGATCCCATTCCTCGGATTTCGAGCGTTCGTAGCCCGAGAGCTCGGTTTTCAGCTTCTTGTTCTCGCGCACCAGCAGCGCCAGCCGCTCTTCCAGGCGCTCGCGGTCGGTGTTCAGCTTCTCCATCGCCTTCTCCACGTCTCCGCCCGTGGCCGAGGTCAGCAGCGTCGACATCTGCAAGGTCAACTCGGCCAGTTCCGCTTCGAGTTTCACGCGCTGGGCCTCGGCCTCCGACAGTTGCCGCGCGAGCTCGTCCTCGGTCTTCGAAGACTGTCTGGTCTGTTCCCTCAGCCGCGCGAGTTCCTTTTCGCGCCGGTCTAGCTTGTCCTCGCGGTCGGTCAGGCTCGTGACCATCCGCTCCAGCTTCTTTTCGAGTTCGTCGGTCTTCTTGCGCTCGGCGCGAAGGGCTTCCTGCGCCTGCTTGTTCTCCGACGAGATTTCGCGCAAGCGACGTTCCGTCTCCTTGCGCTGCGTCCGCAGCATGCCGATGTCGCCCGAGACGCGCTCGAATTCCGCCTCGCGCGCCACAAGCTCGATCTGGCGGTTGCTGGCGGCGAAACTCGCCTCGTCGTACATCCGGCCGAGTTGCTCGATCTCCAGCGCCCGCTCCTCCAGCTGCCGGTCGGCGGCGGCCATCCGGTCACGAACCTGCTGGAGCTGCTCCTCACGCAGCCGCAACTCGCCACGCAGTTCGCTCGCTTGGGATTCCAGCTCGGTGATGGTGCCGCTCTTTTCCGCCTTCTCCTCGGATAGCTTCTTCAGCTGCTCCTGGTTGCGGTTGATCTCGACGATCTGGTTCGCCGCCTTCTCGCGGAAGGATTTGATGCTCATCTCCAGCCGCCGGGTGGACATGGCGAACTCGGCCCGCATGCGGTCCTTGTCCGCCTGGATCTCGTTCAGCGACAGGGGAACGGTGGACTCGATGCGCTTGCGGGTGAGGACGACGGCGCGCCGCCACAAGGCAGGCGCCACCATCAGCGCCAGGAAGCCGGCACACAGGAAACCCAGCGAGAAGAACAGAATGGATTCGATCAAGGCCGCCGGTCCGCGAAAAACATGAGTGCCCAAGCGCAACTCTGCACGAGGGCGCTGTCTCGATCCAGATCAGGACCCTGTTTACTTCGCCTTAAGGTTAAGCGCCAGCGGCGTCTGCGATCCGGTCAGAACGGGTTCCAGGTCGCCCGCTCGGTCAGCTTCAGGTACCCGATGTTCACCCCGAGCCGAGCGCCGACGCCGGTGCGCACCGGCACGAGCAGGACGTCTCCGTAGCGTAGGACGTTGAAGCCGAAGCCGGCGACGACATAGGCCGATCCGGCCACGCCTGCATAGCGGCGATAAAGGGAATCCACCGAGCCGAGATTGTAGACGAGCATCATCGTGCGCGAACCCTGTCCGCCGATGTCCCAGCCGATCGAGGGGCCCTGCCAAAAGACCGAATGATCGCCGGCATTGCGGGTATAGAGGGTCCCCTCGCCGTAGGTGAGACCGCCGACGATCGCGCCGGATCCCTCCTCGCCCAGCACGTAGCCGTTCGGAACGCCATATTGCGCAAAGAGGGTTTCGACGACCGTGGCAAGGCCACCCGACGTGGCGCCGAAGAACTTGTGGCCCGAATCGACGATCTCCTGCGCCGAAAAGCCGTCGGTGTTGGCGGCCAAGGGCGCGGGATCGGAGAGCAGTGCGCCGGCGGCGATGATCGCGGCTGCGGCCAACTGCGTTGCGCGTCGCAGGTGCTTGGAAATGTCCATTCTATGCTTCTCCGCATTGGCGCGGATCCACGCGAGCGCATGTCGGCGCATCTCGCGGTCCGCTGCATTGGATCATTCAAGAACGGTAAACCTAAATCCTTGTCCTTCTCTTAAGCATGACGCCGGGGCCGCCCTCCCGACGCGCTGGCGCATTCACGAATTCTTGCGGGCGTTCCCACCTTGTGCAACCACGGAAAGGGCGCCCGGCTTTTTGATTCGCGAAGGTGGATTTAGGGTCGTCCCTTCATAGATGCTTGTGCCGGAGACCCTGGCTATGTCCGACCTCTTCTCGCTATCCGCACCCGACCTGGCCGCGCTTTTGTGCAGCCGCGTGTGCCACGACATCATCTCGCCGGTGGGCGCGCTGAACAACGGTCTCGAATTGCTCGACGAAGGCGGGGCGGACGAGGACGCGATGAACCTCATCCGCACGAGCGCGCGCACGGCATCGGCGCGGCTGCAGTTCGCCCGCATCGCGTTCGGCGCCGCCGGCTCGGCCGGGATGCAGATCGATACGGGCGACGCGGAGAACGTCGCCGCCGCCTATTTCCGCAACGAGAAACCGGATCTCGAATGGTCGGGCACCCGAGCCCTCCTGCCGAAGAACAAGGTGAAGCTGCTGCTGAACCTGCTGCTCATCGGATCGGGCGCCATCCCGCGCGGCGGAAAGCTGCGCGTGACGCTTTCGGATGTGGAGACGTCGCCGAAGTTCACGCTCGTCGCGACCGGGCCGATGGTTCGCGTCCCGCCGAAGTTCCTCGAAATGCATTCCGGCGCGCGTCCCGAGGAACCGATCGACGCCCATGCGGTGCAGCCCTACTACACGCTGCTGCTTGCCCGCGAGGCCGCCATGACGATCGCGATCCACGCCAGCGCCGACGAGATCACGCTGACGGCTTCGTAGCGTTCGGACGGGCGGACCGAACCGGCATCCGCCTGCCTCGCCGACATCCCTTCGCTCGAACTTTAACGTGCATGATCGGCTTTTCCTTTACTATTCCCCACTAGGATGATCGCGGGGGTAGTGAAGGCCGCCGCATCGCGTGGCGCCAGAAGGGTGTGAAGGTATGAAACGCTGCATGGTCGTCGATGATTCCAGCATCATCCGCAAAGTGGTCAAGCGCATACTCGGCGGACCTGAGATGATCGTGGTGGAGGCGGGGAACGGCCAGGATGCGCTCGCCATGTGCACGGCCGAACTGCCGGACGTGATCATCATCGACGCCGTGCTCCCGGACATGAATGCCATCGATTTCATCAAGGGCGTGCGGGCGCTGCCGGGTGCGGCGCACGTGCGGATCCTCGTCTCGATCCTTCAGTTCGACATCGGGGCGATCATGCGCGCGAAACGCGCGGGGGCGAGCGGCTATCTGCTCAAGCCCTTCAACCGGGCGCAGCTCGTCGAAAGGTTCCGGGACCTGCAAGCCGCCGCCTGAACCGGCGACTCTTCCCGCGCACGACCACGTCGGATCGGCCGTTGTTCAAATCATGTGACGAGGCCGCGCTCCATGCGCGGCCTTCGACCAGATTCGTATTGGCGGCAATCCTTCGCCGCCCCGGGTTCGGCTATGCGCTGACGCGCATGTCCTCGGGCTCGCGCAGCACGTAACCGCGACCCCACACCGTCTCGATGAAGTTCTGCCCGCCGGAGGCCGCGTCCAGTTTCTTGCGCAGCTTGCAGATGAAGACGTCGATGATCTTCAGTTCCGGCTCGTCCATGCCGCCGTAGAGGTGATTGAGGAACATTTCCTTGGTGAGGGTCGTGCCCTTCCGCAAGGAAAGCAGCTCGAGCATCTGATATTCCTTGCCCGTCAGGTGCACCCGCTGGCCACCCACCTCGACGGTCTTGGCGTCGAGGTTGACGATCAGGTCGCCGGTCGTGATGACCGACTGCGCATGACCCTTGGAGCGGCGCACGATGGCGTGGATGCGCGCCACGAGCTCGTCCTTGTGGAATGGCTTGGTCATGTAGTCGTCGGCGCCGAAGCCCAGACCCCTCACCTTGTCCTCGATGCCGGCCATGCCGGAGAGGATGAGGATCGGTGTCTTCACCTTCGACAGGCGCAAGGTTCTCAGAACCTCGTAGCCCGACATGTCCGGCAGATTCAGATCCAGGAGGATGATATCGTAGTCGTAGAGCTTGCCGAGATCGACACCCTCTTCCCCGAGATCCGTCGTATAGACATTGAAGCTTTCAGACTTGAGCATCAATTCGATGCTCTGTGCCGTGGCACTATCGTCTTCGATCAGCAGAACTCGCATCTCATTCCCCTCTTCCGCCGCCGAACCGGGCGTGCCGGTGAGCCGGCCCAGAAGCAGTCATTCCTGAATCGGAGGCTGCCACCAAATGGTTAACAAAATCTGATTCCGCCTGGCAAGCGCAATCCCGTCGTCGAGCTGATTTCCGCACCTGATTGAATCCAAACGTGAATCTTCGAAGCGACTCGTTAAAGTTATGGCTTAAGGAATCCTTGCAACCGATTCTCCCGACTCGGAAGTCCGGAATGACTGCAAGATGCACGGTGTTTTTTACCGCCCCTTAAGCCCTCACCGCTATGATTAATAATGCGCGTAAACGAATGGTTACCGGCGGTAAATTTCTTTAGGACTTTCTTCGCCATCGAGAACCAAACGCGCTGGAGGCGTCCGTTCGGACTAGGGAGTCCGGTGAGTAAGCGTATTCGGGAGTTAATGGTCATGAAGTCACGTGGAAACCTCGTCAGGCTGAAGCAGTTTCAGGTCAACGAGAAGCGTCGTCAGCTTTCGCAACTGGACCTCATGATTGCGGAGTTCGACCGTATGGCGGCCGAGCTCGATGCCCAGATCTCCATCGAGGAAAAGCGGTCGGGCATTAGCGACATCAATCACTTCGCCTATCCGACCTTCGCCAAGGCGGCGCGGCAGCGCCGCGACAACCTCAACAATTCGCGGCTCGACCTCCTGCAGCAGAAGGGCGCCGCCGAGGCCGGACTGAGCGAGGCGGAAGCCGAACTCGAAAAGGCCGAGCATCTCGAGAATCGCGACGCGCGGGTGCGCGAAGCCGAAACCGACCTGCGCCGCGCCATCGTCGGCTGACCCTGCCGAACGGTACCGGACGGCCCACTCCCGGGGCCGTCGACGCCGAAGGCAACATTATTCTCATAGGAAATTCGCGCAGGTGGCGTTTCGCACGCCGTCCGTTATCTTCGCCGGGCTCGAATCCCGGAACGGACATACCGCGCACGCGATGCGAATCGCCCTCCCCCTGATCCTCTTTGCGGCGACGCTCTGCTTCGCGCTCGGCATCGTTCTGCCGCTGATCCGGGTCGAGCGCCTCTATTTCTTCACCGACGAACCGTCTCTCGCCGGCATTGTGCTCGCGCTGTGGGTGGGAGGCGACTGGCTGCTCGCGGCCGCGGTCGGCCTGTTTTCGATCGTGTTTCCATCGCTGAAGCTCGCGCTTCTGCACGTCGCCATGCATGGCGGGGCGGAGACGCATGCGCGCCTTCCCGCCTGGCTGAGAGGTCTCGCGAACTGGTCGATGCTCGACGTGCTTCTCGTCGCACTCGTGATCTTTGCGGCCAAGACAAGCGGGCTGGCAACGGCCTTCACCAAGCCGGGCCTCTGGTTCTTCGCGCTGTCTGTCGTTCTGACCGCGACCGCGACGGCACTTCTGAACCGTCCCTCCGGTGCGAAGGGATCCGCTGGCTAGAGAATGGTTGCCGCAGCGGGACCCGGGCCCGGAAATTCAATCGCGACCGGTGATGAGAGCTATGGCGCAAGGAAAAGATCCGAAGGATCAATACCGGCGCTAGTGCCTGTACTGCTGGATCCGCGTGGTGCGCAGGCCGGCAAGTCCGTACTCGTCGATGGAGGCCTGCCAGGAGAGGAATTCCTCGACCGTCAGCTTGTAGCGCTGGCAGGCTTCCTCAAGGCTCAGGAGACCGCCCCGCACCGCCGCTACCACTTCCGCCTTGCGGCGGATGACCCAACGGCGGGTGTTCGACGGAGGAAGGTCCGCGATCGTGAGTGGGCTGCCGTCTGGCCCTATGACGTATTTGACGCGAGGTCTAACCAGATCGGTCATTGCACTCTCTACACAATACACTCAGTACCAATCTTCCGCAGACTAGCGGTTCAGCTTTAAAAAATAGCTAAGCACGCGGTAATCGGATCGTAACGAATCGGGACTTCTTAAAATGCGATTCAAAGCCGCACTTCGCGGCTCAAAAGCACGGGCGAGAAGCGGAACTGGCATCCTGGCCCCGCCTGCCTTATGTAGGGGGCTGCGCGTTGCAAGACGCATGATCCCAAGCGCATGAACAGAGCGAACGAGCGATGAACAGCCTGGACCTTCCCGGCCGTCCCGAGGATACCCGCATCGTGGTGGCGATGTCGGGGGGAGTGGATTCGTCCGTCGTCGCGGGCCTCCTTAAGAAGGAGGGCTATGACGTGGTCGGCGTGACGCTGCAGCTTTACGACCACGGCGCCGCCGTCCACCGCGCCGGCTCCTGCTGCGCCGGCCGCGACATCGAGGACGCCCGCCGGGTCGCCGAGACGCTCGGCATTCCGCATTACGTGCTCGACTACGAGCAGCGGTTCCGCGAGGCGGTGATCGACCCGTTCGCGGCGAGCTACGCCTCGGGCGAGACGCCTATCCCCTGCGTCGCCTGCAACCAGACGGTCAAGTTCGCCGACCTGCTGGGCACCGCGCGCGAACTGGGCGCCGAGGCGCTCGCCACCGGCCACTACATCCGCTCGCGAGCCAACGGCGTGCACCGCGCGCTCTTCCGGCCCGTCGACGCCGACCGCGACCAGAGCTATTTCCTTTTCGCCACCACGCAGGAGCAGCTCGACTACCTGCGCTTCCCGCTCGGCGGCATGGCCAAGCCGCAGGTACGGGCACTGGCGGCGGAACTCGGGCTGTCGGTGGCGGCCAAGCAGGACAGCCAGGACATCTGCTTCGTGCCGCAGGGGCGCTATACCGACGTGATCGCGAAGCTGCGGCCAAACGCGTCGGTGGCGGGCGACATCGTCCACATCGACGGCCGCGTGCTCGGCCGGCATGACGGCATATTGCACTATACGATCGGCCAGCGGCGCGGCATCGGCGTCGCAACCGGCGAAGCCCTCTACGTCGTCCATCTCGACGCCGACGCCGCACGCGTCGTGGTCGGTCCGCGCGAGGCCCTGGAGACGCGCCGTGTGTCGCTGCGCGGCGTCAACTGGCTCGGAGACGAGCCGCTCGACGCCCTGGCAGGCACTCCGGTCGAGGTGTTCGCCAAGGTGCGCTCCACACGCCCGCCGCGGCCCGCGCTGCTGCATGTGAACCGCGACGGCGGTGTCGAGGTCGAGCTGACCGAAGGCGAGACCGGCGTCGCGCCGGGTCAGGCCTGCGTGCTTTATTCTGACGACTGCAACGAGGCGCGCGTGCTGGGCGGCGGCTTCATCGAACGGACCCGCCGCAGCGGCAAGGCCGAGGCCATGCTGGCGCGCATCGCCGAAGCGCCGGCGGTCTGAGCCGTTTCGAAGTTCCCATCGGAAAAGGTGGTTGCGGAGGGCCCGGCCGCTCCCGGATCAGTCGTGGATGACGCTGCCGGCTGTCAGGATGCGCAGCACCATGATGGCTTCCTCGCCGCTGGTGCGCGGATCCTGGCGGGTTTCGATGCAGTCGATGAAATGCTGCAGTTCGCGGGTCAGCGGCATGGCGCCGTTGACGATCTCGACATAGGCCGGCTCGTTGGCGGTGAAGGCCCACTGGCCGCTATCCTGCCACACGGCGTGGCGGTAGACGGCGAGCTTGCGCTCCCAGGATTCCACGTCGTCGAAGACGGCCATCGCCTTGGTCCCCACCACGGTCAGGCGCCGCTCGCGGTAGGGATTGAGCCGTGAGGTGAACAGATGGCTGCGGATGCCGTTGGCAAAGCGCATGTGCAGGTGTGCGAAGTCGGACAGATTGTCGAGGATCGCAGCACCCTCGCCGCGCACCTCTACCGGCGGCTGGCCGGTGATTGCCAGGATCATCGACAGGTCGTGCGGGGCGAGATCCCACAGGGCGTCGTTTTCGGTGTGGAATTTTCCGAGGCCCAGCCGGTGCGAGTGGATGTACTTCACCTCGCCGAGCTCGCCATTGTCGATCAGCGCCTTGAGCTTCTCGAAGGCGGGATGGAAGCGCAGCACGTGGCCGACCATGAAGATGCGCCCGTGCTGGCGCGCCGCCGCCACCGCGCGCTCGGCGTCCGCGACCGTCAGCGCGATCGGCTTTTCCACCAGCACGTCCTTGCCGGCCTCGACCGCCCGGATGGCGAACGCGGCGTGAAACTGCGGCGGCAGCGCCATCACGATCGCATCCACGTCGTCGCGCTGCAGGACGTCCTCCGGCGCGATGGCCAGGCAATCCTCCTCGGCCGCGAAACCCTCGGCGCGCGCACGATTGGCGTCCGACACGGCATAAAGCGCGTCGAGTTTCTTCAGGGTGCGGATGTGATTGCTTCCCCAGTAGCCACAACCGAGGACTGCTATGCGTGGCGCCATGTCTTGCATGTCCGAAAAAGTTGGCCTGACATATCGGGCGGACGGGCCGAACTCAACCCCTGGACGGACGCATGCCGCCTAGAGCGGGCACCCCGCGACCATCCAGCGGTCTGCCTGGCGGCCGGCGCCTCGCGCGGGCACCCGGGCGATCGTCAGCGGCTATCTGGCGGCAATCGTCGCGCGCCGGCTCCCGGCAATCGTCCAGTGGCCGCCTCCAGCGGTCTGCCGCCGTGAACCCGCGGGCGGAAGCGCATGACCACGGAGTTCCCACAGGCGCTTGACAGCCTCGCGATGCCGCCACTATATCCGCCCAGCCTTGGCGCAAGCCATCGAGCGGCCGGTGCCGCTTGCGGGGCGGAGTAGCTCAGTCGGTTAGAGCAGAGGAATCATAATCCTTGTGTCGGGGGTTCGAATCCCTCCTCCGCTACCATTAAGCGCGGCGCCCGGAAATTCCGGCGCGTGCCATCAGATCAACTTGGTGTCTTCTGCCGCTTGGCTGTCGAGGCGGCGGGCGGTGGCGGCTTTCTTGTGCCGTTCCTTGGCGTCCTCGCGGATCTGCTCGAAACGGTTCTCCCCGCGATCCACGGGCGGGGTTTGAAGGTCGGTTTTCTTGGTGAAGGTGATCATCAGTCGCGCTCCTTGAATGTTGCGGCAAACGCGCCGGGACATCTGTCCCGGCGACTGCCTCACTGGTCAGGCGGAGGATTACGCGGCGAGGGCCGTGGCACAACCCTGGGCGCCGAGCCTGTCCGAGGTGGTCTCTCCCGGCATGACAGCCCAGCCTCCGGCCTCGACGAACTGACGTTTCTGGTAGTCGCCCGATATCGATTTGAACTCGGCAAGCCGCGCCGCAGCATCAGGCGCGGCGTTGAAGCGCTCGACACAGATGTCGGCCGCCAGTTCGCCGCGCGCGGTGTTCGAAGCGGCCATGGCAACATCTTCGGCCGTACCGCCGGTCACCCATCCGCCCCAGGAAAAACCTGCGACCATGGTGGCGGCCACCGCGGCTGCGCAGGCCCAGCCGAGCGTGGATTTGGTCGGCTGGTAGTCGTCCCAGCGTTGAGAAAGGGATCTCGTGCTTCTGCCATCAGTCGCCATCAGAGTGCTCCTTGCGTGTGGTTGCTGAAAAATTGCCATTCGGCTGCGGCGGCCGAACGGTTTGGTCATTGGTCAGTACCCCGTATCGCTCATACCGCCATCGGCGGCGGATCCCTTCGCGGGAATGTCGGCGATCATCGCCTCCGCGGTGATCAGCAGGGCCGCGATCGATCCGGCATCCTGCAGGGCGGTTCGCACCACTTTGGCAGGATCGACGATGCCCGCCTTGATCATGTCGACATAGGTCTCCGTCTGCGCGTCGAAACCGTGATTGGGGTCTTTGCTGTCGCTGAGCTTGCCCACGACGATCGAGCCCTCGACGCCGGCATTCTCGGCAATCTGGCGTACGGGCGCTTCGAGCGCTCTGAGCACGATGGATATGCCGGCCGTAGCGTCGGAATTTGAACCCGACAGCGAGGTCAGCGCGGTTCGGGCACGCAGCAGTGCCACGCCGCCACCCGGCACGATACCTTCCTCGACGGCCGCGCGCGTCGCGTTGAGCGCGTCGTCCACGCGGTCCTTCCTTTCCTTGACTTCCGTCTCGGTCACGCCGCCGACGCGGATGACGGCGACGCCGCCGGCAAGCTTCGCCAGCCGCTCCTGCAGCTTCTCCTTGTCGTATTCGGACGTGGTCTCTTCGATCTGCGCCTTGATCTGCTGGATACGCGAGGCGATCGCGGCCTTGTCGCCGGACCCGTCGATCACGGTCGTCGTGTCCTTCTCGATCACGACGCGCTTTGCGCGGCCGAGCATCTCCAACGAAACGTTCTCCAACTTGATGCCCAGATCCTCGGAGATCACCTGGCCGGCGGTCAGAACCGCGATGTCTTCCAGCATCGCCTTGCGCCTGTCGCCAAAGCCGGGGGCCTTGACCGCCGCGACCTTCAGGCCGCCGCGAAGCTTGTTGACCACGAGGGTGGCCAGCGCCTCGCCCTCGACATCCTCCGAAATGATCAGCAACGGCTTGCCGCTCTGCACCACGGCTTCGAGAATCGGCAGCATGGCCTGCAGGTTGGCGAGCTTCTTCTCGTGGATGAGGATGTAGGGATCGTCCAGTTCCACCCGCATCTTCTCGGCATTGGTGACGAAGTAGGGCGAGAGGTAGCCGCGGTCGAACTGCATGCCCTCGACGACGTCAAGCTCCGTTTCGGCGGTCTTGGCCTCCTCGACGGTTATCACGCCTTCGTTGCCGACCTTCGCCATGGCTCTGGCAATCATCTCGCCGACCGTCTTGTCACCGTTGGCGGCGATGGTGCCGACTTGCGCGATCTCTTCGGACGTATTGACCTTCTTGGACTTCGCCTGGATTTCCTTGACGACGGCGGCGACGCCGAGATCGATGCCGCGTTTCAGGTCCATGGGATTCATCCCCGCGGCAACCAGCTTGGCGCCTTCGCGCAGGATGGAGGCGGCGAGAACCGTGGCGGTGGTGGTGCCGTCGCCGGCCAGATCATTGGTCTTGGAGGCCACTTCGCGCACCATCTGCGCGCCCATGTTCTCGAACTTGTCCTCGAGCTCGATCTCCTTGGCGACGGTGACGCCGTCCTTGGTGATGCGCGGCGCGCCATAGGACCTAGCGATGACGACATTGCGGCCCTTGGGGCCCAGCGTCACCTTGACGGCGTTGTTGAGCAGTTCCACGCCGCGCAGCATGCGGTCGCGCGCATCGCCGGCGAATTTGATTTGCTTGGCAGACATAATGTTCGTCCAGTTCGGTCTTGAGAATGCGGAATCGGAGAGGTCAGGCGGCCTTCTTGGCTGCCAGTTCGGACTTCTCGACGATGCCCATGATGTCGGACTCTTTCACGATGAGGAGATCCTCCCCGTCGATCCTGACCTCGGTGCCCGACCATTTTCCGAACAGGATCAGGTCGCCGGCCTTGACGTCGAGGGGCGTGATCTTGCCGGTCTCGTCGCGCGAACCCGGGCCAACAGCGACCACCTCGCCTTCCTGCGGCTTCTCCTTCGCGGTGTCGGGAATGATGATCCCGCCCTTGGATTTGAGTTCACCTTCGGCGCGCCGGATGACGACGCGGTCGTGGAGAGGACGAAATTTCATTGGAATCTTTCTGAAGGTCGGCGCTTAGGGCGACCACGTCATCGGTCTAGCACTCCTGGCACTCGATTGATAGGAGTGCTAGAAATATTTCGATCGTTAGCTTCGAATATTTTCTTTTGCGAATTCAGTAAAATACCGCAGGCTACCTTATATGATATTCGAAGCGGCTTTCTTTTCATTGGATTTTATCGACTGGCTTAAAAATGATAATCGGATTTTTCCTTGTTCAAGGACGGATTTGTTCATACCTGACGAGAGCCTTGATTCGAGCTAGGAGCGCCGCAATTGACCCTGGATTTTCCCAACCGCAGCCGCAGCTACGACGACGCACGCCACGCGGTTCGCTTCATCGGCCACGACGGCATGTTCGAGGTGGTATTTTTCGTCGAGGCCAACGCTCTGGCGAGGTCGGGCAGCGGCATGCCATCGGAGGCGGACTGCCTCACTGCGTTCGACGCGGCACGCAGTTCCATCCACGACATGGCGCGGAAGGCCTATTCCGGCCGCCGCGGCACATATGTGCTGACCGTCACCGGTTTGCGGTAGGTACGCTTCGGCGATACCTCGGCTACTCCATTCTGGATTAGACGGATTCGTCTCACCAGACTCACGACGCGCTATGAAAAGCCATCGCCATCGGGTTCCGGACGGCCCGCTCGTTCAGCGCTCTATGTCCTCTCCTAGAGATGTCGGCTTTCAGGCGGAAACCACTCCGGGAGAACGACGAGTTTGGAAGCGCGAAGCTGACTTTCGCCTCCATGGCTTGAGAGCGGATTTCGGACTACGCTTCTCCGACGCAATTGATCAAGAAGTGAACTTCCGTGGGTTCGCGGACGTCAGGACAGCCCCGCCTTCGGTATCTGTGGTCGTCTAAGTGCATCCCCCGAGCGTGACCGCGCGACCGCAGATCCTCCCCCAATGCCCTCGCCCTCGAACACCTCCATCGAGGTGAACATTGAAACAGCATCAAGAACCCCATTCACAGCACAAGCGATTTATCGATACCTATATGTGTGCGCTAACTCGCAAGCCCACACACCAGGAACCGTACCCTAGGCTGGAGATTCTCACCTGCGTGTATTGGCAATACCAGGAGAAGGCCCGATTTGTTGGCGAAAGCTATGGGGCGCGCGAGACTGTGTGCGATTGTGCGCGGGCACAGACTCACACCGCAGCAACTACTCCCCGGGGGAGCGAGGCGCGCAAGCGATTTGGAGGCGATGCGCCGCCCAATTTCGTGCCGGCGGTTGGATTGCTTGCGAACAAATGATCTCTCGAGGGAGCCGACAGCGGTGAACGAGGCGGCGAGTTCCGCGGCGACGTGCTGCCATCGATGCCGGAGGCGTCGGGTTCTACGGTGAGAATTGTCTACGTCACCTCGCCCGCTCGATCTTTCTGCTCTCCTTGACGGTACCGCAACCTCTTGCGCCTCTATCTCTCGGAACCGGGATGGGCAGTGATGATTCCGTAGTGCTGCACTTGCCGATGCTCGGCGAAGTTGAACATCGCTTTTCTGTTGTAGAGACAGATATCCAGGTCGCACTTGGCTGCGAAGACTTCATCGCCAGACGTTGCTGCCATGGCGACGATCTCGCCCGACGGGGCGATAATGCAGCTTCCGGCCAGAAGGTTCGATCCCTCTTCCGGACCAGCCTTTGCTACTCCCACCACATACATGCTGTTCTGGTAGGCGCCCGCCTGCATGCACAGGTGATTGTGAAATGCGCTCAGATGATCGTAGACCGGCTCCCATGGAATGTGGGTCGGCGTGTTGTAGCCCAGTACAACCACCTCTGCTCCCTTCAAAGCCATCACGCGGTAGGTCTCGGGCCAGCGTCGGTCGTTGCAGATCGCCATCCCGAACTTGCCTCCCGCGAAATCCCACGAGTCGAATCCAAGGTCCCCCACGTCGAAATAGTGCTTTTCAAGGTGCTGGTAGGGCATGTGCGGGCGATGATCCGCATGACCAGGCAGATGGACCTTGCGGTACTTGCCGACAATCGTGCCTGAGCGATCGACCAAGATCGCGGTATTGTAGTGCTTGGGCGTGCCGTCCTCGACGGCTAGTTCCGCGTAGCCGAGGTAGAATCCGATCCCAAGTTCCTGGGCGGTCTCGAAAAGCGGGCGGGTGGCCGCGCTAGGCATTTCTCTCTCGAAGAAGGCGTCGACGTCGTCCTGGTTCTCCATCCACCAGCGGGGAAAAAAGCTGGTCAGCGCGAGTTCGGGAAAGACGACAACTTCGGCTCCTCGTGAATGCGCCTCCCGCAGCATCTCGATCATTCTCGCCACCACGGATTGCCGCGACTCGTTGCGAGCTATCGGACCGAGCTGCGCGCCGGCAATATTCACATGTCGTGCCATTCGATTCTCCTGTGTCTCTATGCGGAAGCGCGAGCCGCTTGAGTGGCGCTCGCGTCGACCCGGCCGTCGACGATCTTTACGCGGTACTGCTCGAAGGCCTGATCCGCCGTGATGTATTCGTCGAGCACGTCGTCGAGCACGTCCTGCGGATTGCGCTCCATCGGGTTGCCATAACCGCCCGCGCAGGCGCGGATGGCGATAATCGACTCCCCCTCGCCAAAAGGATGATGCGGCACCTTCGAGGGCAGCTGGATTTCCCTGCCGTCCGTCATCACGCGGACCAGCTGCGAAGGCGTACCGTCGGCACCTCCGAACAAGCCGTTGGGTGGATACTTATGACCCTCGCTCTCGACCGATGCGCTGCCCGGCGCAAGGAAGCGCAGGCTGCGGATCGATCCAACGCCGCCGCGCCAGCGTCCGGGCGCGGCCACCTTCTCCCGCAGTTCGTAGCGCTCGACCCGCAGCGGAACATGCGATTCGATGTCTTCGATCGGATTGTTGCGCGTATTGGCATAAAGAACGTCGACCGAGTCCATTCCGTCCATGCCGTAGCGACCGCCGTAGCTGCCCGAGAACAGCTCCACCTGAAGCCAGAAGTTGTTGCCCTGCTGGCCGGCGAGCAATAGCCCGCCGCCGTTGCCGCAACCGCCGCAGACCTGTCGCGGCACAACCTGGCTCAGCGCCTGCACAATGGCGTTGGACAGCTCGATGCCGGGGCAGAAGCGCGCGATGACCGGCGCGGGGAAAATCGGATTTGCGAGCGATCCTTCGGGAGCGGAGATCCTGATAGGACGGGTCAGGCCCTCGTTCTGCTGAATCTCTCCGTGCACGGCCGAATCGAGAAGAACCGATCGAACCGCCAGCCAGATTGCGCAATCGACAGTACCGTGGAACGGCATGTTGATCGGCCGGTCCGAGACCTGCGGTGCGGTCCCGGTGAGGTCGACCTCCATGTCATCCCCCTCAATGCGGATCGTGACCTTGATGGGCAGGTCGCGTCGGGCGGGATCGGGATCGTCAAGATAGCCGTCGATGTAGGTGGTGGCGGAGTATTCCCCATCCGGCAGGGCGGCGATAGCACTCCGGAGCAACCGCTCGGAGGAATCGAACATATCCTCGGTGGCCGCTACAACCGTCTCCAGACCGTAGCGCTCGAAGAGCTCCTGGTAACGCTGCGCGCCGATCCGCGAGGCCGCAATCTGTGCCTCCATGTCGCCCAGCACCAGGTCCGGCAGGCGGATATTGGTGCGAAGCATGTGCCAGACCTGATGGTTGCGCTTCCCTTGTTCGTAGACCTTTATGGCCTGGAAACGCAGGCCCTCGGCATAGCAGTCGATCGCGTCCACGATGCCGCCACTGCCTGGCGTGTGCGCTCCGATGTCGAGATGGTGCGCCGTAGTGACCGCATATCCCGCAAGCTCGCCTTCGTGAAAGACCGGCACGATAAAGGCTACGTCGGGACCGTGGGTGGCGCCGCCGTAGGGATCGTTGTGCATGATGACGTCACCGGGGTGGATCTCCTCGCCCCGCTCTTCCATCATCTTTCGCACGCCGCGGATGTAGCCGGGGATCGGGCCGGACTGCAAAGGCGTGCTCTGCTTCGCCTCGGCGAGCTGCCGGTTCTGCACATCGATGAGCGCGGCGCCGAAATCTTCAGACTCCCGGATGATGGAGGAGTAGCTCATTCGCATGAGCTTGTAGCCCATCTCGATGGCTATGTTCTCCAAGGCGCCCTGGATGACTTTGGCCGTAATCGGGTCGATGCGGCTTTGGATGGGTTGAATGCTCATTGTGCACCTCCGGCGGTGAGGATGAGGTTGCCATGGGGATCTGCCGTGAAGGACCAGTTCGGTGGCACGACCGTCGTGGTGTCGAGCTGCAGAACGATCGCGGGGCCGGCGAGCTTCTGCCCCACCGGCAGGTCAGCCCTTCGATAAAACGCGGTATCGAAGCTGCGCAGCTCTCCGTCGACGCGAAACTTCGTGTTGTCACGCTTTATCAGCGCCTTCTCGATCGATCCTTCCGAGCCGATTTTCGGCCATTCCAGCTGGGGGCTCGGCGCCGTCCCGGTGACGCGGATGTTGACGATCTCGATCGGGCTCTGCTGGAAGGCATGACCATATTCTGACTCATGGATGCGGTGGAACTGCTCGTAAGATCGGTGCATGTCGTCTTCCGTGATCATCCCGTCGGCAAGATCGATGCGCAGCTCGTAACCTTGCCCGACATAGCGGGCGTCCGCATACCGACGCATCGTAACCTCGGAATGGCTGACGCCGTCGGCGGTGAACTGGCGAAGCACATCATCACCCATTTGGGCGAACTCGCTGTTCAGGCGATCGACATCCACGCTGCCCGAGACCTGGAACTGGGTCCGGATCGCATCGTACTTCAGCTCGCTGGCAAGCAGACCGAGTGCGGATGTGATGCCGGGATACGTCGGCACGATCACTTCTGGTATGCCCAGCATGTCCGCCACCTCTGCTCCATGCAACGGTCCGGCGCCCCCGAAAGCCATCAGCGCGAAGTCACGTGGATCGATGCCCTTCTGAACGGTACGCGAGCGGATCGCGTTGGCCATGTTGCTGTTCAGAATTGTGATGATACCGGCAGCAGCCTCATCGATACCCAGGCCAAGTCGCTCGGCGATCTCGCCCACAACCTTCTGCGCGCCCTCAACGTCGAGGCTCATCTCGCCCCCAAGGAAATTGTCCTTGTCGAGGCGCCCCAGCACGACGTTCGCGTCGGTGACCGTCGGTTCCTGTCCGCCTCGGCTGTAGGCAGCGGGCCCAGGGACCGAACCGGCGCTACGCGGTCCGACGTGGAACGTACCGCCTTGGTCAACATATGCGACGCTGCCGCCCCCTGCACCGATAGTGTGGATGTCAATCATTGGCACCAGGACAGGATAACCAGCGATTTTCGTGTCGCGCGCAGAGGCCTCGCTGAAGCGGCCTTCATTGGTGACGCCGATGTCCGCGCTGGTGCCGCCTACGTCGAAGGTGATGAGATTGCTGCGTCCCGACAACGCGCCGCAGACCGCTCCGCCCAGCACGCCCGCAGCCGGACCGGACAGCAGGGTCAACACGGGGAACTCGGAGATCGTGGCCGGTGTCGCCACGCCGCCGTTCGACCGCATGATCCGCAGCTCTGCCTTCATATCGGCCTGGCGTAGCGCCGTCTCGAGTTGTCGAATGTAGTTGCGCACCGGTGGACCGATGTAGGCGTTCATTGCCGCGGTCGTGAAGCGCTCGAACTCGCGAAACTGCGCAACGATTGAACTTGACGTCGTCACGAACGCGTCGGGGTGCTCCTCCAGCACGATTTCACGCGCCCGATCTTCATGGACGGAGTTCAGGTAGGAGAAAAGGAAGCAAACCGCGATGGAACGAATCCCGGCATCCTTCAGTTCCCGTGCCGCCTGTCGCACCTCCTCCTCGGCCAACGGCACCAACACGTCGCCGTGTGGCGGCGCCAAACGTTCGGTCACGACCTTCCGATAGCGGCGTTTGACCAGCGGCTTATCCTGCCATGGTATCTCCTGCATGATCGAGTAGTGCTGTGGGCGCTGATGCCGTCCGATGTGGATGATGTCGCGAAATCCACGCGTGGTGATCATGCCTGCTTCGGCGCCGCGATACTCCAGGATGGCGTTGGTGGCGATGGTGGTGCCATGAAAGACGTAGTCGAGATCCGCGGGCTTTATGTTGTTGCGTTCGCAAAGCTCAAGGATGCCCGTCATCACACCGCGCGAAGGATCATCTCCGGTCGTCGGCACCTTGTGGATCATTGCCTTTTTTGCGGCGGTGTCCGAAAACATGACATCAGTGAACGTGCCGCCGACGTCGACTCCAACCAACTTCATTTCATGCTCCAGTCACTACTCGTGTGTCATCTCGCTGCCGTTGCGGCAGGGTAATCTCTCGGCCGCCAGTTATGCCCCTCGGGCGGAACAGGAGGACCAGGAGCATGGCAGCCGCGAGCCCCATCTCCTGCAGCCCGCGCAATCCGTCGAAAACGAATGGCCCGAGGGCGACACCACCTTCGATCTGCCGAAGCACTTCCGAAAGAACGGAAACAAAGACCGTCCCCACCACAGCGCCAGTGAGTGAGCGCATGCCGCCGATTACCAGCATCGCGACGGTGATAAACGTCAGGCTCAGGTAGAATTCGCTCGCCACCACGACCTGCAGGAAATAGGCGTAGAGCGCACCGGCCATCCCAACGAAGAAGGCGCTGAAGACGAAGGCGATCAAACGTTCGCGCCGAGTGTCTACGCCGGAAGCCGCTGCAGCGACCGGGTCCTCACGCGAACCCCGCAGCCTGAAGCCAGAGGCACTCGCCTGGTGGAGTGCTGCACCGAGGATGGTGATGCAGGCGAGACCCGCCGCGATGGGAAGGGTCGTGAAGATCGGCAAGCCATACAGCGAACCTTGCCCGCCGGTTACTGACGTCCAGTTCGAGAAAACTGCGTAGAGGATCACCAGCATGGCGAAGGTGCCGATCGAGGCGGCAATTCCGGTAAGCCGCGTCAGTGGCAGGCCGACGACAAGAGCCAGAAGTGCGGCCATCGCGCCTCCGCCGAGGATCCCTGCAACCGGGTGCAGTTCGAGTGCAATGATCGCAGCCGGCAGCCCGGGCATCAGCGACGCCTTCATCGACGGGGCGATTGTCAGCCAGGCCGCCGTGTAGGCGCCGATGCCAAGGAAGCCTATGTGTCCGAAGGAGAGGACGCCGGAGTTCCCGACGAAGATGTAAGTGCCGGCGACGACGGCTAAGTGGATCAACGCACCAGTCAGAATGCGTTGTGATCCGCCGGATAACTGGGTGCCGACCACCACCAGGAAAGCGATCGCAGCGATCAGCAAGCCAGCGGTCCAGAGTGCCTGCGCGCGCGGCGAATGAACCATCGCTACACCCTCTCCTGC
Source organism: Aquibium oceanicum (assembly GCF_001889605.1). Lineage (NCBI taxonomy): Bacteria > Pseudomonadati > Pseudomonadota > Alphaproteobacteria > Hyphomicrobiales > Phyllobacteriaceae > Aquibium > Aquibium oceanicum. Next base: position 1,653,659 of record NZ_CP018171.1, on the reverse strand, counting down.
AGGGCGCGTACGCGCACTAGGCCTTCCGGCCGGATAACCAGCATCAGAAACACTATGCCGAACAGGAAAGCCTCCCGGAACGGTCGCGTCTCGGCAGGAAGGAAGATCTCAAGTAGAACCGAGACCACGCCCACCACGAAGCCCCCGAGCGCGGCGCCAGCGAGGCTGCCAAGACCTCCAAGGATAGTCGCGACGAAGCCAATGATCAGCGGCCGCACTCCCATGGTCGGGCTGATCTGGCCGATCTGAGCCGAGTAAATCAGCGAAACGACCCAGGCGAGCACCGCACTCAGGGCGAAAGCAAGCGCGATAACCCGGTTGACCCTGATTCCGGAAAGCCGTGCGGTCACCACATCTTCCGCCGCCGCCCGCAACTGGATCCCTATGGAGGTGCGCTTCAGCACAAGCGCCAGCCCCACCAACGCAAATACCGTAAGACCGAGAGAGACGAACTGCAGCAAAGGCACACGCAGTCCTGCAAACTCATAAATCTCCGACAGCCCCGGCGCGAAGGTGAAGGGGAGAGGACGTCCGCCGAAGATCATCAGGGCGACGTTCTGCAAGAAGTAGGAAACGGTGAAAGACGCAACGAGCAGCGTTGCGGGATCGTTTCCGCGCAGCGGTCTGAAGGCGATTTTCTCTATGGTCAGTGCCAAGGATACTACGATGATGATCGCGGCCAGGATCACCAGAGGCGCCGGCAGCGTGACGAGCAAGGCCATGGCATAGCCCCCTGCCATTACCATCTCGCCATGCGCAAAGTTTATCAGGCGCATAATGCCGAAGATCAGCCCAATGCCGAGGGCCATCAGCGCATAAAGGCCGCCCACGTTTAGAGCATCAAGGATGTGCTGTAGCGCGATCAATGTGCAACGATCCCGGTGTCGGCTTCGAAGCCGAAGTAAGCTCTATCGAAAGCCGGATCCGTGCGAAGGCTTGCAGCGTCGCCTTCGAGCTCGATCGCGCCATGCCTGATAACGTACGCCCTATCGCCGGCGAGAAGTGCCCGACTGGCGTTCTGCTCCATGAGAAGGATTGTCAATCCCGTTTCATTGAGACCTGCCAGCGTCTCATAAACCTGCTCGATCATCATGGGCGACAGACCGAGCGAAGGTTCATCAAGCAGGAGCATACGTGGCGCTGACAGGAGAGCGCGCGCTATGGCAAGCTGCTGCTGCTCTCCACCTGAAAGGCGTCCGGCATAACCCTTCAGGCGATCACGTAGAATCGGAAATCGCTGCAGCACATCCTCGAAACGTCGGGCGGCCTCTGGATCAGTCCGGCGAGTCATTTCACCCACCCGCAGGTTTTCCTCGACCGTGAGATTGGAGAGGATCCGACGTCCCTCCGGCACCAATGCGATCCCCTCCCCCACTCTGCTTTCGATCGCGACGCTGCCGAGCGGGCGTCCCTCCAATTTGATTGTGCCGGATTTCGGCTCAACAAGTCCAATGATGGCCGAAAGCAAGGTCGATTTGCCGGCGCCGTTCGGGCCGATAACCGCGACGAACTCGCCCCTTCGAACCTCAAGCGACACACCCGACAAAGCGCGCACTGAGCCGTAGTCGACCACGAGCTGATCAACGGAAAGCATTGCGTCCGCAGGAGCGGCGGTATCCGTCTTCATGCGTGAGGCAGCCTCTGTCGTGAGGGGCTTTCCCAAGTAGGCTTCGCGCACCTCCGGGGAGTCCTGCACCTCGGCTGGATTGCCGATCGCGATCGTCTTGCCGCGTGCGAGGACCTGCACTCGGTCGCAGAGGCGCATGATGAGCTGCATGTTGTGCTCAATGACGAGAATACCGCAGCGAAACCGGTCGCGAATGGAGCCGATCAGCCGCGTCAGATCCAACGCCTCTTGGGGGCTGAGGCCCGCGGCCGGCTCGTCCAGAAGCAGGAACTTGGGAGAGACGGCGAGCGCTCTGGCGATACCCACGAGCCGCTCTTCTCCGTAGCTCAGGGTATTCGCACGAACGTTCGAGCGACTTGCAAGTCCCAGATACTCGAGAAGCTCATGCGCCTGCTCGCGAGCGTGCCTGCGCGAACGGCCAACACCGACGGCTGCCATTTCCACATTCTCTAGAACAGACATCTCGGGAAAGAGCCGGGCGGCTTGGAAGGTCCGCCCGAGCCCGTTGCGAGGAAACGAGTGAGGTCGCCAGTTCGCTGTGTCGGACCCTGCGACCAATACTCGCCCCTCGCTTGGCTTCTGGTAACCGCTCAGCACGTTCACGAGCGTCGTTTTGCCGGCACCATTTGGCCCAATTAGCCCTAGAATCTCGCCCGGGCGGAGGTGAAGGTCTACGTCTTCGAGTGCGCGCAGACCCTCGAAGTGCACCCCTACACCGTTCGCGACCAAGCTGTCGCTGCGTTCGCCGGCCGCGATCATTGGCTTCACTGATGCGCTGAGCTAGCGACCGGGGATTTTCTCGGGCGTGCGCAGTTCAACGAAGCTGTGCTCTCCATCCTGGACCTCCATGATGACCATCGGCCGCATGAAGTTGATGTGAGTCGTCTCGTCGAAGCTGGTCGGACCTACGAGAAGCGGCACCTCGTCGAACTTCTCGAACTCTGCCTTGATCGCGTCCGGCTCGACGCTCCCTGCCCGCTCAGCAGCCATCTTTATCGCTTCGATAACGGAGTAACCGGTCAGCGTGTGGGCTGTAGATGGATGATTGCCATGCAACTCAGTGAAACGAGCAACAAACTCGTTGACTTCCGGGCGCGGGTCGTCGCCAAAAATCGAGCCCATCGCGGCGTAATAGAAATCACTGAGATTGGGGACACTTTCCAGCCAGTAGTCCCCATCCATGTCTTCGCCCGACAGGATCGGCATGGTGAGGCCGGCAGCACGCAGCTGACGAAGGGCGCCAGGTCCAGCAGGCGTGAACGTCGAAAGCAGGGCAACGTCTGGCTGAGGATCGAGCGCCTTGATACGTGTAATGTGCGTGGCGATGCTGGCGTCGTCCATCGAGAACGTGTCGGTCCCGACGAGGGAATCCTCGCCGTTGAGCTCCTTGAAGCGAGCCTGGAACGCGGCGCTTACGGACAGATCGTACTGGATGTTCGTCTGCGTGAGCGCATAGGCCTTCTGCCACCCCTTGGAAGAGGCAAATTCTGCTAGCACCGTTCCGACGGTATCACTGGCGGTGGAGAAGCTGAACGCGTATGGACCAATCCCCTCGACACCAAACTTGGGATCGGCTGCGAAGGGCGCGATCGCGAGTTTCCCTTCGGCGTTCGCGGCTCGAGCCGCCGTACCCCCGAAATCGAAATCGCCTGTGACGATCACGATATCGGCACCTTGATCCATCACTTCCATAGCGGAAACCGCGCCTTGAGGTATCTCGCTCTTGGTATCGGAGTAGACGATCTTCAGTGGCCGACCGAGTACACCGCCGGACTTGTTGATGTCCTCGGCCGCCATCTCCGCGGCCTTGGCAGGATCCGCATCGTATGCAGCGATGAATCCGGTCTGAGCGATGGCCGCGCCGATCGTGATCGGCTCCTTGTCCTGGGCCAGGGCCGCGCCACCGAAGCACGTCAAAAAACTGCTGACAAACAGCAGGGAACTAACTTTTCTCATAGACATCTGCTCCACCTCATTTTTTTAGTTGATAGATCTTGTTTTTTGCTGATCGTGCGCGGGGCGCAACCTGCTTGGCGACAACAAGTCTGCCGATATGCCCAAGGCGGACAGGTCCGCCGGAACATTCTTGCCGAATGCCAACGCCGCCGCCAGTCGACCCATTGCGGCCGAGGTTTGAATACCGTATCCGCCCTGCGCCGCGAGCCAGAAGAATCCTTCGGCATCGTCGTCAAAGCCTACAACCGGCGTTTTGTCGTGTACGAAGCTGCGCAGGCCGGCCCAGCGACTATCGACGGTCTTGACGTCGAAATTCACCGCGGCGGAAATGCGATCGATTGCGATAGCAATATCCAGTTCCTCTGGTTGCGCATCGCATGGCGGGGACGGTGTCTCGTCGGCGGGGGAGCCCAGGAGTTTGCCACCCTCAGGCTTGAAATAGAACTGCTCTGAAACATCGATCACGGTTGGCCAGGGGTCGACGGCCGCCGCTGGATCGAAAGAGAAGGTGAAGGCCGTCCTGCGCTTTGGCACAAGTCCTATGGGTCGCACACCGGCAAGCTCGGCGAGCGCATCAGCCCATGCCCCGGCAGCATTCACCACGTGACGTGCAACGAACTTTCCTGCTGACGTGTCTACGACCCAGCCTTCCCGGCTCCTTTGCAGATCTCTCACTTCTGCGTTGGAGACAATCTGAGCACCGCGCGCGCGGGCACCGCGCAGGAAGCCCGAATGGATCGCGTGCACGTCCATGTCAGATGAGTTTGGCTCGAGCAACCCGCAAGCGACGTAATCGGCCCGAAGGATCGGCGACAGTTTCAGCACCTCCTCCCGCTCGATTATGCGCAGGTTAGGTACCAGTTGCACCGCTACTTCGTGCAGCTGTTCGACCCGCCCTCTCTGATCGTGGCGGCCAATCATGATCAGCGGCCGCGGTGACAGAAGCGGGTGGTCACTGAATCCTTGGGGCGGATCCAAGAAGAAATCGGCGCTAGCCACCGTCAGGGCGCGGATTACAACGTTTCCGTAGATTTCGGTGAAAACCGCCGCTGAACGACCGGTAGAGTGATAGCCCGGCTGGCTCTCGCGCTCGAGGATCATCACACGGGCATTTGCCGCAAGCTCATAAGCAGCCGACGCGCCGGCGATACCGCCTCCTATAATGAGAAATTCCACACCCGTATCCATGGGCGCAGACTGGCGAGAATTTTCCTATATGACAAGACCGAATTTTCAAATTTGACAATTCCGTAGCATGGGAGCTTACGTTTGCCAGTCGGTCACATCATACGGGACCGTATGCCTGCATCCTCGATTTCGCTGGAGGCCGGATGCCAACACACAACGAGGAGACGAGCTTCTTCCTGTCCGGTACTCAAGTACGCGTGCCCTAAACCACTATCGAAATAAACGCAGTCGCCGGGCTCCAGTACACGCGGAGCCTGTCCTTCAATCTGGAAGGTTAGCTGTCCTTCGAGAACGTACACGAACTCCTCGCCAGGATGACTGATGAATTTGGTGAACTCCTCAAGGCTGTGAGCCTTGATAGTGGCATGCACTGGCATCATCCGCTTCTTGGATCTTGCAGAGCACAGCATGTTCATCACGTAAAACTGATTCTCGATTACCTGTGCGTCACCCTCCCGCTCCACCGTTACGATCTGCGATACATCGTTAGCGGATCCCGCATCGGAAAGTAGCTGGCTCATATCCATATCGAACGCGAAAGCGAGCTTCAGGATGTTATCGTAGGTAAGTGAGATGATGCCGCGTTCCGCTTTCGATATCGTGGAGAACGAAAGCCCACTTCGTTTGCCCAACGTCTCCAATGTCCATCCGCGGCCTTTTCGAATATTCCGTATCTTCTCTCCGAAGCTGGCTCTCTGCGCTCCGGATAGCGCGCCCTCGGCCGATCTTTGGTCTCGTCCTTTCGCGTTTAGAACCATTGGTGGAGCTATCTTGTCCGTATGCCGCATGCCCGTCTCGGGAAATCGAGATATTGAGGGGAGGATTGATGCCCTGCGAGCAACTGGATGACAACTGCAATTCCGAAGCGCCATACACACGCACTGGTTCAGTTGGCGCATGCGATGCGATCTTGGATTTAATTCTCAATCATATGCTTCGGCTCGCCGCAGCGAAGACGGCAACTTAAGCCTCGCCTCAGAACATGGGTTACACATGGCTTCAAATTATGGTGAGCTTGAATGGAATGGGTTAGGTCAGGCTGGTACTGATCAAGAACATGTATCGAGCCTATTCAATGATCTCTCAGATGGCTTATCTTAAAATGGAACGGTCTGACTAGAGACCTTAGCTGAATCATAATCCTTGTGTCGGGGGTTTGAATCCCTCCTCCGCTACCATTAATTGCTTGTTCCTATCTGCCTGGAACCAAGTCGTAAGTTATCCAGCCTGTCCGCGCCGCCTTCCGGTCGTACACGGCACGCGCGCGATAGTTGTTTTCGGCTGTGATCCAGCGAATGACGGTCCAGCCCCTCGAAATTGCAATCTCTTCCAGCGAGGCAAGCATCGCGTCTGCGGCGCCGGTGCCGCGGGTTTCCGGATCGACGAAGAGATCGTCGAGAAAGCCGCCGGTTGTCGCGGTAAGCGGCCGCGCGAAGGGGCGGAAATGGGCAAGGGCGACCAGGCGGTCCCCTTCCTCCGCCACCAGTCCCTCGCTCTCGTGGGCGGGATCGTGCAGCCAGCCCCACACGCGGTCGCGCATCTCGGGTGTCTGATCGACCTTGTAGAAAGTGGCGTAGCCCGCATAGAGCCGGTCCCATTCGGGCCGGTCTCCGGGGTTCGGTTTGCGGATCTGCATGGCGTCTGCGTCTCCTTTTATGAGAAAATGTCAGGCCTTGATGCGTTCGCCCTTGGGATCGTACCATGGACCGAACTGTGCGGTGATCGGCCACCGCTTCATGGCGATCTCCACCTCCAGCTCGCCGCTTCCCAGCCAGTCTTTCGTGACGCCGTCCTCGTTCTCGACATAGGCCAGTCCCAGCGAAGCGCCCACTCGATAGCCGTACGCTCCCGACGTAACGGATCCGATGATCTTGCCGTCAAGCAGCACTGGCTCGTGGTGAAGCAGCAGCGGCGGCGCTTCGGTTTCGACGAGCCTTATCTGAACCATTCGTCGGGAGAGCGGTCCCGCCGACTTCTGCCGCGCCAGCGACTCGCGACCGATGAAGCCGCCAGGCTTGTCGAGCGCCACCGCGAAGCCGAGACCGGACTGGTAGGGCGTATCCTCTTCGCCGATGTCGTGGCCCCAATGGCGGTATCCCTTTTCCATGCGCAGCGAGTTCAGCGCGAAGAAGCCGACATGGCCGAGGCCGAGGTCGCGACCGGCCTCGATCAACGTATCGTAGACGTGAGCGGCGAACTCGGCTTCCGCGTAGAGTTCGTAGCCGAGTTCGCCCATGTAGGTCAGCCGGCTGGCGCGCACGCGCGCAAAACCGAGATCGATTTCGCGGCTGGTGCCGAAGGGGAAGCCTTCATTGCTGACGTCGTCCGGCGAGACCCGCCGCATCAGTTCGCGCGCCTTGGGTCCCATGACCGCGAACATCGGTAGTCCGGAGGTGATGTCGGCCACCATGACGCGTGCTCCGTCGGGGATGTGCCGCTTCAGCCAGGACAGGTCCCGCCGCTGCGAAACGCAGATCGTGACGACCAGGAAGGCGTCCTCCGCCAGCCGCGTGACGGTGACATCCGCCTCGATACCGCCGTTCTCGTTGAGCCACTGGGTATAGACGACGCGGCCCGCCGGCACGTCCATCTGGTTGGCGGACACCTTGTTCAATACCGCGAGGGCATCGGGCCCTTCCACCCGGTACTTTGCGAAACAGCTGTGGTCGAAGATGCCGACCGCCTCGGCCGTGGTGCGGCATTCGGCTCCCACATTGGCAAACCAGCTGGGCCGGTCGTAGGAATATCGGATCTCCGCGCGTTCTTCGTCCGTGCCGTAGAAGCCGGGCCGCTCCCACCCGGCCGCTTCCGTCATCCAGGCGCCAGCAGCCAGCAGCCTGTCGTGGATCGGCGACCGGCGGATGCCGCGGGCGGTTTCGAACTGGCGCGAGGGCCAGTGGATGTCGAAGCTGACGCCGATGGATTCGCCGGCCCTGGCCGCCAGGTAGCTGCGATTGCGCTGGAAGGTCTGGACGCGTCGAACGTCGACGTCGATCAGGTCGACCGGCGGCCGTCCGTTCTGGATCCAGGATGCCAGCGACCGGCCGACGCCGCCCGACGACAGGATGCCGAGCGAGTTGAAGCCGGTGGCGCAGAACAGTCCTGCGACCTCTGGCGTCTCTCCCAGAAGATAGCGGTTGTCGGGCGTGAAGCTTTCCGGTCCGTTGAAGAAAAGCTGCAACCCGACCGATTGCAGGCGGGGTATGCGCCTTATCGCATCGTCGAGATGCGGGGAGACATGGTCGAAGTCCTCGGGCAGGCTGTCGAAGCAAAAATCCTGTGGAATGCCGTCCATGCCCCAGGGCTTGCCCTTGGGCTCGAAGAACCCGATCAACAGCTTGCCCGCGTCTTCCTTGTAGTAGGTCCACTCGTCGCCCACGAACAGGACAGGCAGGTCGCGCGGCAGGTCGGGGATCGTTTCCGTGACCACATAGAAATGCTCGACCGCCTGCAGGGGCACGGTGACGCCGATCTCGGCCGCCAGGTCGCGCGACCACATGCCGCCGCAAATCACCACGTGCTTCGCCCTGATCGGGCCCTGGGACGTCATCACCCCCGCCGCGCGACCGCTCTCCACGAGGATTTGCGTCACGGCCAGGTCCTCGAAGATTCTTGCACCGCCCATGCGCGCGCCCTTGGCGTAGGCCATGGTCACGTCGGCCGGATTGACCTGGCCGTCCAACGGCGACCAGAACCCGCCCACCATGTCCCCCGTGTCCACGAGCGGCCAGCGCTCCTTGATGCCGTCCGGACTGACCGCCTCGACCGGCAGCCCGAAGTTGCGTGCCATGGAGGCTCCGCGGGCGAGTTCCTCGTAGCGGGCGGCATTGTTGGCGACGCGCAGGGAGCCGTTGCGGCGGAAGCCAGTGGCCTGTCCGGTCTCGGCTTCGAGCGTGCCGAACAGCTCACCCGTATACTGCGCCAGTTCGGTCATCTGCCGTGTCGCGCGCAACTGCGTCACAAGGCCCGCGGCGTGCCAGGTGGTGCCGCAGGTGAGCTGCTTGCGCTCGCACAGGACTACGTCGCTGATGCCGAGCTTCGTGAGGTGATAGGCGATAGAGCAGCCGGCAACGCCACCTCCGATGATGACGACTTCGGCGCTTGAGGGAATGTCCAAGACCGGCTCCTTTCCGGAACGGACCGCCCGACCGGCACAAGGACGGTTCGGGGCGGATAGTTGAATTGCATTGGGAAGTCATCGGCCTCTGCTGGATCGCTCCAGAAGCAGAGGCGCAACGATGGCGGTGAAAGCGAAGACGACACAGAGGCCGATGGTTGGTGCATAGCTCTGTGAACGATCGAAGAGACGACCAGCGACGTCCGGTGCGATCAGTCCTGCCAGTCCGTAGGCTATGATGGCCCGTCCGTAGAGACGCGAGATGTGCTCGGCTCCGTAGCGCATCCCCAGGAGCACCGGCATGATCGAACCGGATCCGCCGAAGGTGACGCCAACAATGGCCGCGCCCGCGAAGAACAGGGCCGGGCTCGCCGAGAACATGGCCAGCGTGCCGAGGAGCGCCAGAACACCGAGTGCCATCAGCGCCGGCCTTTCGCCGAGCCGTTCGGCGATCGGTGCGCCGAGGATGGAGCCCGCCAGATAGCCGAGGGTCAGCGCGGACGCGGCATATCCTGGCGTTGCGATGCCGGCCGACGCCGCAATGGCAGCGGCGTGCGAAATCATGGCCAAGCCTATGAAGCAAAGCATGAAAAAGATCGTCGCCAGCACCAGGAATGGCCGGTCTATCGACGGGGCGGTCGCGGCGACTGTTTGCGCCTCATGATCGCGCCGGCTCGCGCCGGAGGCCAGGACGGCCAGCACACAGAAAAGGCCCACAAGAAGCACGACGATGCCGATGCGCAAGAAGGCACTCTCGGGCGCAGCGGCAGCAATCCATCCGCCCAGCGTCACAGGAAGCAGGATGCCGCTCAGCGCGAACGCGCCCAGGGCGACGCCGATGGCGACAGCCCGCACCTGCGCCGGCAGCGAGGCCGCGAGCGACAGTGCGAAAGCGTAGGCCGCGCCGGAACCCGCGCCGAAGCCAAGGCCGTATCCGAGCGCCAAAGCCGTCCAGCTCGGCCACAGGCCGAACACAAGGTGCCCTCCGGCTATCAGCGCGAAAGCGATACAGGCGACCCCGATCCGTCCGATCCGCGCCAGGATGGCCGGCATGACGGAAGCCCCGGCGGTGAAGCTGATCAGCGCCAGCGAGGAAATGAGCCCAAGGTCCGCGCGGCCGAGCCCGAGCGACGCCTCGATCGGCAGGATGAACAGGCTCCAAACATACAGGAGGCCCGCCGCACCATTGGCGAGGATGGCGCCGGCCATCAGGAGCATCGATCTACGCGGTTCCGAATTGACCGACATCCGATCAGACCCCGAGATAGGTTTCGGCAAGCGCGTCGCTCGCGAGGAGCTCGGCGGGCGGTCCGGACCACACGAACTCGCCATGGCTGAGCAGCGAAAGGTGCCGGGCGGTCGCGGCGATACGTTCCACGCTTTCCTCAACGATCAGGATCGCCAGGCCCTCCTGGGACAGGTTGTTGATCGCCTCGTAGATCTGGTCGATGACCAGCGGCGCGAGTCCGAGGGAGGGTTCGTCCAGCATCAGGAGCTGCATCTTCGCCGCCATAAGGCCGCGGCCGATGCCGAGCATCCGCCGCTCGCCTCCCGACAGCGAGCTCGCCGTCTGGGTCAGCCGTTCGCGCAGGCGCGGAAAAAGGGTCAGCACGTGTTCGAGCCGATCCGCCGTGACGGCGCGGTTCGGGTTCATGGTGCCGCCGACCAGCAGATTGTCACGAACGGTCATCTTCTTGTAGACGAGATCGCCCTGCGGCACGTGGATGATGCCGCGGCGGGCGATCTGTTCGGGTGCCAGCCGGTCGATGCGCTCGCCGTTCAGCCTGACCACGCCCGACATGCGCGGCATGAGCCCCGAGATCGCGCGCAGGCACGTCGTCTTGCCGTTCCCGTTCGGCCCCACGATGCCCGTGACCTGCGCCGCGTCGACGCTCAGCGACACTCCGGTCAGTACCGGCTCGCGGCCGTAATTGGCCGAGATATCCTCGATTTCAAGTTGCGTGGACATCGCTCGCCCCCGCCGCCTTCTGCAAATCCTTGAGTCCCGAGCTGCCGAGATAGGCCGAGACCACGTCGGCGCTTTCAGCCATGCCGGCGATGCTGCCCTCGTAGAGTTTCGCGCCATGATGCAGCACCATCACGCGGTCTGCGAGCGCGGTAACGAAGCTCATCACGTGTTCGATCAGGACGATGGTCAGGTTGCGCTCGGCGCGGATGTGCCGGATGACTTCGGCGCACTGATGGATCTCGTCCTTGTTCAGGCCGCCGACCGGCTCGTCCAGCATCAGAAGGCGCGGCTCTGTCGCAATCGCGCTGGCAAGCATCAGGAGCTTCCGCTGCAAACCGGTCAAGGTCGCGGCGGGCCGTTTCCGCTCGCTGGCCAGGCCGACGATCTCGAGCGCCTCGTCGCAGGCCTCGCGGCTGTGGCTGTCGAAGCGCAGGGCCGGAAAGCTGCGGTTGCGATGGCCGAAATAGTTGGCGGTCATGAGGTTTTCCTCGACCGTCATCGAATCGAACACCGCGTTCAACTGGAAGGTGCGCGCGAGACCGAGATGGCAGATCTGTTCGGATCGGTGATTGGTGATCGGCTCGCCGAACAACACCACCTTTCCCTCGCTGGGCCTCGTCAGCCCCGAGACCAGATCGAAAAGGGTCGTCTTGCCGGCACCGTTCGGCCCGCTGATGCCGAGGATTTCGTGGGTGTCGACATGGAACGACAGATCGTCGACCGCCGCCATCGCGCCATAGCGCTTGGTCAGGTTGCTGACCTCGAGCGCGATCCCCCTCTCGGCGTCTGGCCCGCTCATGCTGTGCGTCCTCCAACGCGTCCCTTCAGCCAGGGAACCAGGCGAGACAGGCCTCCCGCGAGGCCTTCGGGCGCCATGATCAGGATCACGATCAGAAGCAGCGCGTAGGTCGAGCTCTGCCACTCGGCGAGGCCGGTGGTGTTTTCCTGCACGAAGGCGAGGCAAATCGTACCGAGCACTGGCCCCCAGATGCGGCCCCGACCGCCCACGATCATGATCGACAGGAGGAACAGAAGCGTGGGAAAGCCCAGGATCTGCGGCCCGAACGTGCGCTGGGTGCCCGCGTAGACGGCGCCGGCCAGCCCGGTGAAGAATCCGGCGGCGGCGAAGACGATCAGCTGGAACTTCTCGATGCGGATACCGCGTGCCCTCGCCGCCTGCTCATTGTCGCGCAATGCCTGGAAGGCGCGTCCGTAGGGGCTGTGGATCACGGTGATCGCCGCGGCCATGCATAGCACCAGAACAGCCAGCGCCAGAAGAAAGTTTCCCCAGGCCGCGCCGCCGTAGCCAAGCATCGCGTTGAATCCGAAATCGCCGAAGCGGGTGAGCCCGCGCGACCCTCCCGTCAGCGAATAGCAGGCGCTCGCGGTCCGGCGGAAACAGCCCACGTCGGTGACGATCAACTGGTACATCACCATCGAGATCGACAGCGTTACGACCACGGTATAGGCGCCGCGCAGCCGCAGTGTCGAAAGGCCCATCAACAGCGCCATGCCGAGCCCGGCGAGCGCTCCCACCGGCAGGCTGGCCCAAGGCGAGATGTCGAAATAGAGCCCCAGCAAGGCCACCGCGTATCCGCCGGCCGCGAACAGGGCGAGATTGCCGATCGACATGATGCCGGCCACGCCGAGCACGATGTTCCACTGGGTGACCACCGCTGCCCAGATCAGGTACAGCGTGCCCTGGCCGAGGAAGTAGTTCGAACGCCCCGTCAACGGCAGCAACGCCAGTGCCAGGGTCATCGCGGCGAGGATGAGGTAGTCCTGTTTCTGCGGTGAAATGCTGATCATCTCAGTTCCTCGTGATGTCGCGGGAACCGAACAGCCCGTTGGGCCGCAGGACGAGCATCCCCACCGCCGCCATCAGCAGCACCGGGGTGCCCCATTTGGTGCCCAGTTCGAACTGCGCGACGGTCTCGACGAACGCGAGAAGGAAAGCTCCGATGACGGCGCCGGAGATGCTGCCGAGGCCGCCGATGACGCAGATGATCAGCGCTTTCAGCAGAGGCTCCTGACCGACAGTGGGATAGACGGCCGTGCTTTGGGTGATAAGCACGCCCGAAACGCCGGCGACGGCGCCCGAGATCAGCATCACCTTCATCACGACACGGTTGACGTTGATGCCGTTCAGGCGGGCGGCCGTCGGCTCCTGCGCAACGGCGTTGATCGAGCGTCCGAGCGCGGTGTAGCGCAGCATGAGCGTCAGGATGAGGGTCATCGCGAGGCTGATGCCGATGACCATGACGGTCTGCCAGGCAATAGAGGTCTCACCGAGCGCGATCCGTCCCTCGAACGAGAATGGCTGGCGTTCGGTGGACGGCCCGATGATGTTGTTGATGCCGTCGACGACGATGGTCGCCGCCGCCATCGTCAGGATGATGATGTTGATCTCGAAGCCGGGGCGCGCGAAGACGCGCGCCACCAGCAAGGTGTTGATCACGGCGCCGATGGCCGCTCCGCCCGCCGCTCCGGCAAAAATCCCCATCCAGGGCGGCATTCCCAGTTCGTTCACCAGCAGAAGCGATGCATACGCTCCGACAGTGATGAACGCGCCATGCGCCAGATTGAGCATGCCGAATGTCCCCCAGATCAATGCGAGGGATACGGCACTCGCGGCGTAGAACGCGCCCAGTCCAAGGGTGGTCGCCAGGATGTCCATTGTGGCTCGGGTTTTCCAGGTTGCTGCGGGCGGAAGGGCTCACTTGAACCAGGGCGGAAGCGTAAACTCCGCTTCGTTGTAAGGCGCGGGGTAGATCAGCTTCTTGGGATTGGCGGCCGCGGGATCCGTGATCTGGTAGAGCAGATGCGGCATCGCCAGCGACGGATCCTCAGAGAGCGTCGGATAGGGAATCGCCGCGTTGAAGCGCGGGTCGTAGCGCAGGGTTCCGAAGGGCGCTCGGTAAACGAAGCGACGCAGATTGTCGGCGACCTTCCGGTTTTGCTCGTGGTTGCCCGGCTCGCCGACGCCACCGGCGAGAGCCGCGGCGATGGCATAGTGGTACATCTCCGAGTAGGTCGAGGCGCCCGGATCGGCTTCCGCCGTATCGCCGAACTTGGCGTAGTACTTTTCACGGAAGGCGTTGCCCATTTCGTCCGGCAAGATGCCGATCACCGACGAGGTCAGGACACCGCGCGCAGCTTCGCCCGCCAGTTCGGAGAACGCTTTCAGCAGCGGGCCGTACTGGTAGTACACGAGGCTGTTGGTTGGGTTCTGCGCGAACTGCACCTGGCATTGTGCCAGATCGCCCGGATAGAAGTGGGTGTTGGCGATGACCGCCGGCGCGTCGTCGCGCACCTTTTTCAGAACCGCGCCCCACTCGGTGGTCGGCACGGGAACCACCTCTTCGAACGAGACTTCGAACCCGTATTTCGCCGCGTTGTCCCGGATCGCGTTGGAGATGACGATGGAATAGGGCAGCGAGCCGGTGATCAGCGCGATCTTGTTGTTCTCGGGCTTCCACACGCCTTGCGAGCGGATGCGGTCGAGCATGACCGGCAGGCCGTATCCATAATAGACCTCGGCGGGATCGGCCATGAAGATGCCGAAGTAGCGCTCCGGATCGCTCTCGAAGACTTCGTGGTGGCCGACGGAGGTGTTGTAGTGGATGTAGATGATGCCCGCGTCGGCGATGGCGTCGTATTCAGCCTGGTTGGCACCGACATTGTAGCCGTTGACGATGGCGCTGACGCCTTCGCGGTCGATGAGCAGGTTGGCCGCGGACGAGACCTCCTCCGCAGTCTGGTTGGCGCTGTCGAGCACCACGCTCTCCACCGTCATGCCGAGGATACCGCCAGCCTCGTTGATCTCCTCGATCGCCATGTCGAGGCCATTCTTGTGCTCGACGCCGTCGACGGCGAGCGGACCGGTCAAAGAGACCATCTGTCCGATCTTGATGGTTCCCGACTGCTGGGCATGGCCGGCGTTGATGCCGGCGAGCGTCGCCGCGCCGAGACCGGCGGTGGCGGCGGAGGAGGTCAAGAAGGCGCGACGCCCGATCGCCGGAGCGGCAAGCCGCTCGGACTTGTAGCTTGTCATTTTGCAATACTCCCTGTTGCCGCCGAAGCGGTGCCTGGTTTCTTCGAAAAAAAAAGCGGAAATGGCGCCGCGGTTGAGCCCGCGGTCGGCGGATGCAGCCCGGGCAGCCAGTGCCGGGGCTGCACCGCGTTATGGTTGAAGCTTGCGCAGCCTGGCGGTCTCGGCCTCGTTCACCTTCATGGTGGCCGGGTCGATCACCACGCCGTAGTCGCGGCGCGCGGCGTCGATCGAAATGTACTCGTCCAACACGTCGTCCAGCACCTTGTCGACGGGCCGCTCGGACGGCTTGCCCCAGCCGCCGCCTCCCGTGCTTTCGAACAGGAACTGCTCGTCATAGTTGAACGCATGTCCCGACAGCAGGGGACTGGTCCAGTCGCCGTTGGGGCTGAGCCCGCCGATGACCTGGTGACTGCCGTCCGGATAGAGGTGGCTCGATCGCTGGACCGCGCTGAACCCGCCGCCGTTCACACCGGGGCTGCCTTGCCGTGTCCGCGAGGTTTCCATGTTCAGTTCGCCTTCGCAGCGGTAGCGAACCTTGAAGACCGCTCCCAGACCGCCGCGATACTTCCCCGGACCGGCCGAATCCTGGCGCAGGTCGAAGCTCTCGTACTCGATTGGGAAGAACAGCTCGGCGGTTTCGGCCGCCATGTTCATGCAGTTGCCGAGCGGATCCATCGTCACGTTCATGCCGTCGTTGAAGGGCGTGCCACCCCAGCCGCCGGCGGGAAGATCGGAGAACACGCCCGCGATGCCCTTGGCGCGATCGACCGCGGTCGAGACGAACCAGTTGCACTCCGAACAGGTCGAGCCCGTCACGCGTTCGGGGATCGCCTGCGCCAGCGCCTGCCAGATCGCGCTGGTGATCTTGGACGACGTCAGCGTGGTGCAGCCGATGGTCGGCGCCGGCCAGACCGGATTGAGCCACGTGCCCTCCGGGATGATGAGCTTGATCGGCGCAAACATGCCCGCGTTTGACGGCGCATGGGGCGCCAGGAAGAATTGCAGCGAATAGAGCGCGGCCGACGCCGTGTTGGCATAGGGCGAATTGATGGAGCCTTTCACGATCGGGTCCGACCCGGTGAAGTCCACCGTGATGTTGGATCCCTCGATGGTGAGCTTGACCTTCACCTTGATCGGATCGGGCGAGAAGCCGTCCGTATCGGCGAAGTCCTCGGCCTCGTAGACGCCGTCGGGGATGATCTCGATGCTCTTGCGAACGATCCGCTCGGTGTAGGCGATCAGTTCCTTCATCGCCAGCTGCACCAGATCGCGGCCGTAGCGGTCGGCGGCGCGGGTGACCTCCGCCTCCGCAGCCTTGAGCGCGCCGAGATGGGCCTGCAGGTCGCCCTTGATGTAGAAGGGCGTCCTCGTGTTGTTCATGATGATCGCGAGGAAGTCCTCGTTGATCTCGTAGTTCTCGTAGAGCTTGATCGGGGGCAGGCGCAGCCCCTCGGCCGCGATGTGGGTCGAGAACGACATGCCGCCGGCGGCGCCGCCGCCCAGATCCATCCAGTGACCGCGGCTGACCGCGAACCCGATGAGCGTGGTCTCGTGAAAGATCGGCATGACAAAGGTGATGTCGTTGATGTGGGTGCCGCCCTGGTACGGGTCGTTCAGCGCAACGATGTCGCCGGGCTTCAGCGTCTCCTTGGGAAAGCGCTTCAGCGCCGCGTCCGCGCTGAACTTCATCGCCGCAAGGTGCACCGGGCAGTTTGCTGCCTGGGCAAGCAGGTTGGCCTCCGCGTCATAGATCGC
Source organism: Aquibium oceanicum (assembly GCF_001889605.1). Taxonomy (NCBI): domain Bacteria; kingdom Pseudomonadati; phylum Pseudomonadota; class Alphaproteobacteria; order Hyphomicrobiales; family Phyllobacteriaceae; genus Aquibium; species Aquibium oceanicum. The sequence goes on along the minus strand of NZ_CP018171.1, from coordinate 1,636,993 downwards.
GTTGGAGAAATCCAGGATGTCGGCCAGGATCGGCGAGAACGAGGTTCTCTGCATGATCGTCGCCATGCGGGTACAGGCGTATTCGAAGCTGTTGCGCAACACTTCGAAGGTGACGGGATCGATCCGGTCGGAAATTCCCGTCGCGGCATTCTGGGTCGGGTTGGAAGCGGCCATTCCGGTTCTCCTCAGTTCGAGATGCTGACAAGCAGGTTGCCGTGCGGGTCGACTTCGCCGTCGCACCTGGGCGGCAAAACCGCGATGGAATCGTGGTATTCGATGAGGGCCGGCCCCCGGATCGTCTCGCCCGTCAGGATTTCGGCCGCGTTCTTCAGGATGGCGTCCACCCACTCGCCTTCGAAATAGACCTTGCGGCTGCGAGCTTCGCTGCCCTCGGCCTTGGCACTGGAAGCGAAGTTGAAGATCGGCGCCTCGGTCAGCGCGCCCGTGGCGACGACACCTAGCGCCACGAAGGCAATGGGGAAGTCGTCCGAACTGACGCCATACTCCTGGCGGTGCGCGGCATGAAATGCCTCGGCGATCTCGGACAGATGGTCCTGCCCGATCTTCCCCGAGCGGATCGAGACATCCACCTCGTAGGTCTGGCCCACGTATCGCATCTGCGCGGTTCGACCGATCTCGATCTTGTCTGCGGGCACGGAGTCGCGTGCCAACCGCTCGCGGGCCTCCACTTCGAGCTGTTCGTAGATTTCGTTGAGGGCATCGACGCTGACCGTGCCCAGATCTGCGTAATGGAATGCTTCCACGTCGTGCCGCACGTTCATGGCGGTGGCGCCGAAGGCCGAAGCCACACCCGCCTGTCCGGGAATGATCACCTTTGGAATGTTCATCGCCTGGGCGACGAAACACGCATGCATGGGGCCTGCGCCGCCGAAGCTGGCCAGCACGAAGTCGCGAGGATCGCGGGCACGTTCCACGACCACGCCCTTCACCGCCTGGGCCATGGTCTCGCACGAGATCTTGATCATGCCCTCCGCGGCCTGCAGCCGCGTCAGCCCGATCTTTTCGGCCAGTTTGTCGATCGCAGCCTCGGCAGCCTCGACGTCCAGCGAGAACTTGTTCGAGAGAGTGGGATCGAGGCGGCCCAGCACTAGGTTTGCATCGGTGATGGTCGGTTCGAGGCCGCCGCGTCCGTAGCAGGCGGGCCCCGGTTCGGAACCGGCGCTTCGCGGCCCGACGCGCAGCGAACCGCCGTCGTCGACCCACCCGATCGATCCGCCGCCCGCGCCCACCGAGTGAATATCGAGCATCGGCACGCTGACCGGCACCTCCCACTCGAGTTCGTAGTTGCGGGTGATGAGACCGCCGCCATTCTCGACGATCGACGCGTCGAAGCTGGTGCCGCCGACATCGGTGTGGATGATGTTCCCGAAGCCCGTGGTGCGCGCCAGGTAGGACGCGTAGGCGACGCCGCCCGCCGGCCCGGACTCGATCAGTTCCTCGGGGCGGTCCTTGGCGTTCTCGGCGCCCATGACGCCGCCATTGCTCTTCAGGATCAACAATGTGCCGGTGAAACCCTTTTCCGAGAGCGAGGTGCTCAGCCGGTCGAAATAGATGGTCATTACCGGCATCAGGCAGGCGCGGATCGCGGTGGTCACGAAGCGCGGATGCTCGCGAAAGATCGGCCGCGTCTCCGCCGAGATGACGACATGAGCGTCCGGCACATGCTCGAGCAGGATGTCGCGCATCTGCTGTTCGTGCTCTGAGTTCACATAGGCGTTGATGAAGCCGATCCCGACCGCCTTTATCCCGCGCTCGGCGATGGTGGCGGCGATCTTGTTGGCAGCCTCGACGTCGAGCGGGCGGCGAACCTTGCCGTCCACGGCCATGCGCTCGTCCAGCGCGAAGCGGTGGCGACGGCGGATCAGCGGCTTCGGCTTGGTCTGATAGGGATCGTAGAGCGCCTTGCGGTGCTGGCGTCCGATTTCGATCGTGTCGCGAAAGCCTTCGGTGGTGATGAAGGCGGCGTCCGGGAAGTCCCGTTCGATCAGGGCGTTCGTCGCCGTCGTCGTGCCGTGCATCAGAAGCGAGATGTCGCCGAAGCCGATTCCAGCCGCTTCGATCGACTGCAGAACGCCACGCGAGCGGTCGTCCTTCGTGGTCAAAACTTTAGCTGTCTTGTAGTTGTTATCCTGTTCGTTCCAAGCGAAGAGGTCGGTGAAAGTTCCCCCAACGTCAATCCCAACTCGCCACATCCGAGCAGTCCTTCCTACTTTTAGCGTATCACGTGCGCTGAGTTCCCCTGCGCCTGACGACCAAAAGTGAACGGCTCAGAAAATATGTCAAGTTAATTTGTTGATTCTTTCTGAACTGACATCGCTTAGTGGCTGTGGCAGATAGAATCTTCGCCAAGCAGGGCAAAAAATGAGCAACGATGTTGAAGAATCCGGCAGCGGCACCGGTGCCAAAGCCGTCCTGAGGATATCGGACCTGAGCCGTCTGACGGGAATTCCGGTCAGCACGCTACGCTACTGGTGCGACCAGAACCTCCTCACGCCGCATGTCACCACGACGGGTCACCGTCAGTTCGAACAGCGGCATGTAGCAGAGGCGCAGAACATCCAGCGCCTGCGCAAGATCCAGGGCCTGAGCATCACAGCGCTGAGATCGGCGATCGTGCCCGCGGGGCCGGCTCCCGATCCGAACGAGACGTCCAGCACGGTGGGAGATCGGCTGCGCCGTCTGCGCCAAGCGGCTAAACTGACCCTGCGCGAGCTATCCGGCCGAACCGGTATCGACCAGAAGGTGCTTGCATCGATCGAGCGCACGTCGCTGGGCGGTATTCCCGAGACGAAGGCGTTGGCATCCTACTACGGCCTGACCCTGACCGAGCTGATGGCCGAGGATTCCACGGCGGGCCAGCAGACGGTTATAACGCCGAAGTCGGGGGGGCTTCTGCAGCCGACGCTCGGTTCGGGTCTGCGGATCGAACAGATGGCCTCCGGCAAGACCATGATGGACTGCCAGCGCTGGTACATCGAGCCGGGTATCGGCAGCCATGGCGCCTACGACCACGACGGCGAGGAGTTCATCTATGTGCTGTTCGGGCAGTTCCAAATCACCATCCAGGGCGACAAGCAGCACAACCTCGGCCAGGGTGAAAGCATCTACTTCCCGAGCACGTTGAGACACGCCTGGCTGAACCCTGGCCAGACGACGACCATCCTGCTGTGGGTCAATACGCCTCCGACTTTCTGAGAGTTACCAAAATCAGCCAGACCGATCTCATCAACACAATCGCCGGTTTCACCGCGTTCGCCGAAGGTGGCGCGCAGCATGACCGGCATGACGCAGAAGCAAAGGGTGGGGTCAACGAATAACCTTGAAAACACCCTGCATGGTGGCGACAGTCCGGTCGCCGACGCGCAGTTCGCCTTGAGCGAAGGTCAACGAGCGGCTCATCGATTTGATGATGGCCTGCGTGCAGACAAAATCGCCGACGCCGATCCGCCCGCAAAAGCTTACGTCAAGTTGTATCGTGGCGCTGATGGTCACCGCGGCGTCCGGCGGCCGATCGCGGTTGCGTAGCAGGCGGACCGCTTTCCCCAATCCTATGTCGGCCAGAGTGCAGATCATCCCGCCATGCATCGCGCCGTTTCCGTTGTCGTGGCGTCCCTGGCAGATCATTCCGACGCTCACGTCTTCGCCCGTCTGCCTGACCCATCGTACATCTCGAGCGCATCTATCTCCTGATAGACGTGCTTGTTCTGCAGGCCCCGCGCGGGCCCACCGGTGATTGCCAAAACCGGCGACCGGCCAAGCCAGGGGTCCGGCAATCCGGCGGCCAGATTGGCGGCGCCAACATATTGCGCGCCGACGACGCTCACCTTGTTGCTGACGCGCGAGTAACCGTCAGCCATGTATGCGGCAGCCTTTTCAATGTGAGCGGAAAGCAACGTTATGCCCATGCCTCGCATTTCCGCGAAGGCAGGCATCAACAGCGCCGGCATATGGAAAAAGTAGTCGACTCCGTACGACCTCAGCGCCTCCGCCAGATAGCGGTTGCCGGAAATGTTCCGCATCAAATGTCCTCCCTAGGGCGAATACTGGATACGCCCAAAAATCTATTCCAATTACAGTCAGTAAATCGACCAAGCCGAAGAATAAGTTCGGATCGGCAACCGTCGAAAAGCGCCAAGATCGAGTCGTCGACGGTCAAGATGAGCCGTGATTGGCAGTCGAATAAACGGATCCCCCCGAAACCGATCTTGCCGAGCGGCAGTCCCTTGCTGGAGCGACCACAGGCGAAACCTGTTGCGACATCAACATACACAGATTATTCATTTTGGCAAACAATGTAACAAACGTTATATATTGCCTCGCGTGACCGCCATCTTTGTGTCGTGTCGGGGAACTCTCAGGGTGGATCGCCACCTGCGATGCACTGTTTCAACGGCTTGCGCTCGGAAACTCCGTCGATTGTCGAAGGGAAAGGCTGAAGAGCCTCAGGCACTGCGAACCATCGCAAGGTACGCAGCGGGACCGTTTTCCATACTAGGATGACAAAGCGTTCTAAGCCGACGCCGGACTTCCTGACTGATGCGGCGCGAAGGTCGCTGCTGCGAGCAGGCGCGACTGGCCCGGCACGTAGCGAAGATCGCCGGGCCCGAGATCTCTAGAACCTCGTTGCAAGCCGTGTTGTGCCGGGCGCATCGGCGGCTACTCAAGCGGCATGGGCTATGTCACGTCCTTGTGCGCGCGAAAGATTGTCGCCGCCGCGGGAGATGCCATCGATGGCGTTCAACGCGGACTAATCAGCGCGATCGTGCCTCACTGCGAAAACGCCCAACGGCGGCCTTTGCGCCTGCTTCGACGAAGCGCGCGTCGGAACCGATGGTGGTCAGGTTGAAGCCCGCGGCAGCCATGTGCACTGCATAGGCGGGGTCGCCGCAATGGATGCATGCGGCGATACGGTTGGCCTTGCAGGCATGTCGGACCCGTTCGATCATGGCCAGCATTTCCGGTTCCTGGCGATCGAAACCGGGCGAGAAACCTTGTGCGAGCGAAAGGTCCGCGGGGCCGACATAGAGGCCGGCGAGCCCGGGTGTCGCAGCGATGTCGTCCAAGTTTTCCATCGCCGCCCGTGTTTCGATCATCGCGATCGGGAGGATTTCGCGGTTGGCTGACGCTGCGTAGCCGTCGCCCCACGCAAAGCGCGCCCGAACCGGACCGAAGCTGCGTGCACCTGCCGGTGCATAGAGGCAGGCTGCGACCAGGCGCTGCGCGTCGGCAGGCGTCTCTATCATCGGCGCGATGATCCCGAGCGCACCGGTGTCGAGCGCGCGCATGATGGATGCTTCGTCGAGCCATGGAACGCGGACCAGGGCCGCGCTGCCGCTGCGCTCGATCACCGGAAGCAGCGTAAGGAGCGCGGCATAGTCGGCGGTACCGTGCTGCAGGTCGACCGTGACGGAATCCCAGCCCGCGGATACCAGCGCCTCCGCCGACAGGATGGACGGACAGGCGAGCCATGCATTGGCAGCACAGCGACCCTCGGCCCAGAGCCTGCGCAGCGGGTTGGAAAACCCGGTCATCTCCATCCTCAAGCTGCCATGAAGTGGGTCATCTTGACGTTCAGGTAGTCGTTGATGGCCTGCCGGCCGCCTTCGCGCCCCATGCCGGAATGGTCGACGCCGCCGAAGGGAGCCTCGGCATGGGCGATCATGAAGGTGTTGACGCCGACCATGCCGGCATGAAGGCCGCGGCTCAGCGCATCCGCCTTCGTCTGGCTCGACGTGAAGCCGTAGGCTGCAAGCGCGTAGGGCGTCGAATTGGCGCGTCCGATGGCATCGTCGAGGTCGCGGAAGGTAGCGATGGGCGCCAGCGGTCCGAAGGGCTCCTCACGCATGATGCGCGCGGTGTCGGGCACGTCGGCCAGCACGGTCGGCTCGAAGAAGAAGCCCGTGTTGCGGCTTGCCGGGCGGCGGCCGCCGGTCAGGCAGCGCGCGCCGTCGGCGATCGTCTCGACACAGAGAGCCTCGACGCGGTCGCGCTGCGACGCGAGCGTCAACGGTCCCATCGTGGTCGCCGGGTCCTGGCTGTCGCCGAGTACCAGCGCCCGAGCCGCCGCGACCATGCCGTCGGTGAAGCGTGATGCAAGGTCCTCGTGCACGTAGAAGCGATTCGGCGCGATGCAGACCTGCCCGGCATTGCGGAACTTGAAGGCGGCACACTGCGCGGCGGCGGCATCCACGTCGGCATCCTCGCAGATGACGACCGGCGTGTGTCCGCCGAGCTCCATCGAGGCGCGCTTGACGGTCTGCGCGGCCTGCGCGAGCAACAGCTTGCCGACGCGCGTCGAGCCGGTGAGCGAGATCTTTCGCACCTCTTCGGCCTGCATCAGCAAAGAGGTCACGATGTCAGCGGGCCCGTGCAGCATCTGCACGACGCCGGACGGCACTCCGCCCTCGACGCATGCGAGCGCGATGAGGGTCGACGTGAGCGGGGTCTGTTCCGACGGACGGCAGATGACGGGACAGCCGGCGGCCAGTGCCGGCGCGATCTTGCGGGCCAGAAGATTGACGGGAAAATTCCAGGCGGTGAAGGCGGCGACGATGCCGACGGGCTCCGGCACGGCCTGCAGGCGACCGCCCTGGCGCGACGGGATCGTTTCGCCGAACAGGCGCTCCGCTTCGCCGGCGAACCAGTCGAACTGTTCGATGGCGATCACCACCTCGCCTTCGGACTGGGCGATCGGGCGGCCGATCTCCAGCGACAGGGCGCGCGCGATCTCCGGCTTGCGGCGCTCCATGGCGCGGGCAATGGCGCGCAGGACCTTGGCGCGTTCCCAGCCATGTACCGCCGCCCATCTCGGGAAGGCCGCACGTGCATGGGCTAGCGCTTCCGCCACTTCGGCGGCGCCGGCCGCCGGCGCGGTCCACAAGACGTCCTCGGTGCATGGGTTAACGATTTCCGCGCGAGGTTGCGACGTCTCGCGGCGGAACTCGCCGCCGATCAGCAGGGCGGGAACGGTTTCGGACATGCGCTTGCCTCCGGTGCTACAGGATCGCGGGTTCGCCCGTCGCGGGGCCGAAACCGGTTTCGAGAAAGTCGAAGTCGCAGCCCTCGTGCGCCTGGCCGATGTGGCGGGAGAACATCCAGCCGTAGCCGCGGCCGAAGCGGGGCTCGGGCGCGCGCCAGGCCGCACGGCGCGCTTCCAGCTCGGCGGGCTCGACGACCATGTCGATGGTGCGCGCGGCGACGTCGACGGCGATCGTGTCGCCGCTGCGGACCAGCGCCAGCGGACCGCCGACATGGGATTCGGGCGAGACGTGGAGCACGCAGGCGCCGTAGCTGGTGCCGCTCATGCGCGCGTCGGAGATGCGCAGCATGTCGCGCACGCCCTGCCTGAGCAGCTTTTGCGGGATCGGCAGCATGCCCCACTCCGGCATGCCGGGCCCGCCCTGCGGACCGGCACCGCGCATCACCAGCACCGTGTCTGGCGTGACGTCGAGGTCCGGATCGTCGATCCGGCGCTTCATCTCCTCGTAGCTGTCGAAGACGAGCGCCGGACCTGAATGCTTCAACAGCCGCGGGTCGGCGGCGGAGGGTTTCATCACGCAGCCCCGCGGCGCGAGATTGCCGGTGAGCACGGCCATAGCCGGCTCGGTGGAGACGGGACGGTCGAGGGGCCGGATGACGTCGTCGTTCCAGACCGGTGCGTCGGCGAAGCCGGCGCCGAACCGCTCGCCCGTCACGGTCATGGCGTCCTTGTCGAGCAGATCGGACAGCCGGTTCAGCAATCCCGTCAGGCCGCCGGCGTAGAAGAAGTCCTCCATCAGGTAGCGCTCCCCGGATGGCCTGACATTGGCCAGCACCGGAACGCGGCGGCTCGCCTGCTCGAAATCGTCGAGACCCACGGCATGGTCGGCGCGTCGTGCCATCGCAACGAGGTGGATGACGGCGTTGGTTGAGCAGCCCATGGCCATGGCCACGACGATGGCGTTGTCGAACGCGGATCGCGACAGGATCGCCGAGGGACGCAGGTCCTCGTCCACCATCGCCACGATCCGGCGTCCCGTGGCGCTCGCCATCCGGATGTGGCCGGCATCTGCGGCCGGGATCGAGGACGCACCGGGAAGCGACATGCCCATCGCCTCGGCGATCGCCGTCATGGTGCTTGCGGTGCCCATGGTCATGCAATGGCCGTAGGACCGCGCGATCCCGGCCTCCACCGCCTGCCATTCGGCGGCATCGATCTTGCCCGCCCGCCGCTCGTCCCAGTATTTCCAGGCGTCCGAACCGGAGCCCAGCACCTCCCCGCGCAGGTTTCCGCGCAGCATCGGTCCGGCCGGCATGAAGATCGCCGGCAGGTCCAAGCTGATCGCGCCGAGCAGCAGGCCCGGCGTGGTCTTGTCGCAACCGCCCATCAGCACGGCTCCGTCGACGGGATGCGAGCGCAGCAGCTCTTCGGTCTCCATCGCGAGCAGGTTGCGGTAGAGCATCGTGGTCGGCTTGACGAAGTTCTCCGACAGCGAAATCGCCGGCAGTTCGAGCGGAAAGCCGCCGGACTGGAGGATGCCGCGCTTCACGTCCTCCACCCGATGCCTGAAATGCACGTGGCACGGGTTGATGTCGGACCAGGTGTTGATGATGGCGATAACCGGGCGGCCGTCCCAATCGTCGAGGCCATAACCCATCTGCATCAGGCGGGAGCGGTGGCCGAAGCCGCGCAGGTCGTCGGCATCGAACCAGCGCGCGCTGCGCAGCGGCTTCTTCGTGGGCGAACCGTTCGTCATTGGCTGGCCGTCACGCCGCCGTCGACATAGACGATCTGCCCCGTCATGTAGCTTCCGGCGGGCGCGGCGAAGGCGATGATCTGGCCGACGACCTCAAGCGGATCGCCGATGCGGCCGAGCGGATTGCGCTCCAGGATGAAGTCGCGAAAACCCTCGCGCTCGAGATGGTGGCGGATGCGCTCGGACCGAATGAAGGTGGGGGCGACGCCGTTGACGGTGATGCCGTGCGGCGCAAGTTCCATCGCATGCTGCTTGACGAGCATGGCGAGGCCGCCCTTCGTGGCGCAGTAGGCGGAATAGCCGCGGCCGCGCAGCGCCAGTTGCGAGCGCACCGAGAGGAGGTGGATCTGCCGTCCCCCGCCGCCCTGCGCGATCTGCTGGCGGGCGACCGCCTGGGCGAGGAACATCGCGGATTTGAGATTGATGCGGTAGATCTCGTCGAAGGTTTCTTCGGTGACCTCGAGCAGCGCCTGCTCGCGCTGCATGCCGACGCAGTTGACCAGCACGTCGATACCACCCATCGCCTCGGCAACCTTGGCCGTGACCTCGCGTATCTGGGATGGTTCACCGGCATCGAGGCGAAAGGCGTGAGCCCGGCCACCGCCGCTCGCCACCCGCTCGACCAGTGCCCCGGCCTTGGCCTGGCTGCGCCCTGCCACCGCCACGACGGCACCGCGACGTGCCATGGCTAGTACCGTCGCTTCGCCGATCGCGCCATATCCGCCGGGGACGAAGACGCGCAGGCCCGCGATGTCGAACAGCCGGTCCATGGCGGCGGGATCGGCCGCAGGGGTAAGGTTGGGTTCGGGGCGGTTCATTGCGGGATCTCCACGCCGGCGGCGCGATAGACGGATTCCATCAGCCGCACGGTTTCGAGGTTGTCGAGGCGGTCGGTCTCGAAGGCCGTGCCGTCGCGCAAGCCCGTCAGGAAGGCGGCCATCGCGGTGTCGAAGCACTCCTGATAGCGGCCAAGGAGGTCGATCTCGACTGCGTCCTGTTCAGAGCCGACGAGTTGGACGCGGTTGTAGTCCATGACCACGGTGCCGCTCGTGCCGATCACCTCCAGCCGGTCGCCATGCAAGGGCGGATAACCCGGCGCGCAGATCGATCCGTCGGCGGTGGCGATGAAGCCGTTTTCGGCTTCGAGCAGGATCGCGGCAGTGTCCTCGCCCGGCAGCCCGTCTGCAAGCCGGGTGAGACGGGCGGCGACCACCTTCAGCGGACCGCACAAGCAGCGCAGCACGTCGAGATGATGGATCATGGTCTCGAATACAAGATTGCGTTCGTAGCTCTTCAAGTAGGGCTGGCGCTCGATCAGGAAGGGCACGTCGCCGTCGCGCGGGCAGAGGCCGGAACCCCGGCAAGAGATGGACGCGTGGCGAACCGGGCCGATCCGCCCCTCGGCGATCCATCGCCGCACGGTCATGTAGTGCGGTCGGAAGCGATAGTTCTCGTGCACCATGAAGCGCACGCGCTCGCCCACATAGGCGACCAGCGCCTCTGCCTCGCTCACGGTGGCCGCCATCGGCTTCTGCAGCATCACCTGGACGCCGTGGTCGGCAGCCATTCGCGTCAACGGAACGTGCGCGCCGAGCGAGGCGGCAATGTCGGCGATCTCGAAGCCGCCTTCCGCGAAGAGTGCGGCGGGATCGTCGTGGACGCGGGCAACGCCGAACTCCTGCGCTCGCGCCCGCGCCTTTTCGAGGTCGACGTCACAGACCGCCACGACCTCCGCCCCCGCGCTGGCCCAGGCGCGCAGGTGATAGAGGCTGATCAGGCCCGCGCCGAAAAGCGCCACGCGCGGTCTCCCCATCATGCCGTGCGCTCCGACAGAAGATCGCCGAGATAGGCGCGGCAGGCGTCGTGGGACACGAGACTGTCATAGTCGGGGATCGGCATGACCGTGCCCTTCTGGACGAAGATGAAGCGTTCGCAGATCTCCTGCAAGATCTCGAGGTGGAAGCGTTCGTTCGGATGGACACATAAGAAGACGAGCCTGCCTTCGCCGCGCAGCCGGCGGAAGAAGTCGAGCATGAAGCCGATGTAGCCGTCCTGCGTGTTGAACTGCGGCTCGTCGAAGAGATGCACGACCGGATAGTCGGAACCCGCCCGTTCCATGAGCGCGTTGGGGTAGAGAGAGCGGAAGTGCCGGACCTGGTAGGACTGGTGATAGTGGATGGCGAGACGGTCGCGCTCGTCAGTGCGCACGCGATGGATGTCGCGCCCCTGGACGAGAACGCAGCCGTCACTCGGCGCATTGGAGCCGGTGATCAGTTCGAACAGCGTCGTCTTGCCGGACCCGTTGGGTCCCATCATGCCGACGATACCGGGCTCGTCGATGGTGAAGTCCGCCGACAGACGGAACGTCTCCGTGCGGTCGAAGCGGCCACGATGGTAGACCTTCGAGAGATTGCTGACTTGAAGCATCGGCGGCATGGTCAGATTCCGATCAGGCGGCGGCGCAGCACGACGTCGCGAAGCAGGTCCTGCGCCGGGCCGTGGTGGACGATGCGCCCCTGTTTCATGACGTAGACGCGGTCCGACGCTTCGAGGGCCGCGAGGGCGTTCTGCTCGACGACCAGCGAGGCGATGCCTTCGGCCTTGAGCATGCGGATCGTCTTCAGGACATCCTGGACGATCTTGGGCGCGAGGCCCTGGCTCGGCTCATCGAACAGCACGAGGCCCGGCGAGGCGAGCAGCGCGCGCGATATCGCCACCATCTGCATCTCCCCGCCCGACAGGTTTTCGCATTCGCGCGGCATCAGATGTTCGAGCGCGGAGAAGATGCCGAACATCTCGCCAACGCTCCATTGGCGAAACGCGGTGCGCCGGCGGGCGATCTGGAGGTTGCGCGCCACCGTTAGCGTCGGAAAGACGCGGCGGTCGTCAGGCACCCAGCTGATACCCTTCTTCGAGATGCGATGCGTCGGCAGCGCGGTGATGTCCTCTCCAGCGAAGCGGATGCGGCCGGCGCGGGCGCGCGTCAGGCCGAGGATGGAGCGCAGCGTCGTCGTCTTGCCGGCACCGTTCGGCCCGAGCAGCGCCACCACCTCCGAGGCGCCGACGCTGATCGAGGCGCCGAACAGCGCCTGCGTCTCTCCGTGGAAGGCGTCGATGCCGGCGACTTCAAGCATCGGCGAGTTCTCCCAGCGCGGAGCGCCGGATCCAGGCATTCGACTGGAGTTCGGACGGTGTGCCTTCGGCGATCACCTGCCCCCAGTGAACGACGGAGATGCGGTCGGCGAGTTCGAACAGGAAGCGCATGTCGTGCTCGATCATGACGATGGTCACCGTCTCGCGCAGCCGCTTCACGAGCTTGGCGAGGTTGCGGATTCCCTCCGTGCCGAGCCCGGAGGTGGGTTCGTCGAGGAACAGGATGCGCGGGCGTGCCGCAAGCGCGACGCCGATTTCCAGCGCGCGCCGCTCGCCATAGCTGAGCGACGTCGCCTTCTCCCAGGCCTTGGCGGCGAGACCGACCTGCTCCAGCACCTCTATCGCCGCTTCCACCAGGGCCGCATCGTCGAACACCGGCGCCAGGATGCTGCGGCGGCGAGCGCGGAATTCGGGCAATGCCAGCATGACGTTCTCTATGACGACACTGTCGTCGAAGAGGTTCATGATCTGGAAGGATCGTGCGATGCCCATGGTGGCGATGCGCTGCGGGGCGAGCCCGGTGATTTGGCGCCCGTCAAACACGATCTCGCCGCGGTCGGGCCTGTGCTGGCCGGTCAGCACATGGAAGCAGGTCGTCTTGCCGGCCCCGTTCGGCCCCATGATGCCGCTGACCTGTCCCTCTTCGAAGGAAAGCGAGATGTTTTCCAGCACGACACGCGCGCCAAAGCGTTTGTGGATATTGCGGGCCTCGAACAGGCTCATGACGCCTTCTCCGCCGCCAGGTGAGTGCCGCCGCGCAGGCTCGCCAGGCGGTGCGTCGCAAGATGCAGCATGCCCGCCACGCCCTCCGGACGCAGCATGACCATCGCCATGAACATCAGGCCGTACCAGAGCAGCCAGGTCTCGGTCAGCCCGCCGAGCACGTCGCGGGCGACGAAGTAGAAAATGACGCCGAAGACCGGCCCCCAGAAACTGACCAGTCCCCCGCCGACGAGCACCATCATGACGATGAGGCCGGACTGGTGCAGGCTCATCACGTCGGGATAGGCGCTTTGTTGCGCCATGGAGAAGAGGCCTCCGGCGAGACCGGCGAACATGGCCGAGATGACGAAGACGGCCCATTTGAAGCGCCAGACCTCGTATCCGGCGAAGCGGGCGCGCGTCTCGTTCTGCCGGATCGCCTGGAGCACCCTTCCAAACGGCGAATTCGCAAGCCGTCGCAGCACGACCAGCGCGACCACCAGGAGCCCCACCGCGAGATAGAACAGTGCGACGTTGCTGCGCATGTCGATGGCGGCGAAGCCGAGCTCCAGCGGTGGCCGCGGGATGCCGAGAAGACCATCCTCGCCACCGGTGATGGAATGCAGCTTCATGGCGCTGAACCAGAACACCTGCCCGAAGGCGATGGTCATGAGTGCGTAGTAGATGCCGCGGCGATGCGAGATCAGGGCTCCGACGATCGCGCCGGCGATGCCGGCTGCGAGGACCGCGGCCGCAAGCCCGCTCCACAGGCCGACCGCCACGTTCTGCTGCCACAGGCCGAAGGCGTAGGCGCCGATGCCGAGATAGGCGCCATGGCCGAAGGAGTGCAGTCCCGCGTAGCCGAACAGCAGATTGAAGCCGAGGGCGAAGATGAGCCAGATCGCGATCTCGGTCCCGAGATACTGGTAGAGCCCGATCGCCGGCAGCCACCAGGGCGCGGTCAGCAGCAGAAGCCCGGCCAACGCCATAGGGCCGACGCTTGCGAAGGCCGAGCGGGAGGGGACGTCGGAGAGCGAGATCACCGTCAGTTCTCCAGCGCGCTCTTGCGGCCGAACAGGCCGCGGCTGCGCAGGCCGATCACAAGGATCAGCAGGATGTACATCGACATCGTCGCCCAGGCGCCGGCATAGGCGCCGGTGATGCCGACGGCCAGCCCGACCATGAGGGCGGCGACCACCGCCCCCCAGAAACTGCCGATGCCGCCGATGACGATGATCAGGAAGGCGGGGATGACGACGTCGATGCCGACATGCGGCCGCAGCCCCCAGATCGGTACCATGACGATGCCGGCCAGACCGGACAGCGATGCGCCGAAGCCGAAGACGAGAAGCCGCAGGCGGGAGAGATCGTAGCCGAGCGCACGCACCATCTCGCTGTCGTGCGCTCCGGCCTTGATGATCGCGCCATAGGGCGTGCGTTCCAGGAACAGCCAGACGCAGAGGATCGACGCGGCGCTGAAGCCGGCTGCGAAGAACTTGTACTTCGAATAGATGAAGCCGCCGATCAGCACCGGGCCGTTGATAACCTCCGGCACTTCGAGGTTCTGCTCGCCGGTTCCCCAGCCGAGCCGGATGATCTCCTCGATCACCAGCGCGGCGCCGAAGGTCAGGAGCAGGCCGTAGAGCGGCGCCTTGCCGTGCGTGGGGCGCAGACACAGCTCGAGCAGCATCCCGGCGCCCGCGGCGAGGACAGGCCCGAGGATCAGCGCCAGCACGTAGCGATGTTCGATCGGCAGGCCGTGCCACCAGACTCCGAATTCGGTGCCGGAGAACCATCCGCCGCCGATGACGGTCAGCGCGAAATAGGCCCCGAGCGCGAAGAGCGATCCGTGCGCGAGGTTGATCACCTCCATGACGCCGACGATGAGCGTGAAGCCCAGCGCGATCAGCGCGAAGAGCAGACCGAGCGTCAGGCCGTTGAGGATATGCGGCAGGAGATAGGTCATCGCGGGGTCACGAGGAGGCATGCCTCAAGATTGGCCATGGCCGGGTCGCGCCGGCCATGGCATCGGAAGAACGGATCGCCCGCTGTCAGGCGTCGAAGCTCGGCGTGTCCTCGTAGCTCTCGAGCGCGCAGGCCGCCGCCGCACCCTTGTCCATCACCACGTCCGGCGCGGCGTTGGCCACGATCTCGAACATGTCGTCGTCCTCGGACGGCTTGCCGTTGGCGCTCGCCAGATAGATCGTCTGCTGCACCTGGTGGGTGTTCGCATCGATCCAGGCGTCGTGGTGCTGCATGCGCTCGGCAGCCGGCATCTTGTGATCCTCCAAAGCCTTGATCACGGCGATGTTGTTGGCCGACCCGGCCCGTTCGACGGCCGCAAGGAGTTCGCGGGTCGCCATGTAGCCATTGTAGAAGACGTTGCCGGGGACCCGCATCTGCGTATCGGGGTAGCGCTCCTGGTACTTCTTCACGAACTCGGCGACGCCTGGCAGGTCGAGCTTGTAGTACCAGGTGGTGCCGAACACGCCGAAGAGGTTTTCGAGCGGCAGACCGTAGACGTCCGGCCAGTCCTGCTGGCTGTTGATCCAGGCCGGGCTGTTGCCCATGCCGAGCTGTGCGACCTGCTGGCGGAACGCCTTCTGGTCGTCGCCGCCGATGGCTGCCGACACGACGCCGGGCTTCTGCTGCTGCACGCGCAGGAGAGCGGAGGAGAAATCGCGCGTGCCCTGCGGGATCAGGATCTCCTCGGAGACCTCTCCGCCGTATTCCGCGAGAAGTGCCTTCGTGGCCTTGGCCGTATCGTGCCCCCAGACGTAGTCATTGGTGAGCAGCATCCACTTCGGGCCGAACGTATCGATGGCGTTCTTGACTGCCGCCTTGGCGAAATTGGTGCCGTTGCCGTCCCAGACGAATTTGACGCGGTGGCAGTTCTGGCCGCTCTCGGTCGGCGAGGAGGAGTTGGTGTTGAGGTAGACAACACCGTACTTCTGCGCGACCTGGCTGATGGCGTTTGCGACACCGGAATGAACCGCCCCGACCAGGAAGCCGCATTCCTCGCGCGTGATCATGCGCTCGGCCACGCGGCTGCCGGTTGCCGGCGTCGTCTCCGTGTCGATGTGAATGTACTCGATCTGGCGTCCGAGCACACCGCCGCGTTCGTTCGCCTCGTCGATGGCCATCATCATGCCGCGGCGGTCGCTTGCGCCGGAATTGGCGTACTGGCCGCTGGCGTCCGAGGTGATGCCGATGCGGATGGGCTTGTCGGTCGCCTGCGCCCAGACCCGATTGTGCTTCCACGGCCCGGCGAAGACCGAAACGGCGCCACCGGCCGCGGCCGTGGTCAACAAGCGGCGACGTGTAATTCTGCTGTCCGACATGTCATCCTCCCTTGGAAGGGCGGCGCTCCCCCGCCGCCGTGCAAATTCACCCGGTTTGAATGAATTTTCACAGAGAATGAATTTTCTTTTCATTCTTGTCAAGCGGCGTTGACAATGACATTCAGTCCCTCGAATGAGGAGTTCGCCTTGTCCGATATCACCCCGCTACCGTCGCTGGATCATGCGTACCGTGGTGGCCCGGAGACCTTCGAGGCGCTGAGGTCGCGCATCCGCGCCCGTTTCGAGACGCTTTCCCCCCACCTGCAGCGCATCGCCCGCTCCGCGCTCGAACAGCCGAACGAGTTCGCGCTGCGCACGACCGTCTCGATCGCCGCCGAGCTCGGGGTCCAGCCGTCGACACTCATCCGCTTTGCAAAGGAGTTCGACTACAGTGGCTTTTTGGAGATGCAGCGCATCTTCCGCCACAGGCTCATCGAGGGCGCGGCGGACATGCGCGAACAGGTCTACGCGACGCAGGCGGCGCGTCCACCCGCCGACCTCAGCATATTGCTGAACGGATCCATCGACGCCCTGGCTGCCTCCCTGGAAGAACTCCGCCGCACGGTCTCTGTTTCCGAACTTTCCAGCGCAGTCTCGATGCTGGAAGCGGCCGACCACCTCTACATCGCCGGGCTACGCCGCTCGCGCGCGATTGCCACCTATCTCGCCTACGGGCTCGCTCGTTCGGAACGCCCGTGCAGCCTGCTCGACTTCGGTGGCGGCATGGCTTCGCAGCAGGTGGCCAACATGAAGTCGACCGATCTGCTGGTCGCGATCGCCTTCCCGCCCTATTCCGAACCGGTGGTGGATGTGGTCGTGGATTGTCATCTCAGCGGCAAGCCGGTGCTCGCATTCACGGACTCCCCTCAAAGCCCGCTTGCGAAGCATGCGAAACTTGCCTTCTTCGTCGACAATGCCTCGACCGGGCAGTTCCGCCCGATTTCAGGCGCCATAGCGCTGGTGCAGGCTATGGTCTCCGGCCTCGGCCGCGCGGAGGTTCGAAAAGCCCCGTCCTGAACCAAATGCGCGAGACGCTGTGGTCGCCTTCGTCGGGTTCGGCATGTATGCCGGACGGCGCGGCGCGTCTGCGGGATGAAGGTCCCGAAGCTGCCGATCTCGGGCGATTCCGACTTCTCGGCGCTGATCAACGAGGGAGCGGGCGTTCGCGGTGGCCGATTCGCGCGAGCAGACCGGCTAGCACGAGCAGCACGACGCCGATCGCCGAAAGCGCCCATAATGAACTCGAAAAGCCGCCGCTCCGGTCGGACAGAAGCCCGATCGTCGTCGGGCCGAGGACGCCGCCGATCTCGGCCGCGACGAAGAACATGCCGCCGAGCAGGCCGTGCCGCTGCCTGTCTATTCCGGGCAGGTCGAGCAGGAGAAGCATCACGATGGCCGTGGCCGAGGTGCGCGCGATCCCGAGCAGGACGAGCGAGGCGACCAGGGCCTGCCCGGCCGGCAGGAGCAGCAGCAGGCCGGCGACCGCCATGCCGGCGAAGATGAGCGAGATCAGCACGAGACGGCGGCCGGCGACGGCATAGCGCGGCACCACCAACGATCCGACGATGCCGACGATCTGTGTGAGCGACGCCCATCTCCCGGCCTCCGCCGCCGGAAGCCCCTTGGCGCGCAGTATCTCGGGTAGCCAGTTGTTGATCCCATGATTGACCAGGAAGATGCCGACGCCCATGAGCAACAGCACCTGCACCGGGGGCCTCGCCAGGAGGGCCAACACGGTGCGGGGGTCGAAGGCAGCAGGCCGGGAGGCCTCGGTCGCGGAGCCGGGATCGGCCAGCGGGTGGCTTGCGAGCAGGAACCACGCCACGCCTGCGGCGACGGCGATGCCGGCATTGGCGAACATGACCATGCGCCAGTCCTGGTCGAAAAGAGGCATGAGGACGCTGGTCATGAGCGCGAGGGAGGCGGCACTGCCGAGTGCCGGCCCGGTCGTGTAGATGCCGATTGCGACGCCCCGGTCGCGCCCATCGAACCATTTCGCGGTCAGCTTCGGTGCGCCGACGGAGATCAGCGGCCCGCCGACCCCGAACAGCCCCACGGCCGCGAAGAGCGAAAGCTCGTCCCAGGAAAGCCCGCGCAGGAGTGCCGACAGCCCGACCACCGCGCTGCCGACGAGCAGCGACCAGCGCGCCGGAAGCCGGTCGAGAAGCACGCCGCAGGGAATGGCGGCGGCGATGTAGACGAGAGGCCAGGCGCCGAGGATCGCGCCCATTCCGGCGTTGGAGATCCCGAGTTCGGCTCGGATGACGGGAATGAGGGGCGCCATCGACGCTGCGACCAGCCCGAAGCAGAAGTAGACGAGCCAGATGCCGAACAGCAGGAACCAGCGATAGGCACCGAGATCGGCCGGCTTCGGCCGGGACACCTCATCCACCGGCGATCCTTGCAGGCTGAGCGACGGAGGGATCTGACGAGAACGGCATCTTCGAGGCCAGCAGGATATCGGTCGTTGCGCGCAGATGGTCGGTCAGAAGCGCGGCCGCGCGCGTGGCGTCGCGGGCCAGCACGGCTTCGGTGATGGCGCGATGCTCGGCATCGATGTCGCGATCGTATTCGGCGAACGGGCCGGACAGCCGGCGGTAGCGCTCGGACTGGACGAAGAGCTGCTTGCGCAGCCGCAGCCACCAGCTATTGCTGCAAGCCGCGGTGATCTCGTCGTGGTAGCGCTCGTGATAGCGGTGCCAGGTTTCGGTATCGGCGCCCACCTTGCCGACCGAAAGGCTGAGCCGCGAGAGCTGGTGCGACACCGAGAGCACCCTCCCCTCCCAGGCGAGGTCGCCATTGGCGATGGAGGATCCCACGCACGTGGTCTCGATGACGATGCGCGCCTCGGTCAGATCCGTCAGGTCCTGGCGTGAGATCAGCGACACGGAAAACCCGCGCTGCGGCTCTGCCGTCACCAGTCCCTCGGATGTCAGCCGCGCCAGCGCCTCGCGCACTGCGCCGAGGCTCGCATCGAATTCCTGCTTGAGGGCATCGATGCGGAGCTTCTCGCCGGGCCGGTATCGCGCGGTGATGATCGCGTAGCGGAGCCGGTCATAGGTCCGCGACGTCATGCTCTTGTGGACGCCGACGCCGTCCATCTCATCGGAGGATTTCATGGATCCACGATATCCGAATCGGCGACCCAATAAAATGTATTTTTTATTGACTGATCTTTTTTATTTGAGTAAGTGCATCCCCATCGCAATCTGAACGGGATGGTGTCGTGCGCTTCCTCAGTTACGAGATCGATGGCACCGGCGGACTGGCCGTCGATACGGGAACCGGTGAGTTCCGCGGCCTGCTGGCATCGTCCGACGGATTTCCGGGAACCCTCGACGATATCGTTCGCAGCGGCGACTTCGCGGGCGCGGCGAAGCGGCTGCAGGGAGGCTCCCCGGTCGATCCTGCAACCGCAAAGTATCGGCCGCCGTTCGTACGCGCCTCCAAGATCCTGTGCGTGGGCCTGAATTACAGCGACCACGCTGCCGAGAGCAGCATGCAGGCTCCCGACTTCCCGACCGTCTTTGCCCGCTTCAGCTCCGGTCTGGTGGCGCATGGCGCGTCGCTGGTGAAGCCGAACGTTTCCGACAAGTTCGACTACGAGGGCGAGATGGTAGCGGTGATCGGTAAGCCCGGCCGCGAGATCGCCGAGGCCGACGCGCTCGACCACATCGCCGGATATTCGATCTTCAACGACGGTTCGATCCGCGACTACCAGCTGCGGACCCCGCAATGGACCGTGGGGAAGAACTTCGACGGAACCGGCGGCTTCGGGCCGGTCTTCGTCACTGCCGACGAACTGCCCGAGGGTGGCTCGGGCCTGCGCATCGAGACCAGGCTGAATGGCGAGGTCATGCAGAGCGCCAGCACGAGCGACCTGATCTTCGACGTGCGCAAGCTCGTCTCGCTTCTCAGCATCGCGATGACGCTGGAGGCCGGCGACATCATCGTGACCGGAACGCCATCGGGCGTGGGCGCGGCGCGCAAGCCGCCGGTGTTCATGAAGCCCGGCGACGTGTGCGAGGTCGAGGTCGAACGGATCGGGACGCTGAGGAATACGGTCGTTTCGCAAGGCCGGTGAGAAGACCCGACAGCGGGCGCAAAGACCCGAACTTCATGCGGGAGGAGCATGTGGTGAACTGGGATTTCGACGTTTCCGTGATTGGCGGAGGACCGGTCGGGCTGGCGCTCGCCACCGAGCTGACCGCGCGCGGCCATACCGTCTGCGTGATCGAGCAGAACGACCGCGTCGGCGTGCAGCCTCGCGCGAAGACCACGAACGTGCGCACGATGACCCATATGCGGCGATGGGGACTGGCGCCGGAAATGCGCCGCCGCTCGCCGCTGGCGCCCGAATTCCCGCGCCGGGTCAGGTTCGCGACGGGGCTCTTCGGCCATGACATCTTCTCCTTCGAAAATGCGTTCTGTGCCGCGCCGGTGCGCGACGAGCGTTTTCCCGAGCATGCCGAGTTCATTCCGCAATATGTCGTCGAAGGTATCCTGCTCGACCATGTGAAGGCGCATCCTCGTGCGACCGTCCGCTTCAACACGCGGCTCGAAGAGCTGGAGCAGATGTCCGGCGGCGGGGTGGCGGCAACGGTGCGGGATCTCAAGACTAGGAAGGTGGAGCGCGTGACGGCGCGCTTCCTGGTGGGCGCTGACGGCGCCCGCTCGAGCGTGCGCAAGCTGCTTGGCATCCAGATGCAGGGCCTGCATTCGCTGATGTCCTTCGTGACGCTGATCCTGCGTGTTCCGGGTCTCAACGCCGATCCGGAGCTGGAGCCCGCGCTGTTCCACTGGCTGGTCAGCCCTGAGGCGCCTTGCGTCATGGGACCGATGGACAAGCAGGACGTCTGGTTCTGGGGCATGCCGCAGCGGCCGGGACGTGAGATGACGGACGAGGAGTTGCTCGGCTTCGTCCGCAAGGCAATGCGCAAGGACTGCGAGATGGAGATCCTGGCGCGCGACCCGTGGACCGTGCACAAGCTCCTGGCCGACCGTTACCGCGACGGCGACGTGTTCCTCGCCGGCGACGCGTGCCATCTGCATTCCCCCTTCGGCGGGCACGGCATGAACCTCGGCATCGCCGACGCGGTCGACCTGGGCTGGAAACTGTCGGCGGCACTCGAAGGATGGGCAGGCGCCGATCTGCTCGACAGCTACGAGACGGAGCGCAAGCCGGCGCACCGCCTGGTCATCGAAACCTCGACAGAGAACGTCGCGGCGCTGAGCGACAAGTTCCTCGCACCCGGCCTCGACGACGACACGGCGGAAGGCGCGGACGCCCGCGCAGTCGCCGCGAAGGCCGTGGAGGAAGCCAAGGCGCCCGAGTTTCGCTCGCTCGGCGTCGTGCTGGGCTACCGCTACGCCTCGCCGCAGATCGTGACCGACGATGAGGGTGCTCCGCCGGAGTTTTCGGTGACACGCTATACCCCGACGGCCTTCCCCGGCTCGCTTGCCCCGCATGCGTGGCCCGACGATGGATCGTCGCTCTACGACCATTTCGGAACGGGCTTTACGCTGTTGCGGCTCGGTCAGGCGGAAGAGGCGGCAGAGAGCGAGCTGACGAAGGCCGCAGCGGCCCTGAAGCTGCCCCTGAAACTGTTCGCGTTGCGCGACGAAGCCGTGCGCGAACTCTATGGCGCCGACTACGCGCTCGTCCGCCCGGATCAGCACGTCGCCTGGCGCGGCGACCGGCTCACTGCACCGGCTGCCTTGCTCGACCGCATCCGCGGCAAGCCGGTGGCGGTGGAAACGCAACGGGCGGCAGCTACAACATAAGGGAGAGGACAATGAGGCTTACGAGACGAGGATTCGTGGCGGCGACCGCCGCGACGCTGGCCATGCCGGCGATCGGTCGCGCACAGGCAGGCAAGCTCAAACTGTCGCACTATCTGCCGCCGCAGCACCAGATCAATGCCGAACTGATGCGCTGGGCTGACGAGGTTCGCGAGAAATCGGGCGGTGCGGCCGACATCGAGGTCTTCCCTGCCGGTCAGATGGGACCGCCCCCGCGCCAGTACGATCTCGCCCGCACCGGCGTTTCGGACCTGTCCTTCATCTTCACCGCGCTGACGCCGGGACGGTTTCCGCTGGTCGATGCCCTGTCGATCCCGTTCCTCTTCGCAGACGAGGACGGCAACCCCGTCACGACTGCCCAGGCTTCGCGGATCGCCACGTCGCTCAAGGATCGGACCGCAGCCGAGTTCCAGGGGACCGAACTGCTCTACGCCGTGGTGACGACATCGGGTGGCTGGTTCATGCGCGACAAGCTGATCCAAACGCCGGACGACATGAAGGGCCTGAGGGTAAGACCGACGAGCGCGGCCGCTGCTGCCCAGATCGTGGCGCTGGGCGCCTCGCCGGCCACCATTCCCCCGACCGAGCTGGCCGACGCGATCGCCAAGGGGGTCGTCGACGGCGCCATCTTCAACTTCGAAGGCGGCAAGGCTTTCCAGCTCCAGCAGTCGGTGACGAAGGTCAGCACGCTGGCGAACTCGGTCGGCTACTTCGCCCTCGTCATGAACAGCGACAGCCTCGCAGGCCTGCCCGAGGAAGGACGGCGCGCGATCGCCGAGACCACCGGACCCGACGCCGCCGCGCGAGTGGGCGGGCTCTACGACGCCGCCGAGGGCGCGGGGCGCACCTTCATGGAAGAAGCCGACGTGGAGGTGATCGACCTCAGGGGCGATGCCGCCAACGCGTTCCGGGCCGCGCTTCAGCCTGTCGCGGACAAGCAGATCGCCGATCTGAAGGCGGCAGGTCACGACATCGACGGACTGATCGCCGAGATCAAGGCGAAGATGGCCGAGCTCTGATCATGGCGGGGCGCGCCCTCGAACTGCTGGCCCGTGTCTGCACGTTTGTCGGCGCGCTCGCCATCGCCGTGATGATGCTTGCCACCTGCTGGGACATCGTCGCCCGGTGGGCGGCGAACAGACCCCTGCACGGGGTCGTGGAACTGGTCGAGGTGATGGTGCTCGCCAGCGCCATGCTCGGTCTTCCGGAAGCGTTCCTGCGCGACGAGCAGATCAGGGTCGATCTCGTGGACGGGTTCCTGCCGACACGTGCCGTGGCTTTCCTGAAGATCACCGGACTGGCGCTCTCCGTGGTCCTGCTCGGCATCATAGCCGTGAACGTTTACCAGCCGATGCTGGATGCCCGCCAGTTCGGCGACGTCAAATATGATCTCGGCGTACCGGTTTGGCCGCTCTACGCGCTGATCATCTTCGCCTTCGCCGCATCGATCCTCAGCTGTTTGGCGGCGATGCTGCGCGAAATCGCCGCCGGGGGGCGATAGAGCGATGGAGCCCATCACGCTGAGCTGGATCGGCATCGTCGTCCTCGTGGCCCTGATCATGCTGCGCATGCCCGTGGCCGTGGCGCTGGGCCTCGTCGGCTTTGTCGGCTACGGCTTGATCGAGGGATTCCGCCGCGCCAGCCTGACCGCCGCCGCAGCCCCCATCGAGCTTGCGCAGGCCTATACGTTCTCGGTCGTCCCGCTGTTCACGCTGATGGGCGCCGTGGCGGCCAGCGCCGGCCTGTCGACCGATCTCTTCCGCGCAAGCAACGCGGTGCTGCGCGGAATGCGCGGCTCGCTCTCCATTGCATCGATCTTCGCATCCGCCCTCTTCGGAGCGGTCTGCGGTTCCTCGGTCGCGACGGCGCTGACCATGAGCAAGGTGTCGATCCCGCAGATGCTCGCGGCAGGGTACCGGCCGAGCCTCGCTGCCGGCTCGGTGGCGGCCGGCGGGACGCTCGGCATCCTCATCCCGCCGTCGCTCATCCTGATGATCTACGCCATCATCGCCCAGCAGTCGGTGGCCGAACTCTTCATGGCGGCACTGGTGCCCGGCCTGGTGCTGACGGCGCTCTACTGCGCGGTGACCCTGTTGCTGGTCCGGCGGACCGCCGGCGACCCGTCCATCGAGACCCAAGCCGCCGCCGCCCCGCGCGAGCCAGTGCTGCCGGCCCTGGCGCGTATCTGGCACGTGGTGCTCCTGTTCGTGGTGACACTCGGCGGAATCTACACCGGCTGGTTCACGCCCACGGAAGCTGCGGCCGTCGGCGCGCTCGGCGCGATCCTGCTCGGCCTCATGCTTGGCCGGATGGGCCTGCGCGATCTCGTGCAATCCTTCGGCGAGACCGTGCGGCTGGTGTCCAGCATCATCTTCATCGTCATGGCTTCGACGCTCTTTTCCTACTTCATCGTCCAGACCGGCGTCGCCGAAGCGATCTCGTCCGCCATGCAGTCGGCCGGGATCGGCGCGACGGGCGTGATCATCCTCCTTTGCGCCGTATACATCCTCATGGGCTGCTTCCTCGAGGGTGTCGCGATGATCCTGATCACCGTGCCCATCACGCTGCCGCTGATCCTGTCATTCGGCTTCGATCCCGTCTGGTTCGGCGTCATGCTGGTCATCCTCATCGAGATCGGCCTCATCACGCCTCCCATGGGGATGAACCTCTTCGTCATCCGGGCCGTCAGCCCGGGCATCACGATCGCGCAGATGTACCGCGGCGCCTTCCCCTTCCTTGCCGCGCCGCTCGTGCTGATCGCCCTGCTCATCCTGTGGCCGGAGCTGGCGCTCTGGCTGCCCTCGCAACTTCACTGAAATGGAGACCAGCATGCCCAAGGTATTCCAGCTGGGTTTCGTCGCCCTCGGAGTCGCCGACTTCGAACGGACGCGGGACTACTATGTCGACACATTCGGCACCACCGAAGTGGACCGCGAGAAGGACGGGACCGTCTATCTCAGCGTCGGCTACCACCACCACGACATCGTGCTGCGCCCTGCGGACGACAAGTCGCTGCTGCATCTCGGCTATCAGCTGAACGCGGGAACCGAACTCGACGCCTTCGCCAAGGAAGTGGGCGCGTTCGGGCTCAAGGCGCAGAAGAAGTCCGATTCCCAGCCCGGCATCGCCGAACTCGTCGAGGTGGAAGGTCCGCGAGGCAACATCTTCCAGTTCTACGAAACGATCGACGCACCGGCGCCGGGCTTCAAGAGTGGGGCCGTATCGCCCCTGAGCCTCGGCCACGTGGCCGTCATCTCGCACGAGGCGGAAAAGCTGATCGCCTTCTATCGCGACTTTCTGGGCTTCTGGGAGACCGACTGGATCGGCGATCTGGCCAACTTCCTGACCTGCAGCTACGAGCACCACGTCGTCAACATCGTCAACGCGCCGCTGTCGAAGGTTCACCACATCGCATTCCAGCTGCAGGACAACAGCCATCAGTTCCGTGCCGCTGACAGGCTGATAGCCGATGGCGTTCCGACGAAATGGGGCCCCTCGCGCCACACCGCCGGCCACAACGTGGCGTCCTACCACTACGATCCCGACAAAAACCTGATCGAGCTGTACACCGACATGGACGTCTTCGTGCCGGAACTCGGCATGTGCCAGCCCCGTCCCTGGCACGAACATTTCCCGATGAAACCCAAGCGCTGGGATCCGCAGTTCAGCGCCTGGGAAGTCGAATTCGGTTTCGACCTCGCGCAAGGCTGACGCGCCCCGATCCCGGCGTCCGGGTTCTTCTCCTTGAGAAGCTCACGCGCTGATCCGGCGCCGACGAAGACTTCTGTCGCGGAACAATCGGGTCTTCCGTCATCGGCGCGCCGCCACGCTGCGCGCCGAGAGGGGAGATATGGGCGATTGCGGCCTGCGCCCACCACAGTTCAAATGAAGGTCGCAGAAGCAGACCTCTGAATCTGTAGTCGGGACTCCCCTGCCGCAGCGAGACGAGGTGCCTGCCCATCTTTAGGAAGTTGGAGCCTGCCCAGATCCTTCCCATTGCCGGGAAGCGATCCACGCATCGGCGTCGTCTTCCAGGATCCGAAGCTACATCTGCGCAGGGCTGGCGCTGCCTCCAATCTTTGCGATCCCGGGCATGGCGATCTGCGCCGCCATCCACCCCGCGCGTCGCCAAATCGCGCCGAAGGGAATTCACATTCGTGAAACTTTCCTACCGGCTCTCGCAGTCGTTGACTTGTCGCCTCCAGGAAATGATCCTCCGTAGCAAGGCGTCGACGAGATCGGCAGCCTTGGAGGACACACGAAACATCTGTTGTTGCCGATCGAGGCTGCCTGTGGGGCGGTTGGAGGGTTTTTGCGCCCTGCAGCGGCCCGGCATGATGACCTGCTTCGAAGCACGCACTTACCCGAGCCGGCACGATTTGGCCCGCTCGGACACCGGACGGAGGATGCCGAAATGGCGCGAGCAGACCAATCACCCAGCAAAGGGACGGGTATCCGCAGGATCGACGTGATCGTGGTCGGGGCCGGCTTCGCGGGCATGTATGCCGTGTACCGGTTCCGCGAGATGGGAAAGCAGGTCGCCGGGATCGAGGCAGGCAGCGACGTCGGCGGCGTCTGGTACTGGAACCGCTATCCCGGCGCGCGCTGCGACCTGATGAGCGTCGACTACAGCTATGGCTTTTCCGAAGAGGTCCAGCAGGAGTGGACCTGGTCCGAACAGTTCGCCGCCCAGCCCGAAATTCTGGCCTACGCCAATTTCGTCGCCGACAGGCTCGACCTGCGCAAGCATTTCGCGTTCGACACGCGTGTCGTCAGCGCGGTCTGGGACGACGCCGGCCGCGTTTGGCGTGCCACCACGGATGGCGGCGAGATCCTGGAAGCGCCCTACTGCATCATGGCCACGGGGCCGCTCTCCGTTCCCAAGGATCCCGACATTCCGGGCATCGAACGCTTCAAAGGGCAACTCCTGCGCGCCCAGAGATGGCCGCACGAGCCGGTGGATTTGAGCGGCAAGCGCGTCGGTGTGATCGGTACGGGCTCGACCGGCATCCAGATAGTCCAGACGCTCGGGAAGGAAGCAGGCGAACTCTTCGTCTTCCAGCGCACGCCGAGCTACACGCTGCCCATGCGCAACCATGATCTTGATCCAGAATACATCGCCGAGATGAAGCGGCATTATCCCGCCATGCGCGAGGCGATGCGCAACAATCCCACGGGAGGCACCCGCCCCGTCTCGACGCGGCCGTTCTTCAGCCTTCCCCCCTCGCAGCGCCTGCAGGCGATGGAGCAGGCCTGGGAGAACGGCGGCCACACCTTCCTCGGCTCCTTCGCCGACTTGATGACCAACCAGGAGGCCAACGACCAGGTCGCGGATTTCGTGCGCGACAAGATCGGAAAGATCGTGAAGGACCCGGAGACCGCCGAGGCACTGAAGCCGAGGGGATATCCCATCTTCGCGCGTCGTGCCTGCCTCGATACCGAGTATTACGAGACCTACAACCGGCCCAACGTCCATCTGGTCGACTGCCTGAAGGCGCCGATCGTGGAGATCACCGAGAAAGGCGTCCGCACCGAAGCCGGCGAGACCGAGCTGGACATCCTCATCTTCGCGACGGGCTACGACGCGCTGACGGGCGCGCTGCTCGCCTTCGACGTGGTCGGCCGCAACGGTCTTTCCCTGAAGGAGAAATGGAAGAACGGACCGGTTTCCTATCTCGGGTTCCTGGTGGCGGGATTCCCGAACCTCTTCGCCCCGAGCGGCCCGAACGGTCCCGCCGCTCTCGCCAACCTGATCACCATCGCCGAACACGACGTGGACTGGATAGCCCAGACGATCACATACATGGAGCAGAACGGCATCGAGACCGCGGAAGCCACCGAAAAGGCCGAGGCCGCCTGGATGGAACTGGTAGCCCGGCTCGCCGAGCGCTCGCTGATCCGCAAGGCCAAGACCTGGTGGGTCGGCTCGAACGTCAAGGGCAAGCCGCAGGGCCTGACCATGTTCGTCGGCGGCTTCAACAAGTACCGGGATCTCTGCGTCGCCGCGGCCGACGGCTATGAGGGGATGTCGTTCGAGAAGACCCGCGAGAGTGCCGCGGCATGATGGAGGTTCGCGGATCCGCTCCCGAAGGCGCGGCCATGCTCGGGCTCATGCAGGACCGGCAGCTCTTGGTATCGGGGCTGATCGAGCATGCGGCGCGCTATCATCCCGACGTCGAGATCGTGAGCCGCACCTGCGAGGGGCCGATCGTGCGCACGAACTGGGCCGAGGTCCGTTCCCGCGCGGCGAAGCTCGCGAACGCTTTGCTCAGCATGGGCATCCGCCCCGGCGACCGCGTCGCCACCCTTGCCTGGAACACGCACCGGCATCTCGAACTCTATTTCGCCGTTTCCGGCATCGGCGCGGTGCTGCACACAGTCAATCCGAGGCTCTTCCCCGAGCAGATCGACTACATCCTGAACCACGCGGAAAGTCGCGTGCTGTTCTTCGACGTGACGTTTGCGGAACTCGTGTCGGATCTCCAGCCGAGGCTCGGCAAGGTCGAGCGGACAGTGGCGATGACCGATGAGGCGCACCTTCCGGACGCACCGGACGGAACGATCGCCTACGAGGCCCTCATCGAAGGCGAAACCGACGAGCTGGTCTGGCCCCAGTTCGACGAGCGCTCCGCGTCCTCGCTCTGCTACACATCCGGCACGACGGGCAATCCGAAGGGTGTTTTGTATTCGCACCGGTCGACGGTGCTCCATTCGTTCACGGCCTGCGCGGCGGACGGCCTCGGGCTTTCGAGCGCAGACAGCGTCCTGCTGGTCGTGCCGCTCTTCCACGTCAACGCATGGGGCGTTCCCTACGCGTCCGCGATGTGCGGCGCCAAGCTGGTGCTGCCGGGACCGAACCTCGACGGAAAGAGCCTTTTCGAACTCGCCGTATCAGAGGCCTGCAACTTCTCGCTCGGCGTCCCGACCGTCTGGCTCGGCTTCTTCAAGCATATCGACGAGACGCCCGGCCTCGATCTTTCCCGTCTGAAGCTGGAGCGCGTCGTCATCGGCGGATCGGCCGCGCCCCGCGCCATCATCGAACGGTTCCGGCGCGACTTCGGCGTCTTCGTCATCCATGCCTGGGGCATGAGCGAGACGAGCCCGCTGGCGACGATCGGCAACCTTCTGCCGAAGCATCGCGGCCTTTCCGAAGAGGAGCAGGTCGACGTGCAGGTCAGGCAGGGGCGTGCGATCTGCGGGGTGGAACTCAGAATCCGCGGCGAGAACGGCGAGCCGCTCCCCCACGACGGGTCGCAGGCCGGCGATCTGCTCGTGCGCGGTCCCTGGGTGGCTTCCGGCTATTTCAAGGGCGAAGGCGGCGACGTGCTCGACGCGGAGGGCTGGTTCGCGACCGGCGACGTCGCCAAGATCGATGCCGACGGCTACGTGCAACTGACCGACCGGTCCAAGGACGTCATCAAGTCCGGCGGCGAGTGGATATCGTCCATCGATCTCGAAAACGCGGCCGTCGCGCATCCGGACGTCGCGGAGGCGGCGGTGATCGGCGTGCATCATCCAAAATGGCAGGAACGGCCATTGATGATCGTCGTGCCGAAACCGGGAAAGACGCCGGGTCGCGACGAGCTGATGGCGTTCCTGTCGGTGCGGGTCGCGAAATGGTGGCTGCCCGACGACATCGTGTTTGCCGAGGAACTGCCACACACCGCGACGGGCAAGCTGCAGAAAACGAAGCTTCGCGAACAGTATGGAAGCCACGCCCTGCCCGGCTAGGTCTTCACATCCATGAAACCGATCCGCAGCGCGGTGTTTGCGTTGTACGAGGCGGCCCCATCGCCTACCGTTTCTTCAAGACGGCGATAGCCGCGCAAGGGAGGAAGAATGCCCCAGGCTCAACTCGACGATCCCGAGGGAACGCTCGCCATGCTGCGCGACAGCGTCGCGACGCTGGCCTCGCGATATCCCGGACCAGCATCCGTGCGTGCCAAGCGGGCCGCTGGAGGAGACCGCGACGCGGTGCTCTGGCAGGCCATGGCCGAAGCCGGCTGGACCGCGATCCTCCTGCCGGAGGAACTGGGCGGCGCGGGTCTCACGCTCGCCGAGCAGGTGGTCGTCAGCGAGGCGCTCGGACGCGCGCTGATCAGCGAGCCTGTGGCGATTTCGGCCGTTCTGTCTTCGCGCCTCCTTGCCGCGGCCGCACCGTCCGGGGAACGGGACCGTCTCGCAGCGGGTCTGGTTGACGGCAGTCTCGCTCTTGCGCCCGCCTGGATCGATGCGCCGGACCGCGCCATGACTGCGCAAACGGTGCGGGACGGTGGATTCTCGCTCTCCGGCACCAAGCGCCACGTCGATCTGGCACTTTCCGCCACGGACTTCCTGGTGACCGCAGACATGCCGGATGGCGTGGGACTGTTCGCGGTGCGCGCCGGCGGCCCAGGCATGTCGGTGGAAACGGCCGCCGGGGTCGACGGGGCCGTCATAGGCACGTTGCGCCTCGAACGGTGTGCGGTTCCGGCAGAGGCTCTGATCGCCTCGGCGCCGTCGCTCGACGATCTGATGGATGAGCCGATCGCCGCCGCGCGGGTCGGGCTGGCCGCGGAACTCGCCGGTATCGCCTCGCGCGCCGTGGAGATCACCATCGACTACACCAAGGGGCGCGTGCAGTTCGGGAAGCCGATCGCGAGCTTCCAGGTCATTCAGCATCGCCTCGTCGACATGTGGACCGACGCCGAATTCGCCTGCGCGGCCGTGGTCAATGCGGTCGAGACGCTCGCGCTCGGCGATGATCGCGCGGGGCGGATGGCCGTTCTCGCGGCCAAGGCACGCGCCGGCGACGCCGCCGTCTCGGTCTGTCGCCGCGCCGTGCATCTCCACGGCGCCATGGGATTTACCGACGAAAGCGACATCGGGCTCTACCTGAAGCGTGCCACCGGTCTCAACGCCACGCTCGGCCAGCCGGAGGACCTTCGGCTCCAATTCGTCAATCTGGAACGCGCCGCCTGAGGCGGGGAGGAAATCGTGCAGAACAAGCTCATCAAGGTGACGATCGAGGAGCGCATCGCGGTCGTCCAGCTCGACAATCCGCCGGTCAACGCCTACTCGCGCGACTTCTCCGACGAATTGATCGAGGTGTTCGACGAACTCAACGATACGCCGGAGGTGCGCTGCATCGTCATCACCGGCCGCGGAAAGATCTTCTCGGCTGGCGCCGACATCAAGAACCGGCAGGCGGTGGGTGACATCAAGGGCGAGACGTATCGCCATCTGCGCCGCACGCGCGAGGTGTCGAACTGCATCATGGAGTGCGGCAAGCCCGTCATCGCCGCCGTCAACGGCCCTGCGCTCGGCGCCGGCCTGGGTCCCGTCTATGCGGCCGATATCGTCCTGGCTTCCGACAACGCGGTGTTCGGGCTGCCCGAGATCGACATCGGCCTGATGGGGGGCGCGCGCCACACCATGACGATGTTTCCGAAGTCTCTCGCCCGGCGCATGATTCTGACCGGCTACCGCGCGCCCGCCGAGGAACTCTACCGGCGCGGCATAATCGAGGCCTGCGTGCCGCTCGAAAAGCTCATGGACGAAGCCATGGCGATGGCCCGCATCATCGCCGCGAAGAGCCCGAAGGCGCTCAGCCTCGCCAAGCGCGCCATCAACACGGTGGAACACATGCCGTTGCGCGACGGCTACCGCTTCGAGCAGAACCTGACGGTCGAGATGACGCGCCACGAGGATTCCAAGGAAGCCATGCGCGCCTTCGTCGAGAAGCGTCCGGCGGTCTTCAAGGATACGCTGTGATGGCTGCGCCAAAGGACTGGAACGCGCTGTCGGACGAAGCCTTCCGCGACGCCTTTCGCGATCTGGTCGAGCGGCGGCTCCCTGCCGAACTGCGCTTCATGCGCAAGCAGCGGCCGCTCTTCGACGAAGTGGCGGTGTGGTATCACGCGCTGGCCGAGGAAGGCTGGCTGGCACCGGTCTGGCCGGTGGAACATGGCGGCATGGGCCTCTCCCCGGCCAAGCACATGATCTATGTCGAGGAATGGGGCCGGCTCGGCTGTCCGCGCATCCCCGACCATGGCATCGGTCTGGTCGGGCCGCTTCTGTTGGAACACGGCACCGAGGAACAGAAGGCATACTACATGCCGCGCATCCTTTCGGGGGAGCACGTGTGGTGCCAGGGCTATTCGGAACCCGGTTCGGGTTCGGATCTGGCGAGCCTTCGGACGTCCGCGGTGCGCGACGGCGACGAGTTCATCGTCAACGGCCAGAAGATCTGGACCACGCTCGCCCACTGCGCCAACTGGATCTTCGCGCTCGTGCGCACGAGCCGCGACGAGAAAGTCCGGCAGAAGGGGATCACCGTCCTTCTCATCGACATGACGACGCCCGGCGTGACGGTCCGCCCGATCGCCAACCTGCGCGGCGAGACGGATTTCTGCGAAGTGTTCTTCGACGACGTACGCGTGCCGGTCGGCAACGTCGTGGGCGAGATCGATCAGGGCTGGAACGTCGCGAAATCCGTTCTCGGACACGAGCGGATCTTTCTCGGCGCGACCACCCGTCCCGAGATCGCCATGGAACGCCTGGAAAAACTCGCCCAAGCCAAGGGAGCGTTCTCGGATCCCGCCTTCCGTTCGCGCTATGCCCGGCACAGGCTCGACATCTACGATCTCGGCTCGGCTTTCGACCGCTTTGCGAAGGTGCTGCGCGAGGGCGGCGAACTCGGTGCCGACGTCTCCATGCTGAAGATCTTCACGACCGAACTCTATCAGCGCATCACCGAGGAAACGCTGACGCTCGCGGACGATGACGCCCGCTACTTCGACGACATAGACGCCGGCAACGGCAAGGTCGACGCGATGAACCTATTTCTGGATTCCCGCGCGCCGGCGATCTTCGGCGGATCGAACGAAATCCAGAAGAACATTCTTGCGAAGGCCGTGCTGAAACTGCCGAGTTGACAAGCGCCGCCGCGGGCGTGCGCGAGGGAGGAGACGATGGCGACGAATGCAGCAGTCGCGCCACCCGGCGCGAGGTCCGCCGCTGAAATCGCGGACAAGGCGCTGGTCGGCGAAGGCCTGACGAAGGTCTTCGGCGGCTTCGCGGCGGTGAAGGACGTGAACCTGTCGGTTAGGCGGGGATCCATCCATGCGCTGATCGGACCGAACGGTGCCGGCAAGACGACCTGCTTCAACCTTCTGACCAAGACGCTGACGCCTACCCGGGGACGCATCCTGCTCGACGGAGAGGACATCTCGCGCATGCGCACCTCCGAGGTCGCGCGGCGCGGGCTGGTCCGTTCCTTCCAGATCTCGGCGATCTTCCCGCATCTGACGGTGCTCGAGAACGTACGCGTCGCGCTGCAGTCCTCCTTCGGGACGGGCTACCACTTCTGGCGCTCGCTTCGGGCGGTCGCGCCGCTCAACCGGCGCGCCGAGGAGCTGCTCGAGCAGGTCGGCATCCAGGACAACCGCGACAGCCCGGCCGCAGCCTTGTCCTACGGCAAGAAGCGGGCGCTGGAGATCGCGACGACACTCGCGCTCGAGCCGCGCGTCATGCTTCTCGACGAGCCGACGGCGGGGATGGGACACGAAGACATCGAGCCTATCACCGACCTCATCAAGCGGGTGGCCGTCGGCCGCACCGTGCTGCTCGTGGAACACAATCTTTCGGTCGTCTCGACGCTGTGCGACCGGATCACCGTGCTGCAGCACGGAGAAGTGCTAGCGGAGGGCTCCTATAAGGACGTCTCCAACGATCCGCGCGTCGTCGAAGCCTACATGGGAGGCATCGATGAATAGCGGCGCTGAAACTCTCGCTCCGGCGGAGACCGGAACCGGCGAGACCCTTCTCGAGGTGAACGACCTGAGCGCGTGGTACGCCGAGTCGCGTGTCTTGCACGGCATGGCGTTCGACGTGCGGCCGGGCGAGCTCGTTACCCTCATCGGCCGCAACGGAGCCGGCAAGACGACCACGCTGCGCTCGATCGTCGGGCTCCTGCAAAAGAAGACCGGCGCGATCCGCTTCGAAGGTCGCGATCTCATCGGGATGCGCCCGTTCGAGATCGCACGCCTCGGCATCGGATACTGTCCCGAGGAGCGGGCGATCTTTTCCTCGCTCTCGGTCAAGGAAAACCTGTTCTTGCCGCCCGTGCTGAAGCCGGGCGGGATGACCGAGGCGGAAATCTTCGAGACCTTTCCCAATCTCCGGGCGCGGTCGGCTAGCCAGGGCACCAAGCTTTCGGGCGGCGAGCAGCAGATGCTGGCGATCGCACGCATCCTGCGCACCGGCGCGCGGCTGCTTCTCCTCGACGAGCCGAGCGAAGGCCTGGCGCCGGTGGTCGTCAAGGAGATCGGCGAGATCATCAGGAGGCTCAAGGCCAAGGGATTCACCATCATCCTCGTTGAACAGAACCTGCGCTTCGCCCGCCTCGTCGCCGACCGGCACGT
This sequence comes from Aquibium oceanicum, assembly GCF_001889605.1. NCBI lineage: Bacteria > Pseudomonadati > Pseudomonadota > Alphaproteobacteria > Hyphomicrobiales > Phyllobacteriaceae > Aquibium > Aquibium oceanicum. The sequence continues at coordinate 1,602,835 of NZ_CP018171.1, read as the reverse complement.
CGTCGTCGAGAACGGCAAGGTGGTCGACCGCATGACCAACGCCGAGCTGGCAGCGGATATGAACCGCGTCAAATCCTATCTGGGAGTGTGAGCAATGTTCGATGGCATCAGCACGCAACTCCTGCTCGGACAGGTCCTGATCGGCCTGATCAACGGCTCCTTCTACGCCATGCTGTCCATGGGTCTCGTCATCATCTTCGGCATGATGCACGTCATCAACTTCACCCACGGCGCGCAGTACATGCTCGGAGCCTTCTGCGCCTGGCTCCTCCTGAACTATCTCGGTATCGGCTACTGGCCTTCGCTGGTCCTTGCGCCCTTCGCCGTCGCGCTCTTCGGCATCTTTCTCGAACGCGTGCTGTTGCGACCGCTGGCTGGTCTCGATCACCTCTACAGCCTGCTCGCCACCTACGCCGTCGCCCTGATCGTGGAGGGGCTGGTTCGGATCCAGTACGGTTCGACGGGGTTGCCCTACGACAACCCGATACCAGGCGGCGTCAATCTGGGCTTCATGTTCATGCCCTACTACCGCCTCTGGGTGGTGGCGTTTTCGGTCGTCACCTGCGTGGGCACGTGGCTCTTGATCGACCACACCAAGCTCGGCGCCTACCTGCGCGCGGCCAACGAGAACCCGCAGATCGTGCAGACCTTCGGCATCAACGTGCCCAAGCTGATGACGCTGACATACGGGTTCGGCGTGGGGCTCGCCGGTCTCTGCGGCGTGCTGGCGGCACCGATCTACCAGGTCTCGCCCTCGATGGGTTCGAGCCTGATGATCGTCGTCTTCGCGGTCGTCGTCATCGGCGGCATGGGCTCGATCATCGGGGCCGTCGCGACGGGCTACATGCTCGGCATCGTGGAAGGCCTGACGAAGGTCTTTTATCCAGAAGCCGCGAGCGTTGTGATCTTCCTGTTCATGACGGTGGCGCTCTATCTGCGCCCGCAAGGCATCTTCAGCGGACGGGAGGCCAACTGATGAGACTTTCGCTCTTCGCCGCCCTGATCGCGGTCCCGCTACTCCTCGTCGCGCCCTTCTACTTCTACTCCGTCACGCTCATGACGATCCTGTGCTTCGTCGTCTTCGCCTGCTCGTTCAACCTGCTGCTCGGCTATTCGGGCCTGCTGTGCTTCGGGCATGCGATGTTTTTCGGCGGCGCCGCCTACATCACCGGCCACCTGCTCAAGACGACGCCGCTCTCGCTCGAACTGGCAATCCTGTGCGGCGGCATCTTCAGCGGCCTGCTGGGCCTGGTCATCGGCATGCTGGCGATCCGCCGGCAGGGTATTCAGTTCGCGATGATCACGCTCGCCTTCTCGCAGTTCGTCTACTTCATCTTCCTGCAGTCGTCCTTCACGGGCGGCGAGGACGGAATGCAGGCCATCCCGCGGAACGCCCTTTTCGGCTTGTTCGACGTGTCGGACAATTCGGTTTTCTACTATGTGGTGCTCGCGGTGACGCTGGTCTGCGTCTTCGTCTACTACCGCATCGTCCATTCGCCCTATGGCGAGGTGCTGAAGGCCGTCCGGGACAACCAGCCGCGTGTGGAGTCGCTCGGCTTCGATCCCGAGCGCGTCAAGCTTCTCGCCTTCGTGCTGTCGGCCACGATGGCCGGCATCGCCGGCGGCATGAAGGCGACCGTCTATCAGTTCGCCACGCTTACGGACGCATCCTGGCCGATCTCGGCCGAGGTGATCCTGATGACGCTGCTTGGCGGCCTCGGCACGTTGACGGGCCCGATCTTCGGGGCGGGCATCATCATCATGCTGAACGACTATCTCGCCGGCTTCGGCGAATGGGCATTGATCAGCCAGGGCGTGATCCTGCTGGTGGTGATCGTCTTCTTCCGCCGCGGTTTCGTCGGCGAGCTCGACGCGCTTGCGCGCTATTTGCGCGGCCGCAGGGCCGCAACGGCCACCATCGACGCCAACAAGCCCGTCCAGACGGTCTGACCCTCCGGACGCCGCGGTCTTCGGGCGGAACGGCCCGTTCAGAACTCGATGTCGATCGGCTGGTCGAACGGGTCGGTCGGCGCGACCGACCGGGCCGCGCGCTGGAGGATGGCGAGGTAGCGCTCGCGGTTCTGCCGGACACGCTCGGCAGCGCCACCCACGCCGATCGTGGCTGGCTGGTTCTGGATCGTGATCGGCAGAAGCACGCAGACCGTGCCGCCGCCGAGGAACGGGACATTCTCCGTCCAGGCGTAGCCCTGCTGCCGGATCTCGCGCACCCGCTCCATCATGTCGGAAACCTTGACGCGATCGGCTGCCCTGGGCGTCGCGATGTTGGCGCGGCGCACCGTGTTGTCGATCTTGTCGTCGGACATGGTGGATAGCAGGAGCCAGCCGACGGCCGACTGCGTGAGCGGACGCAGCGTGCCTTCGTCCACGTGGAAGCGAAGCGCGTGCACCGACTGGATGATCTTGACGTACTGCAGATAGACATCGTTGCGCGTGTTGATCGAGGCGGTTTCGCCCGTCGCGGCGTGCACGTCCCGCAAGGCTTCCAGCACCCTCCCCGTTCCGAACAGCGCACGCGGCACCCAGTCTCCCAGCGCGGTCACCTTGGGGGTCGGGAAATAAAGCCTCTCCTTGCGATCGAAGTTGAGATAGCCCAGCGTGACGAGCGTCTTGAGGAGCACGGTGGTGCTCGACTGCGGATATCCGAGAGCGAGCGCAATCTCCGACATCGCGCGCGGCTGCCTGAACAGCTTGAAGTACTCGAGTATCTCGATGGCCCGCGTCGCGGACTTCACCTGGGAATTCTGCATCGAACGCTCCTCCCAGCGATCGTCATTTTCAAGAATGTGAAACTGCTCGCTACGTAGGAATTGCTTCTGGCCTCACCGCACTGCGCATGACAAGTTGCCTCTCGTCAAGACCGGACACCATCCGGTCCTGGGAGGAAGGAAAAGACGGGCGCCCCAGGGCGAGCCCGCTTCGGGAGGAAACCGGGCCGTACCGCCCGGGTTGCCTGGAACCTTCGATAGATGTTGGACGGCGGAAAAAACGCATGTCGGATCTTTCGCGCGCATCGCGAAAGGGGAAGCGTTTGATCGCGCCGTCGGGCTGACGGTTTCGAGCCAGGCCAAAGCAGCTTTGGCAGCGTTTTGGAAACCGTCCGGGTGGAACAGGAATGCTTGAAAGGACGCGCATGTCGGGGCGGCTTGAAGGTCTAGTGGCGCTGGTCACGGGAGGAGGACGGGGGATCGGTCGCGCCATCTCCGAAACCTTTGCTCGCGAAGGCGCCGCGGTGGGCGTCCTCGACCTCAAGCCCGAAATCTCGAGTGAAGCGGCCGACGCCATCAAGAACGCCGGCGGAAACGCGATCCCGCTGGTCGGGAACGTCGCCAACCGCACCGATGTCTTCGCCGCAGCCGCGGCGCTGTCCGATGCCTTTGGTCCCGTCACGGTGCTCGTCAACAACGCCATGTGGAACCGCTACGGCTCCCTGCTCGAGCAGGACGAGACCACGGTCGGCCGCATGATCGACGTCGGGTTCAAGGGCGTCGTGTGGGGATATCAGGCCGTGGTTCCGCAGATGCGGGATGCCGGAGGCGGATCGATCATCAACATCGCATCCCCGGCCGCACTCATCGCGCTGCGTCACGGCATCATGTACAGCGCCGTCAAGGCCGCCGTTCAAGCCTCGACACGATCGGCCGCGGCGGAGTTCGGCCCCATGAACATCCGCGTCAACGCCATCGCGCCGGGATCGACGCGCACCGATGGCGCCAACCGCGTCGTGGACGAGGACGGCTGGGAGCGGCGCAGGCAGAAGGTGCCGCTCGGACGGCTCGGCGAACCGCAGGACGTGGCCAACGCGGCGCTCTTCCTCGCCAGCGCGGAGTCGGCGTGGGTGAGCGGCGACATGATGCTGGTCGACGGCGCCATGACATTCGCGTTTTCGTGAGATCTGCCGGCGCGATGCGCCGGATGTGCAACCCGCTTCCGGCGCGGTGGAGATAGTCCGGAGATCAAAGTGGAGGAAAATGACATGAAGAAGATCAGGGGTTTCGCGGCCTTCGCCGCAGTGCTCGCAGGCACAACGGCGCTGGCATCGGCAGCGCTGGCGCAGGGCATCTCGGGCGACGTGATCAAGATCGGCATCATGGCCGACCAGTCCGGCCCCTACGCCGACAACGGCGGCCCGGGCTCCGTCGAGGCCGCCCGCATGGCGATCGAGGATTTCGGCGGTGAGATCGACGGAAAGAAGATCGAGCTCGTCATTGCCGACGACCAGAACAAGCCCGACATCGGCGCGGCCATCGCGCAGAAGTGGGTCGACGAGGAAGGCGTGGACGCCATCGTCGGCGGTTCCGCCTCCTCCATCGCGCTCGCCGTGCAGACGATGATGGCCGAGAAGAAGAAGCCCTACATGCTGGCGGGAACGGCCTCGTCCTCGCTCACCAACGATGCCTGCACGCCGTACAGCATGCAGTGGGTGCTCGACACCTATTCGCTGCCCAAGGCGACGGCGAAATCGCTGGTGGAAGCAGGCGAGGACACCTGGTTCTTCATCACCGTCGACTACACCTTCGGCAAGCAGTGGCAGGCCGATACGACGAAGTTCATCGAGGATGCCGGCGGCAAGGTCGTGGGTTCGGTCCTGCATCCGCTGAATTCGAACGACTTCTCGTCCTACCTGCTGCAGGCGCAGGCCAGCGGCGCGAAGGTGATCGCGCTGGCCAACTCCGGCTCCGACTTCGCCAACGTGATCAAGCAGGCGCAGGAGTTCGGCATCACGGCCGCCGGCCAGAAACTCGCCCCGCTCGGCGTTCAGATCAATCAGGTCCACGGCATCGGGCTGCAGGTGGCGCAGGGCCTGCAGATCGTCACGCCCTTCTACTGGGACTACAATGACGAGACGCGCGAGTTCGGTGAGCGCTTCCGCGAGCGCTTCCGGGGCCGCACGCCGAACGAGACGATGGCCGGCACATACAGCGCGGTCAACCACTACCTCAAGGCCGTCAAGTCCACCGGCACGGACGACGGCGAGGCGGTCGTCAAGGCCATGCACGAAACGCCGGTCAACGACTTCGAGATGAAGGATGTGACCATCCGCGCCGACGGCCAGGTGATGCGGCCCATGTACGCCGCCACCATCAAGAGCCCGGACGAGTCCAAGAGCGACTACGACTACTACACCATCACCGGCGTCGTCCCGGCCGCAGATGCCTGGCGCCCGGTATCCGAGAGCAACTGCGCGTTGCTCAAGTAAGCCTCCCAAGGCTCGCGGGGTGGAGGGGCAATCCCCTCCGCCCCTCCCTTTTCACCGGCCGGCCCGCACATGACGATCAACTGCTCCCTCGTCTCCGAGACGCCGGACCTCCTCGGCGAAAGCCCCGTCTGGGATCATGACAACAAGCGGCTCTACTGGGTCGACGGCGTGTCGCGCGTCATCCGTTGCCATGTTCCGGGTTCCGGCGCGTTCGAGGCCTGGACCACGCCCTCGATGGTCGGTTCGATCGCGCTCGGCAAAGGCGGAACGCTTGTCGTGGGGCTGGTCGACGGAATCTATCTGCTCGACCTTGCCACCGGTGGTTTCGAGCCGCTGATGATACCGGAACCTGTCGACCGGAAGGTCCGCTTCAACGACGGCAAGAACGACCGCTACGGTCGGTTCCTGTGCGGCACGATGGGCATCAACGCCGATCCGCTCGGCAAGCTGTGGCGGGTCGACCGCGACGGCCGCTCCAGCATTTTCGCCACCGGAATCCGCATTTTCAATTCGCTGTGTTTCAGCCCCGATGGACGGACGATGTATTTCTCCGACAGCCTCGATCGCACGATCCGGGCTTTTTCCTATGGTCCGGGCGATACAGAGATCGGCGATCCGCGAATTCTCGTCGACACCGACGTGTTCGATTCGGGTCCCGACGGCGCGACAGTGGACGCGGAGGGCTGCCTCTGGGTCTGCCTCGTCCAGGTCGGGAAGATCGCCCGCTTCACGCCGCGCGGGAAACTCGACCGCCTGATCGACGCGCCGACGGACATGCCTTCCTGCGTGGCCTTCGGCGGCGACGACCTCTCGACGCTTTATGTCACCTCGATCAAGGATTCAGGATCGGGCCGCGCCATTTCGCGCCACCCGCAGGGCGGATGCCTCTACGCCATCGGGGGGCTGGGCGTCCGCGGCCTCCCGGAAGCACGTTTCGGAATCCCCCTTCTCGAGGAGGACGGGAGCGACCGATGCTCGAGCGAATGAACTCCCTCGCCCCGCTCCTGGCACCGAATTCGGTCGCGCTGATCGGCGCCTCCGACGATCCCCAGCGCATCGGCGGCCGTCCGCTGCGCTATCTTCGCGAAGCCGGGTTCGCCGGCACCGTCTTTCCGGTGAATCCCCGGCGCGACACGGTGCAGGGATTGCGCAGCTATGCCTCGGTGGCTGACCTGCCCGAGACGCCTGACGTCGCGATCCTCGCGGTCCCCGCCGCCGGAACGCTGGACGCCGTGCGCGCCTGCGCGGCGCGCAAGGTCAAGGCTGCGATCGTCTTTTCGGCCGGGTTCGCGGAGGCCGACGACGCGGGCCGTGCCCTGCAGGAGGAGATGACCGGCATCGCCCGCGAAAGCGGCATGCGGCTTCTCGGTCCGAATTGCCTCGGCGTCTTCAGTCCCGCGACCGGCTGGTACGGCACCTTTTCGGCCATGCTCGACGGGACGCTCATGCAGCCCGGCCCGGTCGGTATCGTCTCGCAGAGCGGCGCCTACGGCTCGCACATCGCGCACCTGGCGCGGCAGCGGGGCATGGGCATCGGCAAGTTCATCACCACCGGCAATGAATGCGACATCGACGTGGCCGAGGCGCTGCGCTGGACGGTGGAGCAGCCCGACATCAACGTCGTGATGGCCTATGCCGAAGGCATCCGGAACCGCGATGTCTTTCTCGATGCGCTCCATGTTGCGCAGAAGCGGGAAAAGGCGATCGTCTTCATGAAGGTCGGCCGCTCCGAAGTCGGTGCTCACGCGGTCAGTTCCCATACCGCCGCGCTTGCCGGTTCAGACGCCGTCTTCGACGCCGTCTTCCGGCAGTACGGTGTCTGGCGCGCCCGCACCACGGCCGAACAGCTGGACGTTGCCCAGGCATGCGCCCGCGGTGTCTATCCCAAGAGCAACAGGATCGGCATCTTCACGCTGTCGGGCGGCTTCGGCATCCAGATGGCAGACGACGCGGAAGCGGCGGGCCTCGACGTCGCGCCGATGCCGGAGGACGCGCAGCGGAAACTCAAGGCCATGCTGCCCTACGCCTCTCCGCGCAATCCGGTTGATGCCACCGCGCAGGCTCTCACCGACCTGCCGTTGATGACGAGCTACGTGGCGGCGATGCTCGAAAAGGGCGGCTACGACTTCTTCACCGGCATCTTCGGAAGCGGCCCGGCGAGCCCCACCTTCGCTCATCGGTTGCGCGAAATGCTGGAGACGGCTTCCCGCTCGTCGGCATCCACGATCATGTCGCTCACCATGTCGGCGCCGCCTGAAATCGTTCGGTCCTACGAAGCACATGGCTTCATTGTGAACGAGGACGGCACCGCGCTCATGACCGCCCTTGGCGCGCTGGTTCATTTCCGCGAGAGCTTCGACCGCGCCAGGCAGAAGGAAAGCGACGCCCCGCTCCCCGCGCCCGCGACGCTCGGCGCGGGCCCGCTCGGCGAACACCAGGCCAAGACAATCCTCTCCGCAGCGGGCATCCGCTTTCCCGCCGAGGCGCTCGCGGGTCCCGGAGACGACGTCGGCGCGGTGGCGGTATCCATCGGCTTTCCCTGCGTGATCAAGATCGCCTCGCCCGACATCGCTCACAAGACCGAGATCGGCGGCGTCGCCATCGGCGTCGCGGACGAAGCCGAGGCGCGCGCGAAGGGAGCGGCGATCCTCGCACGCGCGGCCGAGCACCGGCCGGACGCCCAGATCGACGGCCTCCTCGTCTCGCCGATGATATCGGGCGGTGTCGAGGTGATCGCGGGCGTGTCGATCGACCCCTCGTTCGGTCCCGTGGTCATGTTCGGGCTAGGCGGCATATTCGTCGAGGTCCTGAAGGACGTGACCTTCCGGGCCGCGCCCTTCGATGTCTCCGAAGCGCACCGGATGATCCGGGAGATTCGAGGATATCCCGTGCTGGAAGGCGCTCGCGGAGCACCGCCTGCCGACATCGATGCGCTGGCCGACATGCTGTCGGCACTGTCGCGTTTTGCCGCCGCCAACGAACGGTGCCTCGACAGCGTCGATCTCAATCCCGTGCGCGTGTTCGAGGCCGGCAAGGGCGTCGTGGCGCTCGACGCCCTGATCGTGACGCGCAGTTCCACCCCGTGAACGACGGAGGACCAGGCTTTGGACGAGGCTAAACTCATCGAACTTCTCGACCGCGAGGCGATCCGCGACTGCATCTACCGCTATTGCCGCGGCATCGACCGGGCCGACGAGGCTGCGTTGCGCGGCTCGTACTGGGAGGACGCGCATGATTGCCACGGGGCCTATGACGGTCCCGCAGAAGGGTTCATCCGCCATGCGCTCGAAGTCTTCAAGAGCGGGCCACGCAATGTGCACCAGGTGGCCAACATCCTGATCGAATTCGCGAGATCCGACTTAGCGGCCGTGGAAAGCTATTTCACCGCACTCCAGCGCGGGCCCGACGCCACAGGCGTGGTGCGGCAATTCCTGCTCGCGGGACGCTACTGCGACCGCTTCGAGAAGCGCGCCGGCGAATGGCGGGTTGCCCGGCGCACGGTCGTCTACGACTGGGTTGAGGAGCAGTCGCCCCCGGTGGCAGACGAAGCGACACGCTTCGGTCCGCGCCAACCGATCGGCGCGCCATCGCCGGACGATCCCGTCTATGCGCTACTCGCCGAAATCTCGCCGGGCTGAGCGTCACATCGACTATGGGAGCGCCCGCCGCTCCCAACTCATCAAAGCGGTCCCCGGACCGGCATCCGATCACAATGCGAGCGACGGAGAGGCGGTGCAATGTCTTCCCCCCGGCCAGGGCGACCGGACGCAAAGGGCCGCCGCGCACCGAAGCGGCCGGATGGCGGGACTGCACGGCATGGCGGCGACGGGCATCTGCCGGCCGTGGGCGAACGCGAATTCAAGTCCGCCATGCGGCAGGTGGCGAGCGCAGTATTCGTGCTTACCGCGCGATCCGGCGAGGAGGCGAACGGGTTGACGGCGGCGTCGCTCTGCCCGGTTTCCACCGAGCCGCCGCTCGTGCTGGTCAGCCTCAACCGGGACTCGGCGGCCGAACGCCTGATCGCGGAAAGCGGCGCATTCGCGATCAACTTCCTGACCGAGGAACAGCACCGGATCGCGCGCCTCTTCACGGGAACGGAAGCCACGCCCGAGGAACGCTTCGCCGAAGGCGGCTGGGACCGGCTCGTCACCGGAGCGCCGGTGCTCGACGGCGCTCTGGCCACGTTCGATTGCCAGGTCGAGAAGCAGATTTCGCACGGCACCCATACGATCGTCTTCGGCAGGGTCGTCGCAGCCTTGTCGCTCGACGAGGAAGGCCTGATCTGGCGCGACGGATCTTTCCGCCGCCTCGCGCCCGTCGTCTGAAGCGGCAAGCAGTCCGCAAGGGAGAACGCCATGGAAGATACCGGAAGGGTGGTCGTCGTCACGGGTGCGGCCGGCGGGATCGGCCGGGCGCTGGTCGAGCTTTTCGCCGCCGACGGAGACCGCGTGGTGGCGGTCGATCTGGCCGGCACGGACGTGGCAGAGGTCGCGGCCTCGCTCGGGCCGCAACACGTCGGACTGGCTTGCGACGTCTCGAGCGAAGCCGACATACTCGCGCTCTTCGCGCAGATTGATGAGCGGTTCGGCCGGATCGACGTGCTCGTCAACAACGCCGCCATGGGGCCGACGATGGCGCCCACGATCGAGACGGGGCTCGATGCCTTCCGCAAGGCGATCGGCGTCAATATGGTCGGACCTTTCATGATGGCCCGCGAAGCCGCGAGGCGGATGAAACCGGGCGGCGCGATCGTCAACACCGCCTCGCTGGCTGGCGTCCTCGGCAATCCGCGCCGCAACGCCTACGCCGCCTCAAAGGCCGGGTTGATCTCGCTCACCAAATCGCTCGCCTGCGAATGGGCGGCCCGCGGCCTCCGGGTCAACGCGGTGGCGCCCGGCTATGTCCGCACGCCGATGGTCGCGGAGCTCGAGCGGCTCGGGAAGGCCGATCTCGCGGCGGTTCGCAGGCGCGTCCCGATGGGCCGCATGGGCCGCCCCGACGAGATCGCCCAGGCACTGCGGTTTCTGGCGTCGGACCGGGCCCGCTACGCCACCGGGTCTGTGCTCGCCGTCGACGGCGGCTGGGCCTCCTTCAACCAGCCGGGCGATGCGCATCCGCCGGTTGACGGAACTCCGGCGGAGGAACTCGAGCGACCCGACCTCCCGCATGACGGGCGCATCGTGGTGGTGACGGGCGCCGCCCGCGGCATCGGCGAGGCGATGGTGCACGCCTTCGCCGCAAACGGCGATACGGTGGTGGCGCTCGATCAGGATAGTGCGGGCGCGCTGGCGGTCGCGAATTCGCTCGGTTCGCCGCATCTCGCGCTGGCCCTCGACGTGACCTCGGAGGAGCGCGTCGTCGAGGCATTCGCGACGATCCGTTCGCACTTCGGTCGCATCGACATAATGGTCAACAATGCGGCGATCGCCGATCAATTCAAGCCGGGGCTCGACCAGTCGCCGCGCGACCTGGAGGCAGTGCTGGACGTGAACCTGGCGGGAAGCTTCCTTTGCAGCCGCGAGGCGCTGAAGGCGATGCGTCCGGGCGCGATGATCCTGAACGTCGGTTCGATCAACACCTTCCTGCCCTTCGCGCCGCGGCACGCCTATGGTGCGTCGAAAGCGGGGATTGACATCCTCACCCGCTGCATGGCGGCCGAACTTGCCCCGTCCGGAATCCGGACCGCAACCATCGCCCCGGGCTACATCCGGACGCCGGGGGTGGCGGAACTCGAACGCGCAGGCCGGATCGACACGCCCGCGATCCGGCGCCGCATCCCGATGGGAGACCTTGGCCTGCCCGAAGACATCGCCGATGCAGCCCTGTTCCTCGTCTCGCCGGAGGCATCCTACGTGAACGGCTCGATCCTCTACGTCGATGGCGGATGGACCTCGTTCGGCAATGCAGGCAATGCGAGCGTGCACGAAGACAATATGGCGACCGAGGCGGCGGAGTAGCAAACAGCGCACGGCAACCGGGACGCCTCCGCCAATCCGGGGCGGAGACTGGCCGATGCCCGGGACGGTACGGTTCGCCGGCGATCCCCGGCGCGGTGTTCCGGCGTCGGTTCAACCCCGCCCCGCCACCACCGCCTTTCGGGCAAGCGCGATGAACGCTTCGTATTCGGCATCGTCGAGGCCGGGAAGAATCTCCTTCTGCAGCCGTTCCACCACCGGCTCGAGCGCAGCGAGGGTCGCTTCACCTTCCCCCGTCAGGGCCAATTCGCGCGAGCGCTTATCCCGGTCGCTGACGATGCGCGTCACCAACTCCTTCTGGACCAGCCGGTCGGCCACCGCGCCGACGGTCGCGCGATCCTTGCCGATCGCCTGCGCAAGGCCGGCTTGGTCGATGCCCGGACTGTGCCGAAGAGCGTCGAGCGCGGCGAACTGCACCGGGGTCAGATCGTATCCCGCCTCGCGCACTCTCTGGAGAAAGACCTGCGTCGAGAGCTGATGCAGCCGGCGGATCAGATGCCCCGGCATGCTGGAGCTAACTTGCATCGAGCCTTCCCCGTTCTTCCCCTCGCCGGCGCAGATTTGCCGGGCGCTTGCAGCGAAGGCCAGTAAAGAACATTCCAATGCCGTCGGCCACTCTCTCCCGGCCGGCGTGCCACGAGTTCACGGCCACCGTCCGCCTCGTCGCAGACGGCAGAATTGGCGCGACAATAGTCTGCCGGGCGTCACCCGGCTGGTCACTGGCCCGCGAGTTCGTGCCACAGCGGATCGACGGCGCGGGTGAGCCGCGTCCAGATCGCGTATCGGCGATCGTGGTAGGCGCGCATTGTCGGATCGGGATCGTAGTTCCGCGCCGCATGGGTCATGGCTTTCACAGCGGCATCGACGTCGGAATGGATACCCGCTCCCACGGCCGCGCCGATCGCCGCGCCCAGCGCCCCGGTTTCCTCGGCCTGCGCCACCGAGACCGGGATCCCGAGCACGTCGGCGAAGATCTGCGGCCAATGCGGCGAGCGGGCGCCGCCGCCCGACAGCGTCGCCTGCGAAGAGGTCACGCCTGCCTGGGCGAGCACCTCGACATGGCGCCGATGCTCGAACGTCACGCCTTCCATCACCGCGCGCAGCATGTGGCCTTCCCCATGCCAGCCGGCGAGCCCGAAAAAGCCGCCGCGCTGGTGGGCGCCGAGGCGGCCGCCATAGAGGAATGGGTGGAACAGCGGATCGTCGGGAGCGGGGCTCACGGTCGCGACCGCGGCATTGACGACGCCGAACGGATCGTCGTGATGGCCGCCGCGCTCGACCAGCGTGCGCACGTACCATTCGAGATTGGCGGCGGACGTCGCGCTGTTTTCCATGTTTGCGAAGAGCTTTTCTCCGACCGCCGAAACCATGAAGACGCGGTCGTCGCGGACCGGCCGGGTCGAGAAGACCTGGTTGATGGACCAGCTTCCGGCGACGATCGAGACCGTTCCCGGGCTTCCCGCGCCCGCGCCGAGAGCCGAGGCGATGACGTCGAAGTAGCCGGCGACGACGGGTGTTCCCTCGGCGAGCCCCGTCGCCTCCGCGGCTTTCCGCGTCACCGCGCCGACGACATCCACGGGCGCATGGAGCGGCGGCAGGAGGTCGCGCGCGTCCTCCAGTCCGTAGAGTGCGAGCAGGTCCGTGTCGTATTCGGCCTCGGGCAGGCGCAGCAGCCCTGCGCCGGACATGTCGGAGATGTCGCTGGCGGGGGCCTCCGTCAGGCTCGTGGTGAGCACGTCCTTGGCGAAGAGCAATGTCCCGGCCCGGTGATAAATCTCGGGGCGGTGACGCTTCAGCCAGGCGAGCAGCACCGGCGTCTGCGACGGCCACGGCCGCTGGAGGCAGATCGCGTGAAGCTCCTTTCCCACCGCCGCATCGAGTTCGGCCGCGAGTGCTGCCGCGCGCATGTCCAGCGACTGGATGCCGATCAGTGGCTCGCGGTCGCGGTCCAGGAGATAGAGCCCATTGCCGTGGCCGGCAGTGCCGATCGCTGCGATCGCGCCGGGATCGATGGCGGCGGTGGCGAGGCAGCCGGCGATCGCCGTGCGTGCATTCTCCCAGAGCTCCGGGACGGAACGCTCGACCATGCCGGCAGCGGGCTTGTGCGTGGCCCCGTCGATGCCGTGGGCGGCGATCTGCTGGCCCGTCGCGTCGAACAGCACCGCCTTGATGACGGTGTTGCCCGCGTCGAGCCCGAGCAGATAGGGACCGCCTTCAGCCACGGCCGTAGACGTCCCAGGCCTCGGCGCCGTCGGCCCCGCGATGGATGATCGCCATCAGCGCGTCGACCACCGCCTTCGGGTTGGCATGCTGATAGATGTTGCGGCCGTAGACCATGCCGTGTGCCCCCTGGTGCATCAGTTCGGCGGACTTGCCTAGCACCGCCTTCAGGTCCTCCTTGCCGCCGCCGCGCACCAGCACGGGCACGCGCGCAGCCTCGACGACGCGGTGGAAGTCCTGCGGATCGTCGGTCGGATCGGCCTTGATGATGTCGGCCCCCATCTCGGAGGCGAGGCGCACCAGCGTGACGATCTTGTCGGCGTCGCCGTCGACCTGATAGCCGCCGCGCACCTCGTTGGGCAGCATCACCAGCGGCTCGATCATCAGCGGCATGCCGTAGCGATGGCAGTCCGCCCGCACCCGGCTGATGTTTTCCACGCACTGCCGGAAGAGTTCCGGCTCGTCGGGCAGCATGAAAAGGTTCACGACCACGCAGGCCGCATCCATCTCCAGCGCGCCGACTATCGGCTCTTCGTGATTCTGCAGCATCGACCACATGGAGCGGTGGCGCTGGGCATTGTAGGGATTGCCCATGTCGATGCGCATGACCAGCGACGGCTTGTCCTTCTCGGGCCGGTTCTGCAGGAGGTCCGCCTGTCCGTAGGTCATCTGGATGGCGTCGGGTTTCGCCCGGATCAGCGTGTCGACCACGCCTGGCATGTCCTCCAGCCCGACCAGGAAGCCCGGTTCGTTGCAGACACCGTGATCGACCGCCACATCGAGGCATCGGCCGTTGGTGAACATCCGGTTCATGCGGGCCTTGGTGCTCAATCGCATACGTCACTCCTGTCGCTGGTTCTTCGTTCGAGCATCTCGCGCGAGACGCCGTGATAATCGGCGAGGTCGCGGACGAACGTAGCGATTTCCGATCTCCGCCGCTCCTCGCTCCAGCCGAGCTCGGCCGCCATGATCGAGGCGACCTCCTCGATGATTGCCGCCGACACCTCGCCGCGGATCGCCAGCGGCGTGCGCCGCAACAGCATGTCCTCGAGCCGCACGACGTATTCGCTGCGTGTGAGGAAGACGATCTCGGCGGCGGTAATCGGGCAACCGGGAACGAGCGTGGTGTCGTCGTGGCGGCCGAGGCAGAAGGCAAGCACGTCGCGGGCCTTCGTGCCGTATACATCGGCCAGATGCGCCGCGCGGGCGGCGCCTATGCCGTGGCGCGCCGCGAGTTCCGCCTCGAGGTCGGCGACGTCCTTCGGGAAGTCCGCGCCGCCGCCGATCGCAAGATCGATTGTATCGCGCGCTCGCCGATGTCGCAGTTCCTCCAGCACGATGTCGGCCGTCTGCTCGGCAAAGGCACGGAAGGTCGTCCACTTGCCGCCGACCATGCAGAACTGCGGTACGGGGCCGGCGAGCCGATGGACGAAATGGCCGCGCGAGATCCGTCCGGTGAAGGCGTGGTCGCTCTTCGGAAGGGGCCGGATGCCGCTGTAGCTGAACACGATGTCGGCCGGCGTCACCTCGATGCCGGGAAAGACCTCGCGAACCGCGCCGAGAATGTAGTCGCGTTCCTCCGGCTCGCAGCGCACGCGCGCGGCCTTGTCGACGCGGATGTCGGTCGAACCGGCGAGCACCTTGCCGAGGTAGGGAAAGACGATGCAGACGCGGCCGTCGCCGTTCTCGAAATAGATCATGTGGCCGCCGAGCGCTTCATGCAGTGGCGGGCAATCGAGGATCAGGTGCGATCCCTTCGTGCCGGAGATGAAGGCGTGCGCCGCCGCCTCCGATTCGGATAGCTTTTCGAGCGCCTCGTCGAGCCAGGCGCCTGTGGCGTTGACGATGGCGCGGGTGGTGACCGGCAGGACGGCGCCCCCGACCGCATCCGTCACCACGAAGCCGCCATCGCCCGAACGCGACAGCTCGGCGTGGTTCAGTGTGACGCAGCCCGGCGCCAGCCGCGCGGTGTCGAGCAGAAGTTCCACCCCCAGACGCTCGGGATGGCTGATCCAGGCATCGTGGTAGGTTGCGGAAAATCGCCGCCGCCTGGTCAGCGCAGGCCAGAGCCGCATCGTCTCGCGCGCGCCGCGGAAGCGGTGCTTCGGCATCAGGCGCCGGTGCCGGGTCGTCCAGTCGTAGAGCAGGAGCCCCAGCTTGATCGGCAAGGCGCCGCGGCTGGCCGGCTTGCCCGACAGACCGAGGAACGCCGCCGCGCCGTTCAGGAGGCCCGAGAACACGCCGTCGATTGGGATCGTCGTGGGCAGCGGGCGAACCATGTGCGGCGCGTTGGACAGCAGCGCGTCGCGCTCGCGCAGCGACTCCCGCACGAGGTCGAACTCGCCATTCTCGAGATAGCGCAGCCCGCCGTGGATCATACGCGACGGCGCGGCGCTGCATCCCGAGCAGAAATCCCGTCGCTCGACGAGGAGCACGCGCAGACCCTGCAGGGCCAGTTCGCGGTAGACCCCGATGCCGTTGATGCCGCCGCCGATCACGACGACGTCGAACGCGCCGTCGCGGCGCAGCTGTTCGAGGATGTCGTCTCTTTGTCCGGGCATGGCTCGTCGTTCGCCGTCGGGGACGGCGTCGTTCCTTCTTCTCTCGGGTTCGGCGATCAGGCGTCGAGTTCGATCAGATGTCGCGTCGCTGCCTCGCTGATGGTCTTGATCTCCTCGTCGGAAAGCCGGATGCGACCCGCCCGGGCATTCTCCCGCGCCTGCCCCGGATCGCGCGCGCCGCACAGCGCGAAGGTGATGCCTGGCTGACGGATCGTCCATGCGATGACGATCTGCGCGGGTGTCGCCTCATGCGCCTTCGCCAGCGGCCCTATCTCGGCCATCAGGCGCGCGACCTTCTGGCGGTTGGCGATGGAGAAGCGCGGATTGTCCTTGCGCTGGTCGTCTCCGGTGAACACCCGTTCGGGCCCGATGCGACCGGTGAGTAGCCCGAGCGCCAGTGAAGAGTAGGAGAGCGTGGAAATGCCGTGGCGGGCGCAGACCGGCAGGAGCGTGCGCTCGATGTCACGCTTGACCATGCTGTACTCTTCCTGGATCGCGTCCAGGCCGCCCACGGCGACATAGGCGTCGAGGTCGCCCACCGACAGGTTGCTGGCGCCGATCGAGCGGATCTTGCCTTGCCGCTTCAGGTCTTTCAGCGCTTCCATCGTCTCGGCGACCGGCGTCGTCGGGTCCTGCCAGTGGGTGATGTAGTGGTCGATGTAGTCGGTCCCGAGCCGCTTCAGGCTCTGCTCGACTTCGTGGAAGATGGATTCGCGGCCGAGATGGCGGTGCACGGGCCGGCCGTCATAGTCGAAAAAGTGATTGCCCTTCGTGGTATGCCAAACCAGGCCGCATTTGGTGGCGAGCACGACCTCGTCGCGGCCCCCCCTGATCGCCTTGCCGACGATCTCTTCCGACAGTCCCTGCCCGTAGGCGGGTGCCGTGTCGATCAGCGTGATGCCTTCCCCGATCGCCGATTGGATGGCCGCGACGGATTGCGCCTCGTCGGTCCCGCCCCACATCCAGCCGCCGATGGCCCAGGTTCCCAGGCCAACGGCGGAGGCCTCGACCCCCGAACCGCCGATCTCGCGGGTAAGCATTTCATGCGACATTCTGCATAGGCTCCATGGTCTGAAGGACGGCGCCCGCCGTCTCTTCGTCGAGGATCAGCGTGTCGAGAAAGCGGCCGTTGAGCGCGGCGCGGATGGGCAGCACCTTCTCTGGGCCGGCCGCCACGCCAATGGTCCGGGGGCACCGGGCGAGTTCGGCCGGTTCGAGCGCGACGAGACGCGAATTCAGGGGATGGTCGGCGACCTTGCCGTCCTCGCGGATCAGATGCGCCAGGAACTCGCCGCGCACGCCGCTCTTGACCAGTTCGTCGCGATCGAGGTTCGGCAGGGGGTGGAGGTCGTAGTAGCTCGACCCCGGCGTCGCGATGGAGCCGATGCCGACGAGCGCGATCGCCGCCTTGCGTGCGAGATCGAGCACGTCGCGGATGGACGCCATCTCCATCAGAGTGTCGCGCTGCTGGCGGCTCTCGGCGAAGAGGGGCGCGTGCAGGAGCATCGAACGTCCACCCAGCCGTTCGGCCAGCCGCGTCGCGAGATGGTTCACGTCGGTGTAGAACTTGCCCTGCACCCCGCCGGTCAGCGGCACGACGGTGACGTCGAAGCTGCGTTCGGGCTGCATGTTCTGGACCACGGCACTGATCGCCTTGCCGCCGGTAATGGCGATCACGTCGCCGTCGCGCAGGGTTTCGAGCAACTGGTTGGCGGCGGCACGGCCGACCTGCTGCAAGGTCGTGTCGGGACTGCCGGAGACCGTCGGCGTGACGATGGCGCCCGAGAGGCCGTCCACGGCCGTCAGTTGCTTTTCCAGGTCGACCAGGCCCTGGAACGGGCTCTCGATGGCGATCCGCACCATGCCGAGCTTGCGGCCCTGGGAAATCAGCCGGTTGACCTTGGAGGCCGACAGGTTCATCGCCTGCGCGATGTCGGACTGCTTCATGCCGTCCACGAAGTGCAGCATGAGCACCGTGTAGATCTGCCGGATCGCCTCGAAGTCGTCCTTGTTGTCCGCCATGTCAGCCGCGCCGCTTGTTGAGGTAGTGGTCGATGGTCACCGCGGCGAGCAGGATGGAGCCGCGGATGATGTCCTGCCAGTAGACCGAGACGTCGAGAAGCGCGAGAGAGCTCGACACCACCGAGAGCAGGATCGTTCCCAGGATGGCGCCCGCGATGGAGCCGGACCCGCCCGACAGGCTCGCACCGCCGATGACGGCCGCGGCGATGACGTTCAGCTCCATGCCGACGCCGAAGGTCGGCTGGGCCGAACCAAAGCGGGCCATATAGATGACACCCGCGACGCCGCAAAGCGCCGAGCACAGCGTCGTCGTCGGGAACATCACCTTCTTGGTGCGGATGCCGGAGTAGGCCGCCGCCTTCTCGTTGCTGCCGGTGTAGAACACCTTGCGGAACACGGTGGTGCGCCGGAGCAGGAAATCGAAGGCGACGACCACCACCACGAAGATGACGATCACCACCGGCACCACACCGAGCGAGCCCTGCCCGAGGAACTTGAACTCGGGCGGCAAGGTGTAGAGGCCGAGCGGTCTCCCGCCGGTGCCGAGAAGGCAAAGTCCCCGCGCGATCACCATCACCGCCAACGAGACGATGAAGTGATGCAGGCCGACACGGGTGACGAAGAAGCCCATGATGGCGCCGATCGCGGTGCACGCCGCGATCGCCATGGCCGAGGCGACCCACGGATCGACGCCGGCGAGGAACAGGAGCCCGGCGATGACCATGGCCAGCGCCGTGACCGAGCCGACCGACAGGTCGATCCCGCCGGAGATCAGGAGGATCGTCATGCCGACCACGACGATGCCCTCGACCGCGAAGGCCATCGCCATGGCGCGCATGTTGTTCCAGGTCAGGAAGTAGGGCGAGGCGAAGGACATCACGACGAACCGGGCGAGGATGATCAGGATCAGGCCCGTCTCGCGCATCCTGAACAGGCGCCGGATCAGGCCCGTCGGCCTCGTCGTGTCCCCTTGCGTCCCCCGTCGCGTCTCCGCGATCGCCATCGTCTCCTCCGCCCTCACGACGCCATCTTGCGGTCTTCGCCGATCGAGGCGAGGTACATGATGCGATCCTCCGTCATCTCATCGCCCGCCACCTCTCCCGAGATCCGCCCTTCGCGCACCACCAGCACGCGGTCGCACACGCCGATCAGTTCGGGCAGTTCCGACGAGATGATGACGATGCCGACGCCGCCGCGCGCCAGTTCCCGCAGGATCCGGTGAATCTCGGCCTTGGCGCCTACGTCGACGCCGCGTGTCGGCTCGTCGAGGAAGATGACCCTGGGATCGACCGACAGCATCTTGGCGATCGCCACCTTCTGCTGGTTGCCGCCCGAGAGCGCCGACACGGGCTGGCCGACATGGCCGCATCTGAGGCCGAGGCGCGAGCCTAGTTTCTCGGCTTGCGCCGTCTCCGAGCGGTCGTCGATAATGCCGGCGCCGGTCGCGACCTGCTCGACGGCGAGCGCCGAGACATTGGCGGCGATCGACAGGTCGAGGAACAACCCGTCGCCCTTGCGGTCCTCCGACAGATAGACCATGCCCTCGCGGATGCTGTCGGCATAGTGGCCGAGCCTCAGCGTCCGGCCGTTCAGCCGCACCTCGCCGGACACCTCGCCTTCGAGGCAGCAGATGCCCTTGACGATTTCGCTCCGCCCGGCGCCGATTAGGCCCGCCAGGCCGAGGATCTCGCCCTTGCGCAGATGGAACGAGACGTCACGGAAGCGCCTCTTCTCGCTTAGGCCGCGGACGTCGAGGATGATCTCGCCCGACTTCTCCTCGGCCGCCTGCTTCGGGGGATAGAGTTCGTCTATCACGCGCCCCACCATGGCGCTGACGACATCGCGGGGGCTGACATCGGCCACGTTCATCGTGGCGATGTACTGGCCGTCGCGCAGCACGGTGACGCGATCGCAATTGTCGAAGATCTCCACCATGCGGTGCGAGATGTAGATGATGGAGATGCCCTGCGACGCGAGCCGGCGCATGATGTCGAAGAGCACCTGCGCCTCGCGCTCGGTCAGCGCGGCGGTCGGCTCGTCGAGGATCAGGACGCGGCAGTCGAGGGTCAGCGCCTTGGCGATCTCGACCAGTTGCTGCTGGGAGATCGAGAGCGTGCGTACCATGGCCGCCGGATCGATGTCGCCCAGTCGGTGCAGGATCTCGCCGGCGCGCCTCTCGATCGCCCGGTAGTCCATCAGCATCGCGCGGCTCGTGCTGGTGACGCCCATGAAGATGTTCTCAGCGACCGAGACGTCGGGACAGAGCGCGATCTCCTGGTGCACCAGTCCGATGCCGAGCTTCTGGGCCATCGCCGGAGAGGTGATGTCGACGGGAACGCCGTCGAGCCGGATTTCGCCGCTGTCGGGCCGAAGGATGCCGTCGATGATGTTCATCAGCGTCGACTTGCCCGCGCCGTTTTCTCCCGCGAGCCCGTGGATCTCCCCGCGCCGCAGCTCGAAACCCAAGCCGCGAAGGGCGCGGATCGGTCCGAACGACTTGGTCAGGTCGCGTATCTGAAGGATCAGGTCGTCGTCCGCGCCTGCCGGCATGCGATCAATCCAGTGGATGAATGATTTTTCGGGGTCCCGCGCCGACCGTGGCCGGCGCGGGGGTTTTCTCACGATCCGGGGCGGTCAGCTCGGATCGCGTCCTTCCATGTACTTGTTCAGGTCGAAGGAGTCGGCGTTCTCCTTGGTGATGACCGCGAAGCCGTTGTCGATGAAGGGGATCTGCATCGGGTTGTAGCCGGAGGTCTTGTAGTCGTTGAACGGGTCGAACATGTCCGAATGCGCGGCCATGAAGGTCGCCACGAAGCCGACGAAACCCTGAATGCCCTGGTTCGGATTGAGCGACATGTGGATGTTGCCCGCCTTGATGTGCTCCAACGTCGTCGGTGTCACGTCGGCGTGCAGGATGAGCACGTCCGCCTTGGCTTCCAGCACGGCCGCGACCGCGCCTTCGGCCGAGCCGGCCTCGGGGATCCACATCGCCTTCAGGTTCGGATTCGCCTGCAGCATTGACGCCGTGGCGCGATAGGCCGCGTTGGAATCCTGATTGGAGGCCTGGCGGCCGACCAGCTTCATGTTGGGATAGTTGTCTTCCATGTAGGCGATCAGCGCCGTCACGCGCAGGTCGTGGTTGCTCTGGCCAGGGTTTTCGAGCACGGCGTATTCGGCGCTGTCGCCGACCTGCTTGACGATCTCCTCGGCCGCGAACTTCGCCTCGGCGACGTTGTCGGAGATGATGTAGGCCATCCGCTTGGACTTCGGGGAGTCCGCCGCGAAGGTCACGATCGCCACACCGCCGTCGACCGCGCGGTCGATCGGATCGATGAAGGGATCGGACTGCATCGGGTGAAGCAGGACGCCGGCCGGATTCTTGATCAGGTCCTGCTCGAACGAGGCGATCTGCTTGGCGATGTCGTAGTCGGGCGTGCCCGAGAAGACGGTCTCGCAGCCCATGGCTTCCGCCGCCTGCTTGAATCCCTGGTAGACGGGAACCCAGTATGGATGCGCGGAAACCATGACGTTCATGACGTAGGTCTCGCCCGGCTCGCACTGGAACTTGCTCTGCGCGAAGGCTGTTCCCGAAGTCGCCAGGACAGCCGTGATCGTTGCCGCGGCCAGGGGCCGGGCCAATGAAAATCTCGTCATTCTCTCCTCCGCTTGGTCTCCCGCCCTCACGCCCGATGCTGATGGCATCGCGAGGTGTTTGCAAGAGTTTTCAGGCTGCGATGTTTCTCGCAACGCCGGGAATACAACCAGCGCAGGACGTGCCTGTCAACAGGATTGCACGAATTTCTATGCCGTGAAATTTCTTGCAGCGACGGTCGGCGGGCTGCGCCCTCAGCCGGCACCGCGCACGTTGACGTAGATCGAGCGCAGGGACGTGGTGGCGGTGATGAACAGCCGGTTGCGCTTGGGTCCGCCGAAGCACAGGTTCGACACGACTTCGTCGAGCGGGATCTTGCCGAGCAGCGTCCCGTCGGACGCGAAGCAGTGCACGCCGTCCGCCGCCGAGCACCAGAGGTTCCCGGCCGTATCGAGCCGGAGGCCGTCAAAAAGCCCAGCATCGCAGGTGACGAACGGTTCGCCCGCGCCGAGCGACTTTCCGTCTTCGGCGACCAGGTAGCGGCGGATGTCGGGCGAACAGTCGGGGAAATGCGTCCTGCCAGTGTCGGCGACGTAGAGAAAGGTCTCGTCGGGCGAGAAGGCGAGGCCGTTCGGCTGCTTCATGTCCTCCACGACCCGCGACAGGCTTCCGTCCAAGTCGATCCGGTAGACGTGGCGTCCGTCCTGCTCCATCTCCGAGGCGTCTCCCTCGTAGTCGCCGTCGATGCCGTAGGAGGGGTCCGTGAACCAGATCGAGCCGTCCGATTTCACCACCACGTCGTTGGGCGAATTCAGGCGCCTGCCGTCGAAGCGCTCGGCGAGCATGGTGCGGGACCCGTCGAACTCATAGCGACTGACGCAGCGCCCGCGGTGCTCGCAGGCGATCAGCCGGCCCTGGCGGTCGAGCGTGTGGCCGTTCTGGTTGCGGCAGGGCTGCTCGAAGGTAGCCACCGCGCCGTTCATCTCGTCCCAGCGCATGATCCGGTCGTTGGGAATGTCGGACCAGATTAGGTAGCGGCCGGCGGGAAAGTAGACCGGCCCCTCCGTCCACCGCCCGCCGGACCAGAGGATCTCAGGCGCGGCGTTCACGTGGATCATGCGGGCGAAACGCTCGTCGCGGATGTCGTAGTGATGCGCGGGCACGGGTGCTTGCTCCCTCAGGACGTGACGCGGGTGTTGCGGCCGTAGACGAGCAGCATGCCGATGATTACCGCGCCGTAGATGATCTGCCGCCCGGCCTCCGGCATCTGCATGATCGAGAGCACTGAGTTCAGGAGCACGATCAGGATGACGCCGACCAGCGTGCCGGCATAGCGCCCGCGCCCGCCCAGGATGTGCGTACCGCCGAGCACCACCGCCGCGATCGCCGGCAGCAGGAAGGCATTGCCCATGCCCTGATACGCCTTGGCCGAATAGCCCGTGAGCAGGAAACCGGCGAGTGCCGCGCAAAGGCTGGACGTGACGAAGGCGCCGATGATGACGCGCCGGGTCCGGATGCCGGAGAGATAGGCCGCCGCCTCGCGCGATCCCGTCGCATAGATCGAGCGTCCGAAGGCGGTGCGGGTGAGGATGACCGAGATGGCCACCGAAACCGCCGCCCAGACGAAGATCGCGACCGGGATGCCGAGGATCCTGTCCTTGGCCAGGAAGAGCATCAGCGGCGTGGCGCGGTCCTGCGGGGCGAAACCGCCGGTCTGCGCCACCATCAGCCCGCGCAGCACGGTGTCGACGCCGAGCGTGAAGATCATGGACGGAATGCGCAGGTAGGCGACGCCGAAGCCGTTGACCAGCCCGACCGCCAGCCCCACCGCGAGCGCCGTCGGCAAAGCGAGGTCGCCGCCGATCGCGGTGGCGGTCATGCCGGCCGCGGCGAGCGTCCAGGGGATCGACAGGTCGATGTGGCCGAGCAGGATGACCATCATCATGCCCGCCGCGCAGATGCCGAGAAAGGCGCCGGTCTGCAGTTGCTGCAGGAGATAGCCCGGCGACAGCAGCGGGACGGTGCCGCTGGTGGACACCGTATAGGCCGTGCCGGCGAGCAGGATCGCGACGATAAACAGCGCCGCGATGGCGATCGGTCTGTCTTCGGGTGAGAGCCTGGCGAACATGGCGATACCTCAGCGGAAGAGATCGAGCTTGTTGCGCACCCTGAGCGTGCGGATGGCCCCGAACGACACGGCGACGAGCAGGACCAGTCCCTCGATCAACGGCTGGAGCAGCGGATCGATAGACAGGATGCGGAAATAGAACGAGATGACCCGAAGGATGAGCGCCCCGACCAGGCTGCCGATGGCGCCGCCCGCGCCGCCGAGCAGCGAGGTGCCGCCGAGCACGACGGCCGCGATGGAGTTCAGCGTATAGGCGCCGGCCTGCTGCACGTCGGCATTGCCCGACGAGGTCTGGATGGCGAGATAGAGCCCACCGCAGGCGGCGAAGAACCCGCCCAGTGTGAAGGCTGCGATCTTGGCGCGCGCGATGGGCAGGCCCGACATGTAGGCCGCCCCTTCCGCGGACCCGACGGCATAGACCGTGCGGCCAGTGACGGAGCGGCGAAACGGCACCCAGACCAGGATCGCAACGCCGAGCAGGATCAGGATCGGCACCGGCAGGTCGGCGAAAGGCGCGAGCCAGGGCGAATTCGTGTCGAAGCCGTAGGTGTCGGCGAAGTCCCACACCGTGTTGGTCAGAGCCCAGTTCAGATCGCCATCGACGTCGCCGCCCGGCTTGGGACGGACCCATAACGCCAGTCCGATGGCGATGGCGCCGGTGGCGAGCGTCGCGATGATCGGCTGGATGCGCCCGTAGACGACGATCAGGCCGTTCATCAGGCCGAACGCCGTGCCGGAGAGAAGCGTTAGCACCATGCCGAGCAGGATCTGTCCCGGCGATCCGCTGACCAGTTCAGACGCGATGCAACTCGTCAGCGTCATCACCGCGCCGACGGAGAGATCGAGGCCGCCGAGCAGCACCGGCACAGTCTGCGCCATGGCGACGAAGGCCAGCGCCACCGCCTCGTTCGAGTTCTGCACGAAGACCGCGGAGGAGAAGCCGCGCGGATGCATGATGTTGTAGACAAGGTAGATCGCCGCGAGCAGGAAGAGCGCGCCGGCGAAACCCCGGTTCTGCCGCAGCCAGCGCACGACGGGGACGGACGTCATGCTGCCTCGACGTCGAGGTTGAGGGAGGCGGCGACGATGCCCTCCTCGGTGATGGCGTCGCCTTCGAGCTCGCTGACCACGCGGCCGTCATAGAGAACGTAGACGCGGTCCGAGCAGCCGATCAGCTCGGCATAGTCGGACGAATAGAACAGGATCGCCTTGCCCTCGTCGGCCAGCGACCGCATCAGCCGGTAGATCTCCTGCTTGGTGCCGACGTCGATGCCGCGGGTGGGATCGTTGAGGAGCACGATGTCGGGGTCGATCATCAGCCACTTGGCGATGACGACCTTCTGCTGGTTGCCGCCCGACAGCGTCATGACCGCGTCCGTCGGCGCGCCGATCTTGACCTGCAGCTTCGCCAACCCGTCTCGCACCGCCGTCGCTGCTCTGGACGGATCGATGAACGGGCCGCGCGAGACGCGGCCGAAGGAGGCGGCGAGCAGGTTGTCGGCGATCGGCATGCCGAGCATCAGCCCTTCGGTCTTGCGATCCTCGGGCACCAGCGCGATGCGCGTGGCGCCGCTGCTGGCCGCGTCCGGCGAACCGGGAATGCCCCGCTTGCCCGCAATCTCGACTGAGCCTGACACGCCGCGCAACACCCCGAACAGCGCCAAGAGCAGTTCCTTCTGGCCCTGGCCGTCCAGCCCGCCGAGCCCGACGATCTCGCCGCGCCCGATGGAGATTTCGACGCCGTTGAGGCGGTTCTCCCAGCGCAGGTCCTTCACCGTCAGGATCGGGTCGGCCGCCTTCGGCGCGGGTTTGGGCGGAAACTGCGCCTCGACGTCGCGGCCGATCATCAGCCGCACGATCTCGGCGTCGGAATGGGCGCCCTTGGCGAAGGTCTCGATGTGCTGGCCGTTGCGGAACACCGACAGCGTGTCGCAGAGCGCCTCGACCTCGTGCATGCGGTGCGAGATGAAGAGGCTCGCCACGCCGCGCTGCTTGAGGTCGGCGAGAAGATCGTAGACAGTCTGGACGTCGCGCGAGGTCAGCGCCGAGGTCGCCTCGTCGAGGATCAGCACCTTCGGATCGCGCCCGAGCGCCTTGGCGATCTCCACCATCTGGCGGCGCGACAAAGAGAGTTCGCGGACGAGTGCGCGGGGGTCGACGTCCTCGCAGCGCACGCGCGCCAGGAGTTCTTCCGCCCGGCGCACCTGAGCGCGACGGTCGATCAGCCCGAAGCGGCGCGGCGGATCGGAAATGCAGATGTTGTCGGCGACCGTCAGGTCCGGCACCAGCGACAGTTCCTGGAACATGCACACGATGCCGCTACGGGTGGCCTCGTCAGGGGACGTGAAGGAGACCGGCCGGCCTTCGAGCAGCATATCGCCGGCGTCGGGCGCGAGCACGCCGGACATGATCTTGATCAGGGTCGATTTTCCCGCGCCGTTCTCGCCCAGGATCGCGTGGATCGTGCCCGGCCGGCACGCGAAGTCGACGTTCTCGAGAGCGCGGATGCCGGCGAAATACTTCGAGATTCCGCGATACTCGACGATCGGTTCGGTCAACGGATCTCCTCCCGTCGGCGACAGGGTATAGAATTCTGGGAAAATGGCGACGCGAAAGGCTGGCCCCGGAGGCGATCCCCCGGGGCCGATGAAAGGACCGACGCTACTTCACGTCGCTCTCGTCCTTGGCCATGATGGCCGGACCGGAGATGTTCACGCCGCAGGGCGGGAATTCATTCACGGTGAAGAAGTTGTCTGGAAGGTCGGACCAGAAGTTCTCGCCGTCTTTCAGGTCCTTGTAGGTGGCGACCGGCAGCGGAACCGAGATCAGCTGCGGCATGACATTGCCCTCGAGCGCGGAGATGGCGGCCTTCATGGCGATCGCGACGAGACCCGGCGACTGGCCGATCGAGATGCCCTTCAGGCCCTCGTCGGAGTGCATGGCGATGGCCTTGCGGAAGCCGTTCTCGGATTCGCCGGCGATCGGGACCCAGGGATGCTTGGCGTCCATGAGCGCCTGGACGACGCCGTTGGAGCCGCCCTGCCCCACCACGGCCGCGAACTCGCCATGCACCGAGATCGCGTCGGCCACGACCTTCTGGGTGGTGCCGTCGTCCCAGTTGCCGACGACCGTGACGATGTCCCAGGGGCCGCCATTGGCGTCGAACACCTCGTGGATGCCGACGGAGCGGTCACGGTCGACCGAGTTGCCTGGCAGGCCGCGCACCTCGAGGATCTTGCCCGACGTGATGCCCTTGGCCTTGAGCTCGTCGACGGCGAACTGGCCCCATTTGCGGCCCATCTCGAGCTGGTCCTCGTTGACCTGCATCACCTTGTCCGTGTCGAGGACGTTGTCGAACGGCACAATGACCACGTCGTTCTTGTCGGCCAGGCGGATCACCCGGTCGAAGCCGTCGGGTGCGACGGCGATGGTGACGATGGCGTCATAGCCTTGGTTGATGAAGTCCTCGATGGCGCCGAGCTGGGCCGGCGCGTCGGTGCCGGTCGACACGACCTTGAATTCCTCGATCTTGTCCTTGACGGCCGGGTCCTCGGCGTAGGCCTTCGCCGTCTTGATCATCTGGATTCGCCAGGTGTTGCCGACGAACCCGTTGACCACCGCGATGCGGTACGGGCCGGGCTTTGCTTCCCACTGCATGAACTTGGTGTCGGCAGACCACGGCGCGAAACATTCCGGTTCGACACCTGGACCGGACACCATCTGCGGACCGGCCAGCGCGAACTGGGTGCCGAGCGCCAGGACGACGACCGCGGCGGCTGAACTCAACAATGCTTTCATTTTTCACTTCCTCCCTTGGCGGCACCGTTCGCGGACCTTTCCGCGGGGCCGGCGCACCTGCCCCTGCGCCCTCGCGGGCGCGTTTCCTCCACCACGGCTTCAGGCCGCTCCCGCCATCTCCTCGCTGAAGTTCCTGAAGCCGGTCATCAGGTGGCTGCGCAGCCTGTACTGGAACGAGAGACGATCCTTCGCCGCGAGCGCATCGATCACCCCCTGATGCTCGGAATATGTCTCGGTCATGAAGGTGCGCCGCGTCTTGCCCTTCTGCATGATGCGCATGATCACCGGCTTCATCACGTTGTAGACGTCGAGCATGGCCGCGTTGTCGAGGATCGCGATCAGGCGCACGTGGAAGGAAAAGTCCACCTCGGAGGCCTGCTGCAGATCGTGGATGTCCGCGAGCCTACCGTTGATGGCATAGAGCTCCTCGATATCGCGGTGGGCGACGCGCTCCAGCAGCTGATCGGCCGAGCCGACCTCCAAAAGGTCGCGGAACCCCTGCACGTCGGAGAAGGTCTTGCGCGATACTTCCATGGTGTTGAAGGACAAAAGCTCGAAGGCCCGCGCCATGCGGTTGTCGGTGATGGTCGCGCCGACCTTCGGGCGAACGTCGACCATTCCATAAGCCTTCAGGATACGCATCGCCTCGCGCACGGTGTTGCGGCTCGCGCTGTAGCGGATACAGAGCTCGCGCTCGGTCGGAAGATTGTCGCCCACGGTGAGCCCGGACTCGGCGATGAACCTGCGGATCTCGCGCACCACGGCATCCACCGCCGATCCGCCCTCCGCGACCTCGCCCGCCTTCCCGCTCATGCTCTCGCCACGCCCACGGACCCTGCCGAAATCTCTATTTGTTGGACCAGAGAAGTAAAGGCGAAGCCCGGGGCGGAGTCAACCGGGTGAATGATGCTGCATTCGTGGCTACGCGGGTTATGTTTCGCCAAAAGTGGAGCAGGCATGCCGCTTGCGCGGGCATCAAGATGAAACTCGCCCATCCATTTGTACGACCAAAAACATATTGCGCGGGAAGGGATCAGAATATGATTCGAGAGTCGGCCGGCGTCCGAAGTCGCTTACGAGGTACGACTGATCGCCATAAAGATTCGGTAAGTGACAGCTGACTGAGTGTATGCCCTTGGGCCCGGCGGCTCAGCGACGTCGTCCCCAACCGCCACTTTGCCCGTTGCCCCGCCGTGTCCACGCCTCGGCCCCGCCACCCTTTGAATCGAAACGCCGCCAATCTTGTTTGATTGGCGGCGTTGATTTGGTTGCGGGGGTAGGATTTGAACCTACGACCTTCAGGTTATGAGCCTGACGAGCTACCGGGCTGCTCCACCCCGCGTCAAGGATATCGGCGTTTTGCCGGCCGGGGACAGCCCGGACTTTTTCTGGTGCCTGCGCCGGTGCGTTCCTTCGAGGGGCGGCGTCCGGGGCGGGTGGCGTTCGCGTGGTTGCGATCGCCGGGTATCGGCTGTCTTGCGAATGACGAAAGGCCGCTTGCGGCGGCCTTTTTGGCCGCTTGTGCGGCGTGATCGTGAAGTGAGAAGCTTTTGGTGTGCGATTTGTAGACCTGGCAGCGACCTACTCTCCCGCGTCTTGAGACGAAGTACCATCAGCGCTGGGGCGTTTCACGGCCGTGTTCGGAATGGGAACGGGTGCAGCCGCCCCGCCATGACCACCAGGTCGACAAAGCGCACACTAAAGTTTTCGAGAAGCTGGGGTGAGGGAGCAGGGAGTAGCGAATGGGGAGTAGGGAATGCCCCTGCCCCGGCCGCTTTGTCCGTGTTCCTCGTCTTTTCCGCCTGGTTTGCGCAGCCCTGGCCTTCCGGGCGAAGCCCGCAAGGCCGACTGGCCGTCGGCGCCGATGCGCCGCCCCGTCCGGAGGATGGCGGCGAAGCCGCGCTCATCCGTGAGGACAAACCGACCATCGCCTTCGGCGATGGGCACAAGTAATGAGAATGATCAAGCCGATCGAGCTATTAGTACCGGTAAGCTTCACACATTGCTGCGCTTCCACACCCGGCCTATCGACGTGGTGGTCTTCCACGGCTCTGATAGGGAATACTCGTTTTGAGGCCGGTTTCCCGCTTAGATGCCTTCAGCGGTTATCCGTTCCGTATATAGCTACCCTGCTATGCGGCTGGCGCCACAACAGGTCCACCAGAGATACGTCCATCCCGGTCCTCTCGTACTAGGGACAGATCCTCTCAATATTCCTACACCCACGGCAGATAGGGACCGAACTGTCTCACGACGTTCTGAACCCAACTCACGTACCGCTTTAAATGGCGAACAGCCATACCCTTGGGACCTGCTCCAGCCCCAGGATGCGATGAGTCGACATCGAGGTGCCAAACAACCCCGTCGATATGGACTCTTGGGGGTCATCAGCCTGTTATCCCCGGCGTACCTTTTATCCGTTGAGCGATGGCCCTTCCACGCGGGACCACCGGATCACTATGACCGACTTTCGTCTCTGCTCGACTTGTCTGTCTCGCAGTCAGGCAGGCTTATGCCATTGCACTCGACGACCGATTTCCGACCGGTCTGAGCCCACCATCGCGCGCCTCCGTTACTCTTTAGGAGGCGACCGCCCCAGTCAAACTACCCACCATACACTGTCCCGGACCCGGATGACGGCCGCGGTTAGACATCCATATCCACAAGGGTGGTATTTCAAGGGTGACTCCACGCAGGCTGGCGCCCGCGCTTCAAAGTCTACCACCTATCCTACACATGCGAAGACGAATGCCAGTGTAAAGCTATAGTAAAGGTGCACGGGGTCTTTCCGTCTAACCGCAGGAACCCCGCATCTTCACGG